>JBEHYT010000018.1:0-86295 GCA_048498035.1 Bacteroidota bacterium | reverse complement strand
GGAATGGCGCTGCCAAGCACAAAAAACAGCGCCGGAGCTGCAACTCGGCCCGCCGGCCGTGGAGGCAAAAAAGCCGCAAGCAATGCAAATGCCCCACTTCGTGGGATATGCTAAAGTTTCCCCGGACACTAATGATTATCGAATCAGCGAATTGTCGAATTAGAAATTAATCAGCACATTTCCACATTTGCATTCCCTCCATTATCGAATCACCGAATTATTGAATTATTGAATTAACCCACAATCTCGTCTTCTTGTGTCTATCAGATACTGGATTTTCCATTCTCCGTTCAATCTTACCAGCTGAAAAGAGTCGGCTCCACAGTGGCTGAATTTTCCCTTGTAAAAGAATTTATACGGCGCCCATACAATCGCCAGATCCCCATCTACACGCAATGTTTCAATTACAACCTGCTCGTCTGCATCTCCTTTTTCCAGCGATGCAACTGTATTGGCAAAGGAAGCAACGGTGTCTGTTTCCACTTTAACACCGTCTTTGGTTTTTGAAACGCTTTGCAATATCGCACCCGGCGCAAAGGTGCTTAATACACCCTGCGCGTCTGCATTCTTCATTGCAGAAAAGAGTGTTGCAACGGTAGCTTTAATGGAATCACTGGCATCCTGCGCGTGACAGCAGGTAACCCAGGCGATTGTTAAGAATAGCAAAAAATATTTCATGTTAAAATGGTTTTAGGATTTTACGGCAAATGAATTGTCTGGCTAATGTAAAATCATCAACCATGAAAATGATTAAAATTTTACAAGCGGCTATTCTTTTCCTGGTGGTGGCTGGCGCTGCAAGCTGTTCCACTTCGCGTGCCTACCCTGAACCACCACGGGCACATTACAGCACCCGGGTGGCGTTGATCCTGACGCCAAGTCCCGGGTTTACCATGAGCAGAAACCCGGATGGGCGGTTTTTTCACCGCACCCCGGATGGCTTTGTGTATTGGCAGGGATATGATAACCGGTTTTACCTGGACAAAGCGCAGGTGCGCAAAGCCCGGTACAGCAACTGGGAATACCGGGAGTGGAAACAGTATGGAAAGCGCTACAGCAAGCGTGGCCGATATTAAAAGAAAAGCCGCCCTGATGGGCGGCTTTGTTATTCATTGCGATTAGCTTCGTCGTGCTATTTATTTATACCCCAGTATTTTCAGCATACTTTGCGCAGTTTGCTGACGAGCATAGAGCCAGTCGGTCAGTTTCCCGTTCTTATCATACCCAATGATGACATGTTTGGGAGAAGGGATCAGGCAGTGTTTGATGCCGCCATAGCCGCTGATCTGGTCCTGGTAAGCGCCCGTATGGAAAAAACCCACATAAAGCGGTTCTCCGTCATTTATTTTCGGAAGGAACACTTCGTTGATGTGTTCTTCGGAATCATAGTAATCATGGCTGTCGCAGGTGATACCACCAAGCACTACCCGCTGGTATTCCTGTTCCCATTTGTTGATAGGCAGCATCAGGAATTTTTCACCAATACCCCAGGTGTCTGGAAGCGTGGTGATAAAGGATGAGTCGATCATGTACCAGGTTTCACGGTCATTCTGCACCTTTTGACCTATTACGCTGTAGATATGGGCCATGCTCTCTCCTACTGTGTAACTGCCGAATTCAGTATAAATATTCGGCATGGGTACCTTGGCTTTTTTGCAGGCAGCCTTGATATTGCCTACAATTTCATTGATCATAAACTGGTAATCATATTCAAAACCCAGTGAGTGTTTGATCGGAAAACCGCCGCCAATATTGATCGAATCCAGTTCCGGGCAGATCTTTTTGAGCTGGCAATAGAGGTTAGTGATCTTGTTCAATTCACTCCAGTAATAAATATCATCCTTGATCCCTTTGTTCAGGAAGATGTGGAGCATCTTTAACTGGAATTTGCTTTCGTAGCCTTCAATCCGGTCTACATAAAATTCCAGGATATCTTTTGCGCGAATACCGAGGCGCGAGGTATAAAAAGGAAATGTAGGCTCTTCTTCCGCAGCAACGCGGATACCCAGTTTGAACGGGTTCTTTACGGTTTTAGCGTATTCTTTTAATTCATCCTTATTGTCGAGCACGGGAATTACATTCGAAAAACCGGCATTGATCAGATTGGCGATCCGGCGGGTGTATCCTTTTTGTTTGTAGCCGTTGCAAATGATATTGATATCCTTTGTGATCTTCTTTTTATCGTACAGTTTCTTGATGATTTCAATATCGTAGGCGTACGAGGTTTCCAGGTGAATGTCATTTTTCAGGGCTTCTTCCACTACAAAGGAGAAGTGGGAGCTTTTGGTGCAGTAGCAATAAAAGTACTTGCCTTCGTATCTATGTTTTTTAAAAGCGGCCGCGAACATATTTTTCGCCTTTTTTATCTGCATACCGATCTTTGGCAGGTAACTCATTTTGAGCGGTGTGCCATATTTTGCGATCAGCGCTTTCAGATCGAGGCCGTTAAAATGAAGGTATCCTTCATCATCTACTTCAAGTCCTTCCTGGGGAAAATTGAAAGTTTGTTTTACCAGGTCCTGGTAGGAATTTGTAACCTGTGTGTACTCGCGTCTATCCAATGTGGTAAATTTAGTGAGCACAAAAATAATAACTTGGTTAGTTTTTGGGCTTCTTTTTTCGGGCAATGAAAAAGCCCTTCTGCAGACAGAAGGGCTTTCGGTTATTTTCAACGCTGTTTTACTTTACAGAATCAACCAGCGACTTGAAGGTTTCGGGATTGTTCATGGCCAGGTCTGCCAGTACTTTACGATCCAGTTCAATTCCTTTTGCCTGGATTTTGTTGATAAACTGGGAATAGGTCATTCCTTCAGCGCGAACGGCAGCATTGATACGGGCGATCCACAGGCTGCGGTATTCACGTTTTTTCAGTTTACGACCCACAAACATGTAGGTCATCCCTTTTTCTACAACGTTTTTGGCAACGGTGTAGACGTTTTTACGTTTACCGTAAAAACCTTTTGCTTGCTTTAATATTTTTTTGCGGCGGGCCTTGGAGGCTACTGCATTTTTTGAACGAGGCATTGTATAAAGAGTTTAAAATGTGATTGAATTAAAAAATCCGGCGCTTATTTCAGGCGGAGCAGGCGTTTTACAAAATCAACATGGGATTTTGCAACGGTGCCGTCCAGGCGCATGTTACGTTTGCGTTTCTTGGATTTTTTTGTCAGGATGTGACGTTTAAAACTCTTTTGGTGCTGAATTTTCCCGGTCGCCGTTACTTTAAAGCGTTTTTTGGCGCTGGAATTTGTTTTTACTTTAGGCATTTTACCCAGTATTACTATTACACCCTTGAGGCATTTCCGCACCGGCGGAACCTTTATCGAACCTCTTCAGGCAATTGGTTGGTTTACCACGGGGATAAACCGAAAACCGTTTTTTCAAACGGAGTGCAAAGATACAAACAGTTCGCCATCTGTCCAAAGGCCGCACAAAAATAAAAGGCGGCACCCATTTGGGAGCCGCCTTTTATCAAAATCTGGCCTGATTACCAATTATTTATTGGGTTTCAAAGCGTTATCAATACGTTGCACGATATCTTGCAGGTGATATTTTGTCATCGGGTCTGCAGAACCGGCAGCTGCCGCATTGGCTTCTGCCCGCAGGCTTACCAGGTGAGCGCGTACCACGCTGAGAATATCGGTTTGGTCTACCGCCACAGACGGCGCTGCATTGGAGAACCGGAACGTAACGCCTGCTGCGCCGGCAGCGGGTGCCGGTGGATTCAGGATTTCCGCCAGCGTGTTTACATACGATTTCTGCAGGTTACGGCGATACATATCGATTGGTTTGCGCGTGGGCAGTTCCGTCCAGATACCTTTTTTCAGGTCAGACAACATTTCAAGCATGCTATAGGCATTCTTTCCATGTACCGCCTCATCATCCAGCAATTTGCCAAATGTGCGGGTAGACAACAGTCTGCCCAGTGTTCTGTCCTGGATGCTACCGATGGTAACCAACGGATTTACTCCTGTTTTACCGGAGATGTCTTCATTGATCAGCCAGGTAGGCGTAGCAAACAATTGCTTGTTGAGAAAATCAACGGCTTCTTTCTGTTTGGCTTTAGACACGGCTTCATACACCGGCCCGGTTTCTTCAATCGTTTTGGGCGTTTCCATAATACCGCCCACATATTTGGCCACATGGCCCATGTAGCGACCGTACTGCTGCTGCAGTTGCTCGTACATCTTATTCAGTCCGTCATAATCTTCATTGGGCTGGCGTGTCCATTCTTCCAGGTTGGGTAAAATGCGTTGCAGGTTTTTGATACCGTAAGCGCTTGCTTTCATTGCATCGTCGCCCACTTGCTCGCTTTGTGAACGCGGATCATCCGGGTTGGTTTCTGTGCCAAACCAGAGGCGTTTGTCTTTCAGTTTTTCAATTACCCATTTATTCAGGTATGTTTTTTCTTCCTCGGGTCCGTTAAACTGCGGGAAGAGACGATAGCCCCATTCAATGGCCCATTTGTCATAATCACCAATGCGTGGGAAGAGCCCGGATTCTGCAATATTATCTTCCGGTTGTGCTACGTAGTTAAAACGGGCATAATCCATAATAGACGGCGTGTGTCCGTGTGCTTCCACCCAGGCTTTATTGCGCAGGTTCTCTACCGGCACGGTAGAACTGGAGCCGTAGTTGTGACGGAGCCCGAGTGTGTGTCCCACTTCGTGGGATGATACGAAGCGGATCAACTGCCCCATGAGGTCATCATCAAACACCATTTTGCGTGCACGCGGGTCTACCGCTGCCGTCTGGATAAAGTACCAGTCGTGCACCAGTTGCATTACGCTATGGTACCAGTTGATATGGCTTTCCATGATCTCGCCGCTGCGGGGATCGGAGATGCTGGGTCCGCTGGCGTTTGGAATATCAGATGGTTTGTATACGATAGCCGAATAGCGCGCATCTTCCAGGCTCCATTCCGGATCCTGTTCTTTGGTTGGCGCTTCTTTGGCGATGATGGCATTTTTAAATCCTGCTTTTTCAAAAGCGGCCTGCCAGTCGTTTACTCCCTGGATCAGGTACGGCACCCATTTTTTGGGAGTAGCCGGATCGATGTAAAAGATGATCGGTTTCTTGGGTTCTACCAGTTCACCGCGTTTGTATTTTTCGATGTCTTCATCTTTCGGCTCCAGCCTCCAGCGTTTTACCAGTGAGATCGGTTTTACACCTTGTGGGTTAAGATCGAAATCAGTATAACCTACTGCGAAGAAACCAACGCGATCATCAAAATAGCGGGACTGCATTGGCTTTGCCGGCAGCAGTACGAGTGAACTGTTCAGTTCAACTGTCAGGTTGCCGGTTGCACCGCCGCCGCCGCGACCGCCAGCGGGTGAACCGCCGGGTGATGCAGGAAGTCTTGAATAGGTTTTTACCGTAGTGATTTCAACGTTCATGGGATAGGAATGAACGCCAACGATATACGATTTATCGGATTGTTGTGAGCCAATCCGCTGTGAGCTTTTTAATCCGCTGTTGAAAAACAGGACATCATTGTCACTGTTTACGTAATCTGTTACATCAATCACGGATGCGGAAGAGTCTGTAGAGAACGCTTTGATGTCAAACGCCGCCGCGATTGGCTGTACGTTTGAGTTGGTAACTGCCGAGAACATAGGCGATGTTGAATCTTTCGCGTATTCGGCAAATGAAATGGTGCGAAGGAACAGTTTGTTGTTGGGGCCTTTCTCAAACTGGATCACTTCCTGGCCAATCTGGTCACCGGCATATCCGAAGAAGTTGTTTCGCATGCCTGCGCCTGCTTTTGACAGTCGGTTTACTACAAGGATATCGCGCCCGAGCATCGCATCGGGAATTTCAAAGAAATAGCGATCCTCCTGTTTGTGTACTTTGAAGAGCCCGTCGTCTGTCTGGGCCTTGTCTGTAATAACCTCTTTGTAGGGTTTGGGGCCTGTATTCTGACCTCCGCCCCGCATACCGGGTGGCATCGTGCGCGTAGAGTCACGGGTGGGACGCACCTGGGCAAAAGAAGCGATTGAGATACTGGTGGCCAGTATCGTCAACCCCCAGCGATTCATGATTCGAAGCATAGTTTAGCTATGAGTTTAGTGAGGAAAAAAAGAAACTAATATACGCATTGGACGGCGTTTGCCGGATTTCCTTTCTTTTTTTATACCAGCGGCAAAAAAAAGCCATCCGCCGTAGCGGATGGCTTTGTATCGATATTCTTTCAATCAGTTCAACTTTTCTTTTTCCCTTTGGGGGCAAACATCGCCAGCATGCGGCGACCTTCCATTTTAGGCATGTTCTCAAGGATGCCCACTTCGCCCAGCCGTTCTGCAAATTTCAGGAGCAACAGTTGTCCGCGATCCTGGAACTGGATAGCCCGTCCCTTGAACTGAACATATGCTTTTACTTTATTGCCTTCTTTCAGGAATTCAATAGCGTGCTTTGCTTTGAAGTCAAAGTCGTGATCGTCTGTATTGGGTGTAAACCGGATTTCTTTCACTTCGGAGACTTTGCTCTTGGCTTTCATCTCCTTTTCTTTCTTCTTCTTATCGTATAGAAATTTATTATAATCGATGATCTTGCAAACCGGGGGATCCACGGTACCTGAGATCTCCACGAGATCAAGTCCCTGATCCTGCGCCATACGAAGCGCGTCCTGTGTGTTATAAATACCAACTTCTATGTTATCACCTACCAGGCGAACCTGGGGAACACGGATGAAGTTGTTGATCCTGTGTTCTGCCTCCTTTCGGGGCATCATCCTGTTTCTGAAGCCGCCTTTGTAGCCGCCGCCACCGCCGGGTCTGTAAGGGCCGCCCGGACCCTGTGGCCTGTTGAACCCGCCTCCGGGTTTTTGAGGTACTGCCATTTATTGTTTTTAACTGAGGCTTCGTCCCTGGCGAAGCATTTTTTAGTTGTTGATAGCTCCTCGTACAGGGCTTGAGGAGTGGTGTTCATCAGCTATAGGTAACCATTTCATTTTGCTGGTAACCGAAGCCGCTTGTGTTTATGTGTTGAAAATTGTCAACTGTTCTTTTGTTTTACCTTCTGCCATCCGCTCGTCAATCTCTTCCCGAAGTTCCCTGATAAAAAGATCGGTGCCTGTTGAGCCCAGGTCTTGCTGACCGCGGCGGCGTACCGATATTTTTTCCTCGTTCACTTCCTTCTCCCCGATGACGATCATGTAGGGAACTTTTTGCAATTCGGTATCCCGGATCTTCTTACCGATTTTTTCGCTACGGTCGTCAACCTCTGCACGAATATCTGCTTTTTTCAGCTTCGCCGAAACAGTTTTCGCGTAGTCGATGAATTTATCGCTGATCGGCAGGATTTTCACCTGGACCGGCGCCAGCCAGGTTGGCAACTTGCCTGCAAATTGCTCCAGCAGGAACCCGATAAAACGTTCGTGGGTACCCAGCGGTGCCCGGTGGATGATCAGGGGTGTTTCGGGCTTATTATCCTGCCCGGTATACTGCAGTTTGAAGCTGCGCCCCTGCGAGAAATCCACCTGGTTGGTAGCCAGGGTAAATTCACGGCCGATAACGCTGAAGATCTGTACGTCAATTTTGGGGCCATAGAATGCCGCTTCGTCCTGCACCTCCACAAACGGGATGTTGGATTCAATGAGTACGTTGCGTACCATGGCTTCGGTTTCCTGCCAGAGTTCCGGTTCGTTCACGTACTTCACGCCTAGTTTTTCCGGTGAGTGCAGGGATAGGCGCATCACGTATTTTTCGATACCGAATATCTTAAAATACTTCAGATACATTTCGTTTACCGCCCGGAATTCCTGGTTGAACTGTTCCCGTGTGCAATAGATATGCGCGTCGTTCATGTGCAGGCAACGCACACGCATCAATCCAAATAATTCGCCGCTTTGTTCATAGCGATATACTGTTCCATATTCGGCGATACGATATGGCAGATCGCGATAGCTTTTGGGTTCCGCTGCAAAGATCTTGTGATGATGCGGGCAGTTCATGGATTTCAGGTAATATTTCTCACCATCTACCTCCATTGGCGGATACATGCTATCCGCATAATACGGCAGGTGACCGCTGGTGATATACATACTTTCCTTGGCGATATGCGGCGTAACTACCCTTTTGTAACCTGCATCGAGTTCAGTTTCCTTGGCCAGTTTTTCCAGTTCTTCAATCATCACAGTTCCGTTGGGCAACCACATGATGAGCCCCTGCCCTACATCATCGTCCATGGTATAGATGCTGAGTTCTTTGCCAAGCTTCCGGTGGTCGCGTTTTTTTGCTTCTTCGAGCATGGCCAGATGTTCATCCAGTTCTTTCTGGGAAGGAAAGCTTACGCCATAGATCCGGGTGAGTTGTTTGTTCTTTTCATCGCCCTTCCAATATGCACCGGCGATATTGGTCAGTTTTACCGCTTTTATCAAACCGGTTGACGGGATATGCGGCCCGCGACAGAGATCAGTGAAATTGCCCTGGGTATAAAATGTGATGTCGCCGTCAAACAATCCGCCGAGCAGGTCAAGCTTGTACTCATCATCTTTCTGGGTAAAGTACTGGATGGCGTCTGCTTTGCTGATCTCCCTGCGAACATAGGGATTGTCCTGCCGCGCGAGCTCAGCCATCTTCTTTTCCAGTTTTGCCAGGTCTTCTTCGGTGATCTTGCGATCGCCGAGATCCATATCATAATAAAAACCCTGTGGGTTTTCAAGTGGTGGTCCCACCCAAAATTTTACGCCGGGAAAAACAGATTCCACTGCTTCGGCCATCAGGTGAGCGGTAGAATGCCAGAATGTCTTTTTTGCATCAAGATCATCCCAGGTAAGCAGGCGCAGCGATGCATCTTCATTGATCGGGCGCGTGGCATCCCACACCTGCCCGTTGACGGAAGCGGCGATCACTTTTTTTGCCAGGCCCTGGGAAATTGACCTGGCAATATCCAGCGCAGAAGTACCTTGTTCATATTCCCTGACGGCACCGTCGGGGAGGGTGATATTGATCATGTAATAAATCTTGAATTTTAAGACTGCAAAGGTAGCGAAATCCTGCTGATTTTGAAGGGAAACCGGGCCGTATCCTGGCCGCCCGGAAGGATACAGCGCCTTGAATATTAACAAAAATGAAGGCCCCGTGGCCGAATTGGTACGAACGGATTCGTTAGCTTTGAAATTGTGATGAAAAAGTTGATGTCCAAGCTGTGCCTGGCATTTTTGCTGGCCATTACCACCATTGTTCCTGCCTTTTCGCAAAACCTCACGGGTATCTGGCGAGGCAATTTCTACACGGACGATGGTAGTACCTACAAATTTGAACTCCAGATCAAGCAATCCGGGTCTTCCGCTACGGGAGTTTCGTATTCCTATCTTAGCACGGTTTTTTATGGCAAGGCGGTTTTATCCGGTAGTTACAACCGTGTTGGCAAAACCCTGGTGATCCGTGAGCTGAAAACAGTGGAATTACGGATGTCTTCATTATCCAGCGCCTGCATCATGCGTTGTGTATTAAGTTATGCTAAATCCGGCCCCGAAGAATTCCTGGAAGGAACCTATACCAGCAAGTTTGAAAAGGATGGACTGGGTGGTCGCAAGGGTGAGGATTGCGGCGGCGGACGTGTACAACTGCGTAAGGTGACCACTTCTGATTTTTACGTGGAGCCCTTTTTGCGCAAAACATATAAACCTGCGCCTCCGACGAAGATAATACCGAAGACAAATCCACCGGTAACGAAAACAAAGCCTCCGGTACGAAAAACAACGCCCCCGAAAACAACAACTTCCAAACCCCCGGTGGTTACTACGCCGCCGCCCGTCACTACAAAACCGCGGACTGATACGACGCCATCAACGCCTGCCGTTGTGCATCGTCCGCCTGTACAAGTTTCTACCCCTACTGTACTGAAAACGCGATCCAATGAGCTGGTAAAAACACTCGTGATCAACAGTAACGAGGTTGTGATAAAGTTGTACGACAATGGCGAGATTGACGGAGATACGGTTTCGGTTTACCTGGATAAAAAGCTGGTATTGGCCTCAAAAGGTTTAAGCACTGTTCCCCTGGTACTTCGATTTAAAATGGACGAGGACAATGAGGATCATGAACTGGTAATGGTGGCAGAAAACCTGGGTCGCATTCCTCCAAACACCTCACTGATGATCGTGGAAGCCGGCGAGCAACGGTTCCAGGTGCACATCTCGTCTGATGAACAAAAGAATGCGGTGGTTCGGTTCAGGTATGAAAAACCGTAGTAGCATGAAGCCTCACTTTTTGTGTAAAAATCGGACATGCCAGTTATTGCCGCGCCAACCGCTGCTGTAATTTTCCATGCCGCCCCATTCAAATTACCTATTTTCATCCCGATGCGACGACTTCTTTTTCTAACCACCGGCCTGTTCCTGGCAGCGCTGAGCCAGGCCCAGGATATCAATGGGATCTGGAGAGGCAAATTAGTGATGGAGCCTGGTGGCTGTTTCCCGGTTTATAATATCGAACTACAATTGTCTGTTTCCGGGAACACGATTTCCGGCGTTTCCTACCATTTTTCCGATACAAGCAACTATGTGAAGGAAACTTTTTCCGGCCGGTACCAGCCAGACAGCAACCTGATCCTGATCAACGAACTGGGCGTGACCACCTTCCACATCCCGCCTGACTGCATTCCCTGTATCAAGCGTTATTCACTGTCTTTTCACAAAGGCGGTAATGATGAACAACTGCGAGGGTCATGGTCGGGCAGAACGATGGACAATAAAATAGCTTGCCCACCGGGCACGATCGTATTGAACCGGGTGGCGAAGTCGGACTTCAAACCCAGTTTGCCGAAAACGCTTACAGAGCGTACGGCCGAGCTGGTCCGGGAGATCAAAGTGGATACCGGAACCATCCGGCTTGATTTTTACGACAATGGGATCGTTGATGGCGATACGATTACTGTATATGTAAATGATATGCCGGTAATATCCAGCAAGGGGCTTACCACGAAGCCTATTACCACTACGATAAAAATCGATTTGCAACGGACGATCCAGGAGGTAGTAATGGTGGGTGAAAATATGGGATCGATACCACCGAATACGGCATTGATGATTGTAACGGCAGGCGACAAGCGCTACCAGCTCTATCTTACTTCCGATGAAAAGAAGAACGCAATGGTGCGGTTTATTTATGAAAAACCGTCACCATAGTTTTGCTCCAGGGCATTGGATCGGAACAAACTGTTTGCCTGATTAGCGGGCAGCACGATTCATGGCAGACACCGCTTTGCGACGAATATTCCACAGATCAGCAGCCGTAAACGAACGACGCGCAGGTTTCGCGATCACAACATCTTTTGCAATTGTTTCCTTTACTTCTTTTACCAGGTTTTCAAGGATAGCCGGTTCCATTTGGACAATAGAAGTCCCTACATGTGTATTCATGTTTTCTTTTTTTTAAAAGTTCAATAAAAATTACTGAGCAAAGCCGCGAGTGAACACGCAAGAATCGTTGAAGAAGGTGTCAGTTCCCGTGATATTTTTAACCGATGTTTCGGTTGCTCGTCTTGACGCCGCAAAGATACAACTGTATTAATCGCTTTCCAAGTGATTGCGGTGTGAACTGCTGTTAAAACAGTGTGAATGGTGGCATTCATCGTTTGAAATGCATTAAGGCTTATACATGCGAAGTGTACATTTTGCAATAATACCTTCCAGCGGGTATTTATACCGAAGTATCAACCGCTAACTTGTTGCAAATTTTCGAAACATGAAATGTTCAGCTATTTTTCTTTTCTTTTTTGTTTCGCTCGCAGCAGGCAGCAGCGCGCAAACGATAGAAGGCGATCAATTGCTGCAACTAATTGGTCAGCCGGTTTCATCGCCGCTTTTTCAGCAATTGAAAACGCAGGAAAATTTTTATACGGATCATTGGGATTCAAAGCTGTCGATCTACATCGTAACGCAAGACGAGAAGCTGATCAGGGAGGTTGAATTGCAAAACGGGAAATCAACCTATGGTATATATACACGAAAGTTGCCGCTGGGGATGACCTGGCAAACCAACCGTACTGCTATTGAGCAGGCATTTGGAAAGCCGGTATTATCCATTGCTGATATGAACCTGGCCGATTATACCAAAGATGGCTGGACGGTACGTGTTGCCTACGATGCCAACGGCAAACCGCTTTCTTACAATTACAGCAAGCCCGCCGTTGCAGCCACGTCTCCAGTATTTAAAAGCGCACCGGTTGTTACCAATACGGCCGCGCCGGCCGACAAATGGATGATCAGGCTTGATACAACGAACAAAACGGCGTCTGTAAACTGGCCTGCGCTGCAATACATGATCATTTCAATACGCAACCTGATGCCATTGACCGACCGCGATTCAGTGGATTATATCGGGCAGATGTATTATGCCACACCCTACAAGGTAGTGGGCTTTAAACGTTCGGCGCTGATGCGGCAAAAAAGCAAAAACCAGTGGCACTTCGAATCTTTTTATAAAACGAGTGCGGATTCCAATACGGTGCGACGGATATTTTTTGCGGTTTATAATGCATTGAAAGATGCTTTCAAGCAAAATACAGGGGATGAATTTATACTGGCGTCTACTGCGAAGGGGCACTTAAGTGATAAAACAGTGAACTGGATGGCGCAATGGTCGCTTTTCTCGGGATATAAGGGCCTGGTGCCGGGTTTGCCTACTGTAAAGGTCAATTTCCTGCTATCGGGAATGCAGAACGTGTTCCGTAATAACGAGATGGACTACACCCTGAAACTGACGGTATTTGCCGGGGATTATGACGTGGACTTTTTTACCTGGGATAAACCTTTGTAAAAAGGTTTTATAAAAAATAATCCCGCCAATTGGCGGGATTACCTGTTATAGTTATTTGCGATGCCGTTATTTTACTTCTTCGTACGGCACGTCGGTTACATTATCACCTGCGGCATCAGCATTGGTGGCGCCCGGTTCAGCCTGCTGGCTATCGTTGGGAGCTTCAGCCTGTGCTTTGTACATGTCTTCGCTGGCGGCGGTCCAGGCGGCGTTCAATTCGCCCATCGCGGCGTCTATACCGGCAATGTCCTGGTTTTTATGTGCTTCTTTTAATTTTTCCGCGGCCTGCTCAATGGCGGTTTTCTTTTCTGCCGGAATTTTTTCACCATATTCCTTGATCTGTTTTTCCGTTTGGAAGATCAGGCTGTCGGCGGCGTTGAGTTTTTCAATGCGTTCACGGGCTTCTTTATCCGCTGTTTCATTGGCTTTTGCTTCTGTCTTCATGCGTTCCACCTCATCTTTGCTAAGACCGGACCCGGCTTCGATATGGATCTTTTGTTCTTTACCGGTTCCTTTGTCTTTTGCAGTTACGTGAAGGATACCGTTGGCGTCAATGTCAAAGGTTACTTCAATCTGCGGTACACCGCGTGGTGCCGGCGGAATGCCATCGAGGTTAAACATACCCAGGCTCTTGTTGTCTTTCGACATGGAGCGCTCACCCTGCAGCACATGGATCTGTACGCCGGGCTGGTTATCGGATGCAGTAGAGAACACTTCCGATTTCCGGGTAGGGATAGTTGTATTGGAATCAATAAGCCTTGTCATTACTCCGCCGTGTGTTTCAATACCGAGTGAAAGCGGCGTTACGTCGAGCAACAGCACATCTTTTACTTCACCCGTAAGAACGGCGCCCTGGATGGCGGCACCAATGGCTACCACTTCATCAGGATTCACACTGCGGTTTGGCTTTTTGCCAAAGAATTTTTCTACAATTTCCTGCACTTTGGGGATACGTGTAGAACCACCCACCAGGATTACTTCATCAATCTGGGATGTGGAAAGGCCTGCATCTTTCAACGCCGCTTCGCAGGGGCGAAGGCAACGGGCAAACAGTTCATCTGCCAGTTGTTCAAATTTTGCACGGCTCAATTTTTTCACCAGGTGTTTGGGAACACCATCCACTGCTGTGATGTATGGCAGGTTAATTTCTGTTTCGCTGGAGGAAGACAGTTCCACTTTTGCTTTTTCTGAAGCTTCCTTCAGGCGTTGCAGCGCCATGGGATCTTTGCGCAGGTCGATGGCCTCTTCTTTTTTAAATTCATCGGCCAGCCAGTCCATGATCACTTTATCAAAATCATCACCACCCAGGTGCGTGTCACCATTGGTGGATTTCACTTCAAATACGCCATCACCGAGTTCGAGTACGGAAATATCAAACGTACCACCACCCAGGTCAAACACTGCAATTTTCTGATCGTGTTTGCCTTTGTCCAGGCCATAGGCCAGGGCGGCTGCGGTAGGTTCGTTTACAATCCGGCGAACGGTAAGTCCGGCGATTTCACCGGCTTCTTTTGTAGCCTGGCGTTGGGCATCGTTGAAGTAAGCGGGCACGGTAATTACCGCTTCATTTACTTCATGGCCCAGGTAATCTTCTGCTGTTTTCTTCATCTTTTGAAGAATCATGGCAGATATCTCCTGGGGTGTATAGAGGCGACCGTCAATATCGATACGAACGGTGTCATTGTCGCCTTTTGCCACTTTATAGCTCCAGTGGCTGATCTCTTCTGTTACTTCGCCAAATCCGCGGCCCATGAAACGTTTCACAGACATGATCGTGTTCTGCGGGTTGGTAATGGCCTGGCGTTTGGCGGGATCTCCCACTTTGCGCTCGCCATTTTTCAAAAATGCAACAACAGACGGGGTGGTACGACGTCCCTCATCGTTGGCAATTACTACCGGCTCATTGCCTTCCATAACTGCTACGCAGCTATTAGTAGTTCCTAAGTCTATTCCGATTATTTTTCCCATAGTAAATTTTTCTCCTTTTTTAGCTTCCTTTCCGGAAGCCTCCAACAGGTGACAATAGTTGTGCCGTGGGTATAAAAAATGTAAAAATGTCAGGTTTGGCGGTAAATTACCGCTGTAACCGCCGGATTCTGACAGGTTTGGCGAAAATTACTGCCGATTTTTGCCACTTCATGCTATTTTAGAGGCAAAAGTCCCGCCATGGCCAAAACTACTGCCGAGAAATTGCGTATCCGTGAAGAGGATGTATTGCTAACGATCAATGAGCCGCCGTCGTTCCGGATGGGACTAGGCAAGTTGCCTGCAGGGGTGCGGCTGACGCGTAAGAGCGCAAGCTGTAACCAGGTTCATTGGTTTGTAGCCAACCGGGACGATATGGAGAAAAAACTGGCCCGTGTAATGGCCTTGCTGAAACCGGGTGTCCTGGTGTGGGTTTATTATCCAAAAGGCAGTTCGGGTTTACAAACCGATCTCACGCGTGATAAGGGTTGGGATGCGCTGATGGCGCATGGCGACCGCGTAACCTGGATCAGTTTGATCTCGTTTGATGATACCTGGTCTGTATTTGGCTTCAGGGCTAAGACGGATGCTGATCTTAAAAAAGAGCAAAAGCCGGCTGTGAAGCGTGAAATTTTCAACTGGGTTGACCCGGTGAAGAAAACGGTTACGCTGCCCGGGGATCTTGCGACCGCTTTTAAAAAGCACAAAAAGGAGGCTGCAGTTTTCCAGGCGCTTTCATTCTCCCATAAAAAGGAATACGTGGAATGGATCGTAACGGCCAAACGGGAAGAAACGCGGCTTGCGCGGGTGCAGGGTACGGTGGAACGACTTGGAAAAGGATGGAAAAATCCGGCTAACCGATAAGGGATTCGCTCAGCAATAATAAACGTGAAGAGAACTGAACCGGTACAACGGACTTACCAATTTTCGGCCTGCGGCCGTACGTGAAAGAAGGGTCAGGATCAGGATGGTTATCATAAGGATGGCGTTTAAAACGGATTATAAAATAAATACATTGTTTCGGTATTTACAATAGGAGCTCCTCTCCTCTTTTTGTAGATTTTGTACTACAGCTTCCTGTTTGCGGGTGTTTGCCTAATTTCGGGGCAATGAAAAATTGGGCTTTTATCTGTGTAATCTGTGTCCTGGTTAGCTCCTGTACGCATAAGCTGAATGTATCCCGGATTGATGCGGCGAGGCCGCAATTGGCGCCTACTGCCTTCCGGCTGGATTCACTGCCGGTGTCTGAGATCAATGTTCCCATCCAGGTAAATCTCAAACCGATCTACGCAATGGCGGAGAAAAGCGTTGACACGGTTTTCAATTCTCCTAACTATCCTGACGACTGGGTGTATGACGGCTGTTCTGTCCGGTATAAGTATACGTTTCGGCGGGGGCCGCTGCAGATGAAAGCAGCAGGTAATGCGCTTACGCTTGGATTTACGGGTTATTATCGCATTATCGGGTCAACGCGCGGCTGTGTGGCCGGTATTGCTTTTTCGCCGTGGACGGCGCCCTGCCGCTGCGGCTTTGATGAAGCAGAGCGACGGGTAACGCTGTCGTTTACCAATAGTGCTACCATTCTTCCTGATTACAAGATCAAAATGAACTTCGTGCGTAATGAGCCGAAGGCGATTGACAAATGCGAAGTGTGTTTCTGGAACCAGGACATTACGACCCAGGTGCTAAACGGTATTAAAACGGAGTTGGATGCGTCCCGGTCTGACCTGGAAAAAAATTACGGGTTGGTGGATCTCAAATCCAGGTTTCAGCAGGTTTGGGACCAGTTGAACCAGGTTTATTCCCTGTACGGTATGGGATGGCTTCAGATCAATCCGCAACGACTTCGCATTAATGGTCTTTTTGCAAAAAATGATTCGTTGAATGTGGTGCTTGGTCTTTCGGCGCAGCCGGTCATCAGTTTTGAAAAACCGGCGGAAAAAGGTTCCTGGATTCCCCCGCTTGCTGATTTTGGCAACCGTTCCGGCTTCAATATTTTCCTCGACGCTGTATTGCATTATGATTCGCTGACGAACATTCTCAATGCGCAGGTACGTGGAAAGGAATTTGATTTTAATAAAGGTCCGGTGCGCAAAAAATTCGTGATTAAAGAATGTAAATTGATGGGTGCCGGCAATGAGCGTATTATTATCCGGGTTGATTTTGGCGGCACTGACAATGGTACTTTTTACCTGTTGGGCAAGCCTGTGTATGATGCTGCGCGGAAAATGCTGGAAGTACGGGATATTGATTTTGATATCCAGTCGAAAGATGCGCTGTTGAAAGCGGCCGACTGGCTCTTTAGTAAAAAGATCACGGCGGAAATCAGCAAGTATGCGCGGTATGATCTTTCATCCTACCTGGATTCTGCTAAAACGATGTTGAACCAGCAGATCAACCAGGAATGGATCAAGGGTATCCGGAGTTCCGGAAGCATCAATAGCCTGGGCCTGATTGGCATTTACCCAATGGAAAAACACCTAGTGATCCGGAGCAATTGTACCGGTAATTTGTCGGTAAGCGTGGAATCTATTCCCTTTAGTCTATAAGTTCTTTTTCGGCATTGCGAATGCGGAAGGTGAAATGTCGCTGCGCGATATAGCTGAAGAAGATAATAACGATGGTGGTTACTATTTGTGCCAGTGGCGGATAGATATGCATGGCTTCCACGGTCAGTTTCAGCAGCAGGTAATTGAGGAAAAGATTAAAGACGTACACCATCAGGTAACGGATCAGTTGTACCCTGCCCCGCATGGTAGAATCACTGAAGACCAGGTATTTCATCAGGAAAAAGCCAAAGGGAAACGCAAAGCAGAAAGAAATGATGAGGGCTGCTACGTGGGATTTAAAAGCAAAGAAGCCGAGATGAAGATCCTGTTCGTGGAGAATATATTTATAGGCCACGAAATAAAACCCAAGGCTCATTACGGTATTAATTCCGCCGCAGGCGGCATAACGGAACGTTTGTACCGACATGAACTTCCGGAACGGCGGATAAAAAAAATCGAGTAGCGGAACCAGGAAGTCCCGGGCATTGTGAATGTGACGACGCATGCGGCTACAAAAATAAGTCAAAACGCAGAACCCTGTTAAGTTGTTAGCAGCCAGGCCATAATATTTGTAAATTTGCCGCCAAAACAGTTCGGAATGACAATTGTAAGCAAGATAAAGCCGATCATCGCAGAAACGTTGCAGGAGTTGTACGGTTGGACGGGAAAGCCGGAAGATCTTACCATTAACCGCACGAATGCTGAATTTGAGGGCGACTATACGCTGGTGCTTTTCGGGTTTATCAAGAGCCTGAAGAAATCCCCCGAGCTGTTGGGCAATGAGATTGGCAGCCGGCTTACGGAACGCTATCCCAACCTGTTTCATTCTTATAATGTGATCAAGGGGTTTTTGAACCTGGTGATTGCAGATGCATTCTGGCTAGACTTTATACAGCATTCCCATACTGATTCGCGGTTCGGATATCAACCTTCCAATGGCAGGAAGGTGATTGTTGAATATTCATCTCCCAATACCAATAAGCCTATTCACCTGGGACATTTACGGAATAATTTCCTGGGATGGAGTGTAGCGGAGATCATGAAGGCTAACGGTTATGATGTATTTAAAACCTGTGTGGTGAATGACCGCGGCATTCATATTTGTAAAAGTATGATTGCCTGGCAACTGTTTGCCAATGGCGCTACACCGGAAAGCGCAGGCATTAAAGGCGACCATTTTGTAGGCGATTATTATGTTCGCTTTAGCGATGAATACAAGCGACAGATAGATGAACTGGTGGCCGGCGGGATGGATAAAAAAGAAGCGGAAAAAGAAGCGCCGATTATGAAGGCAACACAGCAGATGTTGCTCGACTGGGAAGCCGGCAAACCTGAAGTAATGGAATTGTGGCGAACAATGAATAGCTGGGTGTATGAAGGTTTTGCTGTAACCTATAAACGGATTGGAAGTGATTTTGATAAATGGTATTACGAAAGTGAAACTTATCTGCCTGGAAAACGGTTTGTGGAAGAAGGCGTAAAAGATGGTGTTTTTTACCGAAAGGAAGATGGCAGCACCTGGATTGACCTGACGGCTGAGGGACTGGATGAAAAACTGGTACTTCGTAAAGACGGTACATCTGTATACATTACGCAGGACCTGGGACTGGCAGAAGAAAAGTACCGCGACTTCCCATACGACCAGAGTATTTATGTAATCGCGGATGAGCAGAATTATCACATGAAGGTGTTGAAGTTCATTCTGCAGAAATTGAAAAAGCCATATGCAGACGGGATTTTCCATCTCAGTTATGGCATGGTGGAGCTACCCAGCGGCAGAATGAAAAGCCGGGAGGGTACCGTAGTGGATGCTGATGATCTATTGGATGAGATGCATCGCCAGGCGCAACTGAAAACCGAAGAGCAGGGCAAGGTAAAGACGCAGCATTTTTCAGAAACGGAGCTGCAGTCGTTATATGAGATGATTGGAACCGGTGGTATTAAATTTTACCTGCTGCGTGTAGATCCGAAAAAGAAGATGGTCTTTAATCCTGAAGAATCGATAGACCTCCAGGGCTTTACGGCCACCTTTATTCAATATGCGCACGCGCGAAGCCGGTCGATATTACGGGATGCGGCTCCTGCTGGAACGGCGTTACCGGCGGAAGCGTTGCTTCCTGCAGAAAAAGACCTGGCGCTGATCCTGGAACAGTTCCCGGCGGTGCTACAGCAGGCGGGAGAAGAACACAACCCGTCTTTAGTTGCTATATATGCATTTAATGTAGCACAGCTATTGAATTCATTTTATGGCAAACACAAGGTGCTGAAAGCAGAATCGGAAACCAAAAAGGAATTGCGCCTGCAATTGATTGCCACTACTGCCCATGTATTGAAAACAGCAATGGCATTGTTAGGCGTACAGGTGCCGGAGCGGATGTAATCCCGCCTGTGTAAAAAAACGACATTTCTCCATTGCCCGAAGGAGCTAAAAGAAAATTGCCGGTCTTGTGTTGAACAAGCGCCGGCAATTTTTTTATGCATTCGTGGCGGGGATCAGAGTCCGGCCATTTGTTTTTTCTGTTTCAGGCTTTGAAGGCTTGGATCCATTTCAATGGCTTTATCACACAGTAATTGTCCTTTTTCTTTTTCGCCTTTCTTCTGATAGGCCATACCGATCATGTAGAGCGCGGAAGCATTTTGCTTGTCATATTCCAGCACGTGATCCCAATAGTCGATGGCCTGGTCATATTTTTTCTTATAGTAATAGGCTTCTGCCACCATATTGAGGATGTTCAGGTCACTGGGTTTTCTTTTCAGGATCTCATCCATGATCTTTACACCATTGTCCAGGTCTCCAACGTTGAGGTAGGCAATGCCGAGGTTCTCCAGGTAATCGTTGTCGCGATTATAGCCCTTCTCACCTGCCAGCAGGATATATTTAAGGGAATTCTGATCATCATGCATCGCGTAGCAGATTAATCCCAGTTCATAGATCCAGTAAGCTTTGTCGGGCTGCATTTCTATCGCTTTCTGAAAATAGGGAATTGCCTGTTTGTAGTTCATCATGTCTGCGTAGCTATGTGCAATCATGTATGGCACTTCAGCATTTGCAGGTTCTTCTTTTGCCGCTTCATTCAGGTTACGGATCGCTTCACCATAGTTGTCCTGGTCGTATTGCGTTTTACCAATGTAGAATGCAACTTTTTCAGATGGATCTACCTGCTTCAGTTTGGCGGCATAGAGCAATACATCGTCCTGCTGGCGAAGCTGGAATGAAAGCGTCAGCAATTGTTTGTAATTGGCTGCCGATGCATCGCCCAGGTCAAGCAGGTGCTTATATGTTTCTTTAGCATTGTTGTACCGGCGCAGATCCAGGTAGGCAGACGCCAGTTCAGTTACAACTGCTTTGTTGGAAGCATCAAACTTGTATGCTTTTTCAAAATTTTTGAGGGATTCCAGCCGGCGACCATTTTGCTTTTCGAGAAGTCCTTTTTGAAGGAAGAAGTCGGCGCTGTCTGTGTTGCCAGTGGCTGCGGGGGCCAGTTGATTGGCCAGGTTTTGAGAGAATGCGAAGCCTGCGGATAGCAGGATTGCACTCAGGAACAGGATTTTACGGATCATAGGGTTGACTTTTAATTGGATTACTCTCTTGTAAGACATCACAAGATAGATTTAAGTTTTAACTTTTCAGAACCTGACGCGGCATTCAAAGCGAATATCGTTCCAAAATAGTAGATTATGCTAGAACTATTCCACCCAGGGCGGGTAAATTTACGAGCAACCGGTATCGCTTCGTATGCTTATCCACTGATTCCCATCTTATTTCCGGGTTAAATACATCCCCTGCCCCCCCATATTCCGCACTGTCGCTGTTGAAAATTTCCTGCTTATAAGGCTTTCCACTTAGCTCAATTGCCCAGTCGTACCGCACTACCGGTGTCATGTTTAAAATAACCAGGCAGTCGTCTGACTTACGCTTTCCTTTTCTCCTGTATACCATCACCGATTGTTCCCGGTGGGTCAGGTCGATCCATTCAAAACCGGCCGGATCAAACTGTTCACGGAAAAAGGCCGGGTGGTTCCTTAGCAACTGGTTGAGGTCGCGGACGCAGTGCTGCAGTTGGCGGTGCAGGTCGTATTGCAGCAGCTTCCAATCAAGTTCCGACTTATAATTCCATTCCGAGGTTTGGCCGAATTCATTTCCCATGAACAGCAGTTTGGCACCGGGATGGGTCCACATGTACGTATAGAGCAAGCGCAGGTTGGCAAACTTTTGCCATTCATCGCCCGACATTTTATAGAGCATTGGGCTTTTGCCGTGTACTACTTCATCGTGACTAAGCGGAAGCATAAAATTTTCGTCGTAGTAGTACATCATACTAAACGAAAATTTGTCTTGCTGAAACTGTCGCGCCAGCGGATCGAGTTTGAAATAGTCTAGTGTATCGTGCATCCATCCCATCATCCATTTCATACCAAATCCAAGGCCGCCCTGCCAGGTCGGTTTGGAAACGCCAGGCCAGTCGGTGGCTTCTTCAGCAATGGTTTGTGTATCGGGAAAATCGCGAAACAGTGTTTCGTTCAGGTCTTTGATAAATGCGATGGCTTCGAGGTTACCATTTCCCCCAAATTCATTGGGTTCCCACTCCCCTTCCTTGCGGGAGTAATCCAGTTTAAGCATGGAGCTAACCGCATCTACCCGGATGCCGTCGATATGAAACAGGTCGAACCAATAGCGGGCGCTGCTGATCAGGAATGATTTAACCTCACCTCGTTTATAGTTAAAGATATAAGAGTTCCAGTCGGGATGATATCCTTTCCGCATATCTGCATACTCGTAGGTATGTGTTCCGTCGAACATAAAAAGACCATGAGCATCATAAGGAAAGTGTGATGGCACCCAGTCGAGTATTACACCAATGCCTGCCTGGTGAAATGCTTCGACCAGTTTCATGAGTCCCTGCGGGTTTCCAAATCTTGAGGTTGGCGCAAAATAGCCGGTGCATTGGTAGCCCCAGCTTCCGTCGTATGGATATTCCATTACGGGCATGAGTTCTACGTGTGTGAATCCCATTTCTTTCACATAGGGCACCAGCCGTTCAGTTATCTGATCATAGGAGTTATAACTTTCTTCATCTTCGGGGTTGGGGCGTTGCCAGCTGGCCAGGTGTACTTCATATACGCTCCAGGGAGCATGGAGACTATTATTTTTTTTCCGTCCGCGCATCCAATCCTTGTCATTCCATTCGTACCAGGTATCCCAGGCAATGCTGGCGGTATGGGGGCGCTTTTCCCAGAAGCGTGCAAAGGGGTCACCTTTGTCCTGTTTGCGTCCCGCGTACCCGGTAATATGGTATTTGTAGGTTTCACCGTATTGCAGGCCCGGAATAAATCCTTCCCAGACGCCGCTTTTGTCCCAGCGTGGATGCAGTGGATGTTGGCCGGTGGCCCAATCATTAAAGTTGCCGATAACAGAAACTTCGGTTGCATTCGGTGCCCATACGCAGAAATACAGGCCTGTTTTCCCCATTACCTGTATGGCATGCGAACCAAATTTTTCATAGAGGCGGTAATGTGTTCCGTTTTGGAAATTGATAATATCTTCTTCTGAAAGCAGTGTGTAATTCCATACGGATAAATCAGTATGTATAAAATGCCGCTCTTCATAGCTGGCGGGTAAGTTGGCCTGGTTGCCTTCAGTTGGTGCGGCCAGCTTTTTTTTTCTGCCTTCAGCATTGTTTTTCTTCCTGGCTGCCATGTGTGCGGGATTTTTAACAAATAAATGTACACCAACGGTAGGTAGTAATTGCTAATTTATAGCAATTTAGCGTCGCAAAAACCTGACCAACACGGCCAAACCAACTTTAGCTATGAGAAAACACCTGCTCTTTTCGTTTTTTATTATTTGCAGCCTGGTTTCCTTCGCACAAACTTCCCAAATTAAAGGCACCCTGCGGGATTCCGTAGAGAACAGGATACCTGCCAATGCGGTGGTTGCATTTTTGAGGCCTGCAGATTCTGTACTTGTTCAATTTACACGCACTGATAAACAGGGGCAATTCACTGCGCAATTGCCGGCTCCCGGACCTTATTTGCTGATGATTACGCACCCGTATATGGGTGATTATTTCGACAACCTGGATGTAAAACCGGGGATTTCTGATCTCGGAACCTTATTTGTAACCCCCAAAACCAAATTACTGGCAGAAGTAATTATCCGCAGCGGCTCACCAATACGGGTGAAAGGTGATACGGTGGTGTACACGGCAGACAGTTTCCGGGTGCGCCCGGGCGCGAATGTGGAAGAGTTATTGCGGCGGTTGCCGGGCATATCTGTTGACCGGGATGGAAAGATCACGGCAATGGGTGAACGGGTGAAAAAAGTATTGGTGGATGGCGAGGAGTTTTTTGGAAGTGATCCGGGTATTGCTACTAAAAATTTGCGGGCTGATGCGGTGAAGGAAGTAGAGGTATTTGATAAAAAAAGTGACCAGGCTGAATTTACCGGTATTGATGATGGTGTAAAAGACAAGACCATTAACCTGAAAATGAAACAGCAAAAAGGCTATTTCGGCAAAGTGGAACTGGGCGGCGGACTGAAAGATAAATACAATAATTCCGCGATGATCAACTCCTTCCGCAACAAGCGAAAAATGGCGGCCTATGGCATTATGAGTAATACCGGCCAAACGAACCTTGACTGGCAGGATGCACAAAACTACGGCGGGGGCCTGGAAGGCGTGCAGAGTGGAATTACGGATGATGGAGGTATTTATTTTATCTCTTCAGGTAGTGGAGACGGTTACGGCGACGGATCAGGCGGCATTCCGCAAAACTGGAATGGCGGATTGCATTATTCCGATAAGTTTGGAAAAGACAATAAGCAGTCTGTAAATACAAGCTACAAAGTGACGAAGGTGAATGCGCCGGGTGAAACCAGAACCTATTCCCAGGTGTTTTTGCCCGATAGCAGTTGGAGCACCAACAGCAGTTCAAACCGTTTTAATTCGACGGTAAAGCAGGCGGTGAACCTTACCATGGATTTTAACCTGGATTCCCTCAACAGCATGAAATTAACGGCGCAGTTCAACAAAAAGAATATCAAAACGACTTCGGATCTCTACTCAGAGTCGCTGGCCAATTCAGGGGATACGATCAATAATAGCCGTCAAAGCAATAATTCCAGGTCTGACAACAGCGCGGTAAATGCGACGCTGCTGTGGCGGCACAAATTTCATAAGATCTCGCGAACGCTATCGGTAAATACGGATTTTAGCTGGAGTGAATCCAATAACAACGGATATCTCTATTCATTGAACAGGTATTTTGACAAAGGTGTGCTGGCCCTGGCCGATACGATTGATCAGCAAAATATCAATAACAGTTCCGGTACGGGCATCAATACCAAAATTGCGTACACGGAGCCGTTGTCCAAAACATTTTACCTGGAAGCCAGCTATCTTCTTTCTTACAATACAAACAGTAGTGACCGGATCAGCAATGGCCGCTCACCGGATGGCAAATATGAAAACCTGATTGATTCCCTGAGTAATTCCTATGTTTTTGACCGTACGGTGCATACCCCGGGGCTCAATTTCCGGATGAATAAAAAGAAATATAATTATTCGTTTGGCGCAGCCGTTGGCTTTAGTCATTTTGTACAGAAAAATATTACTGATCAGCTAACCACGCCGTACAACTATACCAACTTTTTCCCGCGGGCGTCTTTTAATTACAAATTCAAGCCCAGCCAGAACCTGCATTTTAATTACACGGGATCGAGCACTGCGCCGAGTCTTTCGCAATTGCAGCCGATAAAGGTAAATACTGACCCATTGAATATTTACCTGGGTAATCCCAACCTGGATCAATCCTTCCGCCACAATTTTGACATCAGCTATAATTCATACAATGTGTTGAAGGAAAAAAATATCTGGTCGGACCTGAGCTTTTCCACTACGCAAAATGCGTTTGTGCAGTCGAGCGTAGTAGATAGCCTGGGACGGCGTACCTATCAAACGGTGAATGCGAGCGGCGAATATTATCTCCGTTTAGATGGCAATTATGGTTTCAAGCTGGGCGAAACAAAAATTCGCGTTGGTGTTGGACCGAGTGGATCGATTTCCAGGAACATTGATTTTGTAAACGGCGTTCGCAACCAGACAACAACAAGCAGCTATGGACTTAATGTGAACCTGGCAAAGAACAAAGAAAACAAATACGACTTTTACCTTAGTCCGAGTTTTTCCTGGAATCATTCTGCCGCCACGGTTAACAGCGCCGCAAATGCCGACTATTGGCAATTTGATTTGTGGGGGGAAGGTCGTGTAACGCTGCCAAAGAAATTTGAAATCGGAACAAAGCTGGATATGGAACTGCGGCAAAAAGATCCGCGTTTTTCACAGCAAACGAATTACACTAAAATTGACGCAACGGTCACACGCCGGTTTTTCAAGAATAATGATCTTGAGCTGAAATTTGGTATTTATGATATATTGAACCAGAACCGTGGCTATCGTCGCAATTTCGACAGTTACAGCTTCCAGGAATCTTACTATACTACATTGCGTAGGTTCTGGCTGCTGACATTAACCTGGAATATTTCCAAGAACGGCAAACCTGCCGGCTTTTAGTTAAAAAATAAGGAACATGAAAAAACATCTTATTATACTTTGCCTGGCGGTGACCCCATTTTTTGCGGGTGCGCAGCAATTTCTGAATGAAGGCATGGTGGAGTATGAAGTGCGGGTTAATAATCATAAGGCATTTGGAGATGGCATTTGGGCGGAAATGTTCAAAGACAAAATTCCTCAATTTTCGACCAGCTATTACCATCTCACGTTTGCCAATAACCAGGGCTTTTACAAACTGGATCACCGGGATGAGCGCACCAAACTCCCGTTTGATGATGGCTCAGCTGATGAAGATGTATGGTACAGTGACTACCGGGCGGGTACGTACACGGACCAAAAGGCAGTTTTTGGAGATACTTATTTATTGTCTGATTCCCTGATGAAAATTGACTGGAAATTATCACCCACTGAAACGAGGGAGATCGCCGGTTTCAATTGCCGGAAGGCTACCGGGATCTTGTTCGACAGCGTTTACGTATTTGCTTTCTATACGGATGAAATAACCGTGAGTGGCGGACCGATGGGATTGCATGGATTACCGGGGATGATCCTGGGGGTTACTATTCCGCGGATGTTTACCAGCTGGATCGCTACAAAACTGGAAGTAAATGGTGTAAACACGCGCATCGTTACCCCACCCACCAAGGGCAAAAAGCGAAAGGCGCAGGAACTTCGGGCCAGTGCGGAGAAGGCAACTTCGGATTGGGGTCAGTGGGGCCAAATGTCGATCTGGAACATTTTCCTATAACCGGCACACGTCATTATTATTCCGGAATATGGCGGGTTATTTTTCCAGCTCCAACACCCGGCTTTCCCCTGGTTGTATCGTCCAATCCTGCATAGGCATTTTTTCGCCCGTCACTACATCGCGCAGTTGGGAATAGCCTTTTGTTCGCTCTTCAAAATGTGTCCAGTCGGGTGTAGCAGCATGCTCTCCGGTATTTGCAATTACCGCAATGGTTTGTCCGCTGCTATAGCGGAAATACACATAAACGCCGTCTTTTGGAATAAACTGCATGGTTTTTCCGATAGTTAGGGCCGGTGATGTTTTTCGAAAGCGCGCCAGGGCGCTGATATAGGTAAATGCGCTGTCTTCTAGCGGCGTTCTGCCGGCTGCTGTAAATTTATTCACCTTATCTTCTTTCCATCCGCCCGGGAAATCTTCGCGCACCATGGCATCTGTTGTTGATTTAAAATTCTTCATCAGCACTTCGGTGCCGTAATACAGTTGTGGAATACCACGAAGCGTAAGCAGCCAGTTGATACCCATTTTCAATTTTTGCCACTTCTCTCCCACTACAGAGAATACGCGGTCCATATCGTGGTTATCGAGGAAAATGCAATTATTCATCGGTTGCTCGTACACAACATCCTGGGCCATGGTCATATA
The DNA here is from genome assembly GCA_048498035.1 of Bacteroidota bacterium. Classification (GTDB taxonomy): domain Bacteria; phylum Bacteroidota; class Bacteroidia; order Chitinophagales; family Chitinophagaceae; genus CADEDV01. The sequence continues at coordinate 59,054 of JBEHYT010000018.1, read as the reverse complement.
AATCTTATTTACCCCGGCTGTCCATCCAAAGGGTTCATTCATTCCTGCCAGCATGGAAAAGCAGGTTTGGAAGTCGATCACTCCCTGTGCGTTGTGTTTGAACGGAGAACCAATTTTATTGCGGGTAAAATAGGCATTGCCGATGATCGAATTTACCCAGGCTTCTCCAAAAACGGTGATGTGCGGGAATTCCCGTTCCAGGGCTGTATTCACGCGATTCAAAAATGCTTCGTCGCAGTATTTGTAGGTATCTACGCGCCAGCCATCGATACCATATTCTTCGGTGGTCCAAATGGCATGTTGTACCAGGAAATTGGCTACATAGGGGTTGCGCTGGTTCAGGTCCGGGAGATGATCTGTAAACCAGCCATCGAGCATGATCTTGCGGTCATAGGCAGACGCGTAGGGATCAAACAGCACTTCTTCCCGGTGGTTGGGTGTTGTAAATTTTGGCCAGTTGTTGATCCAGTCTTTCATTGGCGGGTCCAGGATAAACCAATGTTGTTTGCTAACGTGATTGTATACTGCATCCTGGATCACCTTCATGCCATGCAGGTGCAAGTCATCGCACAGCGCTTTATAGCCTTCATTTCCACCCAGGCGTTTATCTACCTGGTAATGGTCGGTGAACCAGTAGCCGTGGTATCCGGCAATGGAATGCCCCTGCTCTCCCATCAGGCTGGTGTTGTTTTCGATAACGGGTGTCATCCAAATGGTGGTAATGCCCAGTTGGTTGAAATAATCCAGGTGGTCGGTTACGCCTTTGAAATCGCCGCCATGGCGGGTAAATGGATTGTTCCTGTCGTTGGCTCTTTCCCGGTAAGAAGCGATGGTATCGTTAGATGGATCGCCATTGGAAAACCGGTCGGGGATCATCAGGTAGATGAAATCTTTGGCGGTAACGCCCTGCACTCTTGTACGGCCATCGTTGGGGTTGCGCGCGTGGAGTGCATAGGTGAATGTATGAAAGCCGGCTGCTTCGGGGGATTGCAGGTTGTCTATCCTGAACTGGATATTCCCGGGCTTCGCGTTTTTGTCGATCACCAGGTCCAGGAAAAGATAATTCGGATTTTCAACTTTATGTTGTTGCACCAGCCGAACGCCCGGGTAAGCTTTCATGGTAACTTTTTCCATCGCTACGCGGTCACGATGGATCATCAGTTGCAGTTTGGGTTCTTTCATTCCCACCCACCAGTGGGTGGGATATATATCCTGGCAAAAAGCCATTCCTGCCAGCAGGAGAAAACAACTGATGAAGAGACTTTTTTTCATACGCTCAGATTGATCTTTTTTCGTCCATTTCAATTTTTTCTTCCAGCACCGGGTCTGGCGCGGGATTTTGTTTTACCAGTAAAATGCATAGCAATGCTGCCAGCAGAAAAAGGCCTCCTCCCAATTGAACGGCGAGCAGCCGGTTGTTGTGCAATACATCCCGCATTATTCCTTTAAAGCCCAGGGAAGCGATGATCTCGGGTAATACGATGAAGAAATTGAAGATGCCCATATAGATTCCTACACGGTTGCGGGGAAGAGAGCCGCTGAGCATGGCATAGGGCATGGATAAAATGCTGGCCATCGCAATGCCAACGCCAACCATGCAAACGTAGAGCATATAAGGTTGCTCCGGAGTTACTGCACCTACTGAAATAAGGCCGATGGCGCCGCAAACGAGACAGAGACTATGGGTCCATTTACGCCCAAGTTTATTGGCGATAAAGGGAAGGATAAATGAAAAACCAAAGATGTACAGGTTGCTAAAGCCGAGTGTGAGGCCGGCAAAGTCGCGACCATGCGCAAAAACTTTGTCATTGCCATCAACCCCATGAAATACGTGTATTGCAACAGCCTGTGCGTAGTAGAACCACATCAGGAAGAGACCCGGCCATGTGAAAAACTGGACAACCGCTACGCGCTTCATTTGGGAAGGCATTTCACGAAGCGCTTCACCCAGTTCTTTGAACAGCCCTTTTTTATCGTTCTTTTTTTCCATTTCCGCCGGCGGCGGATATTCTTTGGTTGTGAATACGGTATACAGCACTGCGGCGAGGAAGAAGAATGCACCGATATAAAAAGACCATTTTACGTTGTCTGGAATGGAGCCTTTTACTGCTGTGTTTTCTTTATGGAAAACTTCATTGAGTACAAATGGTAATGAGGATGCGATAAATCCGCCGATACCGATCATGAGGCTTTGCATTACAAAGCCGCGGTTCACCTGGTTGTCCGGGAGTTTATCGGTAACAAAAGCGCGGAACGGTTCCATGGCAACGTTTCCAAACGTATCCAACACCCAAAGCAGGCCCGCGGCCATCCAGAGCATGCTGCTCTGTGGCATTAATACGAGGGCGATGGAGCTAAGAATGGCGCCAACCAAAAAGTAAGGCCGTCTACGTCCCCACCTGGGATGCCAGGTACGATCACTCATATAGCCGATAAGAGGCTGTACGATGAGGCCGGTAAGAGGTGCGGCGAGGAAAAGAAGTGGAACGGATTCCGGGTGAGCGCCGAGGTTTTCATAAATGCTGCCCATATTGGCGCGCTGGAGATCCCATCCAAACTGGATCCCGAAAAAACCAACGCTCATGTTGATGATCTGGGAAAGGGTTAAACGGGGTTTTGCACCCGCAAAAGCAGTGGACATAGCAATCGTTTTAGGTATTGACCCGGAAGATATGTAATATGTACCAAATACACAAAGCTTTTGCCGGCCGGGTACTAAAACACTGAAAACCGTTGAATTGTGATATTAGATCACGAATCCATTGGGTATCACGGCTCCTTTTTTGATCACAACGATCCCATCCTTTACTGTAAAGAGTGCATGGTCCTGGTTGTCGAGATGTGTGCCACCATTGATCCGCACGTCATTGCCGATGCGGACGTTTTTATCGAGGATCGCATTTTTGATATAGCAGCGGTCGCCCACACCCAAAAACGGAATTCCTTTTTCCTGCACCCGTGCGATGTCTGAGATGGTTTCGTAATAGTCGCTACCCATGATATAGGTGCTGACAATGGTGCTGCCGTGCCCTACGCGGGAGCGGATGCCGATCACGGAATGTTCAATTCGCGAAGCGTTGATAATGGATCCTTCGGCGATCAGTGTTTTCTCCAGCGTGGTGCCGCTGATCTTTGCCGGTGGCAGCATACGGGAACGGGTGTAGATGGTCCGTTCATTATCAAACATATTAAAATCCGGAACGTCTTTCGTTAGTTCCAGGTTGGCTTCGAAGAAAGAATAAATATTTCCGATATCTGTCCAGTATCCTGAATACTGGTAGCTGGCAACCTTGTATTTGTCGATGGACTGAGGAATGATCTCCTTCCCAAAATCTGTGGCATCTTTAAATTCATGCCGCAGCATATCAAAAAGCAGGTCGCGATTAAAGATATAAATGCCCATGGACGCCAGGTACACGCGACCGGCGGCCTCCATTTCTTCACCGGTATCACTTACCCAATCCGCCAGGATATCTTTCTTCGGCTTTTCGACAAATGAAGTGATCAGTCCGCTGTCTGATTTAAGAATCCCAAATTCCGGCGCTTCGCGCTGGGCCACAGGAATGGTGGCCACGGAAATATCGGCGCCCAGCGCCTTATGGTTATCGAGCATTTCGGCGAAGTCCATTTGATAAAGCTGGTCGCCGGAAAGGATCAGGATATAGTCGCTGTCGAAAGGTTCTATATGCCGCAGTCCTTGTCGTACGGCATCTGCTGTTCCCTGGTACCAGGCGGGATTGTCGGGCGTTTGCTCGGCCGCCAGGATATCAACAAAGGCTTTGCTGAAAGCGCTGAAGTGGTAGGTATTTTTGATATGCCGGTTGAGCGAGGCGGAATTGTATTGCGTGAGCACAAACATCCGCCCGATGCCGTTATTGAGGCAATTGGAAATAGGAATGTCTACCAGTCGGTATTTCCCGGCGATGGGTACCGCAGGTTTGGAGCGGCTTGCGGTTAATGGGTAAAGACGTGATCCTGCTCCTCCGCCAAGTATTACGGAAAGGATTTCTCGTGAGTGGGTGATAGTTCGGATTGCCATATTAAAAAATTACAAAGCAGCGCAGTCGCTTAATATTGAAATTAAAAATTTACCAGTGAAAGGTTAAAAATTATTTGTTTTGCTCTTTAAGGTTTTAAGACTTGCGCCCAGGATTCGAATAAGGGACAAACCTTCTTTCCGCATTGACTCATGTATTTTTTCATCTATAAAACCGGTTCGAAATAGTAGCCGCAACCAATATACTGTTTCATTTGCCTCTTTTATGGCGATGTGAAACTTATGTATAAAATCAGCTCTACTTTCCGCAAATTCGGCTTCATTGATCATCGCGCCAATTGCTGTTCCTGCTTTTAATAGCTGCCTGGAAAGAACAAATTCGCGTTTTACCCCTAAAAGGTACTTATATAAATCCACTATCCGAACTGCAAATTCAAAACTTTTAGTGGCAAGCACGTTGTCCGGTTTACTCATGAGCGCAAAATAGTTCGGTCAATTCTGCGTACCAACGTACTATTCACGTTAAAAATGTCTTTTTCCTTTTTCCCTGTTCGTTTTTTAATTCTTACCTGCGAATTATATCGCGCCGCGCGCGGCGCGATATAATTCGATGTATTGCCCGGCGGCGCCGTCCCAGGAATGATCGATGGTCATCATGTGCCGGCGTATCCAGGAATATTGTTCAGGTTTATTGGTATAAAGATCAATGGCGCGGCCTACTGAGTAGGTGATATCGCCCACCGATGCCTGGTCGAAACGTATGCCAAATCCCTGCCAATCTCCAAAATCAGTGATGGTGTCTTTCAATCCGCCAACGCTGCGCACCATGGGCACGGTTCCGTAGCGAAGTGCATACATCTGGTTAAGTCCACAAGGTTCCACACGACTCGGCATCAGCAGGAAATCTGACCCCGCATAGAGTTGGTGACTCAGTTGTTCGTTGTAACCGATATAAGCGTTGTAGTAACCGGAAAACTGGTGTTTCATGTGATCCAGGCGGTCTTCAAGCTGTGTATCGCCGGAGCCTAATACGAGAAAATTGGCATTGCCGTGGTGCTGGTAGATCGACTGGCTGATGGCTTCGGGCAGCAGGTCTGCAGCTTTCTCTCCTACCAGCCTGCCGATAAATGTGATCAGCGGCTTATCGGGGTCCAGTCCAAACATGCCGGCCAGTTCTTTCTTATTTTTCCGTTTCCCCTTCTCTACCAGTTCCTGGTCGTAAGTTTTGCTGATGAGCGAATCCGTTGCGGGGTTCCATACCTGTGTATCGATACCGTTCAGGATGCCGTAACTTTTTCCCTGTTCAAAACCGAAGAGTTGTTCCAGTCCGTTGGCAGCGGATCGCATTTCATCCAGGTAGCTGTTACTTACCGTGGTTACGCGCCAGGCGCATTTTACACCGGCGGCGAGTGAGTTGATGCAATGATCCCAGTCGAGCAAACCCCAGTGCCGCGCATCGTATGCAGGTATATAATAATATTTTTCCCAACCGATCCATCCCTGGTATTGCGCATTGTGGATGGTAAGGATGCTCGGGATGTCGGCAAGCTGGTTTCGAAACGCATAGCAGTACTTCATCATAAATGGAATCAGCGCGCTTTGATGGTCATGGCAATGGATTACATCCGGGCTATGTTGCCATTTGCTGATCCAGTCGCACACGGCTATCTGGAAGGCCACAAAGCGTTCGGTATCGTCTTCATAGCCGTATACTTTTTCGCGGTCGGTAAGTCCATTGATGTCTACCAGGTAGAGATCATATCCAAGTTCATTTGTTTTTTCACGGATAACGCTATAATGGAAGAAGTGGGAACCGAGTTGCTGGCCGCCTTCATGTACCAGTTCCCATTGATGTTTATAGAGGAATGGGGTACGGTACATGGGCATTACCACTTTGGCTACGTGGCCCAGTTTTGCCTGGTATTTGGGAAGTGCGCCTACTACATCACCCAGTCCGCCCACTTTTGCTACCGGGTAGCATTCTGCTGCTACGTGAATTATCTCCATGCTGTAAATTAGGAAAAAAGCCGCAAGGATTTTCGAGAGCTGAAAAGATAGGAGCGTGTTCTTTTGCCATGGAGGGTGCAGAGCTGGTGGCTGAACCAGCAATCGGTTGCAGGAGACCATCCTGTACTGTCCTAACAGTTGTTTTTCATTAGCATTGAAATTTGGCTTATTTTGAGCGCATCATCAAATCAAACTCTTCGATTGCTATGAATCAACAAACTAAATGGTCGCAGTTCGGAGTCCTCATCAGCGTTTTCTTTTTCTGGGGCTTTGTAGCTGCCTCTAACGACATCCTTATTCCGGTTTTTAAAGAGAAACTAAACCTTGCGCAGTGGCAGTCACAAATGGTTTCGTTTGCTTTTTATGTAGCTTACACAGTCGGATCACTGATTTATTTTTTAATTTCAAAGGCTTCCGGCGGTGATATCCTGAACAGGCTTGGGTATAAAAATGGGATTGCCCTCGGACTCGTTGTGTCTGCCCTTGGCTCACTATTGTTTTACCCGGCCGCCCAGCAGGCATCTTTTGGCCTTATGATCACGGGTTTATTTATCGTTGGTCTTGGCTTTTCCTTACAACAAACAGCGGCTAATCCGCTTGCGATTGTGATGGGCAATCCAAAACAGGGCTCACAACGATTAAGTATGGCTGGCGGCATTAATAATCTTGGAACAACGATTGGTCCTATACTCGTGAGCCTTGCCATATTTGGCTCGGTAACAGCCAGCAGTTCGGAAGCAAGCATTAGCAGCGTAAAAGTGCCCTATCTTATCCTGGGTGCGGCATTTCTTCTTGCAGCAATTGTTTTTAAATTCTCCAGCGTTCCCAACACAATTAACCTTGATGCAATGGCTGATAACGAAGCCGCTTCGCCAGACAAAGTAGTTCATCGCTCTGGTGTTATGAAGTATCCGCAGCTTGTGCTGGGAATGGTGGCCATTTTTGTATATGTGGGAGTAGAGGTTTCTACGGCATCAAACCTGCCGGAATTTATGAAACAGCACACCGGAACATCAACCAACAATATTGCACCATTCGTATCGTTGTTTTGGGCAAGCTTGATGATCGGCCGGTGGACTTCTTCTGTTGGCGCATTTAACATCGGCAAGGGCGCGAAAGCTGTCTTGCGCTTCCTGATGCCATATATCGCTTTTGCAGTGTTCCTGTTGATCAATCAAATTGCTAAACACGATATTCAACCTTTTTTCATTTATGCGGTTGTGATTCTTGCAATGATCGCAGCGGACATTCTTAGTAAAGGAAATCCCGCACGCCAACTTTTAATTTTTTCAATTTGTGGAATAACTGCTCTTTTTGTAGGGATGTTATCTCATGGCATGGTCAGTGCATATGCTTTCATCAGCGTAGGTCTATTCTGTTCTACATTGTGGCCGTGTATATTTACGTTAGCTATCGCCGGACTGGGCAAACATACCAATGAAGGATCAAGTTTTTTGATCATGATGATCATGGGCGGTGGATTTATCAGTTTGTTACAAGGCTATTTGGCAGGAGATAATCTTCTTGGAATTCAATGGTCTTATCTGGTAGGTGTTGCTTGCTTTACTTACCTGGCGTTTTACGCCATTAAGGCGAAAAAAATACTTAAATCCCAGGGAATCGATTACGACCATCTTGAAGGAGGCGGCGGGCATTAATTACGATATAGAGAAACGCATCAAAAAAGAAAAAGACATTTTCTTCAGACCATTGAGTTGTCTCTTTCATTTTGAATTTTTATAGATTAATTTATAATATGGCGAAGGCAATTCACGGGCCGCTGGCCGTGGGAATCGATATCGGCGGCACCGGTACTAAATATGGCATCGTAGACAGGGATGGAAATCTTTTATTTAACGGTGAATTATCGACAAAAACGCATCCCGAGGTTCATAATTTCATTGATGATCTGCATGACGCGATCGTTCCGCTGATTGAAAAGTCGGGTGGTGAAGGTCGTTTCAAAGGCGTGGGTGTTGGTGCACCGAATGGTAATTTTTACACTGGCACTATTGAATATGCTCCCAACCTGCCCTGGAAAGGCGTTATCCCGCTGGCCAAATTGATAGAGGCTAAATTCAATATGCCCGTTACGCTTACCAACGATGCCAATGCAGCCGCCATTGGCGAAATGATGTATGGCGCCGCCAAAGGCATGAAGGATTTTATCATGATCACCCTGGGTACCGGTGTAGGTAGTGGGATTGTGGCCAACGGGCAACTCATTTACGGAGCTGACGGCTTTGCAGGTGAATTGGGACATACCATTGTAATTCCCGACGGACGTCTGCATCCCGGTACGGGCAAACGGGGCCCGCTGGAAGCCTATGCATCCGCAACTGGCGTGCGCTACACCGCGCTGGAAATGCTTAAAAACAGCGATGCTCCTTCCCTGCTTCGGGAGATCCCCGATGACAAATTAGACTCCAAAGCAGTGTACGAAGCTGCCGTAAAAGGCGATAAAATTGCACATGACATTTTTGAATTTACCGGGCGCATCCTTGGTATTTCACTGGCCAATGCCATCATGTTCTCCAGCCCCGAGGCCATCGTATTGTTTGGCGGACTAACCGGCGCCGGTGATTATATCCTGAAGCCGACGCGGTATCACATGGAAGAAAACCTGATTAAAGTATTCCAGAATAAAGTGAAGCTGCTCATTAGTCATTTGCGGGAATCTGACGCTGCAATTCTTGGCGCAAGCGCGCTGGTATGGCAGAGTTGATCTACTAAAAATCATGCAAGGCGCGATTACCTGATCAGGGTGGTCGTGCCTTTTAGTTTGTACTGTTTACCAACGAAATCAGTTGCCTCCAGCATCCACACATAAGCCCCTGTTGGCTGACTTATCCCTTTATAAATACCGTTCCATCCCGCATTCAGGTCTGTGGTAGAAAAGACTTTTTCGCCCCAGCGATTAAATACCGTGAAATACGCAAGTTTGGTGATGCCAATGTAATACGGTTTTATCCGGTCATTGAGCCCGTCCTGGTTTGGCGTAAATGCTTTTGGCACATACACCGCTGAGCCTTTAAAAACTGTGATATGAAGTGCGTCGTTTGCCACACATCCTTCCGGGGTCGAAACAGTCAGTTGGTAGTCGATATCATTTTGCGGAGTGGCAATTGGCTGCAATAACTGCGGATCATCCAGGTCCGTAGCCGGTTGCCAGTTGTAAGACATGTTTGTAATGTTCCCATCGCTCCGCGAAGCGGAAGCCTGCAACCTGTAAGGATCTCCGAATACCACGATGGTATCATTACCGGCGTTAGCAATAACCCGGATTGGTGATATAGGCAGGGTTACCGGGTCAGACACACATCCCTGGTTGCTTGTAGCTGCCACACTCACCTGATAAGTAACAGCGTCCGGGTAAACGTGTTGTACTACATCCCCGGTACCAACGCTGTTGTCGCCAAAAGACCAATCCCAGGAAGTGATGGTGGTTGCCTGGTCCAACTGGCTGGCCTGTAGCTGTGCAGGGTCGCCCACACAAGGCGAAATGCCGGATGCGGTGATCTCAGGTCGCGGCTCAATGCTAAAATTTTTCGAAATTAACGACGACGCACAACCGTAGTTACTTTCTACCGAAAGATCCAGCCGGTGGTTGCCGGCTGTAAGACCGTTCAGCTGCGGCAGTTGCGCCTGCGAGTACGGCACACCGTCTAATGTCCAGTTCCAACTGTTAATAGAACCTACCTGCACTTGTGATGCATCGGCCAGTCGCGGCGCTTTGCCTGCACAGGTATCGGCAATTTCGAAGTCGGCCACGGGAAAATCACCCACGGCAATTGTTTTCCGCAATGTATCGCTGTTACATCCATCCAAACCGGTAATTGCCAGTTTAACTGGATAAAGTCCCGGGGTTGCATACAGATGCGGCGGAGGATTTGGTATTGTATATGTCGTGCCATCACCTAAATCCCAATAATAAGTTGCAATGGGCGCGAAGGATTCGGAGCTATTAGAAAACGAAACCGGTGTGCCGAGACAGACCGCATTATTGCTGGCATCGGTTTGGTAGTTGGGATTTAACGCGGTGCAAAACTGTTGCAGGTTATACGAGCCGCCGGTTCCACCGCTAAAACCCCAGAATACCATCGGGTCATTGTTGAAGATAGTTCCTACCAGGTCAATTCTCGCTTCGAGGCGGAATTGTCCGTCGAAATAGGTTGACAGCGACTGGTTCACAGGATCCCATGCAATCCGGAGTGTATGCCATTGGCAGTCTTCAATATTATCGCTGGATGCGGATGCCTGTATTGGGCCGGCCAGGTCACTGCCGTGTGTTATAACGCCGTTGGCCTGGATGCTGATGTGATCATAAGCCGGATCATTCCGGTTTGTATTCTGCCAGGTGTCGAGGCTGATACCGATTGAGGGTGATATTCCTTCAAATCCCATTCCTTCACCGGTAGTGCCAACGCTGGTGCTGATCGGTTGAAGCATGAATACGATGCCGTCGGCACCGGTGCCGTCTGCGCATCCCAGGAATACGTTGAAGATATAATCAAAGGGAAGGTTGAGGTTTATTTTGTTGGCATTCCATACGCTCCCGCTTTGGGTGGGCGATGCCGGTGTAAGTGTATAGCAGTTGCAGGAATTTTGAGATGCGGCTCCGTTGAGAATATAGGTATTCGTTTGCGCGGTAGCGCCGGTTGAAAGCAAAAACAAAATAATAAAAGCTGCCTGGTGGCGCAGGTAATATTTCATTCCATCCGTTTCCGGGTTATTGTTTTGCGAGCCACTCCTGCCGGCCAAGGCCTGCTATAACATGGCGTTCACTATGGTAGGAAGAGCGAACAAGCGGTCCACTTTCTACATAATCAAGACCCATTTGATATCCCAGTTCACGATATTCTGCAAATTCATCGGGATGAACGAATCGTTGTACCGGAAGGTGCTTTTTGGTAGGTTGCAGGTACTGACCGATGGTTACTACATCGCAACCATTCGCCTGTAGATCGCGCAGCGTTTGTATCACTTCGTCTTTGGTTTCTCCAAGGCCGAGCATGATGCCGCTTTTTGTTCTTCGGCCACCTTCTTTCAACGTACGTATCACTTCCATACTGCGCCAGTATTTGGCCTGGATGCGAACCTGGCGGGTAAGGCGCTCCACGGTTTCTATATTATGTGATACAACCTCAGGTGCCGCTTCTATAACGCGTTGAATGTCTTCTTTTTTCCCTTTAAAATCGGGGATCAGTGTTTCGAGTGTAGTATCCGGATTCAGTGATTTTACCGCCCGGATCGTATTTTGCCAGATGATGGAACCGCCGTCTTTCAGTTCATCCCGGTCTACCGAGGTGATCACGGCGTGCTTTACCTTCATCAGGTAGATCGCTTCGGCCACGCGTTGTGGTTCGTCCCAATCCACCGGCTCCGGCCTTCCCGTTGCTACAGCGCAGAATCCGCAACTGCGGGTGCAGGTGTTGCCCAGGATCATGAATGTAGCAGTGCCGGCGCCCCAGCATTCACCCATATTGGGGCAGTTTCCGCTTTCGCAGATAGTATGCAGTTTATGATTATCAACAAGACTGCGGACGTGCTTGTAATTTTCCCCGATGGGAAGTTTTACCCGAAGCCAGTCGGGCTTCTTAACTCGCGTTTCTACTTCGCTATTATTCGGGACTACCGGGAGTTCGATCATCCTGCAAAAATAAGCTTATCATTTACGCTTGCCAAACATGAAGGCGATATAGCCCTGGAAGAAGGCGTTTTTATCCTTCTGGTAGAGCATGATGGGGATTTTGGAGCTATAATATTCGATACTCATGCCTATTTCCAGCCCGGACACCGTTTCATTAAACCGCCCTGAGTCAAACCGCATGGCTATTTTGGCAAAGGCGCCCGGTTTCATCTTGATCTCGCTCCATCCTTTCCCAAAGCCGCCGCCGCTGATGACGCTGTTGCTCAGGAATTCGGTTTCGTTGTCGCCGGTGTATTTGATGGTTTCCGTTTCGTTGGTGGCGGTATTATTGATCGTAATGTAGTAAGGCCGAAGCAGGCCGAGCGAAAGTCCGGCGTTATAGATGGCGGCAACAGCCACCCCGTTTTTGTTCCCTTTTTGTCCGAGGATAACCTGCTGACCAAAACCGAGGGTAACGGGATAGAAGTAATTAATTTTTCCTTTTATGTAAGGATTTCCGAAGAAAAAGCCGCCATCAAGCTGTTTTTCCTCTTTGGCCAGTTTGGTTTCTGTGATATCCAGGCGGAAAATATTGGTTTTCCGGTTGGTTTTCATAAATCCAAGCTCATAAAAGCCGCCGTAACCGTCGGTTTTGGCCTGGATCCCAAAAATGCTTTGTTTCCTGAACACCAGCGTGCCTTCTTCGGCCTGGCGAATGCGGGCATTGATCTTCTGGCGACGCATTTCTTTCTGGTCCCGCTTGCTATAAACGGAATCCTGGGCATGCGTTCCCAGCGCGATGGCAGCAATTACGAATAAAAGACTTAGTTTCTTCACACCAAACTGTTTGATTACATTACTAACGTAAATTTAGGGCAAAAATTGGAATGACCTCAACAGTTGTTTATAACGGCGATCTCCGCACTACCTGTACCCATCTGAAAAGCGGCTCTGCCATAGAAACGGATGCACCGGTTGACAATAACGGAAAAGGGGAGCGTTTTTCTCCCACAGACCTGTTGGCGACCTCCCTGGCCACTTGTATGGTAACCGTTATGGGAATTAAAGCCCGTTCCATGGGGTTTGACCTGAATGAGCTGAAGGCCGATGTGCTAAAGATCATGAAAGCTGATCCGCGTCGCGTGGGAGGCATTGAGATCAGCTTTCACATTCCTGAATCCCTGCAGCAGTTAGAGACCAAAACAAAAGAAATACTCAAGCATACGGCGGATACCTGTCCTGTTATCCGCAGCATTCACCCGGACATTGAGGTGAAAATCGACTGGGGTGCCTGGTCCTGAGTAGTGATACGAGTTGCGCAGAGGCAGTTCATTCACATCTTTGGGCAGTTGGTGCTGCTATAGTTTTATTTATAGTTACTTCCCGTCAACTTTGCCGTTCAGCATCCGAACGGGAATGATATGACGGTATTGGTGATCGAATACGAAAAGGGAATTGCCGAAAAAATTACGGACATACTTGCAATAGTTGATGAGAGCATCCGCGTTGTGGGCATCGCTCCTTCTATACAGGACGCAGCAGAATGGCTCACCCGCAATTCCATTCCCGACCTGATCCTCGCTAACCATGCTGTATTACCAGGGCTGCCGTTGGCAGCGCGCGAGATGAGAGCCATTGTAACGTTCACCACCACCCGGGGCCCGGTTAATTTCGCAGCGCTTCGTTACAAAACCATCCGGCAGCTCCTTGATCAGCATCCTGCTGTTGAAGAGCGTTTACTAAACTTTGAACATTTAAGGGGCAACCAGTCTGCCCAACAGACCCGTTTCAAAGAGAGGTTTCTTGTTAAGCAGGGACAACGTCTCCTGTCAATTCCTATTGGTAACGTCGCCTATTTTTTTTCGCATGAACGCTTTATTTACCTGCGTACACATGATAACCAGAAGTTTTTACTGGAATATCGCATCGAGCAACTGGAAAAAATGTTATCGCCGGTTTCTTTCTTCCGTATCAACCGGTCGTTTATCATTTCTCTCGCAACAGTACGCGAAATACATGCGTATTTTGGCAACAGGCTCAAACTTTATCTTTCTCCTGCAAGTGAAAAAGAAGTAATTGTAAGCCGAAAACGTGTTAATGGTTTTAAACAATGGCTTGGTAAATAATTCTCATCTTTTTCATGCCGCTTTTCGGGCAGTTCATGCACGTTTTGCGTTGATTGCGTCGCAAGCAGTTGCCGTGTCTCATCACATCTTGTAGCTTTTCGGTGTTAATATCCATTTCCTGCCACTAGATCCTATGCTTAACCAGGGCCGGTAACACTGTTGTGCTGGTAAGCCGGATGATGGCGCAACGAAAATCATCCTTCTCATGAAAGCCCTTCTCATCTCTTTCCTGTTTGCTTCACTATGTCCTGTACTGCTCTATTCCCAATGCATCTCTCCCCCACCGGCGCCCATTGCCAATGGAACCGAAATAGCAGCAGTTGATAACGAAAACATCACCAGCGCCAACACCCGCTGGTTTTCGGGATCAGCCACCACCTTCAACAGTCTTACGTTAAGCGGCGGTACGCTGGTAGTTGCGGGTGATCTTACGGTAGACAAGTTTTACATGACAGACGGTGTCATTTTTATAAATGCCGGTGCACGCTTCGTGATCGGATCGGGTATTGGCGCAGGATTGCAGTTGCAGGGCAACTGCGCCATTTACAATTACGGCACACTGGAAGTGCAACGAAACCTTTCACTGGAAGGCGGTCACGCCAGCAGTTTACAACCCAATCTTCTTATCAACGCGCTTAATACTTCTGTTTTTACAATGAGTAATCAATACCTCGTCATCAACAATACAGATTCCTGGTTTGTTAACAATGGGCAAACAGATGCCTGGGGAATCATCACCGATGCCCAGTCTTCTCCAAATGCAGTTTGCCTTGGCAATGGCAGCACTACCCGAATGGCCATTCTGATCAATAAAATTGCGAACAGCTATTCCGTTCCAACCGGAACGGCCTGTTTGCATGTGTTCCAGTTCTCGCAGTTTTTTTCCAGGCTCACGAGCAACAAAGGCTTACTGGTTTGCCTGCCTGCTACGCATCATTCCGATAGCGGTTGCATTCCTTTTGGGTGCCAACCCAATAACTGGGGCGATGCGGAGGTCTTTTCGAACTGCAGTGGTTGTCCATCTCTACTTCTACTAAGCGTTGAATTCAGCCAGATAGACGTTCATGCAAATCGTTATGGCGGCAACACGCTTACGTGGGATTTGTCTAACCCCGCTCCCGCCGGCCGTTTCCGCATCATGCATTCGCCGGATGGCAACAACTTTCGTGTGGTAGATAGCCTGCCCGTTAATTCCCGTGCCGCCACCAACTGGTCTTTTACCGATGATCATCCTTTTACGGGATCCAATTTTTACCGCGTTGATTTTAGCAGTGAGGATGGCAGGTATGTTCAAAGTAAAATCATTAAAGCCGCCACGATAGCGCCCGGTCAACTGGTGATCTACCCGGTGCCGTTTAATCGACAGTTTTTTGTGCGCTACCCGGAAAATCTCGTGGCCCAAAGCGTATCCGTAACGGATGTTACAGGGAGAGCTATTCCCATCCGTTATACGATACAGCCACGCAGCCAACTGGTGACGATCGATTTTCGGGAGAGCATTGCCGCCGGTATGTACGTGGTACACGTGGCAACGGACAAGAAGTTCCTTTCGCAAACCGTCATCAAACAATAGCTTTCATCCACCCGGTTCCGGCCTGGCAGATCTTCCGGGATCTGCCGCCGGTTCCTTTTATTCGGGATCTAAACCTGGTTGCAACAGCATATTTCCAACTGTGCATTTCAGGCACCGCTGTTGATCGCAGTAATTGCTTTTCAGTTCCAGCAGTGCCTGTGAATCCAGGGCGTGCTGCACATGAAGTCCGATGGATTCAAAACCCTGCACCGTAGAATTGATCTCGGGATGAAGCGCCGCAAGCCATTCGATAACGCGCTCCCGGAAACTGTCTTCACCTGTATGTAGCCCATACGCAAAAAGCGCGGGTACAATTGTATTGATGATAATACCGTCTGCCAACGCGCGCCCGATGCGTTTGGGCTGGTGAACGGATGGCTCGTCAAACCGATAATGATCATCCCAATAGGAAGCGGCCTGGACAGTTAAAAGCGTCCGCAAATCCTCAATTTTCGTAATAGCGCGAATAGCGGAAAAAAGCGACTCTCTTGCAGTTAATAACGCCGCCAGTTGCGCCAGCCTAACTGTTGGAAAATTGCCAGGACGCATTCGCAAAAAATGAACGGGAATTGGTGCCGGATGAATCCCATATTTATGTTGTTGAAAGCGATATTCCTGCTGCAATAATTTTGGATGGTTGTCGTGTCTTTTCCTGGCGAGCAATCCCGCCTGCCCCATCAGTAGCGCCTCCAGTTGCAGTTGGGAAGCGCTTTCTTTTCGCAGCACTCCGTATGGTATGGAGCGCGCCACCTGTTCAAACGCTTCTGCGTTGACGCGCATCCCGAAATTTCGCGCCAGCAACCACCAAAATGCCTCTTCCCAATGCTGCCTGTTTGCCTGCAGGTAGCCCTGCAGCCGCTGCGCTTTACGGGTAAGGCGCTCAGCTACCATGCGTAACTTCCAGTGTTCCCAGGCCAGCCCAGAAATTCTGCCAATGCTGTTCTGGCAGGGAATAAATCCTCTCTTGTGCATCAATTCTTCATAGCGTTCCAGCAGCATCCCGGCCACCCTTCCGCCCAGTTCCAGTACCGGAACGTTATTCACCTCTGCGTCATGCTCCCAAACGACATGAAGAATTACATTGTTATAATTTGCATCTTCCTGGTGCCCATGTCGCAACCACTCAGAGGTTTTGAGATGCAGCTCTATATGACCGGCCCATATTGTATCTGCAATGCGTATCCGGGCATTTAAAAAATCGGGCCCCTGGTTGGTATTAAATAACCCTGCCGAATGAATAAACAGTTTTTCACCCTGTACCGTTTGTAACATTCCATTGTTGTAGTATTGAAACTGCCAGATATATTGTAATAACCGCTCCGTCACCACTTCTTCCCCTTTTCGGTACGGTTCCCGTACCATCATGAAATGAAGATAACTCGGGCCTCTGGCCGATTCCAAGTTGTTTTAACGGAAAAATCCGGGAAAAAAAGGATTAGAAACGTTGGAGATGTTGTACCACCCTGCTAATGGGCAATCCCATTACATTGTAAAAATCACCGCGGATGGATTTTATACCCACTACTCCAATCCATTCCTGGATGGCATAGGCACCGGCCTTATCGTAAGGTTTGTATTTATCAACATAAAATTCGATCTGCTTCAGGCTCAGATCATGAAATTCCACTTCCGTGACATCTGCAAATGAAATTTCCTTTTCTCCCTGCCGGATCACCACGCCGGTGATCACACGGTGCTGCTGGCCTGCAAGGGCCAATAATATACTTACTGCTTCTTCCCGGTGTACAGGTTTACCAATAATAGCATCCCCTAATACTACAATCGTATCGGCAGCCAGGATGGGTTTATCATTTCCCTTTATTTCCTGCACGGCCAACGCTTTATTTTTTGCAATATACACGGCCACTTCTTCCGGCGGAAGACCTGGTGGAAAGCGCTCATCGGTATCGCTTACAATAATATCAAACGGAACTTCGGCCCATTCCAGCAACTGCTTTCTGCGCGGACTCTGTGAAGCGAGAATAATCGGGTTCATAGATAAAAATAGAAAAACGACATTGATAAAATACCGGTTAGCATTACCAGCTTGATCCAATTGCTCAGCCTGTGAAAATCAGCCGGTGTTTGCGCCGCAAACAACCGGGTAAATATCCATAGCAGCGGCAGAATCACCAACGCCACACTGTATACCACCGGTATCCACCATTTAAATTGTAAGATGTACGCCTGCACAATAACAAGGGATGCGATCAACACCACCAGCCAAACTG
Source organism: Bacteroidota bacterium (assembly GCA_048498035.1). Taxonomy (GTDB): domain Bacteria; phylum Bacteroidota; class Bacteroidia; order Chitinophagales; family Chitinophagaceae; genus CADEDV01. The sequence continues at coordinate 41,491 of JBEHYT010000018.1, read as the reverse complement.
CCACATACACTTTGGTGGCATTCACCCCCCAAACGATCGGCATTGTTTTGCATCCATACCGGGCGTCACCGGCCAGGTCTTCCATATCCTTTACGGCTTCCCGTATCAAGGAACTTACAAATGCAAACCCCGCATACAGGATGGCCAGGCGAAAAAACTTATGATGCGGCGTTTCTCCCAGCCCAAATGCATCGGCCAGGCTTACTTTTGAAAAAAAGATGATGAGGATCGTCCATGCGGTTAGCAATGATATTACCACATTACCCACCAACAGGCTTTTTTTGAAATTGGTGGAATAAAACCAAAGCAGTGCAACACAGAGAAGATTAGCAAGCACCAAATACCATTTTTGCGCAAATGGAAGGGCAAAAAAAGTAAGCAGCACACCTGTTGTGCTGAGCACAAAATGCCAGGCAATCGCCCACCTGCGATGGATATGCCGGTCAACAACCATCTTTTCCGGCTTATTGACCTCGTCAATATTAATATCAAAATAATCGTTGATCACATATCCTGCCGCAGCAATGAAAAGCGATGCCATCAGCAACAGGATAAATTGAACAAGGTCCGCGTTATCCTGCGGCGTTCCGGCCAGGGGCCGGTAAATACAAAATTGAAACAGGCATTGCGCCAATGCGATAAAAATGAGATTGGGTAAGCGGACCAGTTTAAAAAATGCAACCGTCAATCTCATGAAAAAAATTTGCTGAAAGTTAGGAAAGAAATTACGTCTGCTAGCGCGATGCAATCGCTGTTTCGAAGTTCCAGTGATTGTTCAGCTTAAGCACTTTTTCAATCACTTCACGTGCGCATGCATTTCCACCTGCAACCGGAGACACATAGTCGGCCGCCGCCTTTACCTCCTGCACCGCATCTGCCGGGCAGCAGGCCATCCCTACTGCGCGCATAGCCGCCAGGTCGGGCAGGTCATCGCCCATAAACAGGCATTGTTCCGGCAGCAGTTTATTTTCTGCCTGGAATTTTTCCACCAGCGCACGTTTGTCCAGCACACCCATAAAAATATGCCGGATACCCAATTTCTCGAGTCGTACCTGCACCTGCGGCGATTCTGCACCGGAAATAATCACCACCCCATAGCCATTTCTGATAGCCATTTGCAGTGCAAACCCGTCTTTGATGCTCATACGCCTTGCCTGCAACCCATTTTCCAGCACCAGCACAGAGCCGTCTGTGAGTACGCCGTCCACATCAAAGAAAAAAGTATTTATTTTTTGAAAGCGTTGCAACAGCATATTATCGGATTGGCTCGTGATGAATGTAAAACCTTATTTCTGGTTGTCTCTCCACTCGTATACCCAGGCGCTCTGGATCATCTCCAGGTGGCCTTCTGTACTTTGCTCCCGCGTACCTTCAAATCCAGGAATTTGAAGCACCCACTCCAACAGATCGGTGAAACGAATCCGGTAGATTTTTCCTTCTCCAAAATCATCGCCAAAGCGCTCGTATAATTTAAGCGCAATGTCTTCATGATCATTCCAATGGATTGGCGGTTCAAAATGCGACATATATGATTTATTAAAACGTGGAAAATGATAATTATTCGCCCAGGAACTGGCTTTGGTCTGGCAACAACACTTCAACTTCGCCGCTGCCATCCAGCAGGAGCGACTGGCAACCGAGGCGTGAGTTGAGCCGTGGATTTACTGCACGATCGATGAAATCTTCTTCCCTGTCGCTCAATTCATCGATATGTTCCATCCCTTTTTCAACATAAAGATGGCAGGTGGTGCAGGCACATACGCCGCCGCAATTGTGATGCAGCTCAATGTCGTTGGTCAGCGCCAATTCGAGCAGGGTTTGCCCGGGTTTCACATTTTCAAGCGTAACTGGTTGTAAATCTTTCTGTTCAAATTTAAATTTGATCGTGTACATCGTTCCGTTTTTCGTTTATCCTACTCCCCATATCCGGGGTGCAAAGGTATTTGAAAAACATGTAAACCGTTTACTTGTTCGGGAAATAACGGGTTATCAATGCATTTTGCCAATTTGTTCGGTAAAAAGCCGATAAATGGGAAGCAGATCAGGATGGTCTGCCAGCAGTGCAAGATGTTTCTGGATCGTTTCCGCATCATGTCGCAAGGCAGGCCCGGTTTGAGCCAGGTGGGGCGGCATCGTTTTTATTTTTAACGCTGTTTCTTCAATCAATGGCAATAATTGTTTGAAGTTAATGCCTTCCTTTTTACAATATGTTTCTGCCAGCACATACAGGTAGTTTACGAAATTACTCACCAGCACGGCAGCGATATGCAGTTTCAACCGCGCTTCATCACCCGCTTCCACAACCTGCTGCGTGGTGATGGATTGAGCCAGCAACTCCAGCTTTCGCCGCGTGCTTTCATCACTGCCATCAATAAACACCGGGACGGTAGGAAGATGGTCCATTTCCTTGCGCAGTGTTTGCAGCGGGTAAAAAACACCATAATGCTTGCTAACCTTACGCAGCACTTCCTTAGGAACTGAAGCAGCCGTATGTGCCACCACTTTGCCAGGAAGCTCAAGACTATCTGCCACTTCTGCAATTGCATCGTCAGACACGGCCAGCAGGTATAAATCGGCCGTTTTATTGATCACGCTTTTATAATTGGCCGACTCTGTATCCCACTCATAGGCAAGCGCACTGGCCGCATTCGTATTCCTGCTGTACACCTGCACGATACGATGGCCTGCGGCCCGAAATTTACGCCCCAGAATGGCAGCTACATTTCCCGAACCGATGATTACGATATCCATGCTTAATTTTGACATACACATTTTTAAAATGACTGTTGCACAAAGACTGGCGCTGGCGTATATCAGGACAAAATTCAAATTTCTTTCCCTGCTCTCCAAAAAGAAAGCGGCCAGGGCCGCCTTTCAACTGTTTTGCACACCGCAGAAGCGACTTCGCAAGCCACTGCCGCCGGTATTTGAAAAAGCAGATTCCATTCGGCTGTCATTTGCCGGTTATTCTGTCCAGGGATGGCAATGGAATGCGGGCTCACCCCGGAAAGTGTTGATCATTCATGGATTTGAATCGTCGGTTACCAATTTCGACAGGTACGTGCAACCGTTGATCAACAAAGGCTATGAAGTACTGGCGTTTGATGCACCTGCGCACGGCAGAAGCAGTGGCGCCACTATTACCGCGCCCATTTACAGGGATCTGATCCGCGAAATTCATAAACAATACGGGCCGGTAGAAAGCTATATGGCACATTCATTTGGCGGACTTGCCGTGAGCCTGGCGCTGGAGGAAATCTCTCATACCGATGCCTACAGGCTTGTGCTGGTGGCGCCTGCTACAGAAACCGAAAGTGCCATCGACAGTTTTTTCAGGATCTTAAAGCTGGATAGCGCCGTACGGCGCGAATTTGAAACCGTAATTGTTCAGGCCGGTGGCGTTAGTTCCCAGTGGTATTCTATCAAACGGGCGATGCGACATATTCGTGCAAGCGTATGCTGGTTTCATGATGAAGATGATGATGTAACTCCTGTTGCCGATGTTAAAGCCGTTGAACAGGAAAACTATCCAAACATCAAATTCGTATATACCAGCGGACTCGGTCATAGTCGCATTTACCGCGACAACAAAGTGACAAAAGCGATCCTTGAATTTCTATGAAAACAGTTTTTTTCGCTGCCGTTCTGCTTATTTTCACTGCGTCAAAACCATCCGCGCACATGTTTACCCGGTCCAACACAACTTATTCAGACAGCAGCTATAACCTGCTTGCCCTTGGTGATTCCTACACTATTGGTGAAGCCATTCCTTCGTTTGAAAACTTCCCGCATCAACTGGTGCAACAGTTACGTGGGCAGGGCATTGCTTTTCATCCGGCAGAGATCATTGCGCGCACGGGTTGGACAACCGATGAACTGGAAGCGGGTATTCGGAATACAACACACCTGGGCACTTATGATTTTGTAACGCTGTTGATTGGAGTAAATAACCAGTATCGCGGCCGTTCGGCCCAAGAATATGCAGTTCAGTTTGAAGGTCTGTTGAAACAATCAATTGATTTTGCAGCGGGTAAAAAGGAGCATGTGATTGTGCTGTCGATACCGGATTGGGGTGTAACTCCTTTTGCGGCTGATCGCGACCGCGACGCAATTGCCCGTGAAATAGATGCCTTTAATGCAATAAACCGGAAAATTAGTCAGCAGTACCAGGTGCACTACCTTGACATTACCGGGTGGACGCGTGAGGCCGGAAAAGACCCCGGATTGGTGGCCGGGGACGGGCTCCATCCATCTGCGCGGGAGTATGCCCGTTGGGCGATGGGAGTGGCGGATTTGATCCGGGTGCAATTAGCGGATGAGCAGCGCTAACGGTCAAAAACGCAAAAAATAATGGTATCTAAAAAATTGATTTTTAGACCGTTTTCGCCGGTTCCGGCAAACGAGGTTTGACCTTTTCGAAAAAAAATCGCTATTCTTGTTCTAACTTGCAGCCGCTGTAAAGCGGTTTTTGTATTATAATAAGGTATCACTATGGCGAAAAACCTGTTGATTGTAGAGAGCCCTGCGAAAGCGAAGACGATTGAAAAGATTCTTGGATCAGACTTCCAGGTGAAGAGCTGTTTTGGCCATATCCGCGACCTGGAAAAGGCGGGGATGGGCATTGATGTGGAAAAAGGATTTGAACCCCGGTATATTGTCCCGGAGGACAAGGAAAAAGTGGTGAGCGAGTTGAAAAAACTGGCCAGCAAAAGCCAGGAAGTATGGTTGGCAACGGATGAGGACCGTGAAGGTGAAGCCATTAGCTGGCACCTTTGCGAGGTGTTGGGATTAGACCCCCGGACCACCAAACGCATTGTTTTTCATGAAATTACAAAACCAGCAATTAAAGAAGCGGTAGAAAATCCGCGCAAGCTGGATATGAACCTCGTAATGGCGCAGCAGGCGCGACGGATCCTGGACCGCATTGTGGGGTTTGAACTGAGCCCGGTGCTCTGGCGCAAAATGAGCATGCGCAACAACCTTAGCGCCGGCCGCGTACAAAGCGTGGCGGTACGGCTGATTGCCGAACGCGAACGCGAGATCAATGCCTTTACACCTGTTAGTCATTTTAAAATTGAAGCGATATTTACCGCCAAAGACCTGGGCGGTAAAAATGTATCCTTTGTTGCCGAAGGCAAAAAACAAAGCAGCGCAGAAGATGCTGAGCAGTTTTTACAACAATGTGTAGGCGCTAACTATGCGGTTACCGATATCCAGGTAAAACCTGGAAAACGTTCCCCGGCACCTCCATTTACCACTTCCACGCTGCAACAGGAAGCATCCAGGAAACTGGGCTATGGCGTTGCGCGTACCATGCAGATTGCACAGCGGTTGTATGAAAACGGGCATATCACCTACATGCGTACAGATAGTGTGAACCTGAGTAACACAGCGCTTGGAGATATTACCAATACGGTAAAAAGCATGTATGGTGAGCAGTATCATCAATTCCGGAAATACAAAAACAAAAACGAGAGCGCGCAGGAAGCGCACGAAGCAATACGTCCCACTTATATGAGCAATGCCACCGTGGTAGAACCGGAATGGGCGCGGCTGTATGAGTTGATCTGGAAACGGACAATGGCCAGCCAGATGGCAGATGCTGAACTCGAAAAAACAACAGCGAAAATCCAGGTATCTACCAATAAAGAAGAACTTACCGCTACCGGTGAAGTTTTGAAATTTGACGGATTCCTGAAAGTGTACCGTGAGGATAAGGACGAAGATGAAATGGAAGACGACAACCAGGAAGGCATGTTGCCACCGCTTACCGTTGGCCAGGACTTGCCGCTGCGCGAAATGAAGGCGACCGAGCGATTCAGCAGACCACAACCCCGCTACACGGAAGCATCGCTGGTGAAAAAGCTGGAAGAGCTTGGCATCGGCCGACCTTCTACCTACGCTCCTACTATTTCTACCATTCTCAAACGCGGTTACGTCGAAAAACGTGATAAAGAAGGTACGATGCGGGAATACCGGGTGTTTGTGCTGAGCGATAATAAAGTGAAACAACAAGCCGCCCAGGAAAATACAGGCGCAGAAAAGTCAAAGCTTTTTCCATCGGATCTTGGACTGGTGGTAACAGACTTCCTGAAGCAGTATTTTGATGATATCATGGATTACAGCTTCACCGCCCGTATTGAAGAAGAGTTTGACGATGTTGCAGAAGGGAAGATGAAGTGGAACAAGATGATCGACGAGTTTTACAGTCCCTTTAAAAAGGATGTAGACAATACCATTGAAACTGCGGAGCGCATCAAAGGAGAACGTGAACTGGGCACTGATCCTGAATCCGGGAAGCCGGTAGTGGCACGTATGGGTCGGTATGGCCCCATGGTGCAGATTGGAAGTGCAGATGATGAGGAAAAACCACGTTTCGCCAAAATCCCAACCGGTCAAAGCATTGAAACAATCAGCTTTGATGAAGCGATGGAACTTTTCCGCATCCAGGGCACATTTGGCCAGTATGAAGGAAAAGATATTTCGGTGAATGTTGGCCGTTTTGGCCCTTATGTAAAATGGGGTGAAGAATATATCTCAATACCCCGCGGCACTGATCTGTCTTCCGTTGATCTTGAAAAAGCGATTTCGCTGATTGAAGAAAAGAAAACGGCAGACGCGCCCGTTGGGTTTTATGATGACAAGCCTATTACCAAGGGAAAAGGACGTTTTGGCCCTTATATTAAATGGGATGGCATGTTTATCAATGTGCCGAAACGATATAATTTTGACCAGCTGACGCAGGCTGAAATGGATGAATTGATTGATGCGAAAGTGAAGAAAGAAGCAAACCGTTTCATCCAGCGCTGGGCTGATGAAAAGATTGCGATTGAAAACGGTCGTTGGGGGCCTTTTATCCGTTTCAATAAAAAGATGGTGAAATTTCCCCGGAAAAAAGACGACAGCCGGTATACCGCCGAAGAAGCGGCAGCATTTACGCTTGACGAGGTGAAGCAGGCCATTGAAGCAGAAATACCGGGTGCATTTGCAAAAAAGGAAAAGAAAGCGCCCGCGAAAAAGGCGGCAAAGAAAACCGCCACAAAAAAGGCGGCTCCAAAAAAAGCCGCGCCAAAGAAGAAGAAATAAATTGGTAACAAATAGCAAAATAAAATCCCGCCAGTTGGCGGGATTTGTTTTATAAGCAATTGGTCAGTTGTTATTTTCCGCTTGTTTTTACTTTCATTTTTATCGTCATCGGAATTTTCATCCCCGCAGCGTTCGCAGTGGCTTTAATATCTCCGTTCAGATCGGCAGACTGCATATACCCTGTTTGCAGGTCAACTTTTGTTTGCCCATCCTGGGATCCTTTCATAGACATCTTCATATCAGTACCGGCGCTATTCATGGATCCTTCTCCATCAATCGCTCCTTTTATTCCAATGGATGCGGTATTGCCATCCACACTCTTGAGCTCATAGGTAACTTTTGACTTCATTTTTATTCCACCCATAGCCAGATCGAGATTTTTTACCCAGGAATCACCTACCTGCACGGGTTTGTCGGGATACATCTGGAACATCTGGCCAAACGATTGGTTGAGTTGATCCTTATCAAACATTTTGCTAACAACCTCGCGTTGCACATCACTCATATTAGGATCTGCCGACATCAACTCTACCAGGCCTTCGCTTTCCACAATCTTGTTGTCTTTATCCAGCAATAATGTAATTGTCTTATTAACCATTGCGTCAGCCACGTCTTTCATACGTTCATTCATTTCGTCAGAATTGGCGCCGGGCACATCCATGTCCATGTTCATATCCATTTTCGTATACTTCATCTGCACCTTTTTCATTCCGGCAGAGTCTCCCAGCACGTCAAAGTCAGCCCCGGTATTGGTATTCATATTCATCTTAACTTTTTGTCCGGCTGCCTCCATATCAAGTGTCATGGTAAGTTCAGCATTTTGAACAAAATGATCGCCAGGCGCGAGTTTCATTTTTAAAGCATAAGCTTCACCTGATTTTTTGTTGGAGCAGGCGGCCATAAAAAGAACAAAACTGGAAAAGGCTGCCAGCTTCAGCATTGTTTTTATTTGCATAGTTGGTGTGATTTACCGGTTCAAGATACAAATAGTATCTTAACGCAATGAAATATTTGTCAACGGCCATGGCGCTGGTTTTTACAGCAGCACAACTTTACAGCCAAACTCCGTTTGAGGGCATTATCCAGTACAAAATAGACGTAAAATCCCGTGTACAGGGTATTGCGGATATCAGCTTCAGGCGGGCTATGGCGCTTGGCGAAACGATGACCCTTACCATCCAGGATGGCAAATACAAACGGGAAAGCGGTCCGGCCACTGAATATTACGTTCCCGCAGAAAAGCGTTGGTATTTTGTTTTAAAAGGAATTGACACGCTTTTCTACCGCGACTATTCCGAAGATACCAGCGCCATCCCAAAAGTAATCCCAGGCAAAGAAAAGAAGCAGGTAGCAGGCTATAACTGCAATTCCGTGGCGTTAAAAACGGCGGACCATCTGCAGATGTACTATTACGCACCAGACCTATACCTGGACCCGGCGCAGAATGCGGTAAATACAATGGACCATATTGATGTGTACACTAATGCCACGCACGCTGCCTACCTGTCTGGCTACGATGAAACGCCCACTTATATTGCAACCTATGAAGGTGTTAAAGTGCAGCCCGGGAAAATCGCTCCGGAGGTTTTTCACTTGCCCGATTTACCCGTTCGTCATTTTGAATACTCATCCATTACCACGCCGCCCGAATTTAAGGGAGCGCAAGGCTTTAACCGGTTTGTTGCAGTTAACATCGACAAAGAGGTAATGAAATATATTAAAGTGCCCAGGGGCGAGAAACATGTGCGACAGGAAGTGCGCGTGGTTTTTACTCTTGACGATCATGGGCAGATCATCAAAACGGATGTTTTGAACCCGGATGGCCTTCATAAAAAATTAGTCCAGGAAGCAGTTCGTGTAGTGATGCTTTCCAGCGGGAAATGGAAAGCGGGAAAAATGGCTGGTGTACCTATTTTCTTTACGCTTACCCAACCCGTTACATTTGACCTTACGGTTGAATAAAGTACAGCCCCGCGTGGGGGCTGTACGTATCATTTATTATTTATTGATGAAGACGAATGGTCCCGATATCGGTATCGTGCCCACGTTGTAATGTAACACTGGCAATCGTTGTATCCTGGTAGCCCTGCGCTGTAGCATTTACAAAAATGGATGCGCTGCTACCCATAAGACCGCGGATCTTAAAATACCCATTTCGTCCTTCCGGAATCGCTACCAGTGTATCGCCATTGGCTACCGCTGATACAATAGCTTCCGCTTCCCGCGGAACTATCATTCCTTTTATGCTGCCGGTTTGTGCCGGAAGCCATACGCGAAGGAAAGGCTTGATCACGAAATGATTGTTGCTGACTTTAATAACTGAACGGCCGGCGTCAAAATCGAGCCACAATTGCAGATCATTAGCGCCCAGTTGTTCCACCTGGCCACCAGCCAGCGTAATGGTAACACGATTGTAGCCATTCCAGGTAGCCAGTGGATAAGAAACACTATCTATAACGACGCTGTTCTGCGTACCAAGTGTAAGGCGAATCTGTTTGATTCGACCAGCCACGGTAAGACCACTGGCCAGCAACGTGTCATTACCATTGGCAAGATGCAACAAATCATAGACCCCGGTTCGAATATCCAGCGTATCCCACACAGCACATCCCTCATTGCTGTGATGATCGCCATCATGATCGTAATCACAGCGGCCGCCATTACCGTCATCATAGCGCCCGCCACAACTGTCCGGCACTACCAGCACTTCTACACGCTGAATGTCTACATTCACTGCATCAAAATTGACTGGGTTGTCTGACAGGCGGATTTGTACCCGTTGTTGCCCGTCCGGGACCTGGGTGGAAGAACCTGCTTCTTTCTGGCAGGCAGTAAGAAAAAAAATGGCGGAGGTCAATAGCAGGAATGCCAATACAGCGCCTGCGATGCTAACGTTTTTCATCTTGCATTGATTTAAGATCAAAAATGGAGTTGGCCCCTGGCGGAAGATGCGGTGAAGATGATAAACCTGTAAATTCGGTCGCAACGAAAGCAGCCAAAATCACACCAAAACGAATTTTGTGCATAAATTTGACGCTATGGACAGGAACTACTGGGAAAAAATAGCACCGGGATACGATGACGAGATTTTTGACGTTCTTCAGAATGACCGGCGCGGTGTGATCCGCGACGTGATTGCCGGTCTTGCGGACTCTAAGAAAACCGTGCTGGATGCAGGCTGCGCCGTTGGTAAATGGCTACCTGTACTGTCACCCCTTTTCCGGAAAGTGATAGCAGCCGATATTTCTTCAAAAAACCTGGCGATTGCGCAGCAGCGTCATACGGGATTGTCCAATATCAGCTATCTGCGGGCAGACTTTTCTTCTCCCCGCGCTTCACTCCCTAATTGTGATGTGGCAGTTTGTATCAACGCTATTTTAACTCATGAAGCGAAAAAAAGAGATGCATTCTTCGCTAATCTTGCCAAATCAGTAAAAAAAGGCGGCGCCCTGGTGTTGGTGGTCCCTTCGCTTGAATCAGGGATGCTGTCGCGGATCGTGCAACGCAAATGGAAGATTGACCGGGCGCTGTTTAAACAACAATTCTCGTCAGCTACTGCTGCCAGGAAATTTGATGCACTGCTGGACGGGAATCTTGATATCGACAATGTAGCTACCAAGCATTACCTGGCGGCAGAACTGGAATTGCTGTTGCAACGCAACGGATTCACGGCACACCGGATGGAAAAAATAGAATACGAATGGACCACGGAATTTGTAAAGCCACCCGAATGGCTGCAGCAGCCGGCACCGTGGGACTGGCTATGTGTAGCAGAAAAGCGATGATAAAAACTGTTGTCTTAACAGGTGTGGAAAAAATTAACTATTCCCTTTCGCGGGCAATGAAGATATTGTGAAGGAATCACCAATGGAAACAACAAAGGAAATATCAGCCTTGTTGCATTTAATCGACGACCCGGATGAAGAAGTCTTTGATGCCGTTAGCAGGAAGATCGTTGATTATGGCAAGCCTATCATCGCCAACCTGGAACACCTTTGGGAAACAACACCCGAAGAAGCCACACAGGGTCGTATTGAGCTGCTGATCCACCGCCTGCATTACCGCGACCTCACCGAAGATTTTCGCCAATGGAATGTTTCAGGTCATCATGACCTGATCCTGGGCAGTATGCTGACCTGCAAATTCCAGTACCCGGATATGGTTACGGCCCCCGTGGTGCACGAAATTGAAAAGATCCGCCGCAATATCTGGCTTGAACTGAATAATTATCTTACGCCGCTGGAACAGATCAACGTGGTTACCAGCATCCTGTACAGCTATTACGGCCTTAAAGGCGGCGAGATCAACTACAAGGAACCCAATGAGTTCCTGCTGCACAAAACGCTGGAATCCAAACGCGGCAACCAGTTATCCAACGGTATCCTGTACCTGTTGCTTTGCGAATTGCTTGACATTCCCGTTCGCGCCATCAATATCCCCCGCCAGTTTATTATCGCTTATTTCAAGCCCGGCTATTCGGAAGAAGAATTACCCAATCCTTTCCATAAGATCGATTTCTTCATCGACCCCACATCCGGGCAGGTTTTTACCCACGACGATGTAGAAAATTACTTCCGCCGCATCTCTGTGCCGCCCGTCCCCTCCTATTTTCGGCCGCTGAAAAACAAAATGGTGATCCGGCAGCTGCTGGAAGACTTCAGCAAATGCTTCGACAATGAGAAGGACTATTACAAGGTGGCTGAATTGATGGAGCTGGCATTATTGTTGGATTAACGGGTATATTGAACCATTCTTACTAACTTTCCAAAAAACTTTTTATGAAAGTCAATATCGGTATTACGGACAAAAACCGTCAGGCCGTGGCACTGGCGTTGAACCAGCTTCTTGCTGATGAACACGTTTTGTACAACAAGACCCGCAGCTACCATTGGAACGTGGAGGGACCCAGTTTTATGGAATTCCACAAATTGTACGAAAACCAATATAACGAACTGGCTGAGCTTATTGATCAAATTGCGGAACGCATTCGCACCATTGGTCATTTTGCCGAAGGCCGTCTCAAAGAGATCCTGAAACTTACCAACCTGGATGAAACGGAGGTGCCGGCAGACCAGGAAGAACAGGTAACCAACCTGCTGAGCGATCATGAAGTGATCATTGGCCGTGTTCGTAAAATGGTGGATGATTTTGAAGAAAAATATAAAGACAAGGGAAGCAGTGACTTTGTAACCGGTATTCTTAAATACCACGAGAAAACTGCCTGGATGCTGCGCAGTTACCTTCCGGATTAATCGTATTGTAACCCCGGGCGAGCCGGTGTTCACAAAAAAGAGGCTACCTATACCAGGTAGCCTCTTTTTATAGCTAGAAAATTTGAACTTACATGGAGAGGCTGTAGCCGTCCCGGTAGTCTCTTTTTACAAATTCATTTGCTTCATCAAAGTTGGTGATCTTCATATTCTGGGCATCCCAAAGCAATTTCTTTCGTCCAAGGTATTTATCATCCCAGCCTTTCAGGTTGGGATTTTTCATTTGCCAGCTTCGAATGGCCAGGTTACCCATGAGGATGCTTTCTGTAAACGGTCCCGCATATTCAAACGGAGAACTGGTAGTAGCATTGCCATAGCCAGCAATACAGGCATTCACCCATTGCAGGTAGTGCCCTTCCGGCACCCGGCGAAGCGTTTCCTTTGGCATTTTCTTTTCTTTCATCAGTTTGGTGGGTAACAACCGCGGATTTTCACCGTAGCAGTCCAGCAACAGTTTACCCTTTGTTCCAATCAATAATGTTCCGCCATCCCAGTTTCCAAATGGTTCACCAGGTTCAAGTTCCTCGGGGCGCTCAGGAAGCAAGCCGCCGTCATACCAGGCCACTTTGATTTTTCCTTTACCGTCTGTGCGGGGATAAACGAGGTGAATGATGGATGCGGGTGGGCAGGCATCCGTATTTTGCGTGTCGTTCCACATTTCTTTCCAGATGGTGGCTACACTGCATTCCGCAGATTCCGGGTAAAGAATTGGCAGCAGCCGGAAGATGGGATCCATGATGTGGCAGGCCATATCACCAAGCGCACCCGTACCAAAGGCCCACCATCCCCTCCAGTTAAAGGGCAGGTAAGCAGGGTTATATTCAATATATTTCGCAGGTCCCAGCCAAAGGTCCCAGCTCAGCTCTGAAGGAATTTCAAATTTCCCCATTGGCGTTGGAATTCCCTGGGGCCATACCGGCCGGTTGGTCCATGCATGCGCTTCCGTTACCGTTCCAATCATCCCGGCATCATAAATTTCTTTTGCCTTCCGGACGCCATCCCCGGAACCGCCCTGGTTGCCCATCTGCGTTACCACGCGATACTTTTTGGCAGCCTGCGCCAAAATCCTCGCCTCGTAAATATCATGCGTCAGCGGTTTTTGAGTGTACACGTGTTTCCCCAATTGCATAGCTGCCAGCGTGGCTACCGCGTGCACATTATCAGGGGTGGATATGGAGCAGGCGTCGATATTATTTTTCTCCTTTGCCAGCATGTCACGGAAATCACGGTAATAACTGGCTTTCGGAAAATCTTTCCGGGCTTTGGCAGACTGGCGATCATCCACATCGCAAAGCGCAACAATATTTACATACGGACTCTTGGAAAATTCTTTAAGATCTCCATAACCCTTGCCCCCGGCTCCAATAGCAGCAATATTTAGCTTATCGCTTGGCGCAATAAAGCCTCTTCCAAGCACGTGCCGCGGCACGATCACTAACCCCGCTCCTGCCACGGCAGCATTGCGGATAAACCGGCGGCGGGATGCATTGTTCTGGTCGGACATATTCATAGCGGAAATTTTTCAGGAAGTTACCGATTTGCGCAATGCGATGCACACATCAGTTCAAAATCAATAGTGAATTAAGCTTAATCTGCCGCATTTTGCGGGAAAGTCACCTTATGAAAATACATTATTAATAATGTAACTTTAAACGAAAGAACAAGCGGTATGCAAATTACCTGGGATGATTTTGAGAAAATCGAAATGCGTGTAGGAACGATTCTGGCAGCAGCGCCATTTCCCAGGGCGCGCAAACCTGCATATCAACTTACCATCGATTTTGGCGAAGCCATTGGCGTTCGCAGATCTTCAGCGCAGATTACGGCACACTATACCTGTGAGGGGCTGGTAGGCCAGCAGGTGGTAGCCGTAGTCAACTTTCCACCCAAACAAATCGCCAACTTTCAAAGTGAATGTCTTGTGCTGGGCGTTTATGATAATAACAACGAAGTGGTACTATTGCAGCCGCAACAGCCCACATCCAACGGAAACAGGATTGGTTGATGGAATCCACTTTTACCACATATTACCATTCTCCCCTGGGCCCGTTAAAAATTTCGGGCACCGCACAATTCATTTCAGAAGTGGCGTTTGAAAACCGCTCGCTGAGCGCAGATGGACAAACAGCTGATCTTCCGCCGTTATTGCTTCAATGTGTGGAACAATTGATTGAATATTTCAATAACGGCCGAAGGCAATTTGACCTGCCGCTTGCGCAAGAGGGCACTGCATTTCAACAGGAAGTGTGGAGCGAGTTGATGGGTATTCCTTATGGAAAAACAATCAGCTATATCGAACTGGCCCGCCGTACCGGCGATCCCAAATCTACCCGTGCAGTAGCAAGTGCCAATGGAAAAAACAACCTGGCGATCATTGTTCCCTGCCATCGCGTAATTGGCGCTAACGGTTCATTGGTAGGCTATGGCGGCGGGTTGCCCCGAAAAAAATGGCTGCTGGATCATGAGATGAAGATCGCCTATGGCGTACAAACCCTTTTTTGACATCAGATCAATTCTGTACTGGTAAAGGCAAAGGGAAGTAAAAGACTTGCTGTTTTCACCACGAATATCTTTCCCTCCTGTCCGCCCAGGATCAGCCGGATCGGCTTGTCAAGCCTCGTTTCGTATTCCAGCAACGCCTGCCGGCACATGCCGCAGGGTGAAATGGGATGATCGCTTTTTATCGCGGCGCTGTTGTAGCTGATGGCAATGCTCTGGATGGGTACTTTGGGATGTAATGTAGCTACAGAGCCAAGCAAAACACGCTCTGCGCAAATACCCACCGGGTACGACGCATTCTCCTGGTTGGTTCCCGCCACCACTTCGCCATTTTCCAGCATGGCTACCGCCCCTACCTGGAAGTTGGAATAAGGCGCATAGGCCTGTTCTGTAACTGCCCGCGCTTCCCGAAGCAGCCAGGCATCTTTTTCACGAAGCTCACTGATGTCGTCATATACCTCGTACTCAAATTCGTATTTCTTCTCTTTCATCATAAAATCACTTTAATGAGAATGCCCTCCTGCCAGGAAGCAGAAGGGCATTTAAAGTTACAGTATTTTATTTACCGAACAATGTTGAACAGCCGTTTCCACCTTGGACCGCCTTTCCAGCTAAACCAGATCATCCAGGCTTTACCTACGACCCGGTCTTCCGGTACAAATCCCCAAAAGCGGGAATCCTGGGAGCCGTGACGATTATCACCCATCATCCAGTAATAATCCATCTTAAAAGTATAACTCGTGGCGGGTTTACCATTCAGGTAATAGATGCCACCCAGTTTGTAAAAATCATTATGCTCATACACACGGATCGCACGTTCGTAGGTAGCATAAGTACTGTCGTTCAAATTGATTGATTCGCCTTTCTTCGGTATCCAGATAGGTCCGTAATTATCAAGCGACCAGGGATGGAGCTTGCTATAAGGGAACAAACTCATCGGGTCGCTATTAGTTTCCAGGTCGGGCTTAATATCGGACGTAAGACCTGATGCAGACAGGGTCTGCATTTCGCCTACTGTCATGTTGATCTTGTAATGACTGGCATTGCTGGAATCTCTAACCCCAATTTCGCTAAAATCGGGAGCTTCTCCACTGCTATTATATATTTTTATACCCATGTCTGCCAATGATTCTTCGCTAAGCGTCAAGCCTGGCTTCATAGTAACGATATACGGTCGCGCGGAATAAGTTGGCACAGGTTCTTTTTGGCCATTCACATACACATCGCCGTTTATTACCTGCAACACATCTCCCGAAACACCTACGCAACGTTTGATGTAGTTGTCGGTTTTATCTACTGGGTGTACAACCAGCGGGTATGTATCCGGATCGTTCACTATAGCTTGTGCATTGGCTACACCACGCCGTGCCATCCGCGTGATATCTTCATAAGGCGTTTTGGATTCAAAGTCAGGCAGGTGAATTACGGAATCTCCCACGGGTACATTAAATACCACCACATCCCCCCGTTTGGGAGATGAAGCAAACCACCGGATATAGGGCAGTTCGATCAACTCCGAATAGGATTTACCATTACCAATTGGCATATAATTGTGCACAAAGGGAACGGATAACGGTGTGTTAGGAATGCGTGGCCCATAGCTCAACTTGCTCACAAACAGGAAATCATTCACCAGCAATGTCTTTTCCATGGAGCCCGAAGGAATGGTATAGGCTTCAAATACAAACGTGCGGATCAGGGTTGCTGCTACCACTGCAAAAATGGCCGCATCCACCCATTCCCGCCAGGCTTTCTTTTTATGCTTTTTAACGGCCTCAGGACCGATCAGCTTCAGGTTTTTACGATTTGCCAGCCAGGGAAAATAAATAAACCCAACCAGTGAAGCGGCTGTATGTTCGCGAAGCGAAAAACGACCGAATAACTTGGCAAATTCGATGAAGATACCCGGGCTGATAAACCAGCCCACCACCGGGATAAATTGCCAGAACACCCAATGTTTCGGACGTTGGGCCAGATCCTGCATCACCCACGTATTATAAAAAGGTATATATGCTTTCCAGCCGGGAACTCCCGCTTTTATGAATAACTTGGACAATCCATATGCGGGCAGCAATACGATCAGCGTGCCGATAAGGTAAACGATCAGAAGGTCTTGTAACGGCATGGGCCTGTTTTTAGGAGCAACAAAAGTATAGGAAAAAAAGGCGGCGGGGAAGCAATTTATTTCAAAGTTTTGCTAAACCAGATTAGCCCGGTTTTTGCCGCTTTTTTCATGCGCAAATGATAATTTAGACACGGATGAACCAATTTACGATTCGGGATATCGAAAATCTATGTGGTGTAAAAGCGCATACGCTGCGCGTCTGGGAGCAGCGTTACAGCAACCTTTTCACTGCCCGGCGGAAAGACAGCCTGCACCGCGTGTATGATTGCAACGACCTGAAAGAATTATTACGGATCAGTTTCCTCTATCACAATGGCTTCAAGATATCCCGCATCGCAGAACTTACACCCGAACAAATTAAAGACGAAGTGGCCCGCATTCAGCCGGCAGGCTGTAATTACGAGGTTTTTGTACATCAACTGGTAGAGGCCAGCATCGACTTTGACAATGATCAGTTTGAAAAAACGCTGCACGCACTGGTGATCCGACTGGGTATGGAAAAATGCCTGATCCACGTGCTTTATCCATTTTTAAACCGGATTGGTTTGCTATGGATGACCAATCACGTAGTTCCCGCGCAGGAACATTTCGCAAGCCATATTGTACTACGGAAGATTATTTGCGCTATTGACGGCCTGGAAGAGCCGGTTACAGGTCCAGAACAGGTATTGATTTTTGCGCCTCGCGGCGAATTTCATGAGATCCCATTATTAGCGGTCAACTACCTGCTTCGCAAAAGAGGGATTGCCACAACGTATTTCGGTGTTAATATTGATCCTGACACGCTCTCCACCTACCTGCAACAGCATACCGTGACGCATTTTTACATGCACTCCATTACGCAGTTTGATAGTTGTAAAATGCAAAATGAGATTGCTGCCTTACAGCGGCAATTTCCCGATGTGAAGATCGTAGTATCCGGCCCTGCATGTTCCTGCCTGGGCACAAAAGAAACATCATTCCGTTACCTGCAGTCGATGGAAGATCTCCTGGCTTTTGCCGCAGAATTGCAGGCAGCGCCTATTTTGGCATCACATAATTCCTGACATCGTCAGCCGTAATAGTTTTACCAGAAAGAATAACGAGACGCTCCACCACGTTTCGCAATTCACGGATATTTCCCGTCCAGTCGTATTCTTTCAGCAACGCGATGGCTTTTTCTTCCATTTCCTTTCGAGCCGTACCATAATCGGAGCAAATGTCTTGCAGGAACTGGTCTACCAGTAATGGAATATCATCCCTGCGATCATTTAACGATGGCACGTGGATCAGGATCACACTGAGACGATGATACAGATCGAGCCGGAAATTCTTCGCTTCCACTTCTTTCAACAGGTCCTTATTGGTAGCGGCAATTACCCGCACATCTACGTTGATATCTTTATCGGCGCCAACCCGGGTAATCTTTCCTTCCTGCAATGCACGCAATACCTTCGCCTGGGCGCTGAGGCTCATATCCCCTATTTCGTCCAGGAAAAGTGTTCCGCCATTGGCGGATTCAAATTTCCCAATGCGCTGTTTGATCGCCGATGTAAACGAACCTTTTTCATGACCAAACAATTCACTCTCGATCAATTCTGTGGGAATGGCCGCGCAGTTAACTTCTATAAGCGGTCCGCTGGCACGATTGCTTTTCTCATGCACCCAGCGAGCCACGAGTTCTTTACCTACACCGTTCTCTCCAGTGATCAGAATTCGCGCTTCGGTAGGCGCCACTTTTTCAATCGTCGTTTTGATTTGTTGAATGGGCGCTGATTCACCAATCATCTCCTGCACCTTGCTCACTTTCCGTTTCAATACCTTGGTTTCTGTTACCAGTGTACTTTTATCCATCGCATTACGAATGGTGATCAGGAGCCGGTTCAAATCCGGTGGCTTGGAGATATAATCATACGCACCTTTTTTTACCGCTTCTACCGCAGTTTCAATATTACCATGACCGGAGATCATAATGATTGGCACATCGGGATTGCTTTCTCCTGCCTTTTGTAAAAATTCAATCCCATCCAGTTTTGGCATTTTGATATCACACAGCACTACATCGTATGCCTTTTCGCGAAATCGCTTTAATCCCTCTTCCCCATCAGCCGCTTCGTCAATTTTATAACCTTCAAATGACAATATCTCGGTCAGGGTTTTGCGAATCGCTTTTTCGTCGTCAATGATCAGAATGTCGGCCATGGGTTCGATTTTGTAGGGGGCAAAAATAATTGATTGCCATGAGGAGGCAATAACAATGCCGGAGATAGGTGCGGGAGGCACACGCCTACGTTTTGTAAAGCATTGCCTGTTGGCGCCTTTGGCGATACATACACAAAAAATAAAAGGCCGGGTAGAAACCCAGCCTCGTTTTAAAATCCAATATCCTATGAAAAACCAGGGCAAAGATGCAGCATCCGTGGCAAAGCGCCGAAACAAATCAGCGAATTTTTTGCAAAATCCCTAAAAGTGGTAGACAGGTGATATTGACCAATAATGATTTTCAACCATTTGACAATCAAATACATAAAAAATCCCGCCTCCAGGGCGGGATCAAAATTAATTCGGTTTTAATTTACTTTTTGGCATACATCACTTCCTTCACCAGCTTCACGGTCCGGGGCACATCGGGCAGCGCAGCAGCCACAAGGTTTGGCGCATAGTGCAGGGGCGCATCTGCTGCCGTGATCCTGCGGATAGGCGCGTCCAGGTAATCAAATCCTTCTTTCTGGATGCGGTAAGTAATTTCAGAAGATACAGAACCAAAAGGCCATTGCTCTTCCACAATTACCAGGCGGTTTGTCTTTTTCACACTCTCGAGGATCGTCATCCAATCCAGCGGACGAATAGTGCGCAGGTCGATCACTTCAGCGCTAACGCCTTCTTTTTCCAGTTCTGAAGCCGCGGCCATGGCCACTTTCATCATTTTATTAAATGATACGATCGTCACATCACGACCAGCTTTTTTGATGTCTGCTTTACCCAGTTCGATATAATATTCTTCTTCTGGTATGTCCATTTTGTCGCCATACATCTGCTCACTTTCCATAAACATCACGGGATCTTCCTCGTAGCGAATGGCTTGTTTCAGCAAACCTTTGGCATCATATCCATTGCTGGGAGAAACCACTTTGATACCCGGGATATTGGCATACAGCGCTTCAAAAGCGGTAGAGTGCTGTGCACCCAACTGACCTGCAGAACCGTTACCACCCCGGAACACGATCGGGCAGCTCACCTGCCCGCCACTCATGGCCAGCATTTTGGAGGCGGTATTAAGAATTTGGTCAAGTGCCAGCACCGCAAAGTTCCAGGTCATAAATTCAACGATCGGCCGAAGGCCATTTTGAGCTGCGCCCACGCCTACTGCGGTAAAACCAAGTTCTGAGATTGGGGTATCAATAACGCGTTTGGGTCCAAATTCGGCCAACATGCCCTGGCTTACCTTGTAAGCTCCATTGTATTCAGCCACTTCTTCGCCCATCAGGAAAACGCGGTTGTCCCTTCTCATCTCTTCGGTCATTGCCTCACGCAGGGCTTCCCGGAATGCTATTTGTCTTGCCATGTCGGTTTATTCGTTTTAAGGTCGGCAAATTTAAGAGAAAACAACGAAAAAACGTCCTGTACCAACAGGAACAGCATTGAACCCAGGGCCGTTTTCTAACGTTATCTTTGACTATGTCTTCAACGCATTACCCCCTTGTAATCATCGGCGGAGGCCCTATTGGGCTCGCCTGTGGCCTTGCGGCCAAAGCCGCCGGCATCGATTATGTTATCCTGGAAAAAGGATGCCTGGTTAATTCAATCTATAATTACCCGGTAAATATGACGTTTTTCTCTACTTCGGAGCGATTGGAGATTGGGGGTATCCCGTTTGTATCCAATAATCCCAAGCCCACGCGGGCAGAAGCATTGGAATATTACCGGCGCGTAACGGTGGCTGAAAAATTGAATGTGCACCTGTTTGAGCCTGTAAACGCTGTTAGCAGAAACGAAGCATCCGGCATATTCACTGTTACTACCAACAATGGCCAATATGATGCGAATTTTGTGGTGCTGGCTACCGGGTTCTATGATATTCCGTACCGGCTTGACGTACCGGGTGAGGATTTGCCAAAAGTTACGCACTACTATAAGGATCCACATTTTTACGCCTTTCAAAAAGTAATGGTAGTAGGCGCCAGCAATTCTGCAGTAGACGCAGCGCTCGAAACCTGGCGCAAAGGCGCCGAAGTAACGATGGTAGTCCGGGGTGAAGAAATTGGCACCCGTGTAAAATACTGGGTGCGACCGGATATTGTTAATCGCATCCGCGAAGGATCCATCAAAGCCTATTTTAATGCCATGGTAAAGGCGATTCGACCGGCGGAAGTGGATATCCTGACCACAGACGGTTTGGTTACTATTCCCAACAACTGGGTGTTGGCCATGACGGGCTATCAGCCCAACCTCGATTTTTTGCGCAAACTGGGTATACAGCTTTCTGACGATGAAGTACTGAAGCCCACTTATGATGAAGCGACTTATGAATCCAACGTTCCCAATCTTTTCCTGGCAGGTGTTATTTGCGGCGGCATGAATACGCACCGCCTTTTTATCGAAAATTCGCGGGAACATGCGCTGAAAATTGTACAAACGATTTCTTCGCGCATTCAGCCCGAAGGGAAATAATTGGTATATAATGATGTGATTCAGTCTATCGGTCGCTTCATGAGATAATCAGTCTGCGCATCATCACCCAACTGGAAAATATGTTCGGCAAATTTTTCAAATCCCCAGCGGTGATAAAAGGCTATCGCGCGTGCATTGCGCTCCCATACGCCCAGCCATGCTATGGATTTCCCCAGCTCTTTGGCGATCGCCAGGCTTTGTTGCATCAACAGGCTGCCGATACCCCTGCCTATCTGGTGCGGTGCGGCATAGAGCCGTGCAATTTCAAGACTCTGCACTTCTCCCAGTTCAGGTGGCTGATTAAATTCGCGTAGTCGCGCATAACCTGCCAGTTCATCATCTTCCTTTGCCACCAGGAAAATATTATGGGGCGCACCAACTTCTGCTACAAGCGCATCGTAGGTGAAAACTTCATTCATGAACTTATCCATGTCCTCTTTACGATTGTCTTTGGCAAATGTGTCGTAAAAAGTAGAGCGGCTCAGCGAGGCAATCGCCCCTGCTAATTCAGTTCCTGCAATGTGGATCGTAACCGGCATGACGCAAAGATACCGGGCTTTATAATGTTATGAAATAACTTAAAGATCGAAAAAACGGTTGATCCTGATATATGCTACAGCAAGCGATACCCGGAGATGCTGTAGGCTGTCTGGCTCTGCCGGAAATGAATCTCTTGCCGGGATGCTGTCTTTAGGAAACCGGATGGGTTTTGTCGGCAATGTTTTCTTGACTGTATCCCGCGAGGAAGGCGGCAGGCCAAAATTGCCTTCGGCAGTAAGGAGTGAAAAACTGGCATCTGTGCCGCTATGACTTCTATGAGAAATACGTTTGGTTTGCGAAAACGCAATTGCAGAACAGCTGCAAAAAACAACAACGAGTAGCCAGTACTTCATAAAAAAGGTTTTGATGAAGATACCGTTTATCACGTAGCCCGTCAATACCAAATTTTGTTAAATTTATCCATGCTGCGTTCCTGGTTCCACCGGTTTTTACTGGTGTTTATTGTGTTGTACCTACTCATGATCCCTTTTGGTTATCAATGTCAGCCAGGCTGGATCAACGGGTTTGCAACGCGGGTTGCGTTGTTTACCCAACAGCATGTATTTCCACATGCAAATCCTTCTCCTGCGGTTTCCTCAGATTCCCTCCTGGCGTGGATCGCGCTGCTGAATGCGATTATCATTGCAATAGTCGTTGCAGTTGGCTGGCAGATGATTCGTCCGGCATTCAATGCACGGGTATATACGTTTATCGCACTCCGTTACTTTGTTGCACTCCATCTACTGATCTATGGATTCAGCAAATTATTTAAGGTACAATTTTATCTTCCCGAGCCCAATACGCTTTATACTACTATTGGCAACACTCCGCGGGATCTGCTATATTGGAGTGTAATGGGACTCTCCCGTCCGTACAGTATTTTTCTCGGCGGCCTGGAGATCATCGGTGCCGGCATTCTTTTATTCAGGCGAACTGTTGCCGCGGGCGCCATCGTCGCAACGGGTGTTTTGTTAAATGTATTTGCTATCAACCTCGCCTTTGACATTTCTGTAAAAATGCACTCGGGCGTCCTCCTGCTTTTTTCAATGATGATTGCATGGATGGTTCGCCAGCGTTGGTTGCCATTGTTGGGGTGGAAAAACGTTTCCTTTTCTTATCCTTCACCGCTACCGCTTAGTAAGAAAACGACTTGTGTTTTAAAAGCAATTGTGATCATTGGGTTGTTGGCGGAAAGTTGTTATCCCTACCTGAACAGCCGGAATTTTAACGACGACCGCGCCGCGCGACCGCTGTTGCATGGAGTATATGAGATAAAAACGTTTATTTTCAACGGGGACACATTGCCACCATTAACTTCAGACACCGCGCGTTGGCGCCGGATCTTTATTCACCGGGATGGCTATTGCATTATCCAGGATATGCAGGACCAGATGCAGGATTATAAAATATCATCAGTTCAAACCGCACGCGATAGCGCTGGTGTGTTAAGGGTAATTTTCCAGTTGCAGGAAGATCGCCCGTCGGTGAAAAACCTGGTACCGGTGCAATTTGTACAAATAGCAGATTCACTCTTTACGATTCAGGTAAATACGCCAACCGGAACGGTTCAGGCAACTGCGCACCGTCTCAACTGGGAAAAACTACCCGCACTAAAAAAAGAGTTTAGCTGGTTCGCAGAGGGAGATGAAAGATAATAGATAATAGATAATGGATAATAGATGAAAGATGAAAGGTAATAGATGATGGAGAACAGATCACAGATGATAAAGAACAATTAGATTATTTCATTTACTGCACTGGCATGTTTTCATTTCCACATCAAGCACACGAATGAGATTCGTATTCTATCGCCGAATTATCGAACCAGTGAATCACTAGTGTCCGGAGAAAAATTTTATCGCACAACCGAAATTATCATTGCTTTTGAACAACAGAATGAAATACTGAGTGAATGAATTTTTATTGCGGCCTTTGCGAAACCTTGGCGGGCCTTGCGTTACAAAAAAGTTCCTCATAAATGCGGTATCGCCAGGAACGCCGGGAACCGCAGAGAACACAAGAGAAGGTGAAAAGTAAATAGATAAAAATTAAAAGCGTAAAAAAACAATCAAAGGTTCACAGGGTTTTACTTTCACATTGCCACATTAAAGACTTCCCTCAATTGTCGAATGGTCGAATTATCAAATTAACTCAATCACCATGGCCGAAGCGCCGCCACCGCCGTTACAGATACCAGCAGCGCCGTAGCGGGCTTTGTTGGTCTTAAGAACGTTGATGAGTGTAACGATGATCCGCGCGCCGCTGGCTCCAAGCGGGTGACCGAGAGAAACTGCGCCGCCGTGTACGTTTACTTTGGCGGGATCCAGTTTCATTCGCTTTGTATTTTCGATGCCTACTACGGCAAACGCTTCGTTCAACTCCCAATACTGGATGTCTTCCATTTTCAAACCGGCTTTTGCAACCGCTTTTGGCACGGCCAGGGAAGGCGTTGTGGTAAACCATTCCGGCGCCTGTTCCGCATCAGCATAACCAATGATTTTAGCGATTGGTTTCAGCCCAAGTTTCTTCACTTCTTCACCACTCATTAACACCAGCGCCGCCGCGCCGTCGTTCATGGTAGATGCATTTGCTGCGGTAACGGTTCCGCCCTTTTCAAAAGCCGGGTTGAGCGAAGGGATTTTATCAAATTTTACATTAAATGGTTCTTCGTCTTTGGCAAACAGGACTGGGTCACCCTTGCGTTGGGGAATTTCAACGGGTACAACTTCATCTTTAAACGCACCCTTGTCCCACGCCGCCTGGCTTCGCTGGTAGCTCGCCACGGCAAAGGCATCCTGTTCCTCGCGGGAGATGCCACATTCCTTTGCGCACAACTCTGCCGCATTTCCCATGGCTTTGCCATCATACACGTCTGTAAGTCCGTCTTTGGCCAGCCCGTCGATCAATACTGCATTACCATATTTATTTCCCCACCGCATGCTGTCGGCGTAAAACGGAACACTGCTCATGTTTTCCATACCACCGGCTACCACCACACTGGCATCGCCGAGCAGGATGCTTTGGGCGCCTTGAGCAATCGCTTTCATACCGCTGGCGCATACTTTATTTACCGTGGTACAATTAACTTCATTGGGTAAACCGGCAAACTTTGCCGCCTGCCGGGCGGGTGCCTGTCCGAGGTTCGCCTGGATCACGCAGCCCATTAATACATCCTGCACCTGTCCGGGTTGGATGCCGGCGCGTTCCACAGCGGCTTTGATGGCTACAGCTCCTAATTTGGTTGCGGAAATGTCTTTCAAACTTCCGCCAAAACTGCCTATCGGGGTACGAACCGCCGATACGATAAATACTTCTTGTGATTGCATACGCAAAGATAACGATTGTTAGTGTATCAAGTTTATGATGGGTGGACGGGCGGGGATTGGGTTGTACTAAATGAAAACGGGTTGTCGGCACTTACAGTTTGGTGCGGGAAGTAGAATCACCAACATGATAAAGGCTCCTGCAATCGGCGAATTGCATGATCTTGTGCGTGCGACATTTTCTTTCTCACCATCACCCCTGGCGGGGCCCTCCCTCCCCCTCCTGCCAGCCACCTTTCGTCATCTGCCAAAGCTTGTCACCCGGATCGTTTTACCAACCACTCGCCTCGCATTCAACAACCCGGGCAAGAATCACCTCTTACTCCAGGCATAGTAACCAACGGAAAAAATATCTTTAGCTTCAGACCATATAAAGATAAGTTCCCTGTCGGCCGATACCATCAGGAAAACCTCGTCATTGCAGGTGAAAAAAATGAACCGCCGGCGTTTAAAAACCGTTCTCGTCTGCGCATATCCCCGGCTAAACCAGCAACGCTTCCTCCTTTACAAATCCTTCGCTGCCGACATACAAATTTTTTCGTATCTTTTAACCATGGCACGCACTCACCACCGGCGAAAACACAAACAACACCTGGAACAATTCAAACATCGCCAGGATGCAAGTGCCTCCGCACCGCGCAGTAAGGCCACTTCCGTTTTTGCAGTGATGGGTTTTGTAGCAGGACTCTTTATCAGCTATTTTATTTTCGACGGCGCATGGCTACCCATTGCCGCTATCTCCATTATCGCCGGCGTGGCAGGCTACTATCTCGGGAAAAATGTTGATCGCAGAAAATAGCTGCATCTATTTAAAAATCAATAGGTTAAGAAAATATTTTCGCTTTTTCGTATCTTTGTAGAATGAACCCAACAGTGGTATCCTACCGCGGTCAACAACTCATAACCGCCTATTTCAAGCAGCTTGATAAACATCTCAATGATCTTAAAGAAGGTAAAACCGACCAGGCCCTGGAAATACGTGATTTTGCCGCGCTGCTTCATATTCATCCCACTCATCTTAGTAATACCGTCAAAGAACTGACCGGCAAAACAGCCTGTTACTTTTACGAACAACGCCTGGTGACCATTGCGCAGGAGTTGCTGCAGGAACCGCAACTTTCCATTGGAGATATCGCCATTCGCCTCACCTACGATCCCTCGAATTTTACCAAGTTTTTCAAACACTTTACCGGCATTACACCCCGGCAGTACCGACAGCAGCTGGCGGGCATTTAACCGGAAACAGTCACCAATAATTCTGTACTACTCACCATTTTTATTCCACGTGCAGGGATGAACTTTGTACCATAAAAACTGATATATGCCAGATAACACCTCGAAAATCGCGTTGGTCACCGGCGGAAGCCGTGGGCTTGGAAAAGACATGGCGCTTCGCATTGCAGAAAAAGGAATAGATGTAATCATCACCTGGCGAAGCCAGCAACAGGAAGCTGAAGCCGTGGTAAACGCAATTCAACAAACGGGCCGCAAGGCTGCAGCGCTGCCACTCGACCTGGCCCAGGCAAATGCCGTTGGCAATTTTTTACCGTTGCTCCGCGACTGTCTGAAGAACAACTGGAATACTGAACATTTCGATTTCCTCATCAATAATGCGGGCATGGGCGCCACCGTTCCTTTTACAGATGTAACGGAATCGTTGTTTGATGATTTTATGAACGTCCATTTTAAAGGCGTTTTCTTTTTAACGCAGCAATGCGTGCCCCTGCTCAATTCCGGTGGCCGCATCATTAATATTTCATCCGGAACTACGCGGTTCTGCAATCCCGGGTACTCCGTATACGCCTCTATGAAAGGCGCCATTGAAGTGTTTACGCGCTACCTGGCCCGCGAACTGGGAGAAAAAGGAATTGGCGCCAACGTGGTTGCCCCTGGCCCTGTTGAAACAGATTTCAACAATGCAGCTATCCGCAATAACCCACAGATGAAGGCACGCCTTAGCGGGTTGTCGCCGCTTGGCCGTGTGGGCACCGCAGACGATATCGGTGGCGTGGTGGCATTTCTCTGTACGCAGGATGCCGCGTGGATCAATAGCCAACGTATTGAAGTAAGCGGGGGAATCAACTCCTGAAAAAAAGAGGGTGCTTACGGGCACCCCTTTTTTCTCCAATGAACCTCAACCTAAACCTTGCTTATAAACCCCAAGCGCATTAACGAAACAGGTAATAACCAATCGTCAATTGTGCGCCACGATTCCTGTACTTGGTGTCTTCATCCCGTGAAATATTTGAGAGCCCAAGCTGGTAGCCAATATGCGCAAAAAGACCGCCGCGCAGTTCAAGTCCTGCAATGGCGCTGGCGCCAAAATCAGCGCGACGAAGATTAGCACCACCATCTTCCTCTTTATCAAAAGCCTTGGTGTCTTCTGTGTACTCAATCGGAGAACCGTCTGCATCATAAGTAACTGTGGATTTTGTTTTACCGCTTATGCCATAAGAAGCATAGCCGCCAATACCACCAAAGAACCGAACACCGGCCAGCTTTATTCCATATACAAGGTGAACAGGCACCTGTACGTACTGCAATGTGTTTTCCATCTTTGCATTTACCGATGCATCATCGGTAACGTATGTGAATTTACCACCCTGCTCCAGGTAGTTGGCAGCAGCCCTGAGTTCAATGTGATTATTGAACCGGAATGCGGCAACCACACCTGCGCCGGGTTTTAGCTGGCTCGATTTTGACAGGTTGAAATCTGTATAAGACGTTTTGAGATTTGCACTGGCCAGGTTGCCGGTGGCCTGAAGTCCTACAGAAAATTGAGCAAAAGAAGAAGCGGAGATCAACGCCGCAACGACGAAAATTGTAATTTTTTTCATACTGTTGATAAGGTTTAAAATAAAATGACTAAAATCAATTCCCTGGTTTTATAACCGGGGTTTTGATATATAGCAAAGAAAAAAACTTAAACCACTACCACCCATGCCCATGTGCATGAATTGTATTTACCGCCGATGAAGCGTAGGATTGGGCGATGACAGCGATTATTTGTTCCCGATCAATTACAACACTGCATTTTATTTTTGCACTACTAAAAGCAACCGCAAAAAAACGCAAGGCAATCCGCCATAAAGTTTTCCTATTTTACAGTCCATTTCACGAAACAATAAATAGCCCGTATGAAATCCAGCCTGTTTATTTCCTGTATCGCAGCCATTGCTGCAGTAGTGTACACACCCAGTGATACGTCCTGTAGCCATATAACTCCCACACCGGCCAAACCAATTATTACCGGTGCTGATCAAACGGAATTATATGTTCCGTACCTGCGCGGCAAGCGCGTAGCCGTTGTAGGTAACCCTACCACCATTATTGGACACCGGCATCTTGTAGACAGTTTACAGGCAATCGGGATTAACATTGTTAAAGTATTTGGACCCGAGCACGGCTTTCGTGGCAATGCGAGTGCGGGTGTAACCGTGTCTGACGAAATTGATTCTGCCACCGGCATCCCAATCATCTCCCTGTACGGCGCCAAAAAGAAACCCAGTAAGGAAGACCTGGCAAATGTAGATGTAGTCATCTATGACCTCCAGGATGTGGGCTGCCGTTTTTATACCAATATCAATGTATTGTCACGCGTAATGGAAAGCTGTGCCGAGTCTGATAAAACATTAATGATACTCGACCGTCCCAATCCAAACGGCTATTTTGTAGATGGCCCGGTCCTGGATATGTCGCTCAAATCCGGTATCGGCATGTTCCCGATTCCCATTGCGCACGGACTTACTGTTGCTGAATTTGCACAAATGGCCAATGGAGAAGGTTGGCTAACGGGAAAAGTAAAATGCGACCTCAAGATTATTCCGGTTGCTAACTATGACCATAGTATGTACTATGAATTGCCCGTAAAACCTTCGCCGAATCTGAACACGCAACTCTCTATTATGCTCTATCCTTCCACCTGCCTGTTTGAAGGAACCTATCTCAACCACGGTCGTGGCACCTATTATCCCTTCACGGTATTAGGCGCTCCGATGCTAAAAGGGAAGTACAACTTTTCATTCACGCCCCATTCTATTAAAGGAATGAGTGAAACTCCTCTTTTTATGGACCAGGAATGTTATGGACTGGACCTTCGCAATACGGATATTAAAAAATTGATGAAATCCAGGAAGATCAATCTCTCCTGGATGATGGAATTGTATAAAGCATTCCCCGAAAAAGAAAAATTCTTTGATCACAAGCTTAGTAAGGAGATCGGAAGTATCGATAAACTTGCCGGTGTGTCCGAGTTTAAACAACAGATCATCAACGGCGCAAGTGAAGAAGAAATTCGCAAAAGCTGGGAACCCGGCCTTTCACAGTATAAAGAAATGAGAAAGAAATATTTATTGTACAAAGACTGATTATCCAGACAACTGAATTCCACACTTTTTGACCGCGATTACCCACGTGTGGAAATAGAGCCTGTTAAAAGAGCCGTTTAATAAGCGGCTCTTTTTCAATTTATTACAATTCCTTTCCACAGGTCTTTAACAGGTTTTGGCAACTATGGCATCTTTTTGGTTTTATACACCACGGATTTGTTTTTTACTAAAAACTACAGTTATGAAAAAAGTATTTACCGTAATGTTTGTTGCAGCAGCAGCTGCTGTTGTGATGACAGCGTGCAACCGTAATCGTGTTGCCGATGAAAGCAAAATCAACCCTGCAGATACAATTGGCCTGGCCGATTATCAACAATGGAAAGATGCAACAGCAAAAGAGCCTGTTCAAACACAAACCAAGACAGTTGTTGTAACACAACCTGCGCCCGCGCAGCAAGCGCCGGTAGTTGAGAAAAAGGGTTGGAGTAAATCAGCTAAATATGCCGTGATCGGTGGTGTAACAGGTGGTGTATTAGGTGCTGTAATTAATAAAAAGAATCGTGCTGCTGGTGCGGCCATCGGAACCGTAATTGGTGGTGGTGGTGGTTATGTGATTGGTAGAGATCAGGATAAAAAAGATGGTCGCGTACACTAGGAGCATCTATAAAAGTTTGAGTTTTGGTTGATGATTGAATTTTCACACAGGAAGAGTCGCTTTTTAGCGGCTTTTCTTTTTTAACGGCCACGTCCCCAAAGATCAAACCTTTGCGGTTCAATATTATCGTTTGAAAAATAATATAAGGCTCCCCTGGCGGAATCGATTACTGCATAGCTACTGGATCTTGGAATCGCTCCCTTTTTTGAAGGTTCCAGTAAATAAAGCGTATCGCCACTTGCAACATACCTCCCGGAAGTGGTCGTTAACCTGAATATAAGATATTGGTAAATCCTGAACTTGTGTTGGTCGGCAACAAAATAGGTATCAAACAGGTAATTGGTTTGTTTGGCCCGCAGCACTTTCCCCGTAATGCAACCGGAAAGCGATATTGCACAAAAAAGTAATAAGATTTTAACCATATGGCTATCGATGAAGAATAGTACAGGTATGCGGCAACAGCTTCAGCATTACACCGCCCACATCACCCGGATGTTTTACAAAACTATTACTTAAAACAACAGACTGCCAGCCTGCCGCTCCTGCCATTTCCAGCGTTTGATCCGTGCCATTAAAAAGAACCTGGATCGATGACCAGCTATCGCCACAAGCTGCTCCGTCAACCTGGTATGATAATACCCCGGGTGCCAGTGTTGTAAATTTGATATCCTTCGAAACCGCAGCGGCTGTGGCCAGCCGGAACGCAGGATGCTCTTTTCGGAGTTGAATCAAATCTCTTACATAATCGGTTACTTCACGGTACCTGGTTTTACGATCCCAGTCGATCGCATTGATACTATCGGAGCTTTTATAGGAATTTTCAACCCCTTGTTTGCTCCGCAAAAACTCTGTTCCTGCATGCAGGAACGGAATTCCCTGCGCCGTTAATACAATAGACAATGCCAGTTTCTGCATTTGGATCCGGTCCCCTTCAGACGCATTCGGAACCGAAATAGCCAGTTTGTCCCACAAGGTATTGTTGTCGTGACAGGAAGCATAGTTGATCACCTGCGATGGCGCGGTAGCGTAAGCAGCGTGGGAATAATTAACCAGGTTGTAATTAACCTGTGGATGCGGGCAGGCGGCCGCCAGGCCGAATTTGATGCTTTCTTCCATACCGGTTTTACCGCTTACAAATCCGCGATCATGCGAATCGAATACACTTCCCTTGATGCCGTCGCGCAGATCGTCGCTAAAAACGGCCACGCCTTCCAACGCAGAAACATTGGCTTTCAGGGCGCGCAATGAATCCGCAAGTGGAGAAGCTCCGGCTGTCCATCCCTCCCCATAGATTAATACGTTCGGATTAGCCTTATGTAATGCCTGTGATAGTTCGTTGATCGTTTTAATATCATGCACACCCATGAGGTCCATTCGGAAACCATCAATATGATATTCGTTCATCCAGAACAGCATACAATCGATCATAAATTTCCGCATCATCGGTTGTTCACTTGCGGTTTCATTGCCACAGGCCGTGGCGTCAGACAGCCGTCCATCCGCCGTATGGCGGTAATAATATCCGGGTACCAGTTGCTGGAAGGCTGATGCGCTGGCAGATGAGGTATGGTTAAACACCACATCCATTACGACATTCAATTTTTTACGGTGAAAGGCAGCTATCATTTCTTTTAACTCCCTTATGCGTACTTTTCCATCATACGCATCGCTTGCAAATGATCCTTCCGGCGCATAATAATTCAACGGGTCATAACCCCAGTTATAGGATGGATGAGCACTGGATTCGTCAATTGAATTAAAATCAAAAAATGGCAGCAGGTGCACATGCGTAACGCCCATGTCGGCAATATGATCAAGCCCGGTCGATAGTCCATCCGCATTCACCGTACCACTTTCTGCAAGCCCCAGGTATTTACCCTTGTGCTTCACACCGGAAGATGCACTCATTGTTGCATCCCGGATGCTGAGTTCGTACAGGATAGCATCGGTAGGATGTTGCAGCGGCTGACCGCCATCTGCCGCCCACGATGAGGGATTGGTGCTGGCGAGGTTCACGATCATTGCCCTTTTGCCATTCACCCCTACCGCTTTCGCGTACGGATCAACCACTTCATTACTCCAGGTACCGTTATTTTTCACCCGCACGGTATAATAAAGACCTTCCCGGTTACCGCGAAGCCTAAGTACCCAGGTACCCGCTTTATCTTTTTGCATCGGGTAAATCGTAAGCGGTGCGCCACCGTCGCCGGTCTTATACAAGCGTAATTCTGCATCGCTGGCAAGCGGCGCCCAGATGCGAAACACAGACTCGCTTTTTCGATACTGCAAACCAAGATCTGCTCCGGTATAAATGGGAATCGACGGCTCCTGTCC
This sequence comes from Bacteroidota bacterium, assembly GCA_048498035.1. Lineage (GTDB taxonomy): Bacteria > Bacteroidota > Bacteroidia > Chitinophagales > Chitinophagaceae > CADEDV01. Next base: position 8,681 of record JBEHYT010000018.1, on the reverse strand, counting down.
TATTGCAACCAGGGTTTCCAAACAGAAAGCAAGCATTACCAGGATATTTTTCATGTTGCGGGTTTCACTCTTAAAGATAATATCTTTCTCAAACAGGCTTTCAACCCTTGTGCAGAAAATGTCGTTTCATTTTTGGAACATCCGGCGTTATTACTGTAAATTGTCTGCGTTAAAAAACAACTGGCGCTATGGGAGATATGCAGATCAAAAAAAAGACGACGGTTTATGATGCGGTTATTGTAGGATCAGGTGCAGGTGGCGGTATGGCCGCTTATATGCTTGCCAACGCAGGCTTAAAAGTTTGCATCATCGAAGCTGGGTATATGTACGACCCACAGAAAGATGTGACCCAACTCAAAAATCCCTGGGATTCACCACGCCGCGGCGCCAGTACACATATCCGTCCCTTCGGAGATTTTGACGCCTGCTACGGTGGATGGTCGGTAGATGGCGAGCCGTATACAAAAGCATCCGGTACCGACTGGATGTGGTGGCGGGCACGCATGCTTGGCGGCCGAACCAATCACTGGGGCCGTATTTCATTGCGCTTCGGTCCGAAAGATTTTAAACGAAAAAGTATTGATGGCCTCGGGGAAGACTGGCCCATTGGCTATGAAGACCTGAAACCCTATTATGATCGCGTGGATCAGCTGATTGGCGTATTTGGCACCAATGAAGGCCTGGAAAATGATCCCGATGGCATTTTCCTGAAGCCGCCAAAACCAAGGCTCCATGAACTGTTTATAAAAAATGCGGCCACACAGGCCGGCGTTCGCATTATTCCTTCCCGGCTATCCATTCTAACCGAACCGTTGAAAAACAATACCTCGGGCCGGGGCAGTTGTTTTTTCTGCGGACAATGCAATCGCAACTGCAGTATGGCCAAGGCCGATTTTTCAGCCACCAACGTACTGATCTATCCGGCGCTGAAAACAAATCGCGTGGATGTATTTGCCAATTGTATGGCGCGTGAAGTGCTGACTGACAAGGAAGGAAAGGCCACCGGCGTTTCCTATATCAACAAGGAAGACCAGATGGAATACCAGGTGCTTGGCCGCGTGGTGATAGTGGCAGCCAGCGCCTGCGAAAGCGCGCGACTGCTACTGAATTCAAAATCACAGCGACATCCCAACGGCCTTGCCAATTCCAGCAATGTAGTTGGCAAATACCTGCACGACTCCACCGGTGCTGCTATGGGCGGCGTATTGCCACACCTGTTTGGCAGAAAACGATACAACGAAGATGGCGTGGGAGGAATGCACGTCTACTCGCCATGGTGGCTCGATAATAAAAAACTCGATTTCCCCCGGGGTTATCACATTGAATATTGGGGAGGTATGGATCAGCCATCCTATGGATTTAGCTGGGGTATTGAAAATCTCAATGGGAAATATGTAGTTAATGGTAAACAAAAAGAAGGTGGCGGTTATGGCGCTTCGCTTAAAGAAGATTACCGCTTCTTCTACGGCGCAGGTGTTGGCATGGCCGGCCGCGGCGAAGCCATCCCCGTAGAAACCAATTACTGCGAGATTGATCCCAATACCGTTGACAAATTTGGTATTCCCGTACTCCGCTTCAATGTAAAATGGAGTGATTACGAGATCAAACAGGCCAAACACATGAAGGAAACGTTTAAAGAGATCATGCACAATATGGGAGCCGTGATCACCTGGGGTGGAGATGATGATGCCAGCAATAACTGGGGGCTTAGCAAACCCGGAGAGATCATTCACGAAGGCGGCACCGTACGCATGGGCAGTGATCCCAAACGATCAGCGCTCAACAAATGGAGCCAGGCCCACGACTGCAAAAACCTGTTTTGTGTAGACGGTGCGCAGTTTGTAAGCCAGGCGGATAAAAATATTACCTGGACGATACTCGCACTTTCCATGCGTGCATCTGAATATATCGTTGACCAGTTAAAAAAAGGAGAACTCTGATTTCTCAAAAATCGAATAGCAATGGACAGACGTAAATCATTAAAGTTGATCGTAACCGGGGCGGTAGCCACGCCAGTCGCCATAGCTGGTTGTAATACCGTTGATGAAAAAAAAGAAACGAAGGAAGCAGCAGCCACGTTTAACCTGGATCGCAACCCGGATGAACTGAAATACGAACGATCCCTGCTGGCGCAGGAAGCATTTTTTACTGAACACGAAATGCGAACGATCACGGTATTGGCAGACATCATCATTCCGAAGGATGATATCAGCGGAAGCGCCAGCGAAGCCAAAGTGCCCGAGTTTATTGAATTTATTGTAAAAGATATGCCGGATCACCAGTTGCCGCTGCGGGGCGGACTGCGCTGGATGGATGTATACTGCCTGAACCATTATAACCAATCGTTTGCCGATTGCAGCAAAGAACAGCAACTGGCCCTGGTAGATGAAATTGCCTATCCCGCCAAGGCGAAACCGGAAATGCAGGCAGGCGTGAAATTCTTCTCCCTGATGCGCAACCTCACGGCTACCGGGTTTTATACTTCGCCTATGGGCGTAAAAGATATCGGCTACGCCGGAAATCAGCCCAACCAGTGGAACGGCGTTCCGGCTGAAGTGTTGGAACAATACAAAGTAGCCTACACCGATAAAGAACTAACTGAATGTGTCAGCTTCGATAAGCAGGCATAAAAAAGCGGGACGCTCCACCGGGCGTCCCGCTTTAGTTAACAAACGATCACGCATATTCTTCACGAGCCGTTTTGCTGTAATCATCGATCAAACGTCGCTGCAGTTCTGCTGGCACCGGATCGTAACCGGAAAACTGCATCGCGAATTTTGCTCTTCCCTGGGTAATGGAACGCAGTGACGACGAATAGCCATCCATTTCCGCAAGCGGTACTTTGGCAATCACTTTTTGAAAATGGCCATCGTTCTCAATACCCTCTACCAGCGCACGCCTGCCCTGTAGATCACCCATAACAGCGCCGGTGAGATCGTCGGGACAAAGCACTTCAACCCGGTAAACAGGTTCCAGCAATTGAGGATCCGCATCCCGAAAAGCCTGGCGAAAGGCCTGCAAACCCGCAATTTTAAAAGATATGTCATTTGAATCCACCGGATGCATTTTTCCGTCGTACACCAACACGCGTATATCACGGGCATAAGACCCGGTAAGCGGTCCATTCTGCATTTTTTCCATGATCCCTTTCAAAATAGAGGGCAAAAACCGGTTGTCGATGGCGCCGCCAACAATACAATTGTAAAATAAAAGGCGCCCGCCCCAGTCGAGCATAAACTCTTCGCGTCCGCGAACGGTAAGGTCTTTCGGATCCTGCATTCCCTCGTGCCAGGGCTCAATGCGCAGGAATACTTCTGCAAACTGGCCCGCTCCGCCACTTTGCTTCTTATGCCGGTAATTGGCATCGGCTTTCTTGCGGATGGTTTCCCGGTACGCGATCCGCGGCCGGACAAATTTTACATCCAGCTTAAATTGATGTTCAATTTTCCATTTGGCAACAGCAAGATGCATATCACCCTGGCAATGGATCAGCGTTTGTTTCAGTTCCTTTGACACTTCAACCAGCAGTGTGGCATCTTCCTCGCGCAACTGGTGAAGTGCCTGTGATAATTTTTCCTCCTCGCCTTTCTTCAACGGTTCAATGGCAACTGTCATATTGGGCGCAGGAAAATGAATAGGCTCCAACTCACACGGCTTGCCCTTTGCATGCAGCGTGTTGTTGACGTGTGTATTTTTAAGTTTCAATGTAGCCCCAATATCGCCTGCTACCAGTTCATTGATGGCAGTTCGCTTATTGCCTTCCACCAGGAACAACTGCGACAATTTTTCATTGGCGCCGGTAGTTTCATTTTCCAGGTCCATCCCGGATCTCACTACACCGGAATACACCTTAAAAAAAGAAAGCTCACCGACATGCGGTTCGCTTACTGTTTTAAAAACAAAAATACAAGGCGTTCCCGCCGCATCGCAGTTTAGTAACGTGCCGGACTTTGTTGTTTGAGGCGGCATTTCATTGGCGCTTGGACATACATTATCGATAAAACCCATCAGGCGACCGCTACCCATATTTCGTTCTGCCGACAGGCAGAATACGGGAAACAGTTCATGGGCAATCATCGCTTTCTTCAGCCCCTCTTTCATTTCATCCTCATCCAATTCTCCCCGGTCAAAATATTTTTCCATCAGGCCTTCATCGTTGCTGGCAATGGCTTCAATCAATTCCTTGTGCAATTGATCCGCCCGGTCACGTTCTTCGGCTGGAATGGGTAGCTTTTCCGGCTTGCCACCCGCATCGTGAAATTTATACAGCGTCATCCGCAACACATCTATAATTTCATGAAAACCGGCCCCCGTTTGCCGCGGGTATTGCACCAACACCACGCGGCTGCCAAAATGAGCTTTGGCTTCGCCAACAGTACGATCAAAATCTGCCTGGTCATCATCCAGTTTATTGATCGCAACGATCATGGGTGTTTTGAACCGTTCGGTATATTCCCAGATCATATCGGTGGTAACTTCTACACCCATCACGGCATTCAGCAACATTACGCCGGTATCAGCCACCCGTAGCGCTGAGATCACCTCACCCACAAAGTCGTCGTAACCTGGCGTATCGATAATATTTATTTTGTATCCGCGCCAGCGGGTATGAAGCAATTTGCTGAAGATAGAATTGCCGCGTTCCTGTTCGAGTTCATGGTAATCACCGGTGGTATTTCGTTCAGCAACGGATCCGCGGCGGTTAATGAGGCCGGCTTCAAATAGCATACATTCCGCTAAAGTGGTCTTACCGGCGCCGGCATGGCCCAGCAAGACAATATTTTTGACATGAGCGGTATCAAACTCTGGCATAAAATCATTTTTAAGTGATGAAATAACCTGGTATACCGGACGGGAAAGCGAATAAAGAGCCAGCCCGCTCCCGGCAGGAATTCTTACTAAGGAAAAAAATGGTTATTGCGTTCGCCGTAAAAAATGATCAAATTCGTCGCGGAGCTCGCCCAGGGTTTGTTCCAGGCTTTGATACTGATCATACAGATCTTCGTGGAGAGAAAGCGTCTCATCATTGAGCTGGCCCTGGTTGGCCTGCATCTCTGCCATCATCCTTCGCTCCTGCGTTTTGATGGCCTGTTTAAGATCATGAATGTTGATGAGCTGAATGTGAAACTGGTTGTGGAGATGTTCTACATCGCGAAGCGATTCCCTGGAGAGTGCATGGCCGGCTGCGTCCTGGAGCCGGGCTTTGTCCTTTGTAAATTCTTCGCGGTACCTGCGTAGCGTGTCCCGCCATGTACTGCACTCCCCTGTTAGCTGTGACATTTCTACCTGAACCATGGGATTAAAATTTAAAGTGAACAAAATTGTTTCCTTTATTTTCCCTGGGGTGTGGATGGTACTTGTAATTTAAAACTCTTTTCAGGAAATGCCAATTCTATAACATCCTATTTACAAAAAAGAAATGCACAGGCTTTCCCGTGCATTTTTCTTTTTGCTGCAAACGCTTCGCAATTAACCCCTGCGATGTTTATAAGTAGTTCTTGATCGCTTGATATGTTGACCGTTAGGTCCGTTTACACGTGTAGAATGATGCGTTACTGTTCTGCCACGCGGTCCGCTGATCGTGGTGCGCGTATGGGTAACCCGGTAATTATTCACTACCACCTGGTGCCGCGTATGCACGGTAACAGAGGTAACGCGAATTGGACGATACACAGCATGTGCTCTTGGTACACGGTACACCGGTACTACAACGCAGGTTCTTCGGTACGGGCGGCCATAAGGATAAAAAACAGACCAGCCAAGCGGACGCCAGGGCCGAAACCAAACGGGATGATAATGCCAGCGCCACGGGGATATCCAGGGCCTGTATAAAGGCGCATAAATAAAACGCACAGAAGGCCATAACCACACATTTACAATAATGCCGTTGCTTTCCTCCACTGCGGGACCATGACTACGTCCCACCTGGGGATCCCTTGCTCCGGCAACAGCGTCAGCCTCCGGTTCAATAATCACTTCCTGTCCGTACAGGTCTTCGTCACCTACAATCTGGATATGCGCTGTTTCTGGTCCTGTCTTTTCGATTTCAATCACCGCCACGTCCTGGCTTTCATTGTCAGAAACCGGCACCTGCAATACCAGGTTGTGAATATCATCACTCACCTGCTCCACCACCCGCACATAGTCTACCTGCCCATCCTCATCAAGATCCAGGTTATTTACATGGTTATCCTCGCTGTTGAGGGCTTTTTCAAAGGCTTCCGGCGAAGCCGACTGCCGGAATAGTTCCAGGGCGCCCTGCAAACTGAACTGGTCACCGGGAAGCCCGGTAGAATCCACACCCGGCTGCTGCGCCGCCACCAGGCCAATGCCGAAAAAAAGGGAAAAAACGGAGAAAAAAACGGGCCTTAACTGCTTCATAAGGAAGATATTTACCTTCAGACAGCCAATGAACGCAAAGGTTTAAAGAGCAGCTCTTTTTCCGGCCGGAAAAGGCCGTTTACCCTAATTTTGTTCTCCCGCTCAAATGATCGCCCAAACTACCATACAACAGATCCTGGCCCGGATAGACATCCTGGATGTAGTGGGTGAATTTGTGAAACTGAAGAAGCGCGGCGCCAACTATCTCGGACTCTGCCCCTTTCACAGCGAAAAAACGCCGTCATTTACCGTATCTCCCAGCAAAGAAATTTACAAGTGCTTTGGCTGCGGTAAAAGCGGCAATACCATCAGCTTTGTGATGGAGCATGAAAAGTACAGCTATGTAGATGCCCTGAAATGGCTGGCCAACCGCTATGGCATTGAAGTGGAAGAAACCTTTGCCAGCCGCGAGCAGCAGGAGCAGATGCAAACGGCCGACAGCCTTTTTATCATCAATGCTTTTGCACAGCAATTCTTTACACGGGTTTTGTTTGAAACTGAAGAAGGACAGGATATCGGGCTCGCCTATTTCCGCGAACGCGGGTTCCGCGAAGAGATCATCCGGAAATTTCAACTGGGCTATTCACCCGAACAACGGGATGCATTCACCCGCGAGGCATTGGCCAAACAATACAACCCTGAGTTACTGTTGAAAACCGGGCTTGTCAACAACCGGAATGACCAGCTAAACGATAATTACCGCGGGCGTGTCATCTTCCCTATTCACAATCATAGCGGCAAAATACTCGGCTTTGGCGCCCGCATCCTGAAAACCAACGATCGCGCCCCCAAGTATATCAACACACCGGAAAATGAGATCTACGTAAAAAGCAAGATCCTCTACGGCTCTTACTTTGCACGTACTGCCATTGATAAACAGAACGAATGCCTGCTCGTAGAAGGATATACTGACGTTGTTTCCCTGCACCAGGCCGGTATTGAAAACGTGGTGGCATCGGGAGGCACCTCGCTCACGATTGATCAGCTTCGACTGGTAAAAAAATATACGGACAACCTCACTATTATCTATGATGGTGACAATGCCGGTATCAAAGCCGCATTGCGCGGGCTCGACCTCGCATTAGAAGAAGGGCTCAATGTAAAACTGGTGCTGATCCCTGACGGGGAGGATCCGGACAGCTACGTACATAAAGTGGGCGCCTCTGCCTTCCGCGAATTTATCCAGCAGAACAAAAAAGACGTCATCCTGTTTCAACTGGAGGTAGCGTTGAAGGATGCGGGCTCAGACACTTCCAGGAAAGCGGAAGTGGTAACGCGTATCGCTGAAACCATCTCCCGGATCAACAAAGCAGAGGATTTTACCAAACAACAGGATTACATCAAACAATGCGCGGAGATCCTCAAAATTGACGAAAGCGGCATGCACGCGCTGGTCAATAAATTCATCCGCGACCGTATTGCCACGCTGGAACGAAAGTTACCATTTGAAGAAGCCCGGCAGCAGGAAGAAAATATCCGGCAGGCGGAAGCTACCAACTATGACGACAGCACATTCAGCCTGCTGTTTAAGGATGAATTGCAGGAACGACAGGTAGCACGCATCCTGTTGGAATATGGCAATCGCAAATGGGATGATACGACGCTGGTAGCCGAACATGTTTTTGATGAAATGGTGGACGAAAGCCTGATCGACAACCAGGAGGTGATCCGCTTTCTGCATAGTTTCCGGGAACTGCTGCAACAGGATCCGGCGCTGGTAGATAAGAATTACTTTGTGTATCACAGTGACCCCAAACTGAGTTCCTTTGCAGTTTCGCTGCTCAATTTTCCCTATGATGAGAGTGAACACTGGCGAACGGAATTCAATCCATCCAGCGGGTACCAGAAGGGATTATTTGCGCAATCGTACGAAGATTTTATCAGCACGGTACATAAAGACAATAAGAACCTGCTCATGAAATTTCTCAAGATCGATGAAGACCGTACCGGCGAAGAAGTGGATTCAGCCATCAATTACCTGAAGCTTCGGAAGATCAAACGCATGTTGCTGGAAAACCAGCTCGACATGGAAAAAGCCCATACCGATGAAGAATACAGTGTCCTTGCACAAACCCATTTGCACCTGAAGCAAATGGAAATGGAACTGGCCAGGAAAATAGAAGCGGTTGTGATGAAATAATAATGCTGCGGCCGCAGCTTCGCGGTGCAGCATAAAAAAACCCCGCCGTTCCGGCAGGGTTCTTCAAAATCATTCCTCGACTGTTAATCCGCTACGGCTGTGGCGGCCTGGCGTTTCCGCGCTGCTGGCATGGCGCCTTCAGTGGGACCTTCGTCGGGCC
>JBEHYT010000017.1:0-87105 GCA_048498035.1 Bacteroidota bacterium | reverse complement strand
GTGGCACTACAAAGGCGGCTGTTTTGCCGGTTCCTGTTTGTGCGCAGCCAAAAACGTCGCGGCCTGCCAGTACTTCGGGGATGGCCTGTTCCTGGATGGACGTAGGTGTGGTGTATCCCTGCGCATCAAGTGCTTTCAGCAGGGTAGGGTTAATTTTAAGATCTTTAAATAACATGTGTTCTATTGCCGTAAGGCTGTTTAGGGGTCGCGCAGTGTAGAATAGCCTTATGGGATGTTCTCCTGGCGAAGTTTAAAAAAATGGGGCGGGTATAATCCGCTCCGGGTTATTGGATTTTCTGCACATTGACGGCTACCGGTCCACGATCGCCTATTTCCACGTCATATTGCAGCGTATCATTTACGTCTACAGGTTCCTGCAGGCTGCTGGCGTGAAAGAAAATTCGTTCTCTGTTTTTGTCGTCAATGATAAAACCGAATCCTTTCTCGGTGTTAAAGAATTGAACTTTGCCGGTGTGGGTCGTATCGCGTTGGTTGCCGGCGGGAATGCCGATTTCGATTTCTTCTGCTTTGAAGATTTTCTTTTGGCGCGGATCAGGTGGGGTATCCGAAATATTACCGTTTTCATCTACATAAGCCAACATATCTTCGAGGCTTTTGCCTTTCTGAACGCTGTTTTTGCGTTCTTCCATTTTCAGCTGCTTATCTTGTCTTTTCTTGATTCTTTTTTGTTCTTTGCTTTTTTTGTTAAAGGTTTCTCTTGATTTTGCCATGCCTGTTCTTTCTTGTTAAAAAATAAGCATCAGATCGTTTGCTCATCAGTCTGGATTAGCCAGTTGAAGATCGATCGTTCGCTTTTAAGATCCTGCGGTGCATTATGCACGATCTTATTTTCAATTAATCTTGCTTCTTTAACGGAGAAGCGACCGATGGATTCAAAATATGAATTGATCAGGAAAAGTACCTGCTCACCATTAAAGGGATCAAACTGCCTGCGAGACGGTTCGCCTGCAAATACCGTATTCGTTGGTGTGTCTTCTGGTTCCCAGTGATAGTGAACAAAATTCATATCCTGTTTCAGGTATTGCATGAGCGGGTATTTTAAAAAGATCTAATAGCGAATTATTTCGCAATTCATGCCTTAATCAAGGCAACGAGTAACTAGCTGACAAGTGTCGCTTACCAGCGGCGCTGACGGCTTTCTTTTTCACGGGCAATGCTAATGGAAATGTTGCGGCCTTCAACTTCTTTGTTGTTGAGCGCTGTCATTGCCTTATTGCCTTCTTCGCTGGATTCCATTTCTACAAATCCGAATCCGCGGCTGCGCCCGGTTTCACGATCTTTGATCACTTTGGCAGATGTTACATCGCCGAAAGAACTGAATAACTGTTTGAGGTCTTCATCTTGCACGTGGAAGCCCAGGTTTGATACATACATGTTCATACCCTTAAAAATTTAATTGATTAAAAAGAGACAAAGGACTAAACCAAAGCGCAAAGAGGAGAAAAATTGTTACCAGAGATGCGTAAAAATTAAGGCTATTCCGGGCAGATTGATGAAGAACTTTGTGTTCACACTATAAAGATACGCTATTATTTTGGATTTTCCTCGGCGCATGTGTTAAAGTCTAAGCCAGACGGGTTTTTGCTTTTTTTCACTAGTGTCAGAACAGGGGGCATGCTTTTTAGACAGAATAAAGCGAAAATCGAATAATCGTTGATATTCAGCTTAGAGAACAGACGCTAAATTTGGATTTTTAATTTACCCGGGAACAATGGCTATTTTTTCACAATTGCGTCAGGCGATGATCAATTCAATTTCCTGCGCTACAAATGCCTCCCGGTCGGCATCGGTAATGCCACTGTCTGTGATGATATAATTGATGAGCGACAATGCCCCCAAACTGGCAAATGCACTTTTGCGGAATTTGGAAGAATCCGCGACGAGATACGTAGTCTCAGCTGCATCGATCATGGCCTTTTTTACCACCAGGTCACTGATGCTGGGATAGGTAAGGCCCGACTTCAATGAAAGCCCCGCCGTAGCCAAAAATAATTTCTGAACATTTATTCCTTCAAAAAAATCAGCAGCTTTCTGGCCCGTCAGTGAAAGCGTTGGCGGCTTAAACTCACCACCCGTCATAATAACCTCAATTCCCGGCTCTGCACCTAAAAGAAGCGCAATATTCAGCGCATTTGTGATTACCGTCAGGTTACGCCTTCCTTTTAACTTCTTGGCAATTTCCGTAGTGGTTGATCCCGAATCCAGGATTATCGTATCCCCGTTTTCGATAAACTCCAGGCATTTTTCAGCGATGCGCTCCTTCTTTTCCAAATTGTCCTGCTGCGCCAGCGAAAGCGAATTCACCTGGTCCGTTATGCTTTTCAAAAATGCGCCACCATGTTCTTTAATGATCAGGCCGTTTTTCTCCAGCTTGTCCAGGTCCTGCCGAATCGTTACCTCCGTTACCTTAAAAAGACGCGCCAGGTCCTGCACCTTGGCAGACCCGTCCTCTTTTAGCAATTCAAGTATTTTGTCGCGCCGCTGCGAAGGCAACATATTGAAACTGTTTGGTTAATAACGTATTCAAACTTAATCAATTATTTGAAAAGAAAGAATTCGAAGGCTGCATTTCTTCGTTTTAAGATCGATATATTTTCTTTTATTTTCGTTTATTTTCTATTTTTTGGTATTTTCAGTGCCGAAACAGCGTTATTTGCCTTTTCGGCAGCACTTATTTCATTAAAACGCCAACATCATTACATGACAGCAAATAAAACAACCCTTGGAGTGATCATCGGCAACCGTGATTTTTTCCCGGACCGGCTTATTTCCGAAGCACGAGTGGACATTCTGGCCCTGTTTGAGCAACTGAATATCAATGCCATCATGCTGGATGAAACCGACTCCAAACTCGGCGGTGTTGAAACTTTTACAGAAGCACGCAAATGTGCTGAACTGTTTGACCGTCATCGCCATGAGATCAGTGGTGTGCTGGTGCTGCTGCCCAATTTTGGCGATGAAAAAGGCGTTGCGGAAACCCTTCATCTCGCAGCGCTGAATGTACCAGTGCTGGTGCAAGCCTACCCGGACGATCTCGAAAAGCTCGACGTTGCCCGTCGCCGCGATTCCTGGTGCGGGAAGATCTCCGTTTGCAACAACCTGTATCAATTCGGCATTAAATATACGCTCACATCCAAACATGTTGTTCATCCGCATGATCCGCAATTCCGGCAGGACCTGTTGGATTTTGTTTCCGTATGCCGCGTGGTAAAAGGATTGCGCAAAGCGCGAATAGGCGCCGTAGGTGCACGTCCCGGCGCTTTTAATACGGTTCGCTATAGCGAAAAGATCCTGCAACGAAACGGGATCTCAGTAACAACAGTTGACCTTTCTGAAATCCTGGGCATTGCCAATGGCATTGCCAAAGATGACGCTATTGTAAAAACACATCTCGAAAAAATCCATGCCTATGCACCCACCGGTAAAACACCCAGTGATGCATTGATTCAAATAGCCCGCCTCGATATCGCGCTAAACCGGTTTGTTGAAGAAAACCAACTGGACGCAACTGCCATTCAATGCTGGACCTCATTGCAAAAAAATTATGGGTGTAATGTATGTACCAGCATGAGCATGATGAGTGAGAACATGCTTCCCAGTGCCTGTGAAGTGGACGTTACCGGTACACTGACGATGTATTCCATGCAACTGGCTTCGGGTTCGCCGAGCGCATTGGTTGACTGGAACAATAATTACGCGCATGATGAAGAAAAATGCGTGCTCTTTCATTGCGGTAACTGGGCCAAATCCTTCCTTCCTGATATCGAGATCAGCACCGCACCCATCCTCGGAACCAGTGTGGGCGTGGAAAATACATACGGCGCGCTTTCAGGTCGAACGCCGGCTTCACCACTCACCTACGGCCGCATTAGTACCGATGATCCCAAAGGAATGATCAAAGTGTATGTAGGAGAAGGACATCTTACCAATGATGAACTAAATACATTCGGTAATCGCGCGGTAGCGCAAATTCCCAACCTGCAGGGTTTGATGCAGTTTGTATGCCGCAATGGTTTTGAACATCACGTTGTGATGAATGCATCAAAAACCGCATCCATCCTGAAAGAAGCCCTCGGAAATTATATGGGTTGGGAGGTTTATCATCATGGAGAATAAAAAAATGACCAACCAGGAACTTGCAATACGATCCGTTAACTACCGGAAAAAAATACTGCGCTATATCGCCGGCGCGCGCGCCGGTCATACCGGCGGGAGCCTTTCCTGCGTTGATATACTTAATGTATTGTATAATGATGTGCTCCAGGTAGGGCCGGAAAATTTTTCATCGCCCAACCGCGATCGTTATATTCAAAGCAAAGGCCATTGTGTTGAAGCTCTTTTTGTAGTGCTGGCAGATCGTGGCTTTTTCCCCGAAGCCGACCTGGAAACTTTATGTAAATATCAATCCCACTACATTGGACATCCTACCCGGAAAGTAAATGGTGTGGAGCAAAATACCGGCGCCCTTGGCCATGGCCTGCCGCTGGCAGTTGGCACGGCATTGGCCGGGAAAATGGATCAACGAACCTATCGTGTGTTCACACTACTGGGCGACGGCGAACTACCCGAAGGTTCCAATTGGGAGGCCGCACTCACCGCTGCACATTATGGACTTGATAACCTGGTAGCCATTGTAGATAAAAATGAACTTCAAATTACCGGTCCAACAGCATCCGTTTGTAATACTGATCCACTTGACAAAAAGTTTGAAGCCTTTGGATGGGACGTGCGACACGTAGACGGACACAACCTGGCGGCGCTGCGTGAGACATTCACAGAGCTGCCGTTCTCCAATGGAAAGCCGTCGCTGATCATTGCACATACCATTAAGGGCAAAGGCGTGAGCTTTATGGAGAATAATATAAAATGGCATCACGGTGTGCCGGCACCGGATCAATTGGAACTGGCCATGGCTGAACTGGACACAGATCTTGCAACTATTAAAAATTGACAGGCTTGGGAGCAACGCTGGAAAATAATGTAACAACTGAAAGAGCAAACCAGGATGTGTTTGCCGAAACACTGCAACAGTTGGCGGAAAACGATCGCGACATCATTGCAGTAACAAGCGATTCCCGCGGATCTGGCAAGCTGGTGAAATTTGGCCAGGAATTGCCACAGCAGATTGTGGAAATAGGTATTGCCGAACAAAACCTGGTAGGTGTGGCTGCAGGACTTGCGTCTGCCGGCAAAAAAGTTTTTGCCGTATCACCCGCCTGTTTCCTGACAGCCCGGGCGCTGGAACAAATCAAGAATGATGTTGCCTATAGTGATAATCCCGTCCGGCTCATCGGCATCAGCGCCGGGGTGAGTTATGGAGCACTGGGAACCACGCATCACAGCCTGCATGATTTTGCCGTGCTGCGCGCGATTAATAATATTACCATTGTAGCGCCGGCTGATAATTTTGAAACGATAGCTGCGGTTGAACTGGCTGCAAAAAGTAATGCACCTATTTACCTGCGGTTTGGGAAAAAGGCAATGCCCTTGCTTACTGAAGACAGCACGATCGGATTTACATTTGGAAAGGGGCGCGTGATCCGCGAGGGAGCTGATATCGCGATCATCGCCAATGGCGAAACGGTTTATCCTGCATTGCAGGCTGCCGAAAAACTGGAGCGTGAACAGCATGTTCATGCCACTGTTGTGAGTATGCATACGATCAAACCGCTGGACACGGCACTGCTCAAAACGTTAGCCGTAACAACAGGCGCCATTCTTACCGTGGAAGAGCATATGGTGAACGGCGGATTGGGTGAGGCCTGCGCTTCGTACCTTTTACAACAGGGATACCGCAAACCGTTCAGGATACTTGGTATCCCGGATGAATATACCGTTACCGGATCGCAGGTAGAGATATTTAATCACTACGGGATTTCGGAAACGGGAATTGCAGCGGCAGCGTTGCAATTATGCACTGCGGGAACAACCGCGTAGATGATCTTTTGATACGCAGATAAATGAACAATTGCCGAATATGAAAAAAGTTGCACTTCTTCTTTTTACAGTTGCATTAGTCGCTTCCTGCAACTCTGGCCATTCTGAAAAGAAAGGTCCGAAGAAAATGGCTGTTATTGTGTCTACGCTCAATAATCCCTGGTTTGTATTTCTTGCACAAACGGCCGCCGCAAAGGCAACAGCATTAGGTTACGAAACAAGAATATTCGATTCCCAAAATAACACCGCCATCGAAACCGATAATTTTGAAAATGCAATCGTGGCGGGTTACGATGCCATTCTTTTTAATCCTACTGACGCGAATGGCTCCGTGGTAAATGTGAATAAGGCGCGTGAAGCAAATGTGCCTGTATTTTGCATGGACCGCGAAGTGAATGCAGAGACACCCACCACGCAAATATTATCTGACAGCTATTCCGGCTGCGTAAACCTCGGAAAATATTTTGTGCAACAAATGCCTAAGCAGGGAAAATATGTAGAGTTATTGGGCATTGTGGCCGACAACAATACCTGGAGTCGTTCAAAAGGTTTTCACAGCGTGGTAGACGATTATCCCGGCTTGCAAATGGTGGCGCAGCAGAGCGGGGACTTTGACAGAAATAAAGGAATGGAAGTGATGGAATCCATCCTGCAGGCACATCCCGATATAGACGGTGTATTCTGTGGCAATGATGCCATGGCCATGGGAGCTTACCAGGCACTTGCCGCTGCAGGCAAGGCCAATCACGTAAAAGTAATCGGGTTTGACGGCGCAGAAGACGCAATACAAGGAATTAAAGATGGAAAAATTGCTGCCACCTGTATGCAATTCCCAAAAATGATGGCAGAAACAGCCGCTGAATATGCAAACGAATACCTGAATGGGAAACGGGATTTTCCCAAAAAAATACAGGTAGGAGTGGAAATGGTGACTGGCAAAAATATCGATGACTATATCGCCTACGGCAAAAAATAAATGGCATGAACAAACTTGCAAAATATACGCTTGGAACAGCTCTCATTGCCCTGGCAGGATATAATGCTGTTTATGTTAAGAAACTAAGTGATGTAAAAAAATCGGGTACCGACTTTGACGCCGTGGCATACGCCGAACGCCTGTTCAATGAGATTAATACAGACACAGCAAAAATTATTTCTCTTGACCAGTTGCTGCAAGCGATTGAACAGGATAAAACAAATGCATTTGCAAAGCACGGTCATGCACTCGCACTCGGTAACACACGTTATTTCCTGGTGTGTGGCACCGGCATTGTAAAAGATACGGCTGAAACAGGAGTGGAGCTGCAAACAGAAGAAAATAACCGGCTGACCATCGTCACCGCTTTTGTGTATGGAAATGCCGTTCGCGATGCATCCGGGCGCGTGCAGTTAAGCGACTTCAACAATACCGCTGACCTGAATGCTATTTCGGCTGATCTGGATAAAATAATCCGCCAATCGGTGATACCACCCTTCAGGAAATCTGTGCATCCGGGCGATACGGTTGATTTTCTTGGTGCGGTAGAACTCAATCAGGAACATCTTAACCTGGATGCCATCGAGGTGATACCCATACGACTAACTATAAAAAATAATCCCCGCTAACAAGAGAAATATTTCGCTACCTACGATTTATGCTTATTGCTGAACATATTACCAAGCGCTTCCCGGGAGTTACTGCTCTCCGGGATGTGAGCATGGAACTGCTTCCTGGAAAAGTGAATGCCATTGTAGGTGAAAACGGCGCGGGCAAGTCTACACTCATGAAGATATTGTCCGGGGTATACAGCGATTACGAAGGACGTATTATTTTAAACGGTATTGAACAACATTTCACAGGTCCAAAAGATGCGCAACAGGCCGGCATCGCAATTATTCACCAGGAGCTTAACCTGGTGCCGGAACTTTCAGTTGCCGATAATATTTTCCTGGGTCGGGAGCTGGTCAATAAATTCGGGATGCTGGATCAGGCGCAGATGCGAAAGAAAACTGCCGCGATCCTGCAGCGCTTGCGGTTAAACGTTAAGCCTGATGAACTGGTGAGAAATCTTAAAGTGGGGCAGCAACAGGTAGTTGAAATAGCCCGTGCACTGCTGCTGGATTGCCAGGTATTGATCATGGATGAACCAACATCGGCTATTTCAGGAAGCGAGGTGGATCTCCTGTTTGGTATCATTGATGAATTACGCGGCTTAAACAAGACTATTGTTTATATCAGTCATAAACTGGATGAATTGTTTCGTATTGCAGATCGGTTTATCGTGTTGCGCGATGGTTGCAGCGTGGATAGGGGCAATATGCACGAAGTAACGGCCGATGATTTAATCCGGAAGATGGTCGGCCGCGAGCTACAAATTGTTCGTGAAGCAGGTTCATCCACCAGCGAACCCGCGCTCCGGGTAAAAAACCTTTCGTTGACCGGTAAATCCAGCAGGCAATTGCCTTCACTAAAAGATATTTCTTTTGAAGTGATGAAAGGAGAGGTGCTCGGTGTTTTTGGATTGATGGGTGCCGGACGTACAGAACTGGTCGAAACCATTTTCGGGCTTCATGCCGCCTCGGGCGAAGTCCTGGTGGATGGAAAACAACAACGTTTTCGATCACCAGGCGCTGCTTTGCGTGCGGGCGTTGCCCTTGTGCCGGAAGACCGGAAAAAAGATGGTCTTGTATTGGGTTTGGATGTAAAGACGAATATCGGTCTGGCATCGCTTCCCAAAATGAACAGGGGATTTTTGCTAAGCGCTCAGAAAGAACTGGAACTTGCGCAGCAATACATCAATCGCCTGCATATTAAAACGCCAACAGCGCAAAAACTGGTGCGCAACCTGAGCGGTGGCAACCAACAGAAGATCGTATTGGCAAAATGCCTTGCTACCGGTCCTAAATTATTGATGCTGGATGAGCCAACGCGGGGCATTGATGTCCATGCCAAGAGTGAAATTTACAAATTGATTCGTGAGTTGGCCTCAAACGGCCTGGGTGTGATCATGGTGTCGTCTGAACTCCCCGAGATCCTGGCTCTTTCTGACCGTATCCTTGTGATGGCCGAAGGAAAAATCACAGGCATGTTTACAGCCCAGGAGGCTACAGAAGATACACTTTTAAAAGCAGCGCTTCCCAAAACTTTACCCGGTAATGAAAAATAAAAGCCAGTATATTTCCCGGTTCCAATCGCTTATTGCACTTGTTGCACTGTGCGTGGCATTCAGCATACTTTCCGATAAATTTTTAACGATCGACAATGGCTGGAATATCCTCCGCCAGATATCCGTCAACCTGTGTATTGCCGTTGGTATGACGTTGGTCGTTTTAACGGCAGGAATAGATTTGTCAGTGGGCTCTGTATTGGCGCTGTGCGGAGCAATTACTGCCGGGCTGTTAAAAAACGGGATTCCATTTGCTGCAGGAAACCTATTTATCGGCTTCACATTATTCGGCGCTATTCTCGTTGGAATTTTAGTCGGTGCGCTACTGGGCCTCTTTAATGGATTTGCTATTACGAAATTTAACGTGCCACCATTTGTAGCAACCCTTGCCATGCTTACTATTGCCAGGGGATTTACAATGCTCTGGACAAAAGGATTCCCCATTTCTGTTCTGGGTGCAAAGTTTGGTTATATTGGCACCGGTTGGTTATTGGGCATACCGGTTGCGGTTTGGATCTCGGCTGTTGTAGTTTTGTTGGCGGTGGTTATTACACGCAAAACAGCGCTCGGACGTTCTATTTATGCTGTAGGCGGAAATGAAAATGCGGCCCGGCTGTCGGGTATCAACAGCAAGCGGGTGAAGATAATTGTGTACGGGCTTGCGGGGGCGCTGGCCGCTGTTGGTGGTATTATTGTTACATCAAGACTGGATTCTGCGCAACCCAATGCCGGCACCAGTTATGAACTGGATGCAATTGCTGCCGTTGTTATCGGTGGCACATCACTCTCGGGCGGCAAGGGAACGATCATGGGTACCGTTGCCGGCGCCATTATCATTGGTGTATTGAACAATGGACTTGTATTGCTGAATGTATCTCCTTTCTGGCAGCAGGTGGTAAAAGGTGCAGTAATCCTGCTGGCTGTAATTATTGATAAAGCGAACTCAAAAGCAGAATGACAAGCGGATTTGTATTGGCTATTGACCAGGGTACCAGTGGTACCAAATGCCTGATCATGAACCGGGACGGGCAGGAAGTATGCAAAGTAACCGAACCGCTGCGCACCAGCTATCTTGAAAATGGCTTTGTAGAACAGGCGCCGGAAGAGATTTTCCAATCTGTACTCGCAGCTGTTGCCAACTGTATAACTGCATTTGAAAATGCCGGTTACAACCGTACCCAAATTGTATCCTGTGGTATTTCTAATCAACGGGAAACATTTGTCCTGTGGAATGCGGCAGGGGAGCAATTGTATAACGCGGTAGTATGGCAATGCAAACGATCCATGGCCATTTGCGAACAGTTAAAACAACAGGGAACTGCTGAAGCGATAAAGGGGAAAACAGGATTATTAATAGATCCATATTTTTCCGGAACGAAGGTGATGTGGCTGGCACAGGAAAATAAAGAAATAAGAGATGCGATTGAGGCAGGCAACGCATTTTTTGGCACTGTTGATACCTGGTTGCTCTACAAACTTACGTCTGGAAAAAGCTATGCTACCGACTACAGCAACGCTTCCCGTACCTTGTTTTTTAATCTCCGGGATCTTTCCTGGGATAAAGAGCTTTTAGATCTTTTTGGGTTGACGGGCCTGCAGCTTCCTCAAGTGCATCCATCGGCTGCCGAATTTGGCGCATCGGATTTTGGAGGATTGTTTGCGCACCCCTTGCCCATTACGGCAATGATTGGTGATTCCCATGCGGCGGCATTTGGTGAAGGCTGTTTTGAAAAAGGTGAAGGCAAAGCCACACTTGGCACAGGATGCTCAATCCTTGTTAATGCAGGCACGTCATTGCCGGATCCGGTACAAGGCTGTGTAACTACAATTTGCTGGAGCCTGGAAAATGAAGTGCACTATGCCATTGAAGGAGTAATTATCTCCTGCGGAGCGATTGTTGAATGGCTGAAAAAGGAATTACGATTATTTGATGATGTTAGCGAGGTTGAAAAGTTGGTCGAACAAACCAAAGACAACAATGGTGTTTTTATCATTCCCGCGTTAAGCGGTTTGGGATCGCCGCATTGGGATATGAACCGGAAAGCAGAAATTATCGGACTTACATTCGACAGTAATCGCACACACATTATAAGAGCTGCCCTGGAAACGGTCGGCTTCCAGGTAAAAGAAATAATTGACCATATCGAAAGTAAAAGTGATATCAGCCTGAGCAGTCTTGCCGTTAATGGCGGACTAACATCAAGCAGCTTCGTGGTTGATTTCCTGGCCACCTTACTCGGTCAGCCGCTGTATTTTGGCGCCCGGGACGCATCGGCGCGAGGCGCCGCTTATTTATCCGGGTTAAAGTCGGGCCTTTTCTCCAACCGCAACGCGCTAAAGGAAATCGTGGAAAGAAAGAAAGCCATTTCCCCGGCTGCAGACAGCAAATATCCGCAGCAGCAATACCTGCAGTGGCTGTCATTAATGACGCGCGGCTAATGGAATCAGTCGGTCCAATCAGCACAGTTTTTTACCTCACCCGATCTTGGAAAAACTTTTTCCAGTAATAACTGGTGCAACTGTGGGTCCCGGTCCTGGCATCCATCTGCCAATACTGTTAATTCAAAATCTTTATCGGCGGCTTCCAGGAAGGTTGCCAACACCACACCGCTGGTTACAATTCCTGTAAGTACAAGATGGCGTATTCCCTGTGAACGCAATACAACTTCCAGGTCACTGCCGGCAAAGGCGCTGTATCTTTTTTTGGTGATGATAATGTCGTTTTCCTGTGGAGTCAACTCCGCAGCAATCGTCGTCATGGCGACGGGATCAGTATTTCCCAGTCGCGCCTGCAGCTGCCGGAACGATTTATTGGCCGGGTTAACCTCCGGCAAACCACTGCGAAAACCAACCACAATATAAATTACCGGGATATTCGCTGAACGAGCGCCGGCAATAGCGGTTGCAATGTTTTTTACTACTGTTTCGGCTCCGGGAAGTGTGCCCAGCAGCATTTGCTGCATGTCCATCACCAATAGGGCTGTTGAAGTGTTTTTTGTCATGGGAAATGTGTTAATTTAATTCGATAATTCGGCAATTCGATGATTCGATAATGGAGGAAAATGGTTAATGTGGAAATGTGCTAATGTGAAAATGAAAATTTCGGTTTTGCAATACAATTTCCCGGCCACTAATGATGTGCTAGTTAATTCGATGATTCGATCTTTCTGTCAATTATTAGTTGTTAATTATTAGGTTTTAACTACTCCGGTAGTTGAAGACCTTTTTTCAGGAAGCGGTAAAAGACCGCGGCAATTCCCAGGCAAAAAAATCCTTGTACCAACATGCAATTCTGCGGTTGCAGCCAGCGCGAGGCCCAGCCAATCAGCAAACTTCCCAATGGCAGCGTGCCAAATGCCGCCATGGCAAAAAAGCCAACAACACGGCCACGCATCGCCGGCGTGGATACCGATTGTATGATCGTGTTGCAGATAGGTATTACCGACATTGTGCCAAATCCACAGAGGAAAGACATGAACAGGTATATAGGAAAAATATGCAGGTGCGACATCGTAATCAGACCCAGGCCAAGGATTACGAGGTTTAACATTAGCAGGTTTTTCAATCGCAGTGCCGACTGCTGCGAGGCCAGGAAAAGCGTGCTTACCAGGGCCCCGGCGGCAGTAGCAATACTAATCAGGCTAAACGTATGCGCATCGCCATTAAACACATCTTTTGCATAGTAGGGTTGAAGCGTGTTGTAGGTGGCAACAAGAAGACATATCAACGCCAATAAGAGCAGGGTAGTGCGTATTTCTTCATGCTTGCGGGTATAGTAAATGCCGTCCCGGAAATCGAGCCATGCATTCTTTTTCTTTCGGTCAAACAGCCGCGCCGGGAATTTCATTAGCATCAGGCAAACGATAACGGCAATAAAACTGATCGCATTGGATAGAAAACAGATGGTAGCGCCGTATTTGGCAAGCAAGATGCCTGATAGCGCGGGGCCTATCAGGCGCGAAAGATTATTTAATGAAGAATTCATCGCGATAGCACTGGGCAGGTCCTCTCTTTTTTTCACGAGGTCATTTACCATGGCCTGGCGTGCCGGCACATCGAATGCATTGGCCAATCCAAGCAGCACGCTCAGTCCTAATAATCCCCAATAGGGACTTGCACTGTAATAATAGACTGCGGTAAGCGCCAGGGCCTGCACGGCGGAAACAATTTGCGTTACCATCAATACCTTGTAACGGTCGTACCGGTCGGCCACTGTGCCGCCCAGCGGCGAGAGGAGGAAAGAAGGAAACTGCTCGGCAAACGTAACCAACCCCACGAGGAATACAGAATGTGTAAGCGTATATACCACCCAGATCACCGCCGTTCGCTGCGTCCACATGCCAATCCGCGAAATTAACTGACCCGTGAAAAAAAGACTGTAATTACGTGACCCAAAAACCCTGAACGCACGGAAAACTCCCATTTTTAGACTATTTTTTAAATTCGGTCGAATTTTGTTCAAAAAAAATCAATGCAATCCCTTTACAAAGATCTTGCAATAAGCAGGCAGTAATTGTTCGGAGGCATTCATCGTTTTCCAGAAAGTGATTTCGCGGTTGATGCCCCGCAGACCCGAAAGAAAAATAAAGACCACTTCTTCCAGCCGGGCATCATTCATTTTTGTAATCTCGCCCTTGTCGGACGCTGCGACAAAAATTTGTTGGAGTAAAATGGTTTCCTGCGCCAGGTACCGGTGATGGAGCGATGCTTTAAGGGCGTCGTAGCGTGTGCGGGCTTCTGCATCCATTCCGGCTTCCATTGCCGCAAAGAAGGAACGGCGTTTGCGCGTCATTTCCAGTTTCACGAGTGCAAAGCTGGTGAGTTTATCCAGCAGGTTAGTTTGGGTATTGATCTCGCGGATCGTTTCCAGCAACAGGTCACCGATCTCACTTTCCAATACCGCATTAAAAATTTCTTCCTGGCTCTTAAAATAGTAATACAACGAACTCTTACCCATTCCTGCGGCGCGGGCAATTTCTTCCATCGTTACCTCTCCAAGTCCTTCTTCCCTGAAAAGACGATGTGCTGCTGTTACTATTTGTGTTCGTTTGTCGGCCATAACATTTCAACAGCAAAGATACAATTTTCGACCAAAAATACAAAATGGTCTAAAATTTAGATAGATGAGCCGGTATCAACTCCTGGATTTGATCCAGTTTCTCCCGCTAACCAGCATTTTTAATCCCCTGCGACGCAGGGAGATGTGGGTTTGCTGTTGGTCGCGGTGCGCACTATGTTTTAAATAGGCTTCCATCACATGGCGATAGGAGAGCATGCCGATTACGATTGTATCCTTCTCACTCTGCAACACAGGAAGTACATTGCATTCTTCTTCTGCCATCAGGTATATAGCCGTAGCCAGGGTGTCGTTGGCGACTACAAATCCTGCTACCGGGAGCACCAGGGCTGCCAGTTGCGTATTTTTATTTGCATGCGCTGCGATGGCGGTGGATGCAATAATCCCTTTGTATTCATTTTCGGAGTCTGTTACCAGGAAATAATCAGGCAACGGATTTTCCAGTTGCAGCAGTTGTTGCTGTATCTCTCCAATCGTTGTCTCTTTTTTCAACAGCAGCGGCGTCTCGGTTATCGCATCGGATACTGTGAGCACGGATAACACATCGGGTTCAAAAACATCTGGTGTTTTTACACCCCGCCGAACAATCTTCTCCGTCATAATGGTATTTTCCATCAGCAAAAATGAAATGATATAAGCGGCTGTACATGCACCGAGTAATGCCAGCAATGCATTTCCCTGGCCGGTTGTTTCCAGCGCAAAAGCGATGGATGTAAGAAGCGCCCGAGATGCCCCGGCAAACATGGCCGACATACCCACTAGCGCAGCTCCGGGGAGTGGGAGCAATAATTGCGGGAATAGTTGGTTCCATCCAAAACCAATCAGCAGTCCGCAGGCAGCGCCAATAGTGAGTAGTGGGGCCAGCGTGCCGCCGGATGTTCCGCTACCCAATGCGATGGCCCAGGAAATAAATTTGAATACGCAAAGGAACAGCACCATCCGAACAGGTAGGGATCCGGAAAGGAGCTGCGTGATATTATCATAACCCACGCCGAGTGTGTGCGGGAAAAAATAGCCGATTGCTCCTACAACAAGACCGCCGAGGGCCGGCCACCACATCCAATGTACGGGCAATTTTTCAAAATGATCTTCGATCCAGTAAACAGATTTGCTTATGGCTACCGCCAATATACCAACCAACACGCCGATGCTGCTATATGCTACCAGAGAAAGATTGGTTGGTGTTTCAATGGTGCCGGAAATGGCAAAGACGGGTTCCGACTCAAAAAAAACATGGTGTCCTGCAGCGCCGGTAATGCAGGCCAGCGCAACCGGTATAATCGCTCTCGGAGAAAATTCAAACAGGAGCAATTCTATGGCAAGAAAAACGGCAGCTACCGGGCTTCCAAAAATGGCCGACATCCCTGCAGTTGCTCCAGCTACCAGGAGTATCTTCCGTTCAGCGTGGGTAATGCGTAGGAGTTGTCCTACTGTAGATCCCAATGCGCCGCCCGTGGCGATGATGGGTCCTTCTGCACCAAAAGGTCCGCCGGTACCAATCGCAATGGCAGATGAAAGGGGTTTGAGATAGGTGATAGAAGGTTTGATACGGCTTTTGTTGGTTAATATCTGCTCCATGGCTTCGGGTATCCCATGACCACGTATTGCGCGTGATCCATACAGCGCCATTAATCCCACCAGTATGCCACCAATAGCAGGCACTATGATGACCCAGAGACCAAGCGTATTAGCAGCAGGACTGTGAAAAATAACTGACCATTCGCCAAAGAAGAAAAAATTGGTAACCGCGTTGATCAATAATACCAGTCCGCGCGCTACTACACTTACTACAGCAGCAATGGCAATAGCATACAATGCAATCCGGAGGGTGCGATGTTTGTTGAGGGGTGGAGGTGGCGATACGCGGGCATTGGTCAGGCTGTCGGTAAGCGAAACAGATACAGGGATACCGTGCAGGAAACGTCGACCGGTCATAATGCTGATAAAATTGATGAAAAGAACACAAAAATATGATATAAATCATATTTTAAGCAAAATCTATTCTCTCGTCCGCAGTATTAGATGATTTAGTCAATAAATTTGCGCATGAAGGCGCCATTACCGCTGTGTAATCTCGAACGTTGTTTCCTTTGCAGGCATAGTTTGCCCGGGTGGATCAATGCCATTGCTGCGAACCGCACGCATTTGAAATTCCGTAAGGGACAAATGATTTGTACTGAAGGGGACCCGGTTACGGGTGTATACTTTTTGTATGATGGCGTGGTTAAAGTGCACAAGCGATGGACGGAAGGTAAAGAACTGATCATCAATTTTGCGCGGGCGGGTGATATCGTCGGGTATCGTGGTTTGGGCGCCGAAAAAGTATATCCCGTTTCCATCACGGCCCTGCAGCCCTGTACTTTTTGTTTTATTGATCTTGCTTTTTTTGAGTCGACGTTGCAGGTGAACTACCCGCTGACCTATGCCATGATGGAGTTGTATGCAAATGAACTGCAGGATGCAGAGAAGCGGATGCGCAACCTCGCATTGATGGATGTGAAAGGAAGACTGGCAGACACGTTGCTTTCTTTGCATCGAAAATTTGGTGAAGCCAAAGGCGGTTACATTGATTTGTTGCTGAGCAGGCAGGATATGGCTTCGTACACCGGTACAACCTATGAAACATTATTCCGGATGCTGATGGAGCTGGCGCATGAAAAGGTGGTGGCGGTGAATGGGAAAAAAATTAGCATAAAGAAACCAGCGCGACTTCGTGCGTTGAGCACATTACAGTAAGCGCGTTATGACTAAACAAGAATGATGAAGATAAAAGAAGACATATCCTCGCGTGAAAATATTGTGACGCTGGTAAATGCATTTTATTCCGGCGCACGCCGGGATCCGTTATTGGGGCCGGTGTTTGAAGCTGCCGTTGGCGCTCACTGGGATCAGCACCTGGAGAAAATGTATAATTTTTGGGAAACTGTGTTATTGGAGGCGCACAGCTATGCCGGTGGACCGTTTCCACCTCATGCAAAATTGCCAATAACAGAAGCACATTTTGCGCGTTGGGTGGAGCTTTGGAAAGCCACGGTGGATACTCATTTTTCCGGGGAGCGGGCTGCTGATGCAAAATGGCGGGCGGATAAAATGGCAACGCTGTTTATATCCAAATTGAACTACTACCGCCAGCGAAGCAGTACCCCGTTGATCTAAAATCCGGGTAGCGGTTGACCAAGATCATATTTTTTAATTCAGGATTCACCTACTTTTGCAGCGCTGTGCAACGAATTTTTGCTGCAATATTATTACTTGCATTTCTTGGTCAAACCTTTGACCAGGGTTTGTATTACCTGGATTACCTGGTGCAGAAGAAGTCGTACATGGCGCGTTGCGAAAATAAGTCCCGCCCTGAAATGCATTGCGATGGGAAATGTTTGCTGATGAAAAAAATTCGCGAGCATGAGCAGAATGAACAGCAGCAGGCGCCGGAAATGAAACTGGGCAGCAAGCTGGAAGTTCTTTCATCTAAATCGTTTTTCGCAACACAACCTGTTTTTACTTTTACTCCTCCACATCATTCACCGGCCGCATTTGATATGGGCATGCCGGTTGACCGTTCATTCCCCGTATTCCATCCGCCTGCCACAGGCTTGTACGCGTAGCCGACAGGCATCATGATGATGGACAGGCTTCTATTTCCGGGTCTTGTGTATCCGGGGTGTTGTTGTACTATTTTTTCCTGCTGTTTGTAGGCTACCAGAGCTTTCTATTAATGCTGCGTTGCATACTGGCAACTGCAGGTTTATTATCACATTTATCAAACAGCAACATGAAATCAATTTCGATAGCGGCGACATTTTTGTTGATGTCGCTGGCCATACATGCGCAAATGCGCAAGGGACGTTTATATGATGCGGATACAAGGGAACCGCTGGCGGGCGCCACGGTTAAATCCAGTAATACGATAACACAATCAGGTGTTGATGGCACTTTTTTACTTCCGGCAGCAGCGGGAACTGTGGAAATATCTTTTGCCGGTTATAAAACAATAACAGTTTCTGGGGAACAGTTGGAGATTGCGTTGCAGCGCAACAATAACCCGATGCAGGAGGTGATTGTTTCTGCCAATCGCACTGCGCAGCAGCGCAGCGAGGCACCGGTGGCTATTACAACCATCAGCAAGCAAACCATTGAAGATGCAAAGGCGCAGCGGCTTGATAATCTGTTGAACAAGGTGAGCGGTGTATTTATGGTCAGTCTTGGCAATGAACAGCATGAGATGAGTATTCGTCAGCCCATGACCACGAAGAGCCTTTTCCTGTATATGGAAGATGGAATTCCGATTCGTACCACCGGCGTTTATAACCATAATGCGTTGCTGGAAATGAACCTGCCGGCGGCGCGGTCGATTGAAGTGATCAAGGGGCCGTCCTCTGCACTATATGGTGCGGAAGCCATTGGCGGCGCCGTGAATGTGATCACGCAATCTGCGCCGGCCTTCACCAGCGGGCAGGTTAGTTTGCAACTGAATGACAAAGGATACAAGCGCGCAGATCTCCAGGCAGGCACCAGTCTTGGAAAATGGGGAATCATTGCCAGCGGCTACTATGCCAATAAGCAAAATGGACCGATTGAATACAGCGACTTTCATAAAGGGTCTGTTTCGCTGCGCACAGATTATCGTCCCAACGATAAAACATCCTGGACCAATACGCTTGCGCTTTTGGACTACTACAGTGATATGAGCGGATCGATTGACAGTGTCAAATTTGCGCGGAAGGATTACACGTCGCTGCAAACGTTCACCTATCGGAAAGTGAAGGCGCTGCGTTACAAATCGATGCTGAATTACAAGTGGAATGATCATAGCAATACGCAGGTGGCGATCGTATACCGGAACAACAAGGTGGGACAAAATCCTTCTTATTCCATCGCCAGTACGTCGAATCCTGCACGATTTAAGGGACAGATCAATGAAAATGCATTTAATACCTATGCGCTGTTTGTAACGCATACCCAGCGGTTGGCCTGGTTGAACAGCAAGATCATTGCGGGCGCAAGTGTGGATTATAGTCCGCAGCAGTATTATGCAAAATTTATCTGGATCAACAAGGATTTGAATTCAGGTAAATACAGCAGTTATGATGCAGCTGTTCCCGATTCTTTTTTGAGTAAATATCACACGGGTATTGTAAACCTGGCCAGTTATGTTGATTATGAATGCAGCCCGGCCAGGAACCTGAAATTCGTACTGGCGCTTCGGTATGATGCGTTCCAGTACTATTTTATTAATAATATTCCGGCATCTTCCAGTGTAAGTACCGCGTCAACGATCAATAATTTTGGGCGTTTCACGCCGAAGCTGGGACTTACCTACAACTATCGGAAGGTGGGTGTGTATGCCAATTATAGCCAGGGATATGTTCCGCCGCAGCTCACCGATCTTTATAGCAGTATAAAAGTAGCGCCCTACCTGTTGCCACAAACATTTTCCAATTATGAACTGGGCGGTTGGGCTTCGCTGCTTCAGAATAGGATATACCTGGACTGGAGCTTGTACAGGATGGATGGAACGAATGAGATTATTTCTGTAAAGCAACCTGACAATTCCTATATCAATGAAAATTCCGGTTCTACACGACATACAGGCCTTGAGTATGGCATTACTTACAAACCGCTGGATGAGCTTAGTATCCGGTTTAGCGGAACGAATGCAAAACACAGGTTTGTAGAAAACGTGGTGAAGGGCGTTGATTACAGCGGCAAAGAAATGAGCGGCGCTCCCCGGTTTATTGCAAATGCAGAAATTCAATACAAGCCCGCTTTCCTGAAAGGTTTTCGCATCAGTGCAGAGTGGCAGCACCAGGGTAAATATTTTATGGACGACCTGGACAAAACCAGCTACGCCGGGTTTGACGTGTTGAACCTGCGTGCTGGTTATAAGTGGAAGTTGGTGGAGGTATGGGTGAATGCCCTGAATGCCACGAACCTGTACTATGCGGTGCTGGCAACAAAAAATGCCACTACCAATGGCAGCTCAGCGTACTCCTATAGCCTGGGAGATCCGCGCGAGATCACTTTTGGAATTGCCTATCATTTTTAAAAAAAATAACCAGGTGCGGGTGCTCACGGCACCCGCGTTTTTATACTATGCGAAAGAAAATTTACAAATGGCACCGGACCTTATCGTTGATCATAGCGCTGCCGGTAGTGCTATGGGCGTTGAGCGGGTTTATGCATCCGATTATGACTACGATCCGCCCGGTAATTGCCACACAGTTTTACGCCGCTCCGCCGGCGGATACCAGCCAGCTGAAAGTATCCTTTGCGGTGGCGCTGGCAAAGAATAACGTAGACTCATTCAGCAATATGCACCTGGTGCAAATGGGCGGTCAGCAGTTTTACCAGGTGGCAATTGACACGGCGCATATGGATGTGCGCTATTATAGCACACAAACCGGGGATGTGCTTAAAAATGGTGATGAACTTTATGCGCGGTTTTTGGCAAAGGCGTTCCTGGAAGGTCCAGGTCATAAAGCCGGCGATGCCGCGCCTGCTGCTTATAAAGAACCGGAGGCGGCATCGGCGCATGATTGCTGTATCATGGCAACGATGAACGTGATGAACAGCAAAGGCGCACCAGTAACTGCTGTGCATCGGGTTACCGGTTTTGATGGAGAATATAAATACATTAATCGCTTGCTGCCGGTGTATAAAGTTGCATTCGCCAGGGCTGACGGAATTCGTATTTATGTTGAAACCTGCCCCGGACGATTTAGTTATGCGGTAGACAATAAGCGCGCGGTTTTTGACCGGCTGTTTGGCATTTTTCACACCTGGGAATGGATGAATGGGTTGGGAAATACCAAGTATTTCCTGATGGTATTGATTACGCTCACGGGTTTCATGACTACCGTCATGGGACTATATATTTTTTTTACAACCAGCTCGAAAAAATCGGGAAATGGCCTGGTGAGGGCAAGGCGAAATCACCGGTATACGTCGTTGATTGCGTCGCTGTTTACGCTGCTCTTTACATTCAGCGGCGGATTTCACGCGCTGGATAAAGTGTTGCCAAAAGATCCGGAGCCGAAAAGCGATATACCTCGTTTTGCAACGAACGCAACGGATCTTGTTTTTTCAAAACTGGATTCGGTAGCCGGCCGGCGAGGGATACAGGATATTTCAATCTGCCGTATCGGCGATGCTACTTACTGGCAGCTCTGGCTTGTTAAAAAGAAAGTGCCCGGGAAACCTGCGGTAGAGGGGCGGGCCGATTTAATGAAAAATATGCAGGTGTCTCAACCGGATGTGTTGTATGTGTCTGCTTTGGATTACCTGCAGTTGCAGGATGGCGATCGTCAGTACGCCAACTATCTTGCTGATCAGCTTCGCGGTAGTGGCGGGCCAGACATCAGGTCGTCAACGCTGGTTACGCGATTTACTGATGAATATGGATTTGTGAACAAGCGGCTTCCCGTTTGGAAGGTGGCATACAATACAAATGGCAATGAGCGATATTATGTTGAAACATCAACAGGTGTGCTAGCTGCCCGGGTTCGTGACCAGGATTTGTGGGAGGGATACAGTTTTGCATTTTTTCATAAGCATCATTTCATGGACTGGGCGGGTAAATCGATACGTGATTTTAGCACCATGTTCTGGGCGCTGATGCAGGTGGCGATGATTACGGTTGGATTGATATTGTGGCGAAGAAGCAGGCGCAAGCGGCGCGTGTAACGAATTTATTGTTGTTATTACTGAGACAAGGCGGCCGGGATGGAAATCCCGGCCTTCATTTACGTTACTGTAATGGAAAATAAACCGCATTCTGCTATTTCCGCAATGGAAATAGTAATTCATTGATGGCCGGATTGAAAAGGGAACTGTTGGGTATCGTTTGTAGTTGCAATCGTAAGATGGCTGCAAGTTAACAAGGTCGCCAGTTCTGCAACCGGGGTTTTAACGATTTAGATACCGTTAAATAACTGAAATTTTGAAAAATCAGTGTAAAATGCGGGCTGCCCGGAAAAGATCATCTGCCTCCTGGAGCAATTTTGCCCGAAGCCTGGGGTTGTAGTCGGGTCGCTGCTCGAGGAATGATGTTACGATGGCGGCGGCTGAGGTTGTCTGATAATTGCCAAGCAGGGCCCTTAGCCAGTCGCCGGGGAAAAATATGTCCCCGGTCTTTTGCACTTCTTCCAGTTTTTCCAGCGCGGGCAGAATGTATTTTTCACTGGTGGATGATCGCAGTGGATGATTCAGGTATTCCATGGCTGCGCTGGCCCACACTTCTTTGTCGCGGTTTTTCTCATCCAGCAGTGCATTGAATACCGAGTCCCTGGTAGTCTGCACCGGTGAAAGAGAAGGCGCCACAAATGCAAAGCGCGATTTTTTATCTGCATTCTGAACTCTGTTGTACTGGCTGTCGAGGATTGCAGTAGCGCGCTGTGGAAGGCGGATGGCCAGTTCAGCAGACGCATTGATATAATCATCTTCCGTCAATGCAATGCCGAGATCATTTTGCTGATGTGCCCAAATTTCAGCGAGACGGTTAACTGTTGTCGGAGTAATCCCGATAGCGGTGATCAATTGAAAAAGCGCGCGTTTGGTCGAAGCGTCGCGGGAAGTAGCAATGGCCTGCCACAGCAGTGGTTCCACCGATGATGCGACAACATCCCGGCGGTTGGCAGGAATAAATTGCCAGAAGATATTTCGCATATAGCGAACCAGTCGGCTGATGATCAGCGGTTCTTTTTCCCACAACAGGTTGTGGGCCGTGATGTCCATAAATTGTTCGGGTGTTACCGCCGTACCATTCACCACGTTTTCATACATATTAATATAAGCAGACGCTCTAACCACCGGCTGTTTCAATTCGTGAAAAAAGGGCAGGGATGCTATATCAAAAGGAAAGTATCCATATCCTTCACCCGAAGGGTTGTAAATAATGTAACGCAGTTTTCTCCCACGCCCGGCCAGCGGGATCGTGATACGGTTCTTGTTCATCTGGATCGTTTGCACTTCTACAGAACCTTTCCAGGCCAGGAGTATGCTCGTCAGTTGTTGCCAGGTGCCGGGTCTGTTTAATTCACCCTCCTGGGTTAGCGTAATGGAAACCGGCTGTCCTTTAATCTTTTGAAGCGATGCGGTAATAACGGGCCGTCCGGGTGTATTTACCCATTGTTCATTCCAGTGTTGCAGGTTGTTTCGCGTAAGACTGTCCAGTATATTGATGAGGTCTGGCCAGGAGGCGTTGACGCCCCTATACCGGTTTAGATATATCCGGAGACCGTGTTGCAGCGTTTCTGCGCCGATGGTTTCCTGTAATTGTCCCATTACAATGGGTGCTTTATGGTAAATAATATCTCCATAAAGTGTTCCGGCCTCGTCCAGGTTTTCCAGCGGCTGACGAATGGGATTAGCGCCCGCTGTGCGGTCAATGCCATAGGCAGCGGGATAATGTTCCAGCAGTCGGCGGTAATCGAATAATTTTTTTGAAGAAGGAAGCAGGTTGATGGCCACTTTATCCGCCATAAAATTGGCAAACACTTCTTTCATCCATACATCGTCAAACCATTGCATGGTTACCAAATCGCCAAACCACATGTGCGCTACTTCGTGTGCAATTACGTTAATGCGCGATAGTTTTTCGGCAGGGGTTGCTTTTTCGTCCAGGAAAAGCGTGGATGCGCGATAGTCAATAGCGCCCACATGCTCCATGCCTCCATATTGAAAATCCGGTACAGCTACAAAATCGAGCTTTGCAAACGGGTAGGGGATGCCGGTATATTCTTGCATAAATTCAAGCGCCCGCCTGTGTAAGCCAAATAGCGTGTCCATGCTGGCCCTGATCTTGGCCGTATCGGTTTCACGGTAGTAACAGGTCATTTCTTTGCCATTGACCGTGCGTGTTTCCGTCTTGAACTTACCGGCAACCATTGTAAAAAGATAAGTGCTGATGGGTGCAGTTGGTGAAAATGAAACCAGCTTACGGTTGCCATTTTGTGTTGTATATGCAACCGGGCTGTTTGATACAATCTCCCATTCGGCCGGCAGATCTGCGGCCAGTTGGAAAGTTGCTTTCAGGTCCGGTTGGTCAAAGCAGGGGAAGAAGGTGCGGGCCCGTTCGGGCACAAGCAGCGTGTACAAAAAATCGGTGCGGCGGTTGAGTGAGCTTGTTCCCGCCCGCAACTGGATGCGAACGATATTTGCGCCTTCTTTTAATGAAGATGCCGGGAGGTAGATGTGTTCATTCCTGAAATCGATGGGAATTTTTTTATTATTGACTGACAACTCCTGGAGGGCGTCGGCTTTTTCTTTGAAGTCCAGTGCAACACCGGTATCGGGTGTGCGCAGCGTGAAATTTATTCTTTCAAACAATTCAATCGAATCGTCTGCATTGCGCGAAAGCGAAAGTGCAAATGAATAACTGACATCCTGCAATATATTTTTTCGAAAGGATGCCAGTTCACGAGGCACGCCGCTTTCCCAGGATTGAGCCTGAACACAGGTAACGGAGAAAAAAGCGAGGGCGATAAAAAACAAAATTCGCTGCATCTGTCTTGCTTAAACCATGAAATTAGGGAATGTGTGGCGGCTGCGCCGAAAAAAATGGATGCAGATCGGGCCGCGGCAGCAAAAGTCAGGCCTGTTAGTTCACCGTTACAATAGACTGGTAGCTTCTATTTTTGCCGTTGTAATCAAATGGATAATATTTTTATACTTGTTGCGGTGGGGTTCCTGGTGGGAACGCTTGGTACACTGATTGGTGCCGGTGGAGGTTTTATACTGGTGCCGCTGCTGATCATTACCGAACCTGGTTTTTCGCCGGAAGTAATTACTGCCATATCCATTGCGATAGTTGGCGCCAATGCCATTTCAGGTTCTATTGCTTATGCGCAACAGGGTCGTATTGATTACAAAGCTGGGATTTTGTTTGCCATTTTTACGATTCCGGGTTCTATCCTGGGTGTTTACACAACGAAGTATATTCCCAAAAGCGTTTTTCATATCGTCTTTGGCATTTTGCTGATAGGTCTTGGACTTTTTCTTTTCTTCAGGAAAGAAAGAGGTGGCGATAAGCCGCCAGTTACAGATGGGAAAAAACGCTGGAAGGCTCATCACCTGGTGGATAGCAGTGGAACACATTACCGCTACACATACAACCAAACCATTGGGATGGTGATCAGCGTGGTAGTTGGCTATTTATCGCCGGTATTGGGTATTGGCGGTGGAATTATTCACGTGCCCGCGTTGGTGCACTGGTTACGATTTCCCGTATATGTAGCCACTGCAACTTCTCACTTCATCCTGGCCATTATGGCAACGGTGAGTGTTGTTGTGCACATCACGCAGGGGAATTATAACGATCCGTATGTATTGCGCATGGTTATTTGCCTGGGTGTTGGGGTGGTGGCCGGCGCGCAACTGGGCGCCTATCTTTCGCATAAGTTGCACGGTAATATCATTATCCGTGCGCTGGCCGTTTGCCTGGGACTGGTAGGCATTCGCATCCTGATGGGCAGTTAATGCATTTATTTTCCCGTCAAAAATTCCCGGTGCTGTAGACAAACTTTCCCTTTTTTAGCAGCGAAAGCTATTGCTGAACAGTATTATTAAGGCATGTTGTTTGTGGCGAAAACATAAACCTTGTTCAAGCAAAAAAATCGGTATGGAAAAGAAAAGCAGCAGCGGGAACGTGCAGCGTGTATCCGGTGGTAATCCTGAAGCCGGGGAAGACAACAGATCGGTAACTTTTAGCATCGTTGCAGATGGCATTCCCTACCTGGCGAAAGTTTCGCCGTTTTCCTTTAATGATGAGACCCGTTTTTACATCCGTATCAATGGCGGTCCGCAGCATGTATTTGCCTGGGACCCCGAGTTACCTGGCTACCGCTCAATTGATGACGATGCCGCTTCTTTGCCTGATTCCTTGGAAGAGGCGTTAAGCCAAAAACTGCAAGTATTTCAATAATCCCGGCAAATTTTTGCCGGAATGGGCGGTTTTTTGCGGGTTTGCTACCCTTATTTTCTCCCTGCTTGATTGTCAGCCAATTGCAGGGAGCTATTCTATTTAATTAATCCTTAATTTAGCCGCCTCATTAGAACGCCTATGCCTACAAATGCCAACCGGCAATTTTTGGATTTTGAAAAGCCGATCAAGGACCTGATTGAAGAAATTGAGCATGCCAAGCATCGCCAGGAAAAGACGAAGCTGGATATGGGAGAACTGATCCGCCAACTGGACGAAAATATATTGACGAAGCGGAAAGAAATTACGCAGCATTTGAGCAGTTGGCAACGGGTGCAGCTGAGCCGTCATCCAGACCGTCCTTATACCATGAAGTATATCGAAAAGATGACTGATAACTTCGTGGAGTTGTACGGAGACCGTACCGTGCGTGATGATAAGGCCATGGTAGGAGGATTTGCCAGCCTGGACGGCGAAACCGTGATGATCATCGGCCAGCAGAAGGGGATCAATACGAAAATGCGTCAATTACGCAATTTCGGTATGGCCAATCCGGAGGGATACCGGAAAGCATTGCGATTGATGAAACTGGCCGAAAAATTCAACAAGCCTGTTATTACTCTCATTGATACGCCCGGCGCTTACCCGGGACTGGAAGCTGAAGAGCGTGGCCAGGGGGAAGCAATTGCGCGGAATATTTACGAGATGATCCGGTTGAAGGTGCCAGTGGTATGTGTGATTATTGGAGAAGGAGCAAGCGGTGGCGCCCTGGGTATTGGAGTGGGTGATAAAGTATTTATGATGGAAAACACCTGGTACACGGTGATCAGTCCTGAAAGCTGCTCTTCTATCCTGTGGAGGAGTTGGGATAAGAAAGAAGTGGCCGCTGAACAATTACGGCTTACAGCCGATAAAATGCTTGGATTTAAACTGATTGATGGCATCATTCCCGAACCCGCGGGCGGTGCTCATTGGGATTATAATGAATCGGCAAATATTCTTAAAAACTTCCTGAAGCCGGTTATCCAGGAATTAAAAAATATTCCTGCAGCGCAGCGCGTAAACAACCGCATTGAGAAATTTGGAAACATGGGATTTTGGGATGAGGTGTAAGATGCGATTATCGCTGCTGATCGGCAAAACGCGCCTGTTGGCCGGGGTAGTTCTGGTCATCATCATTGTTGCCGGCTGTAATTCCCGCGATCGGCAGGATAAAGCTTTAAACGATTTCAAACAAGTTGACCAGGAACTGCAGCAAAGCCAACCGAAAGAAAAAAACCTGGATCAGCTTTTTGAACAGGCGAAGCGTAAATCGCCAGCCGACAGTTTCCAGGCTGCGAGCCGCATGCATGCAGCGGTAAAGACCTGCCTTGGTTTGCTGGACAGTATTCGGGTGCAGTTTCGCAAATTTTGTGGTGATCCCACGGGTGAAGGATTACCTGCTTCGGCAAGTGAAAAAAAAGACCTTACTACTACTTTTTTCCTGGATCACGCGGGTGTTGCAAACAACCTTTTTGAAACATTACGCAATGCATTGGAAGAAAGTAGAGCTGCCGCGCGGTCTGACTTTTCAAAGGCGCTGGTGAATAAGTTGTATGTACCGGCCATTGTGCGAACCAAAAACAGTAACGGGTTCCTGGAGAAGTATTTCAAAGGTGTTCCGCCGGTGGGTGCCCTGGTATTGCTAAGTAGTTTTGAAACCCAGCTCAGGTCGATAGAGCAGCGGGTGCTGAATGATTATGGAGCCGATTAATTCGTGTAATGATTTAATAAATAATAAACCTGTAAAAGAGATAACTGTCTAATTATGTCACTCAGAGCGCAATTTCGTGGAACCGGCATCGCCATTGTAACTCCTTTCCTGGAGGATGGAACAATTGATTGGGACTCATTCGCAAAGCTGATCGAATTTTGGATAGAGAGTAAGGTAGAGTACCTCGTTGTGTTGGGAACTACCGGTGAAAGCGCTACGATCCATGCGGCGGAGAAGCAGCAGGTTTTTTCATTTGTACATGCGCAGAATAAGGGACGGTTGCCGTTGATGGCCGGGATTGGCGGGAATGATACGCGGCAGGTGATTGAAGACTTCCGAACCTTTAACCTGGAAGGATATAGCGCGATACTGTCTGTATCTCCTTACTATAATAAACCGAACCAGGAAGGCTTGTTCCAACATTATAAAGCGCTGGATGAAGCAACACCGCTTCCGGTAATGATTTATAATGTTCCCGGCCGTACGGGGATGAATATGACTGCTGCAACCCAGATCCGCATTGCCCGTGAATGTAAAAATATGTTTGGCACCAAGGAAGCAAGCGGCAACTTTGAACAGATCAGTGAACTGATCAAATACAAACCTGCCGATTTTATGGTGGTAAGTGGCGATGATGGAATTACATTGCCAATGATCGCCTGTGGCGGCGAAGGCGTTATTTCAGTGGTGGCCAATGCATATCCTAAAGAATTTGCACAAATGGTTCGTTTGTGTATGGAAGGAAAATTTGCAGAGGCAGACGATATTCATTTTAAACTGACAGATATAATTACTTCCCTGTTTGCCGAAGGAAGTCCGAGCGGTGTAAAAGCCTACCTGTCGGAAATGGGTTATTGTAAAAATGTCTTTCGCCTGCCGGTATGGCCGGTAAGTGATGGACTGATGGAAAAGATCCGGACACTAATGAAAGATGCGGCTGCCGCCGAATAAGAAACATCATGACCAGACTACGACGAATTTTTTGCATCCTCCTGCCGCTACCAGCCTTCTTTGCTGCATTTGCGTTATGGATAGCCGGACAGAATAAAGCCGCTGATGATTCTCTTTTTTTCTGTTTCCTGGGTGTGTTGTTCAACCTGCTGATCGTGCTGCCGCTGTTCCTGCTTTAC
Source organism: Bacteroidota bacterium (assembly GCA_048498035.1). Classification (GTDB taxonomy): domain Bacteria; phylum Bacteroidota; class Bacteroidia; order Chitinophagales; family Chitinophagaceae; genus CADEDV01. The sequence goes on along the minus strand of JBEHYT010000017.1, from coordinate 58,124 downwards.
CACGCTTTTTTCGGGTAACAGCCGGGAATTGTTAATTTTAAGCATGCGCAGACTCATTTTTTGTGCGGGCTTGCTGGTAATCACTTTTCATCTTATGGCCCAATATACGGTTGAATTCAGGATCGTTTCATTGCCGTCGTATCACCCTGCTGCGGCTGCGGTGTACCTTGCAGGATCGATGAATGGATGGAACCCTGGTTCAGACGAATACCGCTTTCGGCCCAATGACGACGGGACGCTGGTTTTACGATTAAAGCTTCCGCCAGGTAAAATTGATTTCAAAATTACGCGCGGGAACTGGGAGCGAGGCGAATGCGGGGCCAATGGCACACCGGTCGACAATCGTGAATTGAATGTGTCGGGCGACATGGTTGTCGATATTTCCGTTGCCGAATGGCAAGATCGATTTCCAGCGAGGCCGCGGCCGCATACTGCGTCTGCTAATGTAAAAGTGATTGATACGGCGTTTTGGATCCCGCAGTTGAAACGTGCGCGTCGTGTCTGGATCTACCTGCCACCGCAGTATGCTGTTTCCAAGGAGCCCTACCCGGTCTTGTATATGCAGGATGGTCAGAATTTGTTTGATGAGGCTACCTCTTTTTCGGGGGAATGGGGCGTGGACGAAATGATGGACACAACTGCCAATCCATGTATCGTAGTGGGTATTGACCACGGAGGCAGTAAGCGTCTTACAGAATACAATCCTTACGACAATGCCCAATTTGGCAAGGGCGAAGGAAAGGAATATGTGGATTTTATTGTCCATACGTTAAAGCCATACATTGATCAACACTATCGCACGGCGCCGGAGCGGGAGCATACCGGTATTGCCGGCAGTTCCATGGGTGGATTGATTTCGCTCTATGCAGTGTTAAGCCATCCCGATGTATTTGGAACAGCAGGTGTTTTTTCACCCTCGCTATGGATTGCCGACCCGGCAATTTTTGATGCTATTAATGAACATGCCGCTTCAGTATACTCACGGATCTATTTCTATGTTGGTAAGGAGGAGTCGGGCAAGATGGTCCCGGATATGCTACGTGCATTGAATATTATGGCTGCGCATTCTGCTTCCCAACTTACGGCGGTAATACGGGATGGGGAAGGACATAATGAGGCCGCCTGGCGACGTGAATTTCCAACGTTCTATCAATGGGCGATGAAAGATAACAGATGAAAAGTGAAAGATGAAAAGTGAAAGATAAAAGATAAAAGATAATAGGTGATAGATAACAACTAATAATTAATAGATGAGAGTTTGTATTCTCATTTTCACATTAATCACATTTCCACATTTTTCTGTCATTGTCGAATCAGCGAATTGCCGAATTATTGAATTAGCAACTCATTCGCATTTATAGCATACTCCTTCCAGGGCGAGTTCTGTATTGGGAAACACTTCTCTGGCTTCCTGTTCAAATTCTTCAAGCGTATCATATTTGCTGCTGAAATGTCCGATCAGTAATTTTTTCACATTAGCCATTTTAGCAATCCCGGCTGCCTGGCGGGTGGTGGAATGAAAGCGGAGGTCTGCCCGCTCCCGCAGGTTATCCAGGTAAGTCGTTTCATGATAGATCATATCGGCATGCTGGATGTGGGGAATAATGCTTTCATCATATTTGGTATCGGCGCAGAATGCATAGGTTTTACCTGCAGTCCCCTCATCAGTAACAAGGTGATTGGCTATTACAGTGCCGTCTTTGCGGGTGTAATCCTGTCCCTGTTTCAGTCGGTCGTAGAAGGAAGATGGGATTTCGTATTCCTGAGCTTTTGTCGGATTCAATTTTCGCGGCACCCGCTTTTCACTGAATGAAAACCCGTAACATTCGATACGGTGATTGGTGGGAAAACAACGGATCGTGATCCTGGAATTGTCGACAAGCACCGCAGGGCCGGTGATGGTGTGGAGATGCAGGGCAAATGGCAGATGGGTATCCGCCAGTTTGAGTTGCAGTTCAATGATCTCTTTCAGGCCCGTGGGGCCAAATACGTGTAGTTCCTGCTGTCTGCCCAGCAGCCCAAAACTATTAATGAGACCTATCAGCCCGAAATAATGATCGCCATGCAGGTGGGAAATAAAAATATGAGAAATTTTGCTGCGCCGAACCTTATAATTGATGATCTGTATCTGGGTGCCTTCTCCACAATCCACCAGGAAATTGGAACCGTCCAGGGTTACTACCTGGCTGGTAGGATGACGGTCAAAAGCGGGAACAGCTGAGTTATTTCCAAGGATAGTAACAGCGAGCATGATATTAATTCAAATGTAATGAATCGGCCCAAGAGTTGCCGAATGGAGACAATTACGGCTAACAAAATGATGCATCAATCAGTTGTCCCCGTCCAGGAATTCACGTTCAATTTCTTCCATTTGAACAATATCCCAGGCCTCACTTTCTGTGGGCGTAACATTCATCAACTCTAAAAGTTCATTTTCGTCCAGAAATTCTTCCACCGGCTTTCGCACCTCGCAAACAACAAAGGAGGCGCTTTCTTCGTAGAATTTCTGTTGCAGTGAGACCAGTTCGCGGGCGGCTTCCAGGGCAATCGATTCCACCTCCCGGAGATTAACAACCAGGTTTTTAACGCCATTTTGCAGGTAAGGGAGTAAGCATTGCCCCATTTCTTCTGTCATAGTAGCAGAAAGTGTAGGTTCCAGGAACGTGATGACATGAAATTTCTCTTTGGTATCGGTTTTGACCTGCATAAATGGGTTTTTTCCGGTGATTAAACAAAGTTGTCAAATATGCCGGCAAGTTCTAAATTTTAGGTTAATAACGCGCAGGCGGTTGTTGGGATGGCCGGGCGGTTTCTTACATTTACCCAGACACGGGCCAAAATGCAAAAATCTGGCGGGCGAAACAACTGGAATTATCAACAACTCGTTTATAAGTAGGGGAAAACCGGAACCGAATTTATTTGTTAATATTGTATAACAACCACTTACATGGATAACAACTTTTCAGCCCAGGTAAAAGAAATCATCTCCTTCTCCAGGGAGGAGGCGTTGCGCCTGGGAAATGACTTTATCGGAACAGAGCACCTTTTATTGGGGCTTATCCGGGAGGGAGACAATACCGCGGTGCGTATCCTGAAGAGCTTTAACGTGGACCTGTATGAGCTTCGGAAGGAGATTGAACTGGCGGTAAAGGATAAGACGGGCAAGAATATTGCTAATATAAATAGTCTGCCGCTTACGCGACAGGCTGAGAAAGTGATCCGCGTTACCGTTCTTGAAGCCAAAGCGCTCAAAAGCGCAACAGTTGAAACGGAACACCTGATGCTCTCCATCCTCAAAAACAAAGAAAACATCGCTACTCAAATCTTAAATCAGTTCGAAGTGGATTATGACATCTTCCGGCAGGAACTGGGTATCGTAAAATCCAATGACCCCCGTGCCGAGTATACAGACGAAAACGACGATGATTACGACGATGAAAAGAAATATTCTGGTCAAAAAGGAAGTGGAAAACAAGCAGGGAATGCCAAAAGTAAGACCCCGGTGCTGGACAACTTCGGACGGGATATTACTAAATTAGCCGAAATGAATGCCCTGGATCCGATTGTGGGCCGGGAAGCTGAGATTGAGCGTGTTTCGCAAATTCTTTCACGGCGTAAAAAGAATAATCCTATCCTGATTGGCGAACCGGGTGTGGGTAAAACGGCTATCGTGGAAGGACTGGCACTTCGCATTGTGCAACGCAAGGTTTCCCGTGTACTGTTTGATAAACGCGTTATATCGCTTGACCTGGCTGCATTGGTTGCCGGTACTAAATACCGCGGGCAATTTGAAGAGCGGATGAAAGCGATCATGAATGAACTGGAAAAGAACCGGGATGTCATTCTTTTTATAGATGAATTGCATACAATCGTAGGAGCAGGAGGAGCCAGTGGTTCGCTGGATGCCAGCAACATCTTTAAACCGGCTCTTGCAAGAGGAGAACTCCAGTGCATCGGAGCTTCCACACTGGATGAATACCGGATGTATATTGAGAAGGACGGAGCCCTGGATCGTCGTTTCCAAAAGGTAATGGTAGAACCACCAAGCGTGGATGATACCATCCAAATCCTGAACAATATCAAATCCAAATACGAGGATTATCACAACGTAACTTATAATGATGAATCTATCGACGCCTGTGTTAAATTGAGTGACAGGTATATTACGGATCGCCTGCTACCCGACAAGGCCATTGATGTGATGGATGAAGTAGGCGCCCGTGTTCACCTTAAGAATATCAATGTTCCCCAGAATATTGTAGAACTGGAAAAGAAGATTGAAGATGTGAAGAATGAAAAAAACAAGGTGGTGAAGAGTCAGAAATTTGAAGAGGCCGCTTCCCTGCGGGATACAGAAAAACGCCTGCAGGAAGACCTGGAAAAAGCCAAGGTGGAATGGGAGGAAGAAAGTAAGCATAAACGCTACCCGATCGATGATGAGGCCATTGCCGAAGTAGTGAGCATGATGACGGGCATACCGGTGAAGCGGATGGTGCAGGCCGAAACCGAGAAATTGCGTAGGATGGCGGAAGATATGAAGGACATGGTGATTGGCCAGGATGATGCCATTTCTAAAGTGGTAAAGGCCATCCAACGAAACAGGGTAGGGTTGAAGGATCCTAAAAAGCCGATCGGTACATTTATTTTCCTGGGTCCTACCGGTGTTGGAAAAACAGAATTGGCGCGTGCACTAGCCCGGTATATGTTTGATTCGGAAGATTCACTGATCCGGATCGACATGAGTGAATACATGGAGAAATTTACCGTGAGCCGTCTTATCGGGGCACCTCCCGGCTATGTGGGTTATGAAGAAGGAGGCCAGCTTACAGAACGGGTTCGCCGTAAACCGTACAGCGTGATTCTGCTGGATGAAATTGAAAAAGCCCACCCTGATATCTACAATATACTGTTGCAGGTGTTGGATGACGGGCAACTGACGGATGGTCTGGGTCGCAAGGTCGACTTCAAGAATACACTGATCATCATGACTTCCAATATCGGTGTACGCCAGTTGAAAGACTTTGGCGCAGGGGTTGGTTTTACAACCACTTCCAAACTGGAACAGGAGGATGAGATGAACAAGGCGGTGATTGAAAAGGCATTGAAGAAAACCTTCTCGCCGGAGTTCCTGAACCGTATTGATGATGTGGTGATCTTTAACAGCCTCAGTAAGGACAATATCTTCAGCATTATCGATATCCTGATGAAAGGTGTGATGAAAAGGCTCAGTAACCTTGGATTTGGCCTGGAACTTACAGAGGGTGCGAAAACCTTCCTGGCGGATAAAGGATATGATTCCCAGTTTGGTGCCCGTCCGTTGCATCGGGCCATCCAGAAATACCTGGAAGATCCGCTGGCTGAAGAGATTTTGAACATGAATGTGAAAGCAGGAGATGTGCTGGAAGCGGATGTGGATAAAGACAATACAAAGTTGGCTTTTACGTTCAAAAAGCATGGTGAGGAAAAGTCAAAAGCCTGATCTTTTTAAATGAATTATACAGGAGCGCCGGAGAGCGCTCCTTTTTTTTGCAAAGCCCGACAGGTTCACCGCTGAAGTCCTATTTTTGCGGCAGGGATATGGCAAAAAAAATTATTATTACGATCGATGGCTGGTCGAGCTGCGGAAAAAGTACGCTGGCAAAAGCGCTTGCGCGTGAATTGGGCTATGTGTACGTAGACAGTGGTGCCATGTATCGTGCCATTACACTTTACTTCCTACGCAATAATGTTGACATTGCAGAGCATGGTGAAATTGCGGATGCCTTACAAGGTATCAACCTGGAATTTGTATATAATGAATCCAGCAGCACCAGCGAAATTTACCTGAACGAAGAAAATGTTGAATACCTGATCCGCGATCTCGTTATTGCAGAAAAAGTGAGTGAGGTAGCGGCGCTGAAAGAAGTACGGGAGTTTGCAGTAGCGCAACAACAGAAAATGGGCGCCCGGAAAGGTATTGTGATGGACGGGCGGGATATTGGAACCGTGGTGTTTCCGAAAGCCGAGCTCAAAATATTCATGACAGCCGACAATGCCGTTCGGGTAGAACGGAGGTTCAAAGAGCTGTATGAAAAGAATCCCAATATTTCCATCGAGGAAGTGAAGAATAACCTGGAAATGCGCGATTATATTGACTCTCACCGGGAAATAAGCCCGCTTCGGAAGGCTGAGGATGCGATTGAATTAGACAACACCTCCATTACCCCGAAGGAACAGCTGCAAAAAGCCCTGGCCTGGGCCCGGGAGCGAATCGCCGGTAAATAATGCAGGTGCTTTTTCCGCTACATTCTCCTATTTTTATAGCAAATTGGCTGTTTTGAGACTAACCACCTACCGGTTACTGCAGCCTGTGATTATCCTGCTGATCATTGTAGTGATCGGTATCACGGGGTACATGATAATTGAACACGCATCTCTGCTTAATGCGTTGTTCATGACCACTATTTCCATAACTACAGTGGGATATGGAGAAGTGATACCGCTTAGTGAAGCGGGAAAGTGGTTTACTATTTTTCTCCTCATCATCAGTTGGAGCACATTTGCATTTGCCATTACCCGCATTACCCAGTTTATTGTAAGTGGAGAAGTGCATCGTTATTTTAAAACCCGCAAGCTTATGAAAGATATCGGTCAACTCCAGGATCATGTAATTGTTTGTGGATATGGACGAAACGGCCACGAGGCAGTTAAAATCTTGCGTTCGCACGGCCTCGATTTTGTCGTGATCGAAAAGAATCATGACCTGATGGACCGCTCCCGGCATGAAGACGGCGCATTATTACGAATAGAAGGAGATAGTACAAATGACGATGTGCTTTTGTCGGCCGGAATTGAACGTGCACGTGCGCTTATCAGCACGCTTCCTGTGGATGCAGACAATCTTTTTATCGTCCTTTCTGCCCGCGGCCTGAACCCGGAGCTCCAGATCATCAGCCGTTGCTCAGACGTCAATTCGATTGCAAAGTTAAAAAAGGCAGGCGCGAACAACGTGATCATGCCTGACAGGATCGGCGGCAGTTATATGGCTAACCTGGTATCGAAACCCGATGTGGTTGAGTTTATCGATTTCTTATCTGGTGAAGAGGGGGGCGGTATCAATATTGATTCAGTTGCCTATGATGCATTGCCGCCGGCCATCCGGGGTAAATCGTTGCACGAAGTGATGCAATGGAATAAAACCGGCGTGAATTGCCTCGGCGTAAAAAGCCCCTCCGGCAAGTTTATCCTCAATCCGCCAACAGATATTATCATCGAACCCGGCATGAAAATCATTATCCTGGGCACACACCACCAGGTGCGAACGATGAAGGCAAACCTGAAATAACACCAACAAAATAGTAGAAGGAATAAAAAAAGAGGCTGTTGGCCTCTTTTTTTATTATTCATTATCAGATCTAATTCCCTGTTTTTGCCGGTGCATCGTTGACCGGTACATTATGTTTGATCACATGAAGCAATTCCACTTCAAAGGTAAGCATAGACCCGCCGGGGATAGGACCGTAGTCAAACGCGCCATATCCAAGGGTATAAGGAACATAAAATTTATATTTGGATCCTTCCGGCATCAATTGCAATCCTTCGGTCCACCCCGGTATTACGCCATGGAGGCTAAATGTAATAGGCATTCCGCGGCTGTAAGAGTTATCAAATTCAGTACCGTCCATCAGTGTTCCTTTATAATGACAGGTTACGCTGTCCTGGTCGCTGGGTTTGGGTCCCGTACCTTCTGTAATCACCTCGTATTGCAGCCCACTCTGGGTTGTCTTTACGCCGGGTTTTGTTTTGTTTTGCTGCAGGAAATTTTCACCGGCCACGATATTGGGTTGTGATTTTTGCGCCTGCAGTTTCATCAGGTAGCTGTTCATTACGGAATTGGCTGCATTATCATCAAAGGCTGGTTTCCGGTTTGCAAACACATCATTAATACCCTTTGCGATGAGTGCGGTATTAACCGAGGTTACCCCCATCTGCTTGTAATAAGCGCCAAAACTAAGTCCCATGGCGTAGCTATTGGAGTCTATTTTATTGGAGGAATACACATCGGAAATTCCCTTAATGATTTGTGTGGTATTAACGGTTTTTGTGCCTTGCTGCTGGTAATATTTTGCCAGCCCCATACCCATAGCGTAGCAGGCCGAGTCCTGCTGGTTTTTAAAAATCGATTTTACGGCCACGGGCTTTTTTACGGTGGATGCTGTTTTCTGGGCAGATGCTCCTACACACAAACCGGCACACAGGGCCGTGATTACAAGTTGCTTCATGAATTGATAGTTAGGTTGCAAAAATAAAGGTTGGGGTGATATTTCAACCCCGGTTATCGGTTAATTTGCGGTTTATGGAACAATTTAGCATCCCGTTACAGGTCAGGTGGTCAGATCTTGACCCCAATTACCACGTCAGGCACTCAGTTTACTATGACTGGGGAGCGCAATGCCGGATCGCCTGGCTAACCGCCTATGAACTGGATGACACCGCGATGCGGGAGCTGCATGTAGGGCCCATCCTTTTCCGGGAAGAATGTGTTTTTCGCCGTGAAATACGCCAACAGGACGAACTGGTAATTACACTCCATTTGCTGAAAGCGAAAGCCGATTTTTCACGGTGGACGATCCAGCACCAGATCATAAAAAAAGGCGATCAACTGGCGGCTGTTCTCACCTGCGATGGTGCCTGGATAGATACGGAACGGCGTAAATTAACAACACCGCCTGAATTGGCAGCGGCCTGTTTTACAGCAATGCCCCGGCACCCGGATTTTCAATGGTTGAGTTAGGCACTTTCCTTAGCCAGGTAACACGATCGGGGAACCGCGCGGCGTAGCCCTGCACGAGGTTGCGAATAAAAAGATTCTCCTTATAGGGCGTCACCACTTCTTTCAATTCCAGGGGATTTTCTACATTTTGGTCCTGCGATATATAACCCATTCCGTAAAAACGACCTTCCCAAACTAATATGCAGGAACGGTCATCGGAACCCAGCCCTTTTTCAATAATGGCATAGGAGGGTTGGTTGGCAAGTGTTTCGATGGCCTGCTGAACCCGGCTATTATAGCTGGATGGTTGTTCCTCGCCGCAACAGGCACCCGCGCAGGTTCCTTCTTCCATTCCTTCACACGCCCCCGGGTCTGTTTGCAAAAAGCAAAGGCGCGGACAAAGCGAGAAATCGCGGATCAGTTTTCGCAGTATAGCGTGCCCGTCTACCAGGTAGTGAAAAGTGCAAACGGGATTAAGGCGGTTTTTTGTTTTGTCAACCGCCAGCCGGAGAAATCCGTTCTGATCTTCAAAAGAAAAAATGCCATAGACATCTTCCCAGCGTTTCTGGGAATTATTAAATGCGGGCCAAAGCTTTTTAATTTCGGTTGATTCAAGGATGCAGGCCATCAGTTCCGTAGCGCAGGAAGTGAAACTGATGCCGTACACATGTTTCATAAAATTTTGCTTCTGCCTGCTTTCAGAATTATTACTGAAATGACTATTTACGCGATAGCGTATATTGATGGCTTTGCCAACGTAAACTACTTTCCCTTTTTCATTATGGAAATAATAGACGCCCGGCGTATAGGGCAACTTTTCAAAATGCTCCTTTGGTACATTCGGCGGCAACATTTGTTCCTTCGAATTCCGAAGCAGGCTTTTCAGGATAAATTGTTCGCGATCTTCCTGCAGCAAACGACGAAGCACTTCCACTGTAGCTTCTGCATCACCACCCGCCCGGTGCCGGTTGTGCATACTGATCTGTAGCGAACTGCAAAGATTGCCAAGACTATAGGAAGGCAGACCGGGAAAAATTTTCCGGCTCATGCGTACGGTACAAAGCTTTTTGCTGTTAAGTGTAAAGCCGGCTTCCTGCAAGTGACTTTTTACAAATGAATAATCGAAATTTACATTGTGCGCAACAAATATCTTATCCTGTAGCATCAGGTGGATTTTTTCCGCTACCGCGTCAAAAATGGGAGCAGTAGCAACCATGCTATCTTTAATACCCGTCATTGCCTGGATATATCTCGGAATAGGCTGGCAGGGATTGATGAGTGTTTCAAATTTTTCCACAACTTTGTTGCCGTCAAACACCTGGATGGATATTTCAGTAATACCATTTGCGGCAGCATAAGCGCCCGTAGTTTCTATATCAACAACAGCGTAGAGCAAGGGAAATTGTAAGTATACTAAGATCGTAAATTTTGTTCATGCAGCAATCCAAAGTGGAAATGTTCCGCAACCGCCTCACTAAAGTAGCCAGGCACCTGGGAAAACAGGCGCGGAAAATGGGCGTTACCTGCTACCGGCTCTACGACCACGATATCCCCGAATTCCCGGTTTGTATTGAACGCTATGGCGATATGGTTTATGTAGCGGAATATAAACGTAATCACGGCCTGTCGGATGAGGCGCATGCGCATTGGCTAACGGTTACCACTGAGGTAATTTCAGCCGTGCTTGAAGTACCCGCAGCTGCGATCTTTGTGAAACTGAGGCAGCGAAAACCCGGTAGGCTTGGACAATATGAAAAAATTGACGAACGACAACAGCGGTTTGCTGTAGAAGAAAACGGGTTGACTTTTTTTGTCAATATGACCGATTACCTGGATACCGGTCTATTCCTCGACCATCGCTTAACCCGACAACGCATCAGGGAACAAGCCGCCGGCAAAGCCGTTCTGAATCTTTTTGCTTATACCGGGTCTTTTTCTGTGTATGCGGCCGCGGGAGGCGCCAAAGAAGTAGTTACGGTAGATCTTTCTAAAACCTATTTGCAATGGGCGGAGGAAAATATGGCAGCCAACGGTCTGACCGGCAATTTTTCGTTTGTGCATGCGGATGTGAAACAATACCTGCCATCCCTGCCGGCTGATAATTTTGATCTCGTGATCATGGACCCTCCAACTTTCAGCAACAGTCAGCGAATGACTGATATCCTGGATACACAACGCGATCATGCGGCGCTGATCAATCAATGCCTCGCGGCAATGAAACCCGGCGCGCAGCTTTATTTCAGCACCAACTACCGGAAATTTGAACTGGATAGTGCCAACATCCGGGCCTCATCTATCCGCGATATCACTAAGGCAACCACGCCCTTTGATTTTGAAGGACGATTTTCCCGTTTTTGTTTTCTTATCACTCGTTAAAGCTATCAGGGTACCATTTCCTGAGCAGGTAGTAATAGGAGTTGAAATGATGGTGAACAAAATAGTTGGTATCGCTTTCAGGAAATCGCTGGTAGTAGTCTTTGTCTGCCATCAATACAATTGGATTACCGGCACGCATATAGTTGTTTCCATGAACGTAGTCAGGCTCCTTTAACTGCGGCAGTATCTTACGGATACCTTTTTTATACAATGCATGCCCAAGATATTTTTCAAATTTCCGTTGCGCCTTTCGTGGTTTTTTTTCAAGCTTTGAATAAATAAGTCCAACACCCAGGCGAACTAATAGTTTTTGATTTTTAAGAATAGCCCGCGTGTGGGCGAGCGGATTGGTTGGATTGATATCATGTAACGTTTGAATGGAGAATGGTGTTTCCGGAACCCAGTCGGCTGAATTTACAACGGTAAATGCCCATCCGCCGCGGGTGATAAAGTCAAAATCGTAGGCATAGTACAAATTTCCCGGTTTTGGTGCGGCGCTGCAGTAGGTTTTAAACACTACGTCACCAGGTATATTCCCATTCAGTTGTTCATATTCCAGCCAGGAGCGAAGTAGAAATGAGATAGCGCCACCCTGGCTATGACCGGCAATGATAAAGGCCTTTGTGTGTTTTTCGCGGTAATATTTATTGATCATTTGCTCAATGGAGGGCGCAAGGTGTGCCAGGCTGATGGTCCAGCCCACATGCACCATGGCACGCGGATCTCTTGCAAGCTGGTAATTGAATATGGTGCTGTCATTTAACTGAAGCTGGCCCGTTGCGGGGATCATGGCCGCGTAAAAATTGGCCATCCAACTGGCTGCCTGGGCAATGGTGCCACGTATATCAATTACGGCTGTGTTGTCATTTTTTAAAAAAAGAGACCAGCGGTTTTTTAGTCCAACTTCCGGGGAGCGGTATTCCAGGTGATAGGGATCTTTTGCTTTTCCCCGAAGGGTTGAATCCGCTATGCCAGAGCTGTAGAAAGCCAGTGAAAGCACTTCAGCGTATTGGTGCGCATCAAAGCCTGGCTGCAAAGTTTGCGCCCGGCCGCAAAGCTGCGATACAAAGGCAATAGCGAACAGTATTGTTTTTAAACGCATAATGAAAACTACAAAGAAACAATTGGATTTCAGATAACCAAAAGCGGGTGAAAAAGTTGTGCAGGCAAAAAAAATCCCCGCCAACATTGGCGGGGATCGTATTCCTACGAATGCATTGTTTACAGTGTTTTCAATACATCATTCATCGCCCGAACGGCATCGGCGCTTTTGTTAAAAGCTGCCTGTTCGCTTTCGTTCAGCTTGAAATCGATGATTTTTTCCCAACCGTTTTTACCAATGATTACGGGAACGCCCATACAGATGTCTTTTTGTCCGTATTCTCCATCCAGCGCTACGCAACAGGTAAATAATTTCTTCTCATCACGAAGAACGGCTTCTACCAGCGCTGCTCCCGCCGCGCCGGGTGCATACCAGGCAGAAGTGCCAATAAGTGCGGTAAGGGTAGCGCCGCCCACCATTGTATCTTTTACGATCTTTTCCTGCTGCTCAGCAGAAAGAAACTGTGTTACCGGTACGCTGTTCCAGGTGGCCATGCGAATAAGGGGGATCATGGTAGTGTCGCCGTGTCCACCCACAACTACTGCATTCAGATCAGCAGGACTGCATCCGAGATGTTGGCTCAACTGGTAACGGAATCGCGCACTGTCCAGCGCACCACCCATTCCGATGATCCGGTGTTTGGGAAGTCCGGTGGATTGCAATGCGAGGTAGGTCATGGTATCCATCGGGTTGCTGATCACGATAATGATGGCGTCCGGGGAATGCTTCAGGATGTTTTCACAAACACCTTTTACGATCCCGGCGTTTACACCAATCAGTTCTTCGCGGGTCATACCAGGTTTACGGGGAAGGCCGGACGTAATTACAACCACATCGCTGCCTGCAGTTTTGGAGTAATCATTGGTACTTCCTGAAATTTTAGTGTCAAAACCCAGCAGGGCAGCTGTTTGCATCATATCCTGGGCCTTTCCTTCGGCCACTCCCTCTTTAATATCCAACAGCACCAGTTCCTGGCAAAGTTCTTTACGCGCAATGTTATCAGCGCAGGTTGCGCCTACAGCGCCGGCACCTACAACAGTTACTTTCATGTAGCGGAGATTTATGGGATGATAAAATATTTTCCGCCGCAAAGGTAGCGGAAACGCCGCTTGCCGGGCATCCCGGCAGGCTTATTTTTCAAAAGTCTCCAGTACTTTATCAATTGGCAAGGAGCCTTCGAAGGTTGACAGCAATTGCTTGTCCTTGTCGTAAAAAGCCAGGAAGGGCAGGCTGCTGATCTTGAAGAAAGGCGGCAGGAAAAAATGGGTGTCCTGGCCAACGGTAATGTTTTTGTACTTGTCAAGCCCATAGTGGCTTACAAAATCCCGCATCATTTCAAAAGGCATGGTGGTGGCCATTACCACCTGAATTTTACGGAATTTATCGATGTTGGCAATCAACTGTTCGGTTTCATGCTTGCAATGCTCACATTCGGGGTTAAAGATCATAAGCAGTACCGGCCTGTTTTTTGGCAGGTCTTCCTTGGAGAAATAATTCGTGCTGTCGAGCTTTAATAATTTCACCGGCGGAAATCCCGGAAATCGCTTGTAGGGGGGCAGATTGCTGTTGTCGATATTCTGGGCGCTGGCAGCCAGGAAACCGGTTGCTAACAGCGAAAACAGGAGTAGCTTTTTCATATTCATACCAAAGAAAGGCTAATTTGACGGATAAAAAGTTGCATGTATGTCAATTTTATTTCCCTTTGCGGGGTAAACCGGGCGTGTTATCTTTGCCACCCTCAATTCCGAATGGTTCGGAAGCGATCAAAAAATAACTGTCAATGGCAACTACATCAGACATCAGCCGCGGAATGATCATCAACCTTGACGGAAGTCTTTACACCGTTGTGGAGTTTGGTGAAAACAAAACGGCACGTGCCGCCGCCAAGGTATGGGCGAAACTGAAAGGGGTGGATAATTCCCGTTCAATTGAAAGAACCTGGAACTCAGGCGATACAATTTATCCCGTGCGCGTGGAAAAGCGGGCTTTCCAGTTCCTTTATAAGGATGATACCGGCTATAACTTTATGGATAATGAAACCTTTGAGCAAATTGCCCTGCAGGAAACGCTGGTGGATGCTCCCCAGTTTCTGAAAGATGGCCAGGAAGTAGCCGTTTTATTCAACACCGAGACTGAGCAGCCCATGAGCGTGGAACTGCCCGACAAGATCGTGGTAAAGGTTACCTATACCGAGCCCGGACTGAAAGGCGATACTGCAACACGCACCCTGAAGCCGGCTACCGTAGAAACCGGGGCCACCGTAAATGTGCCTTTATTTGTAAATGAAGGCGAACTGATCCGCGTTAATACCAAGTCTGGCGAATATGTTGAACGTGTGAAGGAATAAATGCGAAAAATCTTCAAAATGGCCCGAAATCGCCCGATTTTGGGCCATTTTTTATATGTTTTGGGCTGTTTTAACCCAAAAAACTCAAAAAATCATTTGATTTACTGACTTTGATTTCCCTATCTTAGCCCCCCATTAGCCATCCCCCGGGAACTGGCTGATTCTTACTAAACTAAACTCCATTTAAATTGAAAAACATGGACTTCAAACAAATACAGGAGTTGATCAAAATGATCAACAAATCGAATATCGGTGAAGTAACCATCGAGCAGAAAGACTTCCGGATCACCGTTCGCCAGAAAGAAGAACACATCACCCAGGTGGTAGGCAGTCCCGTTCAATCTGCCCCTGTATACTCCATGCCTGCCCAGGCGCCTCAACCTGCGGCAGCCCAACCGGCAGCCGATAAGCCCAAGGCTCCAGAAGCGCCTGCCGGCAACCTGGTAACCATTAAAAGCCCGATGATCGGTACTTTCTACAGGAAGGCG
The DNA here is from genome assembly GCA_048498035.1 of Bacteroidota bacterium. Lineage (GTDB taxonomy): Bacteria > Bacteroidota > Bacteroidia > Chitinophagales > Chitinophagaceae > CADEDV01. The sequence goes on along the minus strand of JBEHYT010000017.1, from coordinate 43,059 downwards.
GCACCGGATAAACCTAATCTGGTTGACATTGGTGCTGAAGTTGGCCCCGGCTCTGTAGTCTGCATCATTGAAGCGATGAAACTGTTCAATGAAATTGAAAGCGAAGTAAAAGGACGCGTTGTGAAAGTCCTGGTAGATGACGCATCTCCGGTAGAGTACGATCAACCGCTGTTCCTTGTTGAACCGGCTTAAATAGTCAATGGACCCGTGACGAACTGCAATACATGGTAAAATACGTGTTGCGGAAAACTGGAACGGGTACTGTTTCCTTAACTTTTTAATACAATCTCGTGTTCAAAAAGATATTGATTGCGAACCGTGGTGAAATTGCGCTCCGCGTAATCAGAACCTGTCGTGAAATGGGCATTAAAACGGTGGCCGTTTATTCTACGGCCGACAGGGACAGCCTGCATGTAAAATTTGCCGACGAAGCAGTTTGTATCGGCAAACCGCAAAGCGGTGATTCGTACCTGAATATTCCGCACCTGATGGCGGCAGTGGAAATTACCAATGCTGATGCGATCCATCCCGGCTACGGCTTTCTGGCGGAAAATGCAAGATTTGCACGCATTTGTAATGATCATGGCATCAAATTTATCGGGCCCACGCCTGAAATGATCAATGCAATGGGTGATAAGATCACCGCCAAGGAAACCATGATCAAAGCCGGTGTGCCGGTTGTGCCTGGCGGTGAAGGATTGCTGCAGAGCCTTGATGAAGCAAAAGGACTTGCCAAAAGCATGGGCTATCCCGTTATCCTGAAAGCAACTGCCGGTGGCGGTGGGAAAGGAATGCGTATTGTATGGGAAGATGGAGAAATGGAACGTGCCTATAATACGGCCAAGGCCGAAGCTGCCGCCGCGTTCAAAAACGACGGCATCTACATGGAGAAATTTGTAGAAGAGCCACGGCATATCGAGATACAGGTAGCCGGAGACCAATATGGCACCGTATGCCACCTGAGCGAACGGGATTGCTCCATCCAGCGCCGTCACCAAAAGCTGGTGGAAGAATCACCTTCTCCGTTTATGACCGATGAACTTCGGATGAAAATGGGAGAGGCTGCGAAGAAAGCCGCATCTGCAATCAACTATGAAAGTGTAGGCACGATCGAGTTCCTCGTAGACAAACACCGCAATTTTTATTTCATGGAAATGAATACGCGGATCCAGGTAGAACATTGTGTTACAGAAGAAGTGATCAATTTTGACCTGATCAAGGAACAAATCAAAATTGCAATTGGAGAACGGATTTCGGGACAGGACTACATTCCGCAAAATCATTCCATCGAATGCCGTATTAATGCAGAAGATCCATACAACGACTTCAGACCATCTCCGGGAAAAATTACCGTATTGCATCAGCCGGGTGGGCATGGCGTGCGCGTAGACAGTCATGCGTATGCCGGGTACGTTATCCCTCCGTATTATGATTCCATGATCGGAAAGCTGATCACGGTGGCGCAAACGCGCAAGGAAGCGATCAATACCATGCACAGGGCACTTAGTGAATATGTGATTGAAGGTGTTAAAACAACCATTCCATTCCATTTACAGCTAATGCGTGATGAACGGTTTATCTCCGGTGATTTCAATACTAAATTTATCGAAGGGTTCGAGTTAAAATAAAACGTTAAAACGCCTTTAAAAGCCCCCTGCCAAAAGCAGCGGGGCTTTTTCTATTATTCTACAACCGGGTTTTAACAATCCATAATCAAACTTGCGCATCCTGTTTGCCTTCTAAAGAGTAAGCAACAAAATTCATCATCAAAACCATGAAACCATGAAAAAGATAATTTTACTCTCATCCGTTGTGCTGTTTTCGATACTTACACTTAGCAGTTGTATCAAGAGTGTAAACATTGGCGCTAACGAAAACTACTGGCTCAGCAAAGAACGCGGAGACGTTGTGTACAGCGATTCCTATTGTAATTATTATGTAGTGGAAACAGCGTACGGATATACTATCATCCGGAACGTAGGCAATAGTTATCGTCCTTATGAAGGCAGTGTACTGTATGGCGATTTCGGCGCCTATGGTACCCGTGATTTTTATAACTACTCAACCGGCGTGGTTGTACGCGGAGAAGTGGTGGAAGCAGATCTTTCTTACGTGGATGCGCAATATGCCGTAGACTACTATTGCCCTTATGCCAAAACAAGCGGCGCACGCATTATGAAGAGCGCACAGGCAGATCATAAAATAAGTCGCGTTCCGGTAGCTGTTGAAATTGATAAATAATATTTCCAATCCATATGAAACAGTATCCCCCCGAATGTCGGGGGGATTTTTTATTTTTAGAGCAAAGATCACATATGAAGCACCTATTGCTCCCCCTACTATGCGCCTGTTCCGTTTTTACTGCCGCACAATCGGCAGAAGAAATTCACCGCAAGGCTGTCCTGGTTGATACCCACAATGATGTATTGTCATCTGCCGTACTGGACGGCGTGGATATATCTCACCGGGTGGCAGTAGGACATAGCGACCTGGATCGTTGGAAAGAAGGTGGACTGGACGTGCAGTTTTTTTCCGTATGGACTGGCGACAAGCCTCGCACACCGGAAGGATTTTTTCATGACGCGGTTGCGGAAATAGATTCGCTGCAGCGGCTGGTTAACAGGAACCCGGATCGGATGCTGCTGGCGCGAACATACCGGGATGTAAAAAAAGGGATCAGGAAGCAGAAGCTGGTGGCATTAATTGGTGTGGAAGGAGGGCATATGATTGAAGCCGACCTGGGAAAACTTCAGCAGCTGTATGATCTTGGTATGCGGTATCTTACCCTTACCTGGAACAACAGCAACGATTGGGCCAGCAGCGCGATGGACGAAACCCTGCATCCGGAACAACTGAAAAAGAAAGGACTTACAGATTTTGGCGTACAGGTAATAAAAAAGATGAATGAACTGGGTATCATGGTGGATCTGTCACATACAGGCGAACAGACTTTTTATGATGCTATTGCCGCTAGTACAAAACCCGTGTTGATCTCTCACAGTTCTGTTTGGAATATCTGCCCTGTTTTCAGAAATCTGAAAGACGACCAGATCCGCGCCGTTGCAAAAAATGGCGGCGTGATCTGTATTAACTTCTACTCCGGATTTATCAGCAGGAAGTTTGATGAACAGGCAACTTATTTTGATGGGGAAGGCGGTCGGATAGTGAATGACTCTATCCGGGCTGCACATGCAGGCATGCCGGATGCGGCGGACTCCCTGGCTTTACAGGCAATTGCGCGAAAAGTAATACATAACAAACTGGCAGCCTTCCGACCAACGATCCCCGAACTGGTGGACCATATCGATTACATTGTAAAAATGGTAGGAGATGATTATGTTGGCATCGGGTCTGATTTTGATGGCGTGGGATCGTTGCCGGTTGGAATGGATGATGTGACCTGCTACCCGAAGATAACCGAGGAATTAGTGCGCAGAGGTTATTCTGCTTCTTCTATCAATAAGATACTTGGTGGAAATGTATTGCGGGTGATGCAGGCTAATTTCAGGAAATAAAAAAAGGCTTCCGTTTGGAAGCCTGTATCTTTTTCTGCAGCATGTTTAGCTGAGATGTTTAGACAGGTGTTTCGCCATGTCAAACATTGATACCTGGCTTTTACCACCAAATACCGGTTTCAGTTTGTCATCTGCATTGATCATGCGTTTGTTCTTGGAATCCTGCAATTTGTTTTTGCGGATATATTCCCAGATTTTTTTCACAGCCTCTGTACGGGGAAGAGCTTTAGTTCCCACTACAGCGCCAAGAGCAGGGCTGGGAGTAAGCGCTTTCATGAAAGCGGCATTGGGTTTACGAGCAGATTTTTTCTTTGCTGCTTTTTTAGGAGCGGCTTTCTTTGCAGCTTTCTTAGGAGCGGCTTTCTTTGCAGCCTTTTTAGGAGCGGCTTTCTTTGCAGCTTTCTTTGCTTTCTTTGTTGCCATTTTTTTGATTTTAATGGGTTTAGTAATTCGGTGCCTGCGGCACTCGCAGGAATAAAAATAGCATATTTCATAATATTCCAAATAGATATTTTTCAGGTTTTCATAGGGGAAATGGGGATTTACCGCCGGGTTTCATTGGAGGAATGCCCGTTTTACATTGGAGAAAGGCGAATTTTCATTGGGAAAAATGGTTGGAATGTGAAGTACGTGGGGATAAGTGGGGAGGTGTTGCTAAAAAAATTAGGAAAGGGTGAGAATTGTGACTATATTTGTTTTGACAGTTGCTGTCAAACTAATGGGAGAAGCTATGGAGCGATTTGGTGCACAGATACGGCAATTACGAGAGGAGAAAGGACTACTATTGCGGCAGTTAGCTGCGGCGATGGAAACAGATCCGGGTTTGCTAAGTAAATTTGAAAAAGGTGAGCGTAAGCCTACGAGAGAGTGGGTGCTTGCGGTTGCTAAATTTTTTAACGTGCCGGCAGAGGGTCTGCTGGTGGCCTGGTTAAGTGAAAAAATCGTTTACCAGGTTGGTGATGATGAAGTGGCTTTAAAAGCGCTTATCGTTGCGGAACAAAGGATAAGGTACGGGAAAAATTGCCCGGAGGACGAATGATACAAGACGTTATAGCCGGCATTTTTCATTGAGGCCGGTTACCTGCAGACGCCCGCTGGAAGATGCGGCTAAGTTTTCCAAATTCAAGATTGGTTTCAATTTTTATTCAACATAAAAAGGGAGGAGGTATGTATACACTTCAAGGGTTGCCTATGCTCTGTAATTACAGGAGCATGCAGGCAAGTGGTGAAACGAAATTTGCATGGAGCATTTTTCATGATTTTTTCCAGGCAATGGATGCGGATGGTCCCGAAGAGCTGTTGTGGTATATGCTCACAATATGCATGAAGGCGGATAATGAAGAGATGAATGCCCGGCAGCGGAGTGACCTGATTTTCTTCTATGAGTATTGTTCGATGTTTTTCAGGGCAGCTCATTTATTGCAGAAAAAAGTGGGCACTACATTGCCGATGAGTATGGTAACAACACGCGAACAGGAATGACGAAGAGAGGCGGCCGGGACTGGGCTATAGGTTCAGTTCCGCCGACTTCTAACACGACTGAGGGTTTCTTCCGATATGCCAATATAGGATGCAATGTATTTTGCGGGAACGCGCAGGATGAGATCTGGGTTATATAAAAGGATGCTCGCATATTTTTGGGAAGCGCTTTTTGTACGAAGAAAGCGGCCGCGTTCTTCACTCTGCAGATAGGCTTTTAGGAGAAGTTCCCGAACAATGATATTACATTCCGGGAACTGGAGATACAGTTGGGTAAGTTCAGCGCCTGGAAAGTAAACGAGTTCAGTCTGTTCAACAGCCTGAACGAATTCCGGTATGGGTGATCCGGGATTGGTGAAATTAGCAGGCATAAAAAAGCCGCCTTCTTTTACAAATTTGTGGCAGGTTTCAACCTGGCGCTGTTTTGTGAATGCGCGGATTAGGCCCTTGCGAACAAAAAACAGGTCCTGACAGGGTTCTTTGGGCGAATAAAGTAATTCTTTCCGAGCTAGTTTCAGATGCTGGAAATGGATCAGCAGGTAGTCTCTTAGCTCGATAGAAAGGGGGCAAATGCCATGGAGGATAAAGAGTAGTTCTCGCATACCATAAAAGTCTGAAGGAACGGGGAAGGCACCCAATGATGGACTTCAGGAAAAAGGAGTAAAACATTTGGAATCGGGAGGATTTTTGAAAAATAAGTGATTTCTCTTAGGTGATAATTCATTTCGTAAGTTTGATATGCATTAAAGCAGGCGTTATAAATAACAAACCATGAAAAAGATTTTACTGCTCAGCTTTTTCTGCCTGGCCGTTGCTGCGGCCAGGGCGCAAGTGAAAATAACACTGGAGGACGTTTCCGGGCATATTGGTGACAGTGTGGAAGTATGTGGGGTAATGGCGGGAGGTGTTTATTTGTCGGCTGCCGCAAATACACCTACATTGTTGGATATGGGACAACGTTTCCCAAAGCAGCAGCTTTCAATTGTGATTTGGTCTGATGTGCGGAAACAATTTGCAGCGGCACCGGAAACAACATTGGCGGGTAAGATGGTTTGTGTAAAAGGCCGAATAACGATGTACCGGAATAAACCACAAATTGTATTGCAGAGCGCGGCTTTACTGGCAGTGCAGGAGTGATCAGCCTGGTTACTCAGGACTTACGGGCGCGGTCTTTACGGGATTTTTCCAATAAGGCTTGCTTCACCTGGAGGTCTGACACTTGCTCGAACGCCTGTATGAGCGCAGCGGGAGAAATGTCTAGCCCTTCTGCGAGTGCAACAATGGTAGTGAATTGCGGGTCTTTTGCGCCGGAAGTAATTTTCTGGATAATGGCATATTCTACCCCTGAGGCGGCAGCAAGCTTCCGAAGGCTGGTTACGGTGCCTGGCTTTGCGGCGTCACGGTTCTTTTCAATAATTTTTTTGATAGCGATCCCCAGTCTTAACCTGACGAGGAGCTTTTCTTTACTGTCCATCGGGATGTAAAGTGCCTGCTCTTATTAATTTTATTGACGTTCGTACGAACGTCAGATTGCTGAAATGCCTATCTTTAGCATCCAATCATCCGGAAGTCCGGATTGGCAGAAATCACGACAAGGAAATCGCCGGTAAACCCGGCGCAATGATTAAAAACCCGGAAACCCCGGGGCGGGATATCATGTCCCGGTTTCAAACTATTTCCAGCAGAAACACAAAACGATTTCTATGCAGCCAATCAAGGCATTCAGGGATGGGGAGGAGCGTGGGTTTGATTATTTTTTCCGACGTTACTACAGGGCACTTTGTTATTTTGCCCTACGATATGTTGATGACAGCTTTGCTGCTGAAGACATTGTAAGCCAGAGTTTCGTAAATACCTGGGCAAAGCGGTCACAGATTGACAGCGAAGAAGGATTAAAGTCCTATTTGTATAAAGCAGTTTACCATGCCTGCCTGCGTTGGCTTGAAAAAGATGCCCGTAAACGGGAAGTAGAGGCTATTGCATTTCCCGGGGAGCAGGTAGAAAAGGACACACTTCATCACCTGATCCGGGCAGAGACGCTCCGTCAGTTGCAGGCTGCCATCGACCGCCTGCCTCCGCAATGCCGCAAGGTTTTTGTCAAATTGTATATTGAGGGTAAATCTGTTGCAGAAGCCGCAAAAGAGCTAAAATTGGCCATTAGTACCGTCAAAAATCAAAAAGCACGGGGAATCCGGTTGTTACGCTCACAATTACCCAAAATCCTATTCACCTTTGTATGCATATCCTCTTTGTGGCTGATTTAGACTTTTTATCTTTTCCGTGTATTATAACACGGGCAATGCTGATTTTTTTATCTTAATAGCATGAAAACCGAGGATATAGCAGGGACAGATGATCAGTATGCCAGCAGGATCGCTTACCTGGTTGCCGGATACCTCCGGCAATCACTGACTACAGCCGAGCATGATGAACTTGATGCCTGGCTAACGTCCAGCGAACAAAACCAATTGCTCTTTGAAGAATTGACCTCACCCCATTTTCTTTCCAGCGGCTTACAACAAATTTCCGATGAAGAACTGCTACACCGACTTGCTATCGCCAAGAAGAAAGCAGGTATTCGAACAAACACAACACAAGGTAAACGCTATATGTATGCACTTGCTGCCTGCGTTGCCATGCTGATGATGTTTTTTATTTATCAGAAATTTAGTACCACTGCCAGTCATACAGATGACAAAGTTCCCCTTGCCATTAAAGAAACCATCACGCCCGGCCTGAACTTTGCCGTCTTAACGCTGCCTGATGGACAGCAACTGGAATTGCCTGATACGCCCACACGACAGCAGCTTGCAGGACAAACCAATCTTTTACCCGGTAAAGAAGGCGGCATTGTGTATACGGCCGATGCATCGACGGAGTTGCATACACTTACTACACCCGTTGGCTGCACCTACCGGGTACGGCTTGCAGATGGTAGTACTATCTGGCTGAATGCCTCATCTTCCCTGCGATACCGTACCGGGTTCGACGGACAGCCCCGTGAAGTGACACTTTCCGGCGAGGCCTATTTTGAAGTGGCTCACCAATCCACTGCGGGTGGCAACGCCGTTCCTTTTGTTGTGAGGTCAGGAACCTTTTCTGTGGAGGTATTAGGTACCCGGTTTGATGTAAATACCTATGGCGACGATGGAATTTTAAAGACCTCGCTACTTGAAGGCAGTGTACGGGCAGAAAATATAATACTTCATCCCGGGCAGCAGTTACTAACCTCCACCAGCGGAAAAGCACCGCAATTGCTGGACCATCAATCATTGGAAAATGAAGTGTCCTGGAAGGATGGCCTGTTCAATTTTAAAAATGCGACGATTGTTGAAATAATGCAGCGGCTGCAGCGATGGTATAACGTACAGGTTCGCTATGAAGATAAGACGGATGCCCATTTTAACCTTTCCGTATCCCGCAGCGAATCGTTACAAACGATACTGGATTTGCTGGCCGCCACGAAAAATGTATCCTTTTCCATTTCCGGCAGAACGGTTACCGTTCGCCGTTAGGCATTTTTCGTTCAGCAACGGCGTTTTCTGATATTAACCAACGCATGAGACTGCTATTGTTGGCAACCTTATCCCTTTTACTGGCTACTGCCTGTTCCGCACAAAAAGTTACACTCAACGTACGGAATATGCGGATAGACAGTGTGCTGACGCTACTGGAACGCCAGACAGGTTTTTCTTTTACCTATGTTACCGAGGCATTGGCGCATACCAGGCCGGTAACCCTTCACCTGAAAAACAAATCGATCGACCAGGTTCTTTCCGACTGCCTGGATAAACAAGGGTTATTATTTCGCATTTCCGGGAAACACATTGTGATCTACGCAGATGAGCATCCGGCGACCACCACAACTGAATTCCTGTCGGGAATTGTCACGGATGAACAAGGCGAAGCCATTGCAGGTGCGTTGGTTCTATTTGAACCCGGGCGTAAAACTATCCTGTCAGGGGAAGATGGCTCCTGGCAATTACCTCTTAACGAAACGGTAAAAACAATTCGTATCAGTTCACTGGGCTACGCCGATACGTTGTTGCAGGTACAAACCCGGCAGCATTTTGTTACCCGCCTTCATTTCCTGGAAAGCCAGTTGGATGAAACCCTGGTAATAGCATATGGCCGTACTACCAAACGGTTTAATACCGGGAATGTTTTTCGCGTTGCCGGAACAACATGGGTGTTTGACAATGCTTCCAGTTTTCTCAATGCGCTGTCTGGTCGCGTGCCTGGCCTGCAGGTAACGCAGGTGAGTGGCGTTCCGGGGAGTGCATCAGCGCTTACGCTCAGGGGAAGCGTTCCACTTGATCCGGATCTAAGCGGTACAGAACCGCTGATCATCATCGACGGAATTCCTTTTGAGCAGGGGAATGTACCTGCCAGCCAGTTAGTGTCTGCGGCTAACAATCCGAAGATGGTGAGCCAGGGTGGTATGAGCGCATTGAATTGCCTGAATCCATCCGATATCGAGAGCGTGGAAATATTAAAAGATGCAGATGCAACTGCCATCTATGGCAGCCGTGGTGCAAATGGCGTTATCCTCATTACAACGAAACAATTCCGATCAGGCGAACCAAGCTTTACGGTGTCTGGTGGAATCGGCATTATCGACAACCCGCAACGTACCAGGTGGATGACCACAGCCGAATACACAAAACTGCGGCGGACCGCGTTGCAACTGGATGGGTTGCCGGTAAACAGCCAGACCGCACCCGATCTCGTTCTTTGGGATACGACACGATTCCTGGACCTGCAGCATTTACTGGAAGGAAAAACAGCCATGCAATCTAACCTGGATCTATCGTCCACCTGGGGAAACCGTTCATCACAATGGTATGCAAGCTTATCGCACCGCGCCCAGTCAACCGTTTTTAGCAGTCGTATGGGAGAGGAGCAAAACAGTTTTCGACTTTCGCTCGACCAGGGAGACAGTAGCAACACCTGGCAGGTGCAGGTTCGCCTGTATTATGGAACGGATCATAACCGGCTGGTACGTGACGATCCGACTGCGTTGTTGTATCTCCCGCCGCATCTTCATCTCCTGGATAACCAGGGCCGGTTTACCTGGAATGAAGGAAGCTATCGTTTTACAAATCCATTGGCATTATTGGGAAAACGGTATGTGTACACCGGCAATTTTGCTGCAGCAAGCACGCAGGCTTATTGCCGGATATTCAGCAGTTTTGATCTCCGGATCAATGCTGGCTATAATTTTTTTGGTTCCGACGAAATGGAAATCAATCCTTCTTCATCGTTTTCTTCCAATCGTATAGAAAATGCTTTTTCACTGTTTGGCAAACACCGCCTACAAAGTTGGATCATAGAACCTCAACTGGATTTTAGAAAAACAATTTCATTCCACCAGTTAGAACTGTTGGCCGGATTTTCCTGGCAACAGAAGAAAGCGGTCGACGAACAGATTCGCGCAAGCGGTTATTCCAGTGATAAATTGTTGTTCTATCCGCAGGCAGCAGCAACATTACAATCAACGCACACAGGTTCTGCTTACCGGTATACCGCTGCTTTTGGTAAAATAAGTTACAACTATGCACGTCGTTATTTTTTAAACCTGACCGGTCGTGCAGATGGTTCCTCGCGGTTTGGCCCCGGCAACAAATTCGCCGGTTTCGGCGCATTGGGTATGGCCTGGGTATTTACCAATGAGCGCTGGATAAATCGCAGCCATCAATGGCTTAGTTTTGGAAAGCTAAGAGCCAGTTGGGGAAAAACCGGGAATGACCAGGTAGGCGATTATCGCTATTTGAGTTTATGGACCAGCCAAAATGGTTTATACGCTGCCAGTAACAGTCTTGTGCCTGGCTCGCTTTTTAATTCCGATTACAATTGGGAGCATGTCCGGAAAGCAGAAATCGGATGCGAGCTCGGTTTTTTGCAGGACCGGCTTTACCTGTCCTGTTCCTGGTTTAATCACCGCAGCACCGGACAGCCGTTGCTGGCCAATCTACCCACCATTACCGGTTTTGCTACCATAGTGCTTAATTATGATGCTATCGTTAGCAACCGGGGCGTGGAAATTGCCGTGCAAAGCACGAATATGAAGCGGTCGCGACTGAGTTGGACTACATACGCCAATGTCAGTTTTTATCATAACAGGTTGGTATCATTCCCCGGACTTGCTTATTCCGCTTATGCGGCTGAATACAGGTTGAATGAAGCATTGGGCACACGTTATGCATTACAAGCCCTGCCACCGGCCGCGGCAACAGGCATGTACGGATTTGTTGATCAAAATGGTGATGGTCAACTCAACTCCAACGATTATGTTCCGGTCGCAAATCTTTTTCCACGTGTGGTTGCAGGTATTTCCAACGAAGTTAAAATAGGTGATATAAGTGTATATGTCCTGTTGGAAGGTCGCGCCCAGGATGGTAAAAGCTACATGTCCGTTTTTCGAAATTACCCAGGCACTATCAGCAACCAGCCCGCTTTTGTAAATGATTTCTGGGATCACTCCGGTCAGTCGACCATGGTTCCCAGGCCAACCAGTTCCGGGAGCGGACTGCCGGCAGGAGCGGGGGTTGGGCTGATCAGCACCTCGAGCCTGCAATATGAAGACGCCAGTTATATCCGGATGCGCGAGCTTGGCATTTCTTACCAGGTGCCGCAACGGATGGTTGTTAAAAAATCCAGCAAGACAGTATTTATCGAAGCAGAGAATGTTTTCCTGGTGTCGCGTTACCGTGGATATGACCCGGAGAACAATAATTTTTACCAGTTAGCTCCGCTTCGCAAATTTAAAATTGGATTTCGTGCAACGTTTAAGTAAACGCGTTTTTCGTTTAATCGTTCTAATAAGCCTGTGTATCGCACCCGGGTGTCGAAAATTTGTAGAGGTAGCTGCGCCGGATACGATGCTCACCGGTGCGGTTATTTTTTCAACCGACCAGGGCGCAATCGCAGCGGTAAACGGTGTTTACCAGTCAATGGTTATTAATAACCTCTCGCTGGCAAATGGCGGTATGACGTTATATCCCGGGCTATCTGCAGATGAACTGGTGACAACGATCCCTTCTGCAGACCTGGATATGTTCCTGCATAATGAAATTTCTCCGGACAACATCATCGGGCTATCGCGTCTTTGGTCGATCCCCTACAAAACCATTTACCAGGCAAATGCGGTGCTGGAAGGACTGGCAGACAATTATTCTCACGTATCGGATACGCTCAGTCGACGGTTACGTGGCGAAATGTTGTTTGTCCGTGCATTTCATTTTTTTTACCTGGTTAATCTTTTTGGGGCGGTGCCCCTTACGGTTCATACTGATTACCGCGTGAACCGGTTTCTGCCGCGGGCGAATGAACAGGATGTGTATGAACAGGTATTGACTGACCTGGCGGATGCATTGACAGATTTGCCCGAAATAAATGATCGGTTTCACCCTTGCCGGTATACTGCGCTGGCGTTGCTGGCGCGCGTACAACTCTATTTGGGTAAATGGACGGAAGCGCTTCAAAATGCGGAAGACGTAATCCATTCAGGCTATTACCAGTTAGAAGCTTTGCCGGGTGCTGTTTTTAGTGATATATCCCACGAAACGATCTGGCAACTGCCTGTGGCAGACGGAATACCGGGAGAAGCTTCGTTTTTTTCACCGTCGTCCAGCCAGGTCAAACCGCCCGTTGCGATTTCTGCATCACTGCTGGCGTCTTTTCATCCGCAGGACCGGCGTATCCCGGCATGGATGGGCTATTATTCAGTTGGTGGCAATGGCTTGTACTACCCGCAAAAATACCGGACAGGTAATAATGGCGCAAGCAATTACGTGGTGCTTCGGCTGGCGGAAATGTATTTGATTTGTGCGGAATGCCGGATGCGACTGCACTGGCTGCCGTCGGCGCTTACTGCGTTAAACGAGATTTGTGCAAGGGCAGGATTGCTGCCGGTTACAGCCAGCGATGAAACGTCTTTTCTGCAGTTGCTGATGGAAGAACGGCGCCACGAGTTTTTTGCAGAATGGGGTCATCGCTGGCTGGATTTGAAAAGGGCGGGGTGGAGCAACCCGGTATTAGGCCCGCTGAAAGGGCCGGATTGGCAAAACACTGACGAATTGTACCCGATACTTACCATTGATATAAACAGGAACCAGTTTCTATCTCAAAATCCCGGTTACTAGATCATAGGTTTTTTTCAATGGTCATTACGCCCTCCTGGTATTCATCATACGGTAATTCTTCTGGATAAAATCCCCGAACACATTCTGCATTTGAGCCATGGCAAGCGAAAGAATAGGTACTTAGAAATTGAGATTTTGTCATTGGGTTGCTGATATTAATAGGATTTTCCGGCACAATAAAAAATCCTGGTTCAACTTCGTACCACACCAACTGTGGATCAGCAGTTGCATTTTTTGATACCTGGGTGGATGGTAATGTAAATGCATTGAGTGTAAGTCCGCATACAATGGCAATGATGCCAGGAATGATCTTTTTCATATCGTTCTTAATTTGATGACGTGTTAATGCGTCGCATTCTTTTTCGCTCCACTACAAAAGCCCATGCGGCTGCCAGTGCCAATAGCAGGTTGAGCAGCAGGTGTTGCCGCCACGATAACTCTCTCAGAATTCCTCCACAGGAGCAGGGCAGGTTTCGATCTGCCAACAACATGTAAATGATGTACCCGGAGAATAGCAATAGCAGCAGGCAGCAGAGCAGCAATCCCCATTTTCGCAGCGCATTAACGAGTAGTAAACCTGTTGCGATCAACTCTGCCACGATAACACCGGCGGCGATACTGCGTGGATTAAGAAAAATGCCGGGCACCCGGCGGATAGAGTACGCGAACCCATCGAAGCGAAGTAATTTATTAATGGCTGTATATGTAAAAAGCAGGATGAAGATAAACGACACGATGAGAACAAATGTTTCTGAAAAGAAAATTTTTTTCATGCGTGATCGTTTCCTGCAAATTGCGGAAAGCGCGGTGGGATATCCAAATTAATCGCTTTCGGAATCGGGAGTAAAACATTCGGAAAAAGGAGGATTGTTGATTGTCAGTTCATTCTGCGAACTGCGCTGGGCGGGTAACCAAAAAAATCGCGAAACGAAGTAGTGAATACAGAGGGGCGATAGCCAAACCTGATCGCAACTTCTTTAATAGATAATCCCTGCAGGAGAAGTTCGCGGGCTTTCTTCATGCGTGTAGCTACCAGGAAACCGTATGGGCCAACGCCGTGGATGGTTTTAAAAGCGAGTTTGAACTGGTATTCATTCAGCAACACGATGCGGGCCAGGTCACGGATCGTAACATGATCTGCCAGGTTGCTCACAATGATCTCCCGGGCGCGTTGTACTGCTTTTATTTCCTGGTCTGTCATTTCCACGGAAGGGGAGTGCGCAGTTTGCGACTGTACCAGGATATTGAGCAGCAGATCACGCACGCGATTGTTAAAAAAGTAGGTTCTCCGGAGTTGTTCTTCATGCGGACAATCGAGGATGGCATGTATCGCGTCTAGCGTTTGAACATCGGCCCACTGTGGTTCCGTACAGTTTGGCTTTGCGGCAGAAAGCAGTCGTTTTACGAATGGGAATGCCGGACTTATTTCGCGAAGCATCCCGGGCTTAAAAAAGATGTCAAAACTGATGTGCAGATCTTTGTCGTATGCAATTTTTTCTACAGAGCCTGCTACGATGGCGGTAAACTGGTGTCTGCGGAGCGCACATGAATTTCCGGATGGGAGTTGTCTTTTTTCATGTCCTTTCAGCAGGATTCTCGTATGCAGACTTCCGGGAGGTGAATGAAACAATCCTGTAAATTTATGGCGGAGGTCCAGGATGCTTAGAAGAAGACTGTAATTGCCCTGGTGCAGTTCCTGGAGGCAAATGCTCCCGAAAGCGCCGGACGTGCGAAAGATGCGGGCACCGGCTAACTGCAAGGCAGGCGGCGGACCGTCGTTGTGCCAGGCGAATTTACTATGGGATAAAGGTTGCCAATACATGTGGCGGTAAAAGGCTCTTTCCCAAGTTAATAAAATTGAAAGAAACTGCGGAAGCCGGTGGGACGGCTTTTTAAAAATTGACTTTTCTCAACTGCCGGCAGTAAGTTCCCGTATTTTAGACTTATTGAGAATCAAGGCGCTGTTGGCCTGGTTTCTGCTTCCGTTCACTAAACTGGTTTTGAATTTATGGACAATCCAGGCATCATTTTTATCGCCGGTGTTACCGGATCGGGAAAAACGACCATTGGAGTCAAACTCGCCACTCAATTAAGGGTGCCTTTTTTTGATGCAGACGATTTTCACAGTTCGCTCAACCGCGAAAAAATGCATGCGGGCATTGCATTGACTGATGCCGACAGGCTGCCCTGGTTACAGGCGCTGCATCAGCTTGCGCTTGAACATCGCGCAGCAGGCGCTGTAATAGCCTGCTCTGCCCTGAAAGCTGAATACCGGGAATTATTGCAAAACGGCCTGGGCGAACAGTGCCGCTGGATCTGGTTGCAGGGCAATCCACTGCTGTTAAAAAAACGCATGGAAGGGCGCAGCGGTCATTTTATGCCGGTCGGTTTATTACCCTCGCAACTGGCCATTGCCGAGGCCCCGGAAAGCGCATTTTGCCCGGATATTTCCCAACCTGTTGACCAAGTCGTAACAGATATTCTCGCTTATCTGCAGGGTTCCTTACATTTATAAAATGAAACTAATGCTGTCATTTTTGCTGAGCCTCACGGGAACCGTTGTGATGGCGCAGTATGCCACCCGGGATACACTCAGTCTTGCACGTTTTAACCAGCATCTCGACGACCTTGTGGTGGCCAAAGACACCACAGCACTGGCTGGCTTTTATGCAGATGATTTTGTATTTAGCCATGGCAGCGGCAAAGTGGAAGGTAAGTCGGGCTGGTTAAAAACAGTTGGTCGCGCGGATTATACAAAGCGTCAGCATGATTCCGTACGCGTTGAATTGCATGATGAGGTGGGTATTGTGAAAGGTAAAATGGCGATCATCAAAGTAAATCCGTCGCGGGAAGATCATTATTATCTTCGTTATGTGCGCGTGTATGCATTCCGCAATAAACACTGGATCTTGCTTTCTCACCAGACCACCGCTGAGTGGCATGAATAAATCATTGAAAAAAAGAGTTTGTGAATTATCCTGAGACACGTAAAGATGACCGGGTTTCCGATTTCTATTTTGGAAAGGAAGTAAAAGACCCTTATCGCTGGCTGGAAGATGACAGGAGTGAGGAGACAGCAGCCTGGGTCCGATCTCAAAATGAAGTTACCAATAAATACCTGTCCAATATTCCTTTCCGGGAAAAGATCCGCCAACGCTATGAACAGCTTTTCAATTATGAAAAATATTCGCTACCATTCCGATATGGCGGGTATACCTACTACTATCGAAATTCAGGGTTGCAAAACCAGTCGGTCTTATACCGCGAATCAAAAGCAGGCGTAGCAGAAGTGTTCCTGGACCCCAATACATTTTCTGCTGATGGTACTTCCTCCCTGGCAGGCGTTTATTTTACCAAAGACGGCTCAAGGGTTGCTTATATGATCTCTGCCGGTGGCACCGATTGGCAAACGCTTCATATCCGTGATGCTGCGTCAGGAACTGTAATGGAAGAACAATTGCAGGTAAAATTTACCGGCGCCAGTTGGAAAGGGAATGATGGTTTTTTTTACAGCACCTATGCGCGGGAAGCAGGTACAAGTGAATTGTCGGGGCTTACCTTCAACCACAAATTATTTTATCACCGCGTGGGCACCCCGCAGGTGAGTGATGAGCTGGTGTATGGCAGTGATGAGCAACCAACGCGCTATATTTCTTCGCAGGTTACGGAAGATGAACGATGGCTGGTGGTGTATCTTGCCAATGAAACCTATGGTAATGCGGTGTTGGTAAAAGATCTTTCAGATCCGAAGAATGAATTTGTGACGATTGTTGCCGATATGAAAAATCAGCATACGGTTGTTGATACAGACGGCTCTTTTTTTTATATCCAGACTGATAGAAATGCGCCAACCGGCAAGCTGGTTCGGGTGCCGTTGCAGCAACCGGCTGAAGCAAATTGGGAAACGTTGATCCCTGCGCGGCCGGAAACGCTGGAATGTTCTTCGGCAGGCGGCTATTTTTTCTGTTCTTACCTGCAACATGCGGTGTCTTATGTAGAGCAATTTGACCGGGACGGACGATTGGTGCGGGTTGTTGATTTGCCCGGTCCCGGATCGGCCATGGGATTTGATGCGCGATTGGAGGATAAGGATCTTTTTTATGGTTTTGCTTCCTATACGCAACCGTTTACGGTGTACCGGATGGATATTGCCGACGGGCTTAGTTCGGTTTATAAATCTTCGGCTATCCGGTTTGATCCATCGCGGTACTCGTCGACGCAGGTGTTTTATACGAGCAGTGATGGTACGCGTATTCCGATGATCATTACTGCAAGAAAGGATGTTGTGCCGGACGGTAGCAATCCCTGCCTGCTGTATGGATATGGCGGCTTTGGCGTAAGCCTGACGCCTTCATTCAGTGTTTCCAACCTGTTGTTGTTGGAGAACGGTGGTATCTACGCGGTTGCCAACCTGCGTGGCGGTGGAGAATATGGCGCCCAATGGCACCAGCAGGGGATTGGGATGAAAAAGCAGCAGGTGTTTGATGATTTCCTGGCCGCTATGGACTACCTGGTGGCGGAAGGTTATACAAACAGGGAACGGCTCGCCATTGCGGGTGGAAGTAACGGCGGGTTATTAGTGGGTGCCTGTATCACGCAGCAACCGGATTGCTGTAAAGTAGCGTTCCCTGCGGTTGGTGTGCTTGACATGCTGCGTTATCATCGCTTTACGGCGGGTGCCGGTTGGGCGTATGATTACGGAACCGCAGAACAAAGTGAAGAAATGTTTTCCTATCTATATGGCTATTCACCGCTTCATAATGTGCGGGACGCCAATTACCCGGCGGTATTGATTACCACGGCGGATCATGATGACAGGGTGGTGCCGGCGCATTCTTTCAAATTTGCTGCTACCTTGCAGGCACACCAACGGGGCCCAAACCCGGTATTGATACGGATTAACGTGAATGCAGGGCATGGCGCAGGGATGAGTACGGCACAGATCATTGCAGAGCAAACCGATAAATGGGCTTTTTTCTTTTATAATATGGGGCTCAACTTCCGGCCAGCGGCCGGCTGAGCGTTGGTCAGTAGTTGATTACCGGCATTCAATACGAAGAACGTTTTTGTGAAGCGCGAGGCAACTTTTGGCCCCGGCAAAACGATTTAAAAACGAAACCGCACCGGCGTTGCTGTCAGCAGATGAACTTACCCACCATATCAGGGCTTGTGCCCTGAACAGGAGAGAGAGTCAGAAAATTCTATACAACTCTTTCTATGGCTATGCCATGGCCATTTGCGATCGCTATACCAGCAACCAGGAGGATGCGGTGGAAATTCTGAATGATGGCTTCCTGAAAGTGTTCAGGGAAATTCATCACTACAGCCCTGCCTATGCGGATGTGATCAGTTCGTTTAAAGGATGGTTGAGAAAGATCATGGTGTATACGGCGATTGATCATTTCCGGAAAAATCACAAACACAAGATGGTGGTGGAACTGGATAGTCGCATTATCCAGGTGCCGGTAGGCGGAGAGGATGCGATTGACCGGATATCCTACGAGGAGATCATCCGTGGCATCCAGGATTTGTCGCCCGGGTACAGGGCGGTGTTGAATCTGTTTATTATTGAAGGATTAAGTCATGAAGAAATTGCCGTTCAACTCGGTATTTCTGCGGGCACTTCCAAATCAAATTTATCCAAGGCGAGGAGGCAACTGCAAAAAATATTAGCCAAACAAAACCCAACTGAAACTGCAAAAAATGTCGTTTGAAGAGTTTGACAGGAAGATCCGGGATGCAGCAGATCATCACCATCCCGCCTATGATGCACAGGCATGGAGCCGCATGGAAAAAATGCTGGATGAATACCTGCCGGTAAAAAAAGACCGGCGCAGAAGGATTATTTTCTTCCTGTTGCTGTTCCTGCTGGCTTCCGGCGGCGGGGCAGGTTTATTGATCAGCCGCGCGCGAAGGCATGCCAGGATCGATTTACAGCCGCTTGCAGCCACGCATTTGTCGCCTGCTGCCGACCAGCGAATGGCAGGTAATTCGGGCAAATCGGGGCTCCTCGGGCCCTCTAATTCGATGTTGACCCAAACGGATGCCCCTGCCGGGGCGCTTCTGCATTTTTCGCGTCAGCGAACTAACGTCGACAATAACACACAGGAAATCAACCAGCTAACGCAACGGTCTAACGTCCCGGCTGGCGGCAGAAGCGATGATCGCGAAGTGGCTGGAACTGACGGTGATAATGCTGTCGGGGACGTGCAATCACAGTCGCCCCTGGTTGGAAAAAACGTGTTGGCACCGTTGACAGAAACTGCCGCGCAAAAAAATGTCCCGTCGGGCTCATCTGCTGCGCTAATGGCAGGCGCTGACACTGCTGGTTCGAAAAAGGCTGCTACTGCTGCTTCGAAAAAATCGGCCGAAGGCCGAAAAAAGGATTATGGATGGGCAATGAGTATTACGGCCGGGCCGGATATCAGCGCGGTAGCTGGCAATTATGGTTCGGTGCGTATGGTGAAGGGGTTTGGTGTAAGTTATAACGCCAGTCATCTTTTCTTCCGAACGGGGTTTTATGCGGTGCAGAAAGTGTATTCGGCACGGCCTGTTGATTATCATTTTGCGACAACGATGCCTTCGGCAAACCTGGAGCGGATTAATGCGGATTGCCAGGTGTATGAGGTGCCTATATCGATAGGCTGGCGACTCAACGGAGCCGGGAGAAGTGGTTTTTTCGGCGCAGCCGGGTTGTCGTCTTATTTCATGAAGAAAGAGGATTACCAGTTTTGTTATACCTATCCCAGTGGTACGAGTTATACGCACGATTATTATGTGAATAATCGTAATCATCATTTCTTTTCGGAGTTGACCCTGTCTGCCGGATATATGCACCGGGCAGGTTCACGGTTCACAGTATCAGCGGAACCTTATATTCAACTGCCATTGGCCGGCGTGGGAGAGGGGAAGATTCGGTTGAAAAGTGCAGGCCTGTTAATCAGCGTTGGTATGGATCTGCATCGCCAGCGGCGATAATAAAAATAAACGCTGACTATTTGTTTCCCCAGCGATAGGTTTTGATCTCGATTTTGGCCAGGTCAAGCACGCGATCCACCACGGTGGCTGCTACCTGTTCGATCGTTTGCGGGCGGCTGTAAAAGGATGGTGTTGCGGGGCAGATAATTCCGCCTGCGAGTGTAACGGTTTCCATGTTACGGATATGAACGAGGTTGTATGGCGTTTCGCGTACGACGCAAATCAATCTCCTGCGTTCTTTCAATATTACGTCTGCCGCTCTCGACACCAGGTCGTTTGAAATGCCTGCGGCAATACGACCGAGTGTGCCCATGGAGCATGGAATGATGATAAGCGTATCATACTGACCTGACCCTGATGCGAAGGGTGCATTAAAATCGGTGGTGCCGTAAAACCGGAAGGGGAGTTGTTGGTAGTTTTCATCCTGGAGTTCTGTTTTCCAAACTTCTTTTGCATTGGTGCTCATCACCACCGATACTTCATCCTGTGGCGTCAGCACCTGTTGTAATTTTTGCAACAGCAAGCTGGCGTAGATAGATCCACTGGCTCCTGTAATCGCGACTGCTATTTTCCTGGATGCGTCCATTGTCATTAGTTCGTCATGGAAGAAACAAAGCAACACGTGATTGGTTCACTGTGCGAAGTTCCGGTTAGGAAGTGAAAATAATTGATTTTGCGCAAACGTTTGCACCTTCTTGTAGTTGTTTCAACTACATGGTGCCGGTAGCACTCACTACAATCATCAACGTTGCGCCATTGAGTGTGATCAATTAATAAAAAAACGTTCAATTATTTTACGAAATAGGTCAAAAAAACCATCTCAAATGTTTTGAGTTATGTTATTATTAACGATATTAGCCATGAATTTTCATAGGATAAGGTTTAATGGTTAATGGTTTTTGATTAGGGCCCCCGACTTTCCAGTCGGGGTTCTTTTTTTTACACCAACAATGAATGAAAAAGCCTCCCGTTTTTTGGCGGGAGGCTTTGTTATAAGCGGATTATTTTGGGTTATCAGAATGCTTTTGACTGGGTCGGTTTTGTGGCCGGGCCCTGCGTATTTTGATTGCCAAGGTTGGTCAATATCCAGTTGGTCATTTTGCTCCACAGGTGAAAGGTCGTATTATCCAGCATTCCGGAGATGCTGTGATTTTTGTTGGGATAATAGGCGCTTTCGAAATCGATATTACTTTTTACCAGCGCGCTGATCATTTGCGTTGAATTCTGAAAGTGTACGTTGTCGTCTGCGGTACCGTGGATGATCAGGAATTTACCTTTGATACGATCGGTGAAGTTGAGTGGTGAGTTATCATCATAACCTTTGGGATTTTCCTGCGGCGTGCGCATGTAGCGTTCTGTGTAGATGTTGTCGTAAAAGCGCCAGGAGGTAACCGGTGCCACAGCAACTGCTGCGCTGAATACATCGCTTCCTTTGGTGATAGCGAGTGAACTCATGAAGCCGCCGAAGCTCCAGCCCCAGTGGCCGATGTTGTTTTTATCTACGAAGCTCATGTTGCCGAGGTATTTGGCGGCATCAATCTGGTCTTCAATCTCGTATTTACCGAGTTGCAGGTATGTTTTCTTTTTAAATTCTTCGCCGCGGAAGCCGGTGCCGGTGTTATCAACGCTTACTACGATAAAGCCGCGTTCTGCCAGCAACTGGTGCCACATGCTTACAGCGCCAAAGCGGTTAGACACCTGTTGGGAACCGGGGCCGCCATAGTTGCAGAACAGTACCGGGTATTTCTTAGACGGATCAAAATTGGATGGCTTTAGCATCCACCCGTTCAGTGTATCACCTTTACTATTGGGGATGCGAATAAATTCGGCTTTGCCGATGGCATACTCATCCAGTTTTGCATTCAGTTTGCTGTTGTCGCTAACGGTTTTTACCATCGTTGCGCTCACTCCTTTTTTCTTGTTGAAGTTGAGTTGGTTGAGCGTTACCACCTGTGGCGTGTTCAGGTCGGATCTGTAGTCGTAAAACTGTGTAAAATCGTCGTTCAGTTCTACGCGGTGCCAGGCTTCACCTTCGGTGAGTTGGGAGGTGTTTTTGCCGGAGAAGTCGGTTACAAACAGGTTGCGATCCATAGGTCGTGGATAGGCAAGTGTATAATAGATCCGTTTGTTGGCTTCATCAACGCCGTTTACTTCCGTGATCTCGTAATTGCCTTTTGTGAGTTCTGTTTTATTTTTTCCATCCAGGCTATAGAGATAGAGGTGGCGATAGCCGTCCATTTCGCTGGTGAAGAGCAGGTTTTTACCGTCTTTCAAAAACCACCAGTCATCGTTTATTTCAACATAGTATTTGTTCTTTTCTTCATTCAGCAGGCTGCTGTTGCCGGTTTGGGCATCGGTGTTCAACAATTTCAGGTCGTCCTGGTGGCGATTCATCCAGTAAACAACAAGTTTGGAATCATCCTGTGTCCATTTGATGCGGGGAATATAAATATCACCCTGTTCAAATTGTGCTTTTACATTTTGCTGGTTGGCCACGTTGTAAATATGAATCTCCACTTTTGAGTTGGCTTCGCCGGCTTTGGGATATTTATAAGTGTATTGTTTGTTGTAGGAGTTGTCGAATTGTGTGAATTCGTATTCTTTTACATCGCTTTCATCAAAGCGGTAGTAGGCGATATAATTACCTTTCGGGCTCCATTCGTAGGCGCGGGTAAATTCAAATTCTTCCTCGTATACCCAGTCGCAATTGCCATTGATGATATGGTTCCATTTCCCGTCTGTGGTAATTGCTTTGGCAGCGCCGGAGGCGATATCGTAGAGATAGAGGTTGTTGTCTTTTACATAAGCAATTTTGCTACCGTCTGGTGAAAAAGTAGCGTGCATAATCTTGGCGGTATCCAGGCGGATTGCTTTTTTGGACGCAATATCATACAGGTAGGTGTAGGCTTTGGATGATCTGCGATAGATGGATTCCCGGTTGGTAAACACCAGCATTTTTGTTTTGTCGCTGTTGAGCAGGTGATCGTTGATCGAAAGTTTTTTACCGGCATCATCTTTTACGTCGGCCGGGTTTACGATGCTTTCAATATTCTCGCCGGCAAACCCGGGAAAGTAATCGCCGTAGAATGTGCGATTTTTGTAGATGTCTTCCAGGGATATCTGTTTTTTCTGTGCCGTAGCAGCGAGCGGCAGAAGAAACAGGAAAAAAAGGAGCTTTCGCATAGTGGTCATCATTTAGTTATCGTAAATGTAAAGGAATCGGGTTAGAACGTTTTACCGTACATAAAAAATGCCCCGCGGGGCGGGGCATGAACGGGATCAGTTTATTTCGTTTCGGCCATATCCGGTATGGCTTCCACCTTGTACTCTCCTGCATCCAGTTTTTTCTTGGTTGCAGAAAAAGCTTCAAGTGTAAGCTGAATATCTTCATCGGTGTGTACCGCTGTTGGTATCAGCCTGTAGATGATATGTCCTTTTGGAATCACGGGGTAAACAACAATGGAGCAGAAGATGTGGTAATTTTCGCGGATATCCATCACCATGGCAGTTGCTTCTTCCACGCCGCCTTTCATATAGACCGGTGTTACTACGGAGTCTGTTTTACCGATGTCAAAACCGCGTTCGCGAAGACCGTTTTGGAGTTTCAATGCGTTGGACCACAATTTGTCTTTAAGTTCCGGTTGCGTGCGCAATAATTCCAGTCGCTTCAGGTTGCCGATAACGAGCGGCATCGGCAAACTCTTGGCAAAGATCTGGCTACGGATATTGTAGCGGATATAGTCGATAATAGCCTGATCACCGGCTACGAAAGCGCCAATGGAGGCCATGGATTTCGCGAAGGTGGAGAAGTACAGGTCTATCTTGTCCTGCACGCCCTGTTCTTCACCGGCACCGGCGCCGGTTTTCCCAAGGGTACCAAAGCCGTGGGCATCATCTACCAGCAGTCGAAACTGGTATTTATCTTTCAGTGCGGCAATTTCTTTCAGTTTACCCTGGTCGCCGGCCATTCCGAATACACCTTCTGTGATCACCAGGATGCCGCCGGCTTTTTGTTTATCAACCAGTGCGGTTGCGCGTTGCAATTGTTTTTCAAAATCTTCGATGTCGTTATGTTTAAAAACATAGCGGTGACCGGGGTGCAGGCGAAGGCCGTCAATGATGCAGGCGTGGCTTTCTGCGTCGTAAACGATTACATCATGGCGGCTGCAGAGCACGTCAATAATGCTTACCATGCCCTGGTAGCCGAAGTTGAGCAGGGCGGCATCTTCCTTTCCTTCAAATGCTGCCAGTTCGGCTTCAAGTTGTTCGTGGTAGTTGGTGTTGCCGCTCATCATCCGTGCGCCCATGGGTTGGGCCAATCCGAATTGGCTGGCGCCGTCGGCATCTGCCTTTCTAACTTCGGGGTGGTTGGCCAGTCCGAGGTAGTTGTTGAGGCTCCAGACGATCATGTCTTTGCCGCGAAATTTCATGCGGCTTCCAATTTCTCCTTCCAGTTTGGGAAAAGCAAAATAACCATGTGCCCGTTCGCGATGCTGGCCAATAGGGCCGTAGTGCTTGAGCAGGCGATCGAAAATATCTGCCATACGTTGTGTAGAGTTTTAGATTCTGCAGTAGAAAACACTTGGGCAGCCCGGCGTGGGAACTGGCCCAAAACCGGCGCAAAGGTAAGGTTTTCAGGCGTTTGTCGACCAAAAGTTTCCAGTTGGAAATGAATTGCTTATAAGTTGTAGGAGGCCAGGGCATGCTGCAAACGGCTCTTTACGGAGGGCCATTCCGGCAGGATAATGCTGTAGAGGATCGCGTCGCGGAAGCTGCCATCATCGTTTTTGCGATACCAGCGCAGCACGCCTTCGCGCGAAGCGCCAATTTTTTCAAGTGCTTTTTGTGATCGGAGGTTGGTCCAGCGGGTTTTGAACTCCACGCGTACAAGTTGCTCGTTTTGGAAGCACGCGTCCAGCATCAGGTATTTTGCTTCCGTGTTGATACCAGTGCCCCAGGTGGTTGGTGTAAACCATGTTCTTCCAATTTCTGCGCGCTGGTTATAGACGTCAAAATTGGCGTAGCCGCTTGAGCCCAGTACCTGGTTGGTTTTTTGATCGAATATGGTGTAAATGAATGTTTGCCCCTGGCGGATCAGTTCTTCCATTTCACGGTGATAACTTTCAAATTCAGCTTCGGAAAAAATATGCCAGGGCATAAATTCCCAAACGCGGGGATCAATGGCAATAGTGCGAAGAGGGGAGAGGTGAGCAGGTTGATAGGCTTCGAGGCGAATGCGTTTTCCTTCAATGGTAGCCGGAAATTGAAACATGGCTGAGGGAGCTGTTTAATTACACCAGTTTGTGTTCGTAAGCATATTTAACAAGACCGATCACGGAATTGGTATTTGTTTTCCGGAAGATGTTTTTCCGGTGAGTTTCCACGGTGCGTTCGCTGATAAAAAGGGCTTCGGCGATTTGTTTGTTGTTGTATTCTTTTTCAATCAGGCGGATGATCTCGATTTCCCGGTCGGTCAGATGCGCTTCGAGGTTTTGCCTGCGCCGGTCGCTCACGCGTTGCAGTTCGGTGATCACTTCTTCGCTGAAATAAATGCCACCGCCGGCAATTTTTTCGAGTGCAAGTATGAGTTCTTCTTTTCCGATATTTTTCAGCACGTAGCCGGAAATATCGGCATCGTTGATCATTTCATTTACAAGATCACCTTCACCGCTCATGGAGAGCGCCAGTATTTTTACTTCAGGAAAACGTTCCCGCACCTGGCGGGCCAGTTGGTTGCCGGGTAGTTTTGGCATCATTATATCGGTGAGCAGCACGTCAACGGGTGATTGTTCCAGTTTGGTGACCACTTCCTGTGGATTGGTGGTGGCAAAGGCAAAGCGGAACCGGTCGTGGCCTTTGAGTAACGACATCAATCCGTCGATCACGATCTGGTGATCGTCAACCAAAGCGAGGGTCAATTTTCCATTTTTCATGTGGTGGCTTGAAAATACTATAAATCGCCGACATGCGATGGCGGCGTGGATAATTTTGAAAAGGATGATGAAATCTTCCGGATTACAGTTGCATTTTTGTTAAAGCCGTTTTAGGCGTCTTTTACCGGTATATGCAATGCAACAACGGTGCCCCGGCCGGGAGCGGAGTCGAAATCCGCGGACCCTTTAAGATATTCCACGCGGGTCAGGATGTTCTTCAGGCCAATGCCGTTAAAGACCTGTGGATCGGAACTGTCGAAACCGCGACCGTTGTCTTCAATTGTAGCTTCAATACCGGAGGCGCTGCGGATGATGGAAATATCCAGGGTGGAAGCGTGGGCATGGCGAACCACATTGTTGACCAGTTCCTGTAGAATGCGATAGAGTACCGTTTCCAGCGTGGGGTCCATGCGCTTTTCCAGTCCTTCCGTGTAAAGATGGATCTGCAGCGATTTCTTGTCCAGTTTTTCAATAAAATCGGTGATAGCTGCTGCCAGGTTATTTTTCAGTAAAGCGTTTGGCATCATGTTGTGCGACACGTTTCGGATTTCCCGGCAGCTTTCATCTACCAGTGTGATTACCTTTGAAAGAGTGGGATCGTTGTTTCCCTGCTGTTGCTGCACATCTGCTTCGTAGGCAGACAAATTCATTTTTGCGGCGCTCATCATTTGTCCAACGCCGTCATGCAGATCGCGGGCAATGCGTTGCCGTTCGCCTTCTTCTGCTTCCAGGATGGCGCGGGTGGCCATTTCCTGTTGTTTCAGGATCTCGTTTTGCAGACGGGTCTGTTGTTTTAATTTGGTTCGCCGGTAGAAGGAAAGGCCCAGTAAAGCGAGCAATACAAAAAGAACCAGTGTGCCATAGAGAAAAAAGTTCTTTTTGCTAAGTTGAGCCTGTTGCAGGTTAATCTGTTGCTGTTTTTTTTCTGTTTCGTAGATGGTTTGCATTTCGGCCATACGGGCCTGTGTGCTGGTATTGATAAAACTGTCTTTTACTTGCAGGGAGCGTTGCAGGGTGGTATAAGCTTCCGGGAAGCGGTTGGCTTGCTGGTACACGGAAGCCAGCAGTTGTAGTGCATTCAATTTACCCTGGATATATCCGGACTCTTCGGCCAACTGTACTGATCGCCAGAGGGGATGCAGGGCTTCGTCATAATGATGCTGCATGATAAGGGTATTACCAATGTTCATGTAGCTGTCGCTCATTTGTTTTTTATTGGAAAAAGCGGAGTCAACAGTCAGGGTCATGCGGAAATACTCCAGTGCTTTTTTAAAATCCGGGGGATTGCCATAGAGATAGCAATTGCCCATATTGTCATAAAAAAGCGCTTTTTGCATATCGAAATTATGCTGTGAGGCAAGCCGTAATCCTTCAGCATCGATCGCCATCGCATCGCTTATTTTACCCTGCATGCCATAGATGTTGGCCAGCGTATGCAGGGTGGAGAGGGTGAGTCCAAAATTATTGCCCTGGCGAAGTATTTGCAAAGCGTCCTGCAGGTATTGCTCTGCCAGCGCAGGTTTATCCTGTGTTTGATACACCATGGAAATAGCTGATTTTGACGCTGCAATGCCCTGGCTGTTTGCCATGGCTTCATAAATAGAAAGGGCCTTGAAATGATTTTCGAGTGCGGAAGCATGTTTTCCCAATTGCCACTGGCAGGTGCCGATACCATTATAGGCAGCACCCTGCATGGAATCGTCCCGGATAGAGGTTGCGAGGGTTAGCACCTGGTCAAAAAAATGGCTGGCCATATCGTAGCTGGCTTTTACCAGCAATACTTTGGCCATACTGAGCCAGGCATCGATGCGGGCTTTGTTGTCGTTGCTTTTTTCTGCCAGTTCATCTGCGAGAGTGGCAAAGTAGAAGGCGGTATCAATATTCTGATCACGTGTGGCGGAAGCAATCTGCGCATAAGTCCGTACCTGCGCACCGCCGGATTGCTGCCTGGCAATGGTTACCAGCGAGTCTATATTGGTGAGTTGTGCACCCGCCATCATAGCGTTGCAAAACAGGATTGAAAAAAGAATGACACGCTTCATGTCCCAAATTTAGGACAATGGCACGTGTACTGCCACCACGGTGCCTTTGCCGGGGCGTGAATCAAAATCAACCGTTCCTTTCAGGTATTCTACCCTTGTTACGATATTTTTCAAGCCTATACCGTCTTTATGGTCTGGCGCGTCCCGGTCAAATCCCTTACCGTTATCTTCAATGGCGGCGCTAATGCCATCTTTATCGCGTATCACCGAAATATCGAGTGTATTGGCGTTTGCATGCCGGATCACGTTGTTAACACATTCCTGTATCACACGGTACAAGACGGTTTCTGTATTGGAGTCGAGGCGTTGATCCAAACCCTCTGTGTAGAGATGTATCTTAAGCGCCTTGCTGTCCAGCTTATCGATAAAATCCTGCACGGCGGCTGCAAGGCTGTTTTTTAGCAATGCATTGGGCATCATATTATGAGACACGCTGCGCACTTCGCGGCAGCTTTCATCTACAAGTGTAATTACCTTATCAAGCGCCAGTTTTTGCGCCGGGTCCTGGAGTTGCAATGAAGATTCAAAAGCGGAGAGGTTCATTTTTGCGGCGCTCATCATTTGTCCAACTCCGTCGTGGAGATCGCGGGCGATGCGTTTGCGTTCTTCTTCTTCGGCTTCCAGTACGGCGCGGGTGGAAAGTTCCTGCTGGTGCAGGATTGCAGCCTGTAACCTTGCTTCCTGTTTTAATTTATTGCGCTTATAGCGCGAATGAATGAGCAGGCCAATCAGCAGGATGAGACCGGCGATTCCAATAATGATGGAGCGCTGGAGCTTGATACTTGCCTGCAATTCTTTTTGCTTGTGTTGTTCTTCGGCAATCTTTTGTTCTTTTTTTACAGTCTCGTATTTTGTTTCAAGTTCGGCAAAGCTTTCTCCCAGGTTATCATTGAAGAGTGAATCTTTTGTGGTGGCGTATTCCTTATAAAACTCAAGCGCTTTCTGGGCGTTACCGGTTCGCTCATAGAGTTTGGAACTGGTAAGATAGAGTTTGTTGAGTTCGGGAGCGCAGTTGACTGCCTTCTTTGCGCGATTGATGGCGTCTTCAAGTATGGTTTTAGCAGTATCGTATTGCTGTTGTTCAATATAAATATCGGCCAGGTTATTCAGGCAGCTCACCATGCCTTTGGTGTCTTGCAGTTCTTTTCGAAGTCCGTAGGATTCATTGATTAATGGCAGCGCAGCGGCGTATTTTTTCATACCGGCGTACTGGTTGCCGAGATTATTGAGGGCATTGGAGAGATATTCTTTGTCGCCCAGTGAGCGGGCGATGGTGATTGCTTTCTGGTAAAATGATTCGGCCTGTGGGTTGTTTTTTTGCAGCAGGTAAATATTGGCCAGGTTCACATAAGAACCTGCAAGGCCGTAGTTGTCGCCCAATTTTTCCTTTATCGCAATTGATCGTTGCAGGTAACTGATGGCTTCAGGCAGCCGGCCCAGGTTTTGTTGCAGGATACCGATATTATTAAGCGAATAGGAAATGCCGATATCATTTTGGAATTGTTCAAAAATCGGCAATGCCTTTAATTGAAATTCCAGTGCCTTTTCAAAGTTGCCCGTTTTCTGGTATACGATCCCGATCTTGTTATACAATTTTGCAATGCCCAGTTGATCGTTCATTTTTGAACGGATAGCTACAGATTGCTGGTACAGCGTGATGGCGGTATCATATTCTTCACGATCGTAAAAGATGATCCCAAGATCATTGTATGCCTGCGCCACGCCCTTCGGAAATTGAACTGCGGTTCCCAGGCTAATGGCTTTGTTGCCATATTCTATTGCCTTGTCACGGTCTACCAGGCGATATTCCCAGGTCAGTTCATTGTATGTTTTTACCAGTGTTGAGTCCGCCTGTTGCGCAGCCATTTTTTCCAGGCTGTCCAGTATTGGTTTGTTTTTCTGGCCCAGGCAGATTATGGGCAGTAACACGAAGAGGGCGAGCGCTTGTTTCATGTAGGTGGTTTGGTGCTTGCGTATAACTCTATCCGGGTACTACTTTATTCAATTCCCAACACTTCTTTCATGGAGTACAGGCCTGTTTTTCCTTTCAGAAATTCGGCGGCCAGCACAGCCCCGGAGGCAAAGCCTTTTCGGTTGTGTGCTGTGTGCGTGATCTCAATAGTGTCTACGGCCGATGAATATTTAACACTGTGTGTGCCGGGGGCGGGGTCTATTCGCTGGCTGATAATCTCCAGGTCTTCGGGCCGGTCGCTCAGGTCATTTACCCATTGTTTTTTTCGATCCAGTTTTTCCAGCACTTGTTCTGCTAGTGTGATAGCAGTTCCGCTGGGCGCATCTTTTTTCTGGGTATGATGGGTTTCTTCCAGGATCACTTCGTAATCAGGCTGGCCGGCCATCAGTTCGGCGAGTTTTCGGTTGATCTCAAAAAAAATATTCACGCCTACGCTAAAGTTACTGGCATAAAGAAAGGCGCCTTTTTTTTCTGTTACCAATTGATGAATGGCGGGAAGGTTGTCTGTCCACCCGGTAGATCCACACACAACCGGAACGCCAAACCCGATCAGTTTGGTAAGGTTGTCGAATGCGGAGTGGGGGCTTGTGAATTCGATGGCCACATCAGCATTGGCCAGGTTTTCTTTTGTAAAATCGGCGGTATTCGTTTCGTCTATTTTGAGTACGATGGTATGGTGGCGCAGCACTGCGATCTCTTCGATGGCCTTTCCCATTTTTCCGTAGCCGATAAGTGCAATGTTCATGTAATGAGGGTTATGTTTTGGTAAGTGTAGCCAGGTGTGAAGATACAGCGTTCGCGGGTTCTGACGGCCTGGATTTAGCGGCTGAATGTGGGCAGCATGGGCTTATCATCCCGCAACCGAAGTACGAGACTAAGGCCATTGGTGCCGGCCATGTCACTATGCCCTGGCCTGATTTGCAGAGACAGGTCCGGGCTCACGTCAAAATGTTTGAGATGGGCGTCTACCGTGGCGTCCACCACGTTCAGTCCCCAGAAGATCACAAAGAAGAGTGCCGAGTAATCGATGTATTTGCGAAAGCGGTCTCGAGCCTCGCGGATGGATTCAGGCTGGTAAAGCCGGTATTGCGGCTTCAGTTTGTTATAGTCGATAGAATCGGCAGCCGTAGTTCCCTGGCTTGCTTTATACCGCGCGGCATAGGCGAACCTGTATTCTTTGTAGGTCTTGATATTGTCTATAAAAATATAGCCGGTAATGCCAAGCGCACCGTACACGATGGGAACCTTCCAGTATTTTTTATTGTAGATCTGGCCAAGGCCTGGGAGAATTGCAGAGCGAATGGCAGCTTTGCGGGGTGAATGGTCCACGATGGCGCTGTCTTTAGCCGTTTTTGGAAGAATGGTGTCTGCTTCTATCCGCACGCCGTTTTGGGTACTGTCCAGTTGCTGTGCATTGCTATGAACGGCCAGTACCAACAATAAGATCAGTAAACCGGTTTTTGCTATGATGCTGTACGGTTTCATTAATCGAGGTTCACATCCAGTTGTGCCAGTAATTTATTCAGTTCATCCAGGGAGTAATATTCAAACAGGATCTGGCCGCTCCCGTTTTTGCTGTGTTTCATTTTAACACGGGTGCTGAAATGCGATGCTAATTTATCTTCAATTTTCCTGAATGCAGGTGAAAGCCCTGTTTTTGCCACTTTTTTAACAGCATCCCCTTGCTTATAAAGGTTCCGAACCAGGGCTTCCGTTTGGCGAACGGTAAGGTCTTTTTCCCGGATTTCTTTAAAAATATAAAGCTGTTTGTCTACTGTGTCTACGTTGATCAGGGCACGTGCATGTCCCATCGTTAGCGTGCCATTGCGTACGGCCAGTTGGATATCGGGCGGCAGTTTCAGCAGGCGTATAAAATTGGCAACGGTGCTGCGGTCTACGCTCATCCGTTCACCCACCTGTTCCTGGGTGTAGTCCAGTTCTTCCATCATGCGTTTGTAGCTGAGCGCTACTTCCATGGCATTGAGATCCTGCCGCTGCAGGTTTTCGAGTAGCGCCAGTTCCAGCAGTTCGGTATCGTTGGCCTGCCGGATATAAGCCGGTATATCGGTGAGGCCGGCCATTTTTGAAGCACGAAAGCGTCGTTCCCCGGAAATAAGCCGGTATTTGCCCGAAGGAAGTTTTGAAACGGTAATGGGCTGGATAATATCGTGCAGGCGAATGGAATCCGCCAGTTCTTTCAGGGCCTGTTCATCAAAATCGCGCCGGGGTTGTTTGGGATTGGTTTCAATCTCACCCAGCGCAATCCGAAGTGTGTTTGTGGCTGTTTCCACCACGGTGGGCTTCAGGGCGCCGGTATTTGTTTTCAGGTCGGCATCAATATTTTGAAGCAATGACCGGATGCCTTTTCCAAGCGCTTCTTTATTTTGTTTGGGATTCGTCATGCGAAATTTCTTCTGGGGGCGGACGGTTTGTCTGCCCAGGTTTTAGGATGATGCAAAGGTAGGTCAGAGTTCCAGAATCCGTTCTTCCTGCCGGATCTTGGTCATATTGTTTTTCTGGAGTATTTCCTTGGCCAGGTTGAGATAATTAACAGAACCCTTGCTGTTGGCATCGTAGAGAATAACGGGTTTGCCAACGCTGGGAGCTTCCGAAAGGCGGGCGTTGCGGTGCACGATGGTGCTGAACACCATGTCTTCAAAATGTCTCCTTACTTCGCTTACCACCTGGTTACAGAGGCGCAGGCGTCCGTCGTACATGGTCATCAGGATACCTTCTATCTGCAGATCGGTATTAAGGCGGGTTTGAACGATCTTGATCGTATTCAACAGTTTGCCCAAACCTTCCAAGGCAAAAAATTCACATTGAACGGGCACTACTACGGAATCAGCCGCGGTTAGTGCATTTACTGTAATCAGGCCCAGGGAAGGGGAACAGTCGATGATGATGAAATCGTAATTATTGCGTACCGGTTCCAGCAGGTTGCGCAGGACCAGTTCCCTGTTAGGGTAATTGATCATTTCAATTTCCGCACCTACCAGGTCAATGTGGGAGGGAATGAGGTCCAGGTTTGGAATTTCGGTTTTCAGGATTACATCCCGTGCGGGGGCATGGTTGACCATGCAATCGTACAGGCTTTGGGTGATATTATGCAGGTCGAACCCAACGCCTGTGGTGCTGTTGGCCTGCGGATCACCATCCACTAGCAGCGTTTTGTACTCCAGCACAGCCAGGCTTGCCGCCAGGTTGATCGCTGTGGTGGTTTTACCTACACCGCCTTTCTGATTTGCTACACCGATAATTCTTGCCATTGGCCGAAAATACGTTGGATCATTAAAAGTTCCGGTTAAAATTGCCCCGGGATCGGAAGATCTCAAAATTTAGTTTTGCCCAATTTGCAAACTCCCGTTCCGGGCAAATTTAAGCCTTAAAAGATGATTATAAGAAACAGCCGTTAATTTTGATCTATGCGTAACTCCCGTTTTTGGTGGATTTTGATCGGTTTGATGATATTATTAGACCTTTATTGCTTCCAGGCCGTAAAACTCGTATCGCAATCCGCAAGTCATCGTACCCGCCTGATCATTTATTCTTCGTATTGGGGTATTTCCGTGCTCGCCATCGTGGTCCTGCTGGTATTACCCTATCTGCATTTTCAACACCAGGCCAGGCTTACGCGCACAACGATTTTTGCGCTTATTATTGGACTTTTCCTCGCCAAACTGGTGGCTGCCGTATTTTTCCTGGTGGATGATATCCGGCGGGGCATCCAGTGGATTGCCGGAAAACTGTTTTTTCAAAATACCGAAGGTGAAACCATTATGCGTGGAGGCCGGGAGGAAGGCATTTCCAGGTCGGCTTTCCTGAGCTGGACGGGGATGATATTCGGCGGAGGATTATTTGCCACGCTTATTTACGGTTTTGGCAACAAATACAAATACCAGGTAAAGAAGATACCACTGGAGTTCAGCAACCTGCCTTCGGCATTCAACGGGTTGAAAGTGTTGCAACTTTCCGATATTCATTCGGGTAGCTTTACCGATAAAGCCGCAGTAATGCGTGGTGTTGAGAAAGCAATGGCGCAGCAGCCAGACCTGATCCTTTTCACTGGCGACCTGGTCAATAATGTTGCTGATGAAATGGATGACTACATGGATATATTCAGTCGTTTACATGCACCCATGGGCGTTTATTCCACGCTGGGCAACCATGATTACGGGGATTATGTAAACTGGGACAGCCCCGAAGCAAAGGCGGCTAACCTGGAAAAATTAAAGTTGGTGCATGCTGCGCTGGGCTGGAAATTACTGATGAATGAGCATGTGGTGCTGGAGCGCGACGGTCAGCAGATTGCATTGCTAGGTATTGAGAACTGGAGCGCCAAGGCGCGATTTCCCAAGTACGGCGATTTGAAGAAGGCGTATGCGGGAGCCGCGGATTACCCGTTTAAAATTCTAATGAGCCACGATCCGTCACACTGGGATGCGCAGGTGCGGCCGGATTACGCGGATATTGACCTGATGCTGGCCGGCCATACGCACGGTATGCAGTTTGGTGTTGAAATTCCGGGTTTTAAATGGAGCCCTGTGCAGTACGTGTACAAGCAGTGGGCGGGGCTTTATGAAACGGAACGGCAGAAATTGTATGTGAACCGGGGATATGGGTTTATCGGCTACCCGGGGCGGGTGGGTATTTTACCGGAAATAACCGTTTTTGAAATGAGTTCAATTGCTTGATTTTTAATTTAATAAATATTCAAACTAAATTAAACCCAGGCCCATTTCTGGGGTCTAAGTGAATTGTACTACCCGATGATGCCTGCAAAACCAACCCTTTTTATTTCAGCGTTTTTTTTCCTGGCTTTAGTTAGTTTGGCCGGGCTGCAGGCGTCGGCGCAGCGTGAGCGCCCGGATACGGCATTTATCAATGCCAACCGCGACCTGGCCATGGATACCAG
The DNA here is from genome assembly GCA_048498035.1 of Bacteroidota bacterium. Taxonomy (GTDB): domain Bacteria; phylum Bacteroidota; class Bacteroidia; order Chitinophagales; family Chitinophagaceae; genus CADEDV01. The sequence continues at coordinate 8,081 of JBEHYT010000017.1, read as the reverse complement.
TATTGATTATGATGACTTCCTGGATGAGTTTGATGTATTCCTGGACTCGATACTGACGCCCAAAAGCTATTTCATGCCTACGATATCTGTGGCGCGGGGCTATTACAATTTTGCGGCACGTGGTGGTGATACCGCCGAAGTTCTTTCGCGGATGACCATTACGCCGTCACTCTCTTATTATCATCATAGCGGCTGGGGGCTGAGCGCCACGGCATCCATAGTGGATGATGGCAGTCATCTCAATCTTTTTCAATCCGCGGTGAGTCCATCGTTTGATTATCTCAAGGATCGCCGCTTTGCGACAGGTGTTGTGTTCACCCGTTATTTTACAAAAGATTCATTACCATTTTACACGTCACCCCTGCAAAATGAAGTGTATGCATACTTCAGTTACCGGAAACCCTGGTTGCGTTCAAGTTTGGCAGTGAATTATGGATGGGGCAGCAGGACCGATTACCTGCGCCGGAAGCGGTTGGTGCAATCGTTACGGCTTCGCAAACTGGCGTGGTGGTTGTTGAACCGCGAGGAGACGGAATCGATCAATGATTTTTCGGTTACGCTCACCTTGCGTCATGATTTTTACTGGTTGCATGTGTTTTCGGGGAAGGATCATATCCGGTTTACGCCGCAGGTGTCGGCGGTTGCGGGCACGCAGCAGTTTGGTTTTAACCAGACCACTACTTTGTACGGTGTTACATCCCGTAATAATCTACCGTTGCTTTTTTCTTCCCGTAATAGTTACCTGGATAACAAACTTAAATTTCAACCTTTGTCGGCCACGCTTTATTTACGGGGCGAGTATGTGCTTGGTAAATTCTTTATCCAGCCGCAGGTGTTGCTGGATTATTATATCCCGGGTTCTTCAGAAAATCTTACTACTTCTTTTTCCATCAATGCGGGTTTTGTATTGTGATTCAATTGGGGCAAACGGTTGAGACGAACAGCCTGCAGGTGTATGTTGCATGCTGTTGACAACTTTTTTCTTTTGGTTTTCCTTCACAAATGCGGAGCAATAATGTTGCTGGTTTTGTGTTTTTGTTAGTACAAAACGGTTGATGTAGTTAATAGTATTTAACAGCGGGGATGGGTGACTGGCACCATCCTTGAAAATCTGGAACGTTCCCATTCCGGGAGCATCAATCAAAAACCATAAAAAAAATGAAGACAAAAATTTTCCTGTCGCTGTTCGCAGCCCTGCTGGTGTCACAGGTAACGATGGCACAATTTCATATTGGGATCAAGGCTGGTGCCAACGTAACCAAGGTGGATGGCAAATCGTTCAAGGATGAATTCCGTTATGGCTATCACCTGGGTGGTTTTGCCGAGATCGGTTTTCGTGGCTCGCGGTTGGGCATCCAGCCGGAGGTATTATTCAGCCAGTATAATACGCGGCTCGACAGTAACTACAAGGAACTGTATGAAAATGTATTTAATTCAGGTCAAAATGTGAAGCTGGATTATTTATCTATTCCCATCCTGGTCAACTACAAATTGCTGGGCAATTTCCTGACGTTGCAGGCGGGTCCGCAGTTTGGGGTATTGATCGATAATAGTCGCACACTGCTGCAGAACGGTGGCGATGCTTTTAAGAAGGGAGATTTTGCGATGGTAGGTGGTGTGCAGTTGAAGGTGGCTGCGCTGCGTGTATCAGGCCGGTACACGGTGGGATTAAATAATATCAGTGACATTGGAAATTCCGACAAATGGAAAAACCAGGGATTCCAGCTTTCCTTGGGGCTGGCGCTCTAAGTGTTTGGTTTTAGTTCAATATCTCGAAGACCCCGCATCCGGCGGGGTCTTTTTTGCTGTATTATTGCCAAAATGGCCTCCCGCCAGGGGCTGGTTTCTGCCAAATACGGCGGTAAAATACCAGTGTGGCGGTAATTGTCGGTTTATCCTGTTGTTTTATTTCGGGGCATAATCTTGGCTGTAAGCAATTCCCGGTATATTTTAGCCGTTCCGCCACGGCGGATCACACTGTAATTGAAGCACATGCGATTTGACAAGATGTTTTCCAACAACCAGGATGAGATGGATTTTATCCCGATAATCCCCCTGAATGAAAGTGATCATGATGACAGTAATGGAATTGTAGTTCCCGATGAGATATCCCTGTTGCCGCTGCGCAATACGGTGTTATTTCCCGGCGTGGTGTTGCCTATTACGGTGGGCCGTGATAAAAGCATTAAAGCTGTTAATGATGCCTACAAGGCAGACCGGCTGATTGGTGTGGTAGCGCAGAAAGATAGTGCCGTGGAGGAGCCCACGCCAGCGGATCTGGAATCAGTAGGGTCAGTGGCAAAGATTGTGAAGATGATCAAGATGCCCGATGGTGGCACTACGGTGATCATCCAGGGCAAGGCCCGTTTCCGGATCGAAGAAGTGGTGGCGGAAGAACCCTATTTCCGCGCCAAAGTAACCAAGCTGGAAGAAAATGAAATGCCCAACGGCCAGGATTTTGAAGCGTACATTGCCAATATTAAAGATCTGGCCACCGAGATTATCCAGCTTTCTCCCAACATTCCTACGGAAGCATCGATCATTCTCCGGAATATTGAGAATCCTTCATTCCTGATTCATTTTGTTTCCAGCAACCTGAATACTGATATCCGTGAAAAACAGCGTATTCTTGAAACCGATCATATCCGTGATCGTGCAGACCTGCTGATGACGATCCTGCAGAAGGAGTTGCAGTTTGCAGAGTTGAAAAATAAGGTAACCACGAAAACACGGAATGAACTGGACAAGCAGCAACGTGAATATTTTCTGCAACAGCAGTTGAAGAGCATCAAGGAAGAACTGGGAGGTGATACCAATTCCCAGGAGTTGAAGGAAATGCAGAAAAAGGCCGACGCAAAAAAGTGGCCACAGGCTGCCCGTGATCTTTTCCGCAAGGGTATTGAAAAACTGGAGCGTATGCATCCCAGTACACCGGATTATTCGGTAGTGTATAATCACCTGGACCTGATGCTGGATCTTCCCTGGGAAACATTTACAGAAGATAATTATGACCTGAAGCGCGCCAGGAAAGTGCTGGACAAGGATCATTATGGGATGGGCAGAATCAAAGATCGCATCCTTGAGTATTTGGCGGTTTTAAAATTAAAAGGAGACCTGAAAAGCCCGATTCTTTGTTTTGTTGGCCCTCCGGGTATTGGCAAAACATCATTGGGAAAAAGTATTGCTGCGGCGATTGGTCGTAAATACGTGCGACTTAGCCTGGGTGGTTTACACGACGAGAGCGAGATCCGCGGGCATCGTAAAACCTATATCGGTGCCATGCCGGGACGTATTTTACAATCGCTGCGCAAGGTAAAATCTTCCAACCCGGTAATGATACTGGATGAAATTGATAAAGTGGGCAATGATTTTCGTGGTGATCCATCGTCGGCTTTGTTGGAAGTGCTTGACCCGGAGCAAAATCATTCCTTTTATGATAATTACCTGGAGCTGGAATATGATCTGAGCAAGGTGTTGTTTATTGCTACGGCCAATAACCTGCAGAATATTCAGCCTGCGTTGCGGGACCGGTTGGAGATCATTGATCTTAGCGGTTATGCCGTTGAGGAAAAAGTTGAAATCGCAAAAACGCATCTTGTTCCCCGGCAGATGGACTTGCACGGTTTGAAGGACCATCCATTTCGCGTGAGCGATAAAGTACTGGAAAAAGTGATCCAGGATTATACACGTGAAAGCGGTGTGCGGGAGTTGGATCGCCAGTTGGCGGCCATCATGCGCTACCAGGCGAAGGAATATGCGCTGCATGAGAAAATGAAATCATCACTGACGGCGGATGATGTAGAAAAGATTTTGGGTAAACCGCGATATAGTAATGAACTGTACAAAACGGCAAATATTGCAGGAGTTGCGGTGGGGCTTGCGTGGACATATGTTGGGGGTGATATCCTGTTTATCGAAACCAGCCTGAGCGATGGAAAGGGCGACCTGAAGTTGACCGGTAATCTGGGAAATGTGATGAAAGAAAGCGCATCCACTGCGCTGACCTACCTGCAGTCGAATGTCAAAAAGTATAAAATAGACCAGAAACTTTTTGAGAAAAAAAATATTCATGTTCACGTCCCGGAAGGTGCAGTTCCTAAGGATGGTCCGAGTGCAGGGATTACGATGATGACCTCAATAGCTTCTGCGCTTACGGGTAAAAAGGTACGCCCGTTCCTGGCCATGACTGGTGAGATCACCTTGCGCGGGCAGGTATTGCCGGTAGGTGGTATTAAGGAGAAAGTGCTGGCGGCCAAGCGGGCCGGGCTAAAGGAAATTATTTTATGCTGGCAAAATGAAAAAGATGTGCAGGAGATTGAATCTGAATTTATCCGTGGCGTAAAGTTTCATTATGTAAAAACAATGAGCCAGGTTTTAGAACTGGCGCTTTCGTGAAAATCTATAAAACAACAGAACCAAAATAACCCGGAGTTGTTATAATTGTGTTGGTTGTTTAAGTTTTGCCTCCTGCAGAGGAGGGATTAAGAGATCCTCCCGGTTATCCGGGGGGATTTTTTATGCCTATTTTCGTGGAGATTGAAATTAGGTCGGTATATACTGCTTTTGGGTGCTGTTTTCTGGCGGCTGTCGATCTGTGCGCAAACACTGGGTGGTGCCACGGTTTTTAATTTTCTCAACCTGCCTGCCAATCCGCAAACAACGGCCCTGGGTGGCATTACGCTTACACAACCTACCGATGATCCGGGCGTAGCATTTTACAACCCCGCGTTGTTGCGCCCAGCGATGCACACCGCGTTGAACCTGGTGTTTAATGATTTTTATGGTGGTGTAAAGGCGTTTCATTTATCCGGCGCCTGGCGAAGTGACACCTGGGGTACTGATTTTCTTGGCGGTATCCAATACATCAACTACGGCAGCATTGCACAGACAGACGCTGCCGGGAATGTGCTTGGCAGTTTTAAACCGGTAGACTGGGTGATGCAGGTGGCGGCTGCCAGGAATTATTTGGAGCATTGGAAATATGCTGCTGCGCTAAAATATATTCATTCAGGCTATGGGCAGTACCGCTCTTCGGGAATGGCAATGGATGTAGGGATTTTGTATCGTGATTCAACGCGTGGTTTTTCGGCGTCGGTGCTGGCCCGGAATATGGGTTTTCAATTTAAACCTTATGATGGCACAGACCCGGGTGATCTGCCCTTTGACCTGGAGTTGGGTGTAACGCAACGGCTGGCAGAAGCGCCTTTTAGCTTTTCACTTACTGCCCATCATCTCAACCAGTTTAATAATTTTTACAACGATACTACCTTCAATAATGAAACCGGCGTTGGTAGCGGTGGAAGCGGTAAATTCAGTTTTGACCGGGTATTTCGCCATATCGTGCTGGCCTCTACTATTTATATTGGCAGCAGGGTGGAGGTGGAACTTGGATACAACCATCTTCGCCGGAAAGAATTATCAGTGGGCACTGGTGGAAATGGATTAAACGGGTATTCGATGGGCGTGGGCATTTTGCTCAACAAGCTGCAGTTCCGGTATGCGCGGTCGCAATACCAGCGCAATACGGCTTATAACCAGGTGGGGTTAAATTTAAGATGGAGCAATTTTCTCGGGAAGCGGTAATGCTCAGGAGATGATCCGGCACACTTCAAATGCTTCGGCGTACATTGTATTACATTGTACACCCCGCACTTTTGAAAGTGAGCGAACAAAATCATTCTTCATATAATCCCGGTGTGCCTGAGATTCATAACAGGCCAGGGCTTTTACCTTCCGGTCAATTTGATCTTCTGTAAGCTGGATAAAAAAGGAGCTGTGAAAACGGGTCTGCGTCCAGGGAAGTTCATAACCCAGCACGGAACTGCTGCGGAATGCACGCAAAGCTTCATGATGGATAACCAGGTGATCCTGGTGCATGTCTGTAGAACCAGGCACCATTACCAGGTCTGGCTGGATATATTTTTTGAGGCTTACCAGTTCTTCCAGGATGTCCTGTCGTTTTGCGGGAAATTCCCTCACGTCAAAATCATAGAACAATAATTTCGCAGGGTGCAGGCCAAGTTGTTGAACTGCCATTTTGCATTCCTTCTCTAAAAGATCATTTGGAGAGTCTGCAGGCAATGATTTGCGGCAAGGCGAAAATGCAGCGTAATGAACTTCTTTATTTTCCTGGCAAAAACGGGCAATTGCGCCGCCACAGCCCAATTCTCCATCATCCGGGTGGGGGGCAAGGATCAAAATTTTCTGGGGGTTAAACATCTTGGTAATGAAAGGTGAAGTGCAATTATGTGTTGGTCAAAGGTACTAAGGAAAATGCAGAACCGGAAAGCTCCTTATTCCACTACAAAATAGGTAGTATCGCGAAGCATCGGCAACTGTTGCCGAAACTCACCGTTTAATAAAACCCTGAAGAAATTTACGTTGGTGAGGCTATCTGCAAATGATTGATATTTCCGGTCGGGTAGCAATACAGATACCTGGTTTAAATACTGGTAAACGGGATCCACAGGTTCGGTAAAATGCCTGAAGCCATGATCTCCCATCAATATAATAATCGGCGTTTTTTTGGACGATGCCAGGATATGATCAATCAACTCCAGGTATTTCCTGTTCCCATACTGTAGATAAGAGCGATACATTTCTTTATTGACCTGGTTGCCTTCCAGCAGTTTTTCAAAAGGTTGTGCATTGCCGGCGCTATCATAGTAGTAAGGATAATGGGGAAGATGGAGGTGGGTATAGACAAATTTTGGTGCAGCTGTGCTGGTTTCGGCAATCTTCCAGGTGTCCCGGCAATGTTGTTCGTTATTTTGCAATACGCCGTAGGTAATTCGACTTAATTCTCTCCTGGAGTGCAGCCTGGTGACGAGGTTAAAACGCAGGTCCCGGTTGAACCTGTCGATAAATGTTTGGCCGGTGATCAATTTAGTCCGTGAGGGCAAAAATTGTGTAGCGAGGCTGGCCGGCTGTCCTTCAAAATCAAATATGGAGTAATTGTAAAAACCATAGCCTTCTGCCTTTAGGAAACGGAGCAGTTTGTTATCCCGTATGGTACGGTAGCAGAGTGACAGCTCCGGCCGGTTGGCCATGCTGGCCGATGAAATCGGCAGGTAATCCATATTAAGCGTGGAAGCAACGGAAAACGGTGTAAAGTTGTAGTTACTGCTTGTATTGGGAATGTTGTAAAAGCCGCGTTGCGCAAGCGAGTCAAGAAAAGGGCTGTTGTCGAATCCAAACTGGTCTTTGAGTTCGGAAGCGCCCACGTATTCGTCGGCCAGCACGAGGTAGATATCCGGTTTGTCGCAATCCGGGCAATTGACCATGCCTGGAGGTACTTCGTTATTTTGATGCAGGCGCGCCATTTTTACACCCAGCATGGCTGCGTCCAATGCAATGAGCACAACGAATAAAATGCCAAGGAAACCGCTAAAACGGGTAAGCGCAGGTTTTTTGCGATAGAGATAAATGATCAGCGCGACCAGCAGGCAGAGCGGAAATGCGATCATAAATCCGTAGCGGGAAAAAAAGGAATCGGGGAATAGTTGCAGCATCCGGTCGTGCACACTTCCAAAGAAAAAATTGAATGACAGTAGTGAGAATGCCAGCAGTGCGGCCCGGTTAGCGTTGCGGAATAAAAGCCATGCAAGACCAAAGAGCAGCAATGCTGCCAGCATGTAAATGCCCACCAATAACAGCGCATCCCCCGCGGGAACGAAGTTGTAATTCTCCTGGTAACCGTGTACAACAAAAAACACCGGTAGCAGGAACAGGAAATAAGGAAACTTTTGAAACAGCCGCATCAACAGGGGTATTTTTACAAATCTACTTCCTGTTGTTTAAATATCCAGTTCCAATTCGGTAATTCGTCGATTCGTTAATTCGGCAATGATCAGGACAGTCTGGTTGATGATAATTTCGATACTATTTAGTTGGTGTTCATTTCCACATTAGCACAGTAATCACATTTCCACATTTGCATTCTCATTTTCACATTAGCACAGTAATCACATTTGCCTCCATTATCGAATCACTAGTGTCCGGGGAAAATTTTAGCATATCCCATGAAGTTGGGCAATTGCATCGCTTGCGGCTTTTTTGCCTCCACGGCCGGAGGATGATTC
>JBEHYT010000016.1:0-96675 GCA_048498035.1 Bacteroidota bacterium | reverse complement strand
AAGGGGGCTACCCTACTAAAATAGCGCCTCTAAAACCCCTAACTTAATCATTGTCAACCCCAGTAAAATCAAACCTGACTTTTACCGGACAACAGTGATCAGCGAATCACCGAATTATCGAATTATTACTGTATTTCCGGCAAACTGATCGTACGGCAGGTGAGTTGGGGGCGTTCGCCTTTGGGAACAATTACGATAATGCGTGTAGTGATCGTTTGTCCCGGGCGGATAGCATAGCCGACCTGCGCATATTCGGTGCGGTATTTTTCCTTCCGGCTATCGTCAGCCACCCGTACGTAGGTGTACCAGGGTTTGGCATATACCGACCCTTTTTTGGCCGTCAGCTTTTTGCCAGTGGCATTAGTGCAACTGAACTCAGCCACCTGCACTTCATCGCTGCTGCCGGAACTGCTGCCTGTACGAAATGGGATGAGCTTGATACAGCTGTTGTTGTTGGTAACATAAAGGTTCAGCTCAAAGCGATCAAAATCCTCACCCTTGATGGCCTTTGATGATTCATTGCCAATATAAAAGCCGTAATCCAGCCCATTGAACGAATAAGGCTTATTCTCTTCCAGGTCCACAATTTGTTGAGCCTGAAGGTGGGCAAACCCTAAACAGGCGAAAAAAAGGCAAAGAATTTTTCTCATAAACATTGTTTGGACGAAATTAGTTGTTTGAATTTGTTAAGCCGATAACCGAAAAGTGGGATTTATTATGTACTTCCCAGAAAAAAAAGCGCAACAGATTTGCAAATTTGAACTCGTACTATTACTTTTGGACTACCGTATTTTTACGGTCGTAAAAACACCACCTGTCCGGTATGCCACCCTCGTACCGGAAACCCAGCTATCCTTTTGAATATTCATGACGAAACAACGAACCTGAATGAACAACAAACCTATCCGGATCATCCTGGCAGATGATCACAAACTTTCCCGTGAAAGCTGGAGTATGCTGCTTGGCTTTGATGAGCGATTCGAAGTCATTCATACCTCCGACAACGGGCAGGATGCGATCGACAAAAGCCTGCAACTGCGTCCGGACATTGTGGTGTTAGACATCAACATGTATCCCGTTGACGGGTTTCAGGCAGTACGAAGTATCCTTGCTGCCGATCCCACCATGAAGGTCATCGGCATCTCCATCAACAACCATCCCTCCTATGCGGATCGGATGCTGGAACTCGGCGCCCGCGGCTTTATCATCAAAGGTTCTTCTTTTGATACCATAGCAGACACCATTGTGAGCGTACACGCCGGGAATGTAGTATCTGTACAAACGCACTGATGTAGATCCGCCATTGGCTTGTTTAGCGTCTTGAAAATTGCCTTTTCAGACCTACCTTTGCCGTTCCAACTTTTTATCCCGGAATAATGGAATTAGCGAAGAATTTTGACCACAAGGCCGCAGCCCAAAAATGGTACCAGCACTGGCTGGAAAAAGGATATTTCCACAGTACGCCAGACGACCGTGAACCATACACCATTGTGATGCCCCCGCCCAATGTAACAGGGGTACTGCACATGGGCCACAGCCTCAACAATACCATCCAGGACATCCTGATTCGCCGCGCGCGCATGCAGGGAAAAAATGCCTGCTGGGTTCCGGGTACCGACCATGCTTCCATTGCTACCGAAGCTAAAGTGGTACAGCAACTCCGCGAACGCGGTATTGCCAAATCATCGCTCTCCCGCGAAGACTTTTTAAAACATGCCTGGGAATGGAAAGATAAATACGGCGGCATCATCCTGCAGCAACTTCGCCACCTGGGCTGCAGTGCAGACTGGGAACGGACTACATTCACCATGGACCCCGACTATTACCAGTCGGTCATCAGCGTTTTTATAGACCTCTACAACAAGGGCTATATCTATCGCGGCAAGCGTATGATCAACTGGGATGTGCGGGCCAAAACTGCACTGAGTGATGAAGAAGTGATTCGCAAAGAAACCCAGCAAAAACTGTATCACCTGCGATATAAGCTGGACCTGCCCGGTGATGAATATATAACGATCGCCACCGTGCGACCGGAAACAATAATGGGCGATACCGCGATCTGTGTAAATCCGAAGGACGAACGTTACCTGCACCTGCATGGGAAATTCGCATTCGTGCCACTAATCAACCGCCGCATCCCCATCATCACCGATGATTATGTGACAATGGATTTTGGAACGGGCGCACTGAAAGTGACACCGGCGCACGATATGAACGACTACCAACTGGGTCAGAAACATAACCTGGAAGTGGTAGACATCCTGAACGACGATGGCACACTCGCAGATGCTGCACAGATCCATATTGGCGAAGACCGCTTTGCAGCACGTAAAAATATTATCCCGGAACTGGAAGCCGCCGGCGCATTGGTAAAAACGGAAGACTACACCAGCGAAGTGGGCTATTCCGAACGTACTGACGTAGTAGTTGAACCGCGCCTGAGCCTGCAATGGTGGGTGGACATGAAGAAGATTTACAGTCCGGCCCTAAAGGCCGTGATGGAAGATGAGATACGTTTCTTTCCTCCCAAATTCAAGAACCTGTACCGCCACTGGATGGAGAACATCAAAGACTGGTGTATTAGTCGCCAGCTGTGGTGGGGACAGCGCATACCTGCATGGTATCTCCCGAATGGAACGTTTACGGTAGCTGCTACGGCTGAACAGGCATGGGAACAATTACAACGCGACGGGAAGACAGCCGAGTTTTCCATTGCCAACCTGGTGCAGGATGAAGATTGCCTGGATACCTGGTTCTCTTCCTGGCTTTGGCCGTTTGAAGTGTTTAAAGGCTACAGCAACCCGGGAAATGCAGACATCAATTATTATTATCCCACCAATACACTCGTAACCGCGCCGGAGATCATTTTCTTCTGGGTAGCACGGATGATCATGGCGGGTTTTGAATACAAACACGAAAAGCCTTTCCGCGAAGTTTACTTTACAGGGATTGTCCGCGACAAGCTTGGCCGGAAGATGAGTAAAAGCCTGGGAAATTCACCCGACCTGCTGGAGATGATCGACAATGATGGAGCGGATGCTGTTCGGTTTGGTGTAATGATCTCCTCTCCTGCCGGTAACGACCTGATGTGGGATCCGGCCGGGAATGAACAGGGACGATTTTTCATCAACAAGATCTGGAATGCGCTGAAGCTGGTAAAAGGATGGGAAGCACGGCAATCAGCATCAGCCCCGGATGAAGCCGTATTCGCCATTAGCTGGCTGGAAAACCGTCTCAACGAAGCAAGAACGCAGATTGATCAACTCTATGCCGATTTCAAACTAAGCGAAGTGCTGAAAACGATCTATTCGCTGATCTGGGACGATTTCTGCAGTTGGTACCTGGAATGGGTGAAACCCGGTTTTGAACAACCGATTCATCCTTCTGTATATGAAAAAACAGTTGACTTCTTTGAACAACTGATGCAATTGCTGCATCCATTCCTGCCTTTTATAACAGAGGAAATTTATCACCAACTGCGTGAACGGCAAGACGACATCGTGGTACGATTGTACCCCGAAACCGGAGCAGCGGCATTGCCATTGCTGCAAAACGGGCAACTGTTGAAAGAGGTGATCACCGGCATCAGGGATGCGAGAGTGAAGGCACAACTTAAACCAAAGGAAACGATTCGTCTTTCTATTCTTGCCGAGCAGAACACGGCATATAAATCCTTTGAGAGCATTTTGCAAAAACAGGTGAATGCTGAATCGATTACATATACGGATTCGCCCGTGGCGAACAGCATTGCACTGGTAATTGGAAAAGATAAATTCTTTATTGAAACCACTGCGCCCCTTGATACAACGGCGCAACGCGAACAGTTAGAAAAAGACCTGCTGTATTATCAGGGGTTTTTACAAGCCGTAGAGCGGAAACTGGGAAATGAAAAATTTGTCAACAACGCCAGGGCCGAAGTTGTAGATGCAGAACGCAAGAAAAAAGCAGATGCTGAGGCAAAAATTAAGGCCGTTGAAGAAAGCCTGCGGCAATTAAACTAGTGAACAATTAAAAATAAAAAGGGAAATAATTAGCAGGCGCCGGCATCGGCGCCTTTTTTTATACTGCTATTTTGGAAAAATACTTACCGGCCAAACGAGTTCAAAAAAAGCACCCTTATATCCGTCGTACTGGTCGCGGTCCAGCAAATAACTCACCCGCATCCCGAAAGTAAGCGGGTATTGATTCCACCATTTTGTATCAAAAAATAATTCTCCTCCCACGCTTCGCTGGTTGCGATAATCTTTTTTATCCGCCGAGAAAACGCGCGTGTAATCATAGAACAGATTGCCGCGAATACGTTGCACATACAGCAGGTTGGCAAAGCCCCAGTCCATATGCCAGATGGGAAAATGATAATTGGCGCCCAGTTTCCACATGGTTGAAAAATAACGACCGCTATAGCCCCGGGAATAGGGGAACCGGTTTGCAAACAACGCTCCAAGTGTATCAATTTCCTGGAAAGCGCCCTCCAGCACCAGGTTATGATTGGCGGCAAAGCCGGGAAGATAAACAGCACCTGCTGAAATAAACTGCCAGCTTTTGAAATCATTCAGCGCATGACGGAACTGCAGGTTGAGTGTGTAGCCTGACCTGGGTAAAATATGCTGCGTTGCCCGCGGCACCAACTGGCTCCAGGAAATATAATGCTGGAAATAACTGAGACTATTTTTTGCAAATGCAGAATCACGGAAAAAATAATGACGATAATAATAATTGGAACCGAAGTTGAGATTTTTATACGTGCGACCGCTGGTAAAACTGAGCGGCACACTCAGTCCGATCCGCGAATCCAATTGCCCCCAGCGTTCACGGCTATTACTGATCTGCGTATGCCGGTCAAATGTATATTCAGACCCAATATTGATATAGGGAAACCATTTGCCATAGACGGCGCTGAAACCTGCGGCATTGGTTTTTTCATCACGATTATAGAGATAATAAATCTCTGTTTGCAGTGTATTGAGGATATTTTCTCCATAGAGCGAAAAAGTGAAAATTGGATTTTCATAATAGGGCCTCCAACTATGAAAATTAAACAGGTGTGCATCCTTTGCATAAGACGTTACCGGAAATTGCCGGTGCGCACTGTCACCTAGAAGTATATCACCGGTATGCACAGGCTGGTCTACAGGAAACCGCGGCACCAGGGTCTCCGTTGCGCTCTCTCGCACCGGCGTCCAATCCGCTTTGCGAATTTCCTCCTGCTGCAACTGGTAACCTTCCGCAGTAAATGAAGACCATGTTAGTTTTCCCTGCGCCGCATTTACAAAGTAATTGCCCAACGGCCCATTTGTAAGGCGAAATAATTTATTTTCTTTTACGCGCAGCGCAAATACATCGTCATTGCCCAGGTAGGAAGCAGTAAAATAAATAGTGCCGCTGTCTACGCAGGGATATCCCACCACATTAAAAGAAGGTGGCAACAGGCGGATCGTATTGCCGGTTGAAATTTCCGCCATGGCGAGTGTCATCTTCCCGGTTTTCAATCGTACTGCCGTTACCAGCGTGTTGTCGTCGTAGAATTTCGGATCGGCAAATGTTGCAATGTCCGCCGACCGGATGCGTTGCATTACCTCGCCCGTTTTTGCATCCAGTACATGCAATTCACTTTTTCCTGCATCGCTGTTTTCAACAGCAACAATGCGGTCGCCATTGGCAGAAATATCCGGTGTAAAATATTTAGTTCGATGTGTTAAGGTTGTTTGGTGATTAGTAGTCACATCCAGCACTTTGATCACGCCGTAATCACGGCTGATCCAGCGGGCATCATTCTCATAAGCCGTATAAACAATTTTACCGTTGCGGTAAGAAAACTGGTCGTCGATGGAAATATCGCGAATGCGTAATTTATGTTCTCCCCTTTTGTCTTTTACATAGAAAGCCGCCCGCTGCCGGTAACTGCCCTTGAGGTAAAACAGTGAATCCCCAGCGCCCTGGTAGGGAAAACTATAGGATGTAACAAAATGGTGGTTGACGGGAAACAGGTATTGATCCCTTGTTATGGAAACCCGTGGTATGCTTTTTTTATAAAATGCAAAAGCAGAATCCCGGAATGCAGGATAGCCTACACCTGCATGTGTTTGAATGGCTTTTTGAAACGGGTAAAACAAACCGCGATAGGCTGCAGCATCCTGTGTTACACGCGTCCAAAAATCAGTTCCGTATTTAGTTCTTCCATAGTTTACCAGCAGGTAGCCGAGATAGTAATGATTGGGAACATAATCCTTGAGCGAACCATTGCGCAATTTCATCCATGAATAATTTTTCCCGGCTTGCCAGAGCGCGGGATAGGTATTCAGGAACATCGGTAGCCGGCCCCGCCCCTGGTGCGTAGTAATGGTTTCATTGTACACGGCATCGCCTTCATAGAACCAGTCAGGAATGGCAGCATTTACAGCCACTGCAAATCCTTCTTCACCAAAAAGATGGTAGACAAAATTGCTAAGCCCTGTATGAAAATTATTAAACTGTTGCACGTGCCGGTATTCATGCACAGCCAGTTGATCGGGCCAGGCAATACTTCCTTCCTGGAAACTGTTGGCAACCGGCGACAGGTAAAATTCGCTTCGGAAAGGTCCCAATCCTACATAACCATTGCCGATGGTGGTATTTTTTTGCAAAACGATATTGATCTTGCGCTGGCGATTGCCAAGACTGGCAGGCCGGGAAGATGCGAGGAAATGAATCACCGAAGCGATGCGATTGGCGGTACTGTCCATCCCCACTGGAAAAATAATGCGGGCCGTGTCTGTATTGATCTGGTTCCAATGCTGTGAGGGAGGCGTGCCGCCAAAATCCTGCGCCGCCATGCGGAAGAAAGAAAGTAGTAATACAACCGGAATAATGATACGGGATAAAGTGGCAATGCGCATGGGCTACCTTGTTTTTTGGCCACCGGAAGTTACAAAGAATGGCGATCAGAACCCATAAACGGCTGCTGCATCAACCACGTAATTTGGATATTTTTGCAGCTATGGCAGAAGACCTGAAAATAGCAGCCGGCAATAAGACGGAGCAATATGAATCCCTGATTCCACAGATTCGCGGGTTGCTTACCGGCGAAACGGACCTGGTGGCCAACCTGGCCAATGTAGCGGCGGCATTAAAAGAACAATTCAACTGGTTCTGGGTGGGTTTTTACCTGGTGAAGGGAGATGAATTAGTGGTAGGCCCATTCCAGGGACCGGTAGCCTGCTCCCGTATCCGTAAAGGCAAAGGCGTATGCGGTAGCAGCTGGGCAGAAGCAACCACGCTGATCGTTCCCGATGTAGAACAATTTCCCGGTCACATCGCGTGCAGCAGCCTGTCGAAGTCTGAAATTGTAGTTCCCTGCATAAAAAATAACGAAGTGGTAGGCGTTTTGGATGTTGATAGCAGTAGCTATGATTCTTTCGATGACGTTGATCGTATCCATCTCGAAAAAATTGTGGCACTGATCAATTTTTAAAAAAGATGGAAACTCGGAAACTGGTAGTAACCGGAAAGGTTCAGGGTGTGTTTTATCGCAAGCATACGCTTGAAAAGGCTAATGAACTGGGCATAAGCGGCACGGTGATGAACCGGCAGGATCGTTCAGTGGAAATTGTTGCCACCGGAACGGCACAACAACTGGATGCGCTGATTGAATGGTGTTGGCAGGGATCACCAAGATCCGCAGTAAGTGGAGTAACGGTTACTCCCCTTGCGCCAACACACTATCGTAATTTTACGATAATCCGGTAGCAGGCGGGGGCTATTTTCACAAGTCTGAGCGGTTGCGGGCAAGATATTTGAGGCTGACGCGTTACTTTGCAGTCAACAATTGTCCTGAAAACCAATCATTGTGAATCCGGAACAACTACTTATCAACCGCCTCAAAGCCCGGGATATTACCGTTTGTGACGACCTGTTTGACAGGTATGCCGCATCGCTCAACGGGCTGGTGAGCCAGATCCTGCCCCCGGGAGAAGACACCACATCCACCCTTGCCGATTCATTCCGGAACATTATGCAAAGCATTGATCTCTATGATCCTGGGAAGAGCCTGCTCTTTACCTGGATGACACAGGTGACACGAAAAACCGCGATCCAAAAACTAAAGTCGCTGCAGTCACGTACATTGAGCAATGCGTCCGTATTTCCGTATGAAAATGCTGGGATATCGAACCTGATCCGGCAGCTTGACAAAGAGCAACAGGAACTGGTGCATCTTTCCTATTTCCAGGGATGTACACCGGAAGATGTTGCGGGTCGGTTAAACATGACCGTTGAAGCTGTTCGATCAAAAACCAGGCGTGCGCTGGCGCGACTAAACATGCTACTGTAAAAGTGAACATCAAGGATTACATATCAAGCGGGATCATAGAAAGCTATGTTCTTGGCATGGCGTCTGACAAAGAACGTCGTGATTTTGAACAGGCCTGCAAAAAATATCCCGAATTGCTCCAGGCGAGAATTTCATTTGAGGAAGCCCTGGAAGAAAAAGCATTCAGTAATGCGGTCCCTCCACCAGTTGAATTAAAGACCCGGGTAATGGAAGCGATTCAGCAGGAGGCTGCCGTAAACGCTGCTTCGCATATTATCAATCTCAATCCACAAACTGCACCCGTACGAAAAATGGGCACGATGCGATGGGCCATCGCGGCGTCAATTGCGGTGCTGCTGGCATCCGGCGTGTTATTGTACAACCTTTACAGCCGCAACCAGGAATTGCAGGAAGAAGTGGCACGCAAGGAAACGATCGATAAACTGGATAACAAGACAAAAACTATTGAAGAGCAATTAACCCCTTCGGGAAACAGGGTGATCCAGGCCAGTGACATGGAGTCTTCGGCGATGGTGGCTGCGCGGATCAATGTGTACGGCGATACTACTTCCAACAATGTCTACCTCGTTATCCAGGACTTAAAGGCATTGCCCGCTCATCAGCAATATGAATTGTGGGCGTCAACAAACGGAAAGTATCGCAGCCTCGGACTTTTTGCAGCACCTGCCAACGACAATAAGTTGATCATGCGCATGAACAATGTGAAGGATGCAGATTCCTTCGCCATTACCATTCGACAAATGCATTAAATTTTATTGCGGGAGATTTTCCAGCATGTCTTTCGTCATAGCTGAAAGATTGTATTCTTCCTTCCATCCCCAATCCTTACGGGCCACTGCATCATCAATACTCTGCGGCCAGCTATCGGCAATTGCCTGCCTGTAATCCGGTTGATAGTTAACTGTAAATCCTGGAATATGTTTTTTTATTTCGGCCGCAATTTCTGCCGGCGAAAAACTCATACCGGAAATATTATACGAGGTACGGATTGATATTTTGTCAGCCGGCGCTTCCATCAATTCAATGGTGGCGCGAATGGCATCCGGCATATACATCATGGGCAGGTAGGTGTCTTTTTGAAGAAAACAATCGTAGTGCTTTTCTTCGAGCGCTTCGTGAAATATCTCCACTGCATAATCTGTGGTGCCACCACCCGGTGCAGATTTGTAGCTAATTAATCCGGGGTAGCGAAGACTTCTTACATCTACCTGGAAGCGCTGGTGAAAATAGTTACACCAAAATTCACCCGCATATTTGCTGATGCCATACACCGTTGTAGGTTCGATGATCGTTTGCTGCGGACAATTTTTCTTGGGAGAAGTAGGGCCAAAAACTGCAATGGAAGAAGGCCAGTACACTTTATGGAGTTTTTCTTCCCGGGCAATATCCAGCACATTCAACAATCCCTGCATATTGAGGTTCCAGGCAAGTCCCGGATTTTTTTCGCCGGTGGCGGATAAGATCGCCGCCAGCAGGTATATCTGTGTAATATTTTGACGAATGACCTGCACATGCAACATCTCCTTGTTCATTACATCCAGGCTTACGTAGGGCCCGGTGCCTTCCAGGAGTGGATTTTGCTCCCGCAGGTCGGATGCGATAACATTGGCGTTGCCATAAATTTCGCGGAGCGCCATAGTCAGTTCCACACCTATCTGGCCCGAAGCTCCTATTACCAGTATTTTCTCTTTCTGCATAGCAGTTGTTAAATTAAACAATCGTTTGTTGCAGCAAATTTAAGGGGGAGATTTAGCTGAAATTAATTTTAGCGGCAATATCTTTTAATTCCTGCCCATCAGCGGGTGCTACATACGAAAGAAGTATGCAAAGGGCAAAACGCCGTTCGATACAAACATAATACGTTTGGTGTACCTGAACGCCATTGTGCAGCAGGTCCAGGTCCATGCGATCAAACAGCTTATTGCCCATCTGCTCCGAGGTGAATCCCGGTGAAAAACTGTAGTCCATTTTCGACTGTTTCATCAGTTGCACTGCCTGCGCGAGGTAGTCCCTGCCAGTCCGGAAATTGGGATGCGATGCCAGGTTTTCTACCATAATGGAAAACGACGCGTTGGGTGCTGCTGCGTTGCTGACACTGTCTGTTCGTTCCTTAAAAAGCGTGAGTAGTGTGGCCCGATTGATTTTACTGGCTTCCAATTGGTTGGCGAGTTGCCTGTTTTTCTGCAACACTGCCTGGTGGCCCTGCTCATACACACGCTCCATTTCCGCGCGGTTTCGCACGATCCAGTTTTGCGGGAGCGGAACCTCAAAATCAAAATAGGAATTGAGATAGACGCCATTTTCCACCCGGCCGTAGTCAAAATTATCCGGCAGCCCTTCTTTGGGTTTACAGGAAAAAATGAACAATGCCAGGATCAGAGCCCCTAGCGGCCTACGAAAGCGAACGGTCATGCAAAGCAGAATTTGTAGCATCGGAAGATACTAAAGTTGCCCAAAAGCGGATGCCCTCGTTTTGTGAACGGGAACTATCTTTGCCGAATGGAAAAATTTCTGCAGCAGCTATTTGCCGGACAATCGTATAACGAAGATCATTTCTTTCTCCTGGCCGGTCCCTGCGTGGTTGAAAGTGAGGAATTATTGATGGAAGTGGCAGGAACTGTGAGTACGGTTTGCCGTAAACTGGGCATCCCCTATGTTTTTAAATCCTCGTATCGAAAGGCCAATCGCACCAGTAGTGCTTCCTTTACCGGTTTGGGGGATGAAAAAGCCCTGGAATTGCTCGGGAAAGTGAAAAAAACATTCGGACTGCCAATCGTATCCGATATACATGCCCATGAAGAAGCCGCAGTTGCGGCCCGCTACGTGGATATTCTCCAAATCCCGGCATTTCTTTGTCGGCAAACCGACCTGCTGATTGCAGCGGCCGAAACGGGAAAGATCGTAAATGTAAAAAAAGGACAGTTTGTGAGTGGTGAGGCCATGAAATTTGCCGTGGACAAGATTCGCCGGGCAGGAAACGAACAGGTAATGCTTACGGAACGCGGCACCACGTTTGGCTACCAGGACCTGGTGGTGGATTATCGTAATATACCGGCCATGCAGGCACACGGCGTACCTGTTGTGATGGATGTAACCCATGCGCTTCAGCAACCCAACCAGGCCGGTGGCGTTACCGGGGGCAATCCCCACCTCATCGGCACTATTGCCAAAGCTGCTATTGCAACCGGGGCCGACGGACTCTTTATTGAAACGCATCCCAACCCCGCAGTGGCGCTGAGCGATGGCGCGAACATGCTGCAATTACATCTGCTGGAACCGCTGTTGGAAGAGGCGCTTGAACTACGCCAGGCCGTTATCCGCAACAGGAACAGGCACAAATAAAAATCCCCCGCCAGGGGCGAGGGATCAATTCAATTACGGGAGAAGATGTTACCGAAGGTCAACTACTTCAACACCCGGATATTTTGATTTATCAAATACAAACTGCGCATCACTAACCGCGGCATTGGGCGACATGGAACTAACCGTGTATGTGTAACGACCGCCCGCTTTTTCCATCACCTTGGTGCTATACAGCGTTTGCGCTGCTTTGTCAATATTCACATATACTTTGAAAAAGGGTTTGCTTTTATCAGTAGGTGTCATCTCAATTTCCTGTACTGTTTTTGATCCGATCTTTTTATCGCCGTTCAATTTGTACAGGAAATCCTGATCGTAAAAATCAGTGAATAATTTCTGTGGTGTTATCGTACCACTGGCCGCGTCCAGGTTATTAACGGTTACTTCATTGGTTGATTTATCGTAATTCCAAACCGTTTTACCATCTGAAAAAATCTCCTGGTCGCCAAAGGATACGCGGTATTTGGTGCCTTTCATGAGGATCGTGCCGTTTTTGGACGACATCGTTTTTCCCGCCGCATTTTCCACTTTGTAATTGAACCCTGCCTTTACAGAGCGAAAAGATTTGAACTTTGCACTCACGGCATCCAATACTTTTTTGGCCGCAGGGTCATTACTGGTCTGGGCCTGGCTGAGCGCTGCCAACCCAACAAAAGCCAGCAACAGGTATAATTTCTTCATCATATTAATTTTCTTTTTTATAAGGCGGGCAAATATATGATTTTGCCCCTTAAGGACTGGCAATCATCATACCGGGTTGCAATACCAGGGTAATTTTTTAGGTCCGGGCGCCTGTTTTTTAACAGTGTTTTTATCCCAGGGCGTCAAGGTGCTGTTGCAGGTCCATTTCTGTCTTAATCAGCACGTCCCGTGCCTTACTGCCCTGGTTGGGGCCTACAATTCCAGCAGCCTCCAGTTGATCCATTAAACGGCCGGCGCGGTTATAGCCCAATTTCATCCGGCGTTGTAAAAGCGAGGTGGAACCCACCTGGTTTTGAACAATTAACCGGGCAGCGTCTTCAAACAGTGAATCACGGTCGGCCAGGTCCAGTTCCTTCCCTTCCAGTTCTTTTTCATCCACGTATTCCGGCAGCAGGAAAGCCTGCGGGTAACCGCGTTGATCACCTACAAATTCCACTACTTCTTCTACTTCAGGCGTGTCTACAAAAGCACATTGCAAACGCGTCAGTTCCCCGTTGTGGGAAACTAGCATATCTCCTTTTCCGATCAGTTGTTCCGCGCCACCGGCGTCAAGAATGGTGCGGGAATCTATTTTGGAGGATACTTTGAATGCAATCCGTGCCGGGAAGTTGGCTTTGATGGTTCCCGTAATAATATTGACCGATGGCCGCTGCGTGGCGATGATCAGGTGAATACCGACGGCGCGGGCCAGCTGCGCCAGGCGCGCGATGGGCATTTCAACTTCCTTACCGGCCGTCATGATCAAATCCGCAAATTCATCAATCACTAATACAATAAACGGCAGGAACTGGTGGCCCTTCTGCGGGTTCAGTTTGCGCCGGATAAATTTCTCATTATACTCTTTAATGTTCCGGGAACCGGCTTCCTTCAGCAGATCATACCGGTTATCCATTTCAATGCAAAGCGCATTCAGCGTATGCACTACTTTTTTAGTATCGGTAATGATTGCATCTTCTTCACCCGGAAGTTTGGCCAGGAAATGTTTTTCAATGCGGCTATAAATGCTGAGCTCCACTTTCTTGGGATCAATCAATACAAACTTTAGTTGCGAGGGATGCTTCTTATACAGCAACGATACCAGGATGGCGTTCAGTCCAACGGATTTCCCCTGCCCGGTAGCCCCTGCCATCAGCAGGTGCGGCATGGATGCCAGGTCTACAATGAAATTCTCATTGTCAATCCGCTTACCCAATGCAATGGGTAGACTATGCGTATTATGCTGGAATTTTTCAGAAGACAAAAGTGTTTTCATACTCACGATCGTCTTTTTCGCATTGGGCACTTCAATACCAATGGTTCCCTTGCCGGGAATGGGTGCAATGATGCGAATGCCGAGGGCAGCCAGGCTAAGCGCGATATCATCTTCCAGGTTTTTGATCCGGGAAATACGAACTCCGGCCGCCGGTACAATCTCATACAGGGTAACGGTGGGCCCCACTGTTGCGCTGATCTTTTGTATTTCGATAGAATAATTGCGGAGCGTGGAGATGATCTGGTTCTTGTTATTTTCCAATTCCGCAGCATCCTGGATGATGCGGTCGGTTCCATGTGTTTCCAGCAGATCCAGCGTAGGATATTTATAGTTACTGAGGTCGAGCGTTGGTTCATACGGCGGCAGGTTTTCCGGCACCGCCTTTTCTTCTTCTTCAGTTGGTGTTTCCGGTACTCCTTTGATCTCCAGTTCCAGTTCACCTTCTTCTTTTTTGCGGGCTGGCGGCTCAGGTTTTAGCGGGAGGTCTACCACGGGAGGTAATGGCTCATCCACTTCCGCATCATGGCGATGCAGCAGATCGGCCACTATTTCTTCTTCCGCCGAAGGCGTATCCTGCAACGGTTGTTCAATGGCCAGGGCTTCAGGTTCTTCATCTTTTTCAATCAACTGGAATTGCAGGGAAGGCTCTTCCTGTTGCTTTACGTTGAGCATACCCGCATTTTCTTTTACCGTATTGCCTTTCCTGTTCTCCTCAACATCAATCTTTGTATCTGTATCATTGGCATAAAGATCATTAATGGTTTTGGCAACCACGGGATTAAAGCCACTACTTTCCTGTTCTCCTTCTTCTATCGCATCAGCGGTTCCTGCTTCATCATCCGTAACCA
This sequence comes from Bacteroidota bacterium, assembly GCA_048498035.1. GTDB lineage: Bacteria > Bacteroidota > Bacteroidia > Chitinophagales > Chitinophagaceae > CADEDV01. Next base: position 82,205 of record JBEHYT010000016.1, on the reverse strand, counting down.
CATTATTTTTCCGTGCCGGCAGATTAAATGCCGGGTTGAATTGCCAGATAAAATAGCCGAGTGCCAGCACCAGCAACACGGCGGCTGTGCCTACATTACCCAGCGCACCTACCAGCCAGCGGTTGATCATAGCGCCTACACCGCCGCCAAAAGGAAATGAATTGCTTTGCGACTGGAAGATAAAGGCCATGGAAACTGACAATACCAGCAAGCCGAGTGTTACATATTTCAGGTTGCGCCAGATGGAAAATACTTTCCGGTTGAACAAGAGATTTACACCCACTACAAAAAAGAAAGTGCAGATCAGCAGGGCGGCTACGCCAAATCCTTTGTAGATAAAAAAGTGCGCCATAAGCGCGCCGAGGCGACCCAGGAGATTATTCACTTTGGCGCCGCTGTCAAATAATACGGAAAATCCATTCGATACCTGCGCATAGTCTTCACGCCAGGTAAAAAAATAAGAAATAAAGGAGATAAACAGGAAGATGGATGCCAGCAGCGATACTGCACCGAGGATCTTCCAGGTACGTTCATCCCGGGCGATACTTTTCCAGTCAATCGTAGCTTCCGGCTCCTGTTTCAGGGCGCCGGCTTTGGTTTTCCCGGTTTTGGTCCTGGTGCGCGCGGCAGGTTTCTTTTTCTTCTTATCGGCCATGGGTACAAAGATAAGCAACTCAGCCGCGCACCAGCAAGGGCGGCTGTTAAAAACTGCCCGGAAAGTGGTAGTTGTAAAAAGCTGTAAAACCGCGGGTAATGATTAGTTTTAGGCGTTACTACAAGGCCATCTGATGAATCGAATGAAGACCCACTTCCTGCTGTTGTTACTGGTAGCATTTGCCACCGGTTTTTCTGCCTATGGGCAAACGGATTCACTGCCCTACGTAGATGTCAGCAAGATCAATTTTGTACAGTACATAGAGCCCAAATGTCAAAGCACATTTATTCCCGGCAATGGCTCACTGCCCGGTGCACTCGCCCATCTGCATTTTGAAAAAGGAATGCGATACGATGGCAAGATCCCAAGCGATCGCGTTACAGACCTCGAAGTGTTGCGGTTCCGGCTGCGCAATTCATCAGACAGCAACCTTTCAGTTTGGTTTTTTCCCGGCTTTTTTTACTGGCAAACGACGCTCTACCGCGAAGACAACGGTGTGCTAACGCAACCGGCGCTCAACGTGCTGGCTGATGCCGACACCTGCGGCGCCAGGCTGATTGCCCTGGCGGCACATGATTCAGCAACGTTTTACACCGTTACGCGGCAGGTGCGAACCTACAACAATACAATGCGGCCCCGGCTTATTAATTCCGGTTCGTGGAAAGCATTTCTGACCAATGTGCGTCTCTCCCACGATCGCAACAACATGGTCACTTATCTTTTTTGCGGGTTGCTGTTGATGATGATCCTGTTCTCCATGGCAAACTACCTGCAGGGTTCCAACAAGGAATTCCTGTACTATTCAGGTTATGCATTTTTCCTGGGAAGTATGTTGTTTGGAAAGGCATTGTACGACTGGCGGCCCAGTGAAGCCGGGTATTTTATTGAAGGTTACCTGGATTTTGTATTGCAGTGTATCGGTCATGGTTTTTACATGTTGTTTATGCGCCAGTTCCTGGCGCCCCGCAATACGAAACAGGTATTTCTTTATCGCTTTTATACAGGAGGCGCGCTTTTCCTGGTAGCAGCTATTTTGTTATTCAGTTTTGCCCATTACTTCACAAACAATTACACACTGGAATACCAGGTGGAGACGATGTCCAAATTCGTGTTGCTGGGCATGACGATCGTTTTCCTGGCGTACAGCATCAGCAGGTGGCATGAGAAATTATTCCGTTATATGTTCTGGGGCAATTTCCTGCTCTTTCTTTTCTCTGTTCTGTCGCAGGTATCGCTGATGGTGAACACCCGTTTTCTTCCAGGTATTTTAGGTTCCTCGCTTTTTTACTATGAGATTGGATTGTTCCTGGAACTGGTTTGCTTCCTGGCTGCGCTGAATTATAAAAATCGCCGCAGGCTGATCATGGAGACACGGGAACGGGAGCGATTGAGAACCGAAAACCAGCTGAAGGAATATGAAAAAGAACTGGCGGTATATAAAGCACAGCAGGAAGAGCGGCAGCGTATTTCAGCGGATATGCATGATGAACTCGGCGCGGGTATGACGGCGATACGGCTGATGAGTGAAATTGCACGAAACAAGATGAAAGAATCCACGCCGGTTGAAATTGACCGGATATCCCATTCTGCCAATGAGGTGCTCAATAAGATGAATGCGATCATCTGGAGTATGAACAGTGGCAATGATACGGTAGACAACCTGGTGTCCTATATCCGTTCTTATGCGCTTGAGTATTTTGATGGTACCGACATTGAGTGCCGCGTAACGGTGCCGCAGGAAATTCCGTCCTGCGAACTCACGGGCGATAAACGCCGTAATATTTTCCTTTGCGTAAAAGAAACGCTCACGAATTCGCTGAAGCATTCCAAAGCTTCGTTACTGACGATTGAATTTCGCATCGACAGTGAACTGGTGATCCGGATAACCGACAACGGCGTTGGTGTTGATCTCGACAATCTCCGGGAAAATGGAAATGGATTACTGAATATCCGCCGCCGGATGGAACGGATTGGTGGACACTATTCCATCGAAAATACCGGCGCGGGGACGTTGACCACGCTCACACTGCCCCTGTAGGCCGTTCCCAGGCCTTTGCGCGCAGGATAGCCAGCAACATGAACAACCAGGCGGCGATAAAAAACAGCCCTCCAAGGGGTGTTACGGGCCCTACAAAGCGAACCATGCTGCTTCCCTGGATGTTGAGGAACGTAAGCAGGTAGAGGGAGCCTGAGAAAAGAATACAGCCTGTAATGAAGCAATAGCCTGCCACTTTAAGCCATCGGTCAGCATTATGTATTGCAAGCAGCCCGGTAGCCAGCAGGGCCAGTGCATGATAGAACTGGTACTGCGTGGCCGTTTGAAAGCCGTGCAATATTTTTTGATCAGTGGTTAGTTGTTCAAGGCCGTGGGCGCCGAAGGCGCCGAGGATCACTGCCAGGCCCGCCAGCACGGCGCCTGCCGCAAGAAATTTCTTAGGCATGGAATATTTTTTTGATCAGTAAATCCAGTTGGAGTGGTTCTTCCGCAACGGTTACCCGAGCCTGTTCATAATAAATTCGCCGGTCGGCAAATTTCCGGTGAATGAACGTGTGCAGTTGCTCATCACCCAGGTCCCGAACCAAAGGGCGTGTATCTTTTTCCTGCACCAGCCGGTCAAACAACACATCATGTGGTGTATTGAGCCATACGGTGGTACCGCGACTGTTCATGTATTCAATGTTATTGAAATAGCAGGGAGCGCCGCCACCTGTAGACATTACAAATGATTCGTGGCTTTCAGTAATAATGTGCAATGCCTGTTTTTCCGCCTGGCGAAAATATTCTTCTCCATTTTCGGCAAAGATGGCGGTGATCGGCTTTCCTTCATGGGAAACCACCTGTTCATCCAGGTCAAAAAAAGGAAGGTTGAGTTTTTCTCCCAATTTGCGTCCCCAGTAGGTTTTACCGGAGCCCATAAACCCGATGAGATAGATACGCATGTAGTAATTCAGCTACCGGCTTTGTTGATCCGTCCGGATTCCGTTTATTTAAAAGCATTCAGACCCGTTACATCCATCCCCGTAATCAGCAGGTGAATGTCGTGCGTGCCTTCATAAGTGATTACGCTTTCCAGGTTCATCATGTGCCGCATTACAGGATATTCCCCGGTAATACCCATACCACCGAGCATCTGCCGGGCATCCCGACAAATATTCGTTGCAATTTCGCAGGCGTTACGTTTGGCCATGCTCACCTGTTGTGGCGTTACTTTTCCTTCATTCATCAATACGCCAAGCCGCCAGTTCAGCAATTGCGCTTTGGTGATCTCGGTGATCATTTCCGCCAGTTTTTTTTGTTGCAGCTGAAACTGGCCAATGGGTTTACCAAACTGTTCACGTTCTTTTGAGTAACGCAGCGCCGTGTCATAACAGTCCATGGCCGCTCCTACTGCGCCCCAGGCAATGCCATAGCGGGCTTTGGTAAGGCAGCTCAACGGACCTTTTAATCCTTTTACGTTCGGGAGAATATTTTCTTTTGGAACTTTTACATTATCAAATACCAGTTCACCGGTTGCGGATGCGCGAAGGCTCCATTTGCCGTGTGTAGTGGGTGTGGAAAAGCCTTCCATACCGCGTTCTACAATGAGGCCGTGTACTTCGCCGGCTTCATTCTTTGCCCACACCACCGCCACCTGTGAAAAAGGCGCATTGCTGATCCACATTTTGGCGCCATTGAGAATTACATGATCTCCTGCATCCCTGAAGTTGGTGAGCATACTGCTGGGATCACTACCATGGTTGGGTTCTGTTAGGCCAAAGCAACCCAGCCATTCACCACTGGCCAGTTTGGGAAGATATTTCTTACGTTGCTCTTCACTTCCATACTGATAAATGGGAAACATCACCAGCGAGCCCTGCACGGATGCGGTGGAACGTACGCCACTATCGCCGCGTTCCAGCTCCTGCATCATCAGACCATAGGAGATATAATCGAGTCCGCCACCGCCGTATTCCGCAGGCACTGTGGGTCCAAAACACCCCAGTTCACCCATTTGCTTCACAATTTGCTGTGGAAATTCAGCTTTCTGGGCATAATCCTCGATAATCGGTGAAATTTCCTTTTTTACATAGTTGCGAACGGAATCACGGATCAGTTTGTGCTCATCCGTCAGTAACTCATCCACGAGGAAATAATCCGGGCTGTTAAAAAGGTCTGTACGCGCGGCCATAAACATGCAATTTGTTGCCGCAAAGTTAGGGATTTGTACAGGAGCATCCCGCCTTAAATGCCTGCGATTTTTTGCAGGTATTGCTGCATCTCCTGCTGGTAAGCAGCAGCAACGGTTGCGGCTTTTTCTGCAAAATTCTCTCCTGAAGATGCGTAAATGATAGCGCGGCTTGCATTTACCAGCAGTCCTACCTCTTTATTCATCGCTTTTTCAGAAATCTCCCGCAGGCTGCCACCCTGTGCGCCTACACCAGGCACGAGGTAGAAATGATCGGGCGTGCGTTTGCGGATATTTGTAAATGCATCGGCCTGCGTGGCACCTACTACAAACATCAGGTTGCCTGGATTGCCCCATTCCGCAACGCGGGACAGCACTTTTTCATACAGTAATTCATCGCCGGCCGGTTGCAGTTCAAAGTCCGCAGCACCGGCGTTGGAGGTAAGTCCAAGTACGATGGCCCATTTACCATCATGCGTAAGAAATGGTGACACGCTGTCTTCTCCCATATACGGCGCCACCGTAACGGCATCAAACGGAAGTGTTTCAAAAAATGCTTTTGCATATTGCGAAGCGGTATTGCCGATATCGCCGCGTTTTGCATCGGCGATGGTGAAATGGCTGTTGCCGATATAGCGAACGGTTTTTTCCATCGCCGCCCATCCTTTCAAACCTGTTGCTTCATAGAATGCAGTATTGATCTTATAGGCCACGCAATACGGACGTGTGGCGTCGATAATGGCTTTATTAAACGCAAATACCGGGTCTTCGGCAGTTGCAAGATGAGCAGGAATTTTTGCAGGATCGGTATCAAGGCCTACACAGAGATAAGATTTTTGCTCGCGAATCAATTGTACCAATGCTGCTCTGTTCATAGTTTGTGGGCTTCAAGTTTCGACAAAATTACCTGTTCAATCGCATCGCCATCCCAATTATTTTCAATCCCCGGCATTTTCATTACTTCCTGCATAATAGCTTCCTGCATGGCACCGCGCCGCATGGCTTCCGAATAACGGATATGCGGACTGAATGTAACCTGGGAGTAGGCAGGTATCCATTTGTCGGGGTGCTTTGTGTGCAATCTTCCTTCTATCTTTTTTTGTAATAAAAATTTTGGATCCGCCGTTTTCTCCCGCATTTCGGTAAAATTACCGATGGCCAGGTCGGCAATGGCGTCTGCATCCGGTTTGCGAAGTTGCTGAAATGTATCGAGGATCAATTCCCAATCATCGCCATAGGCATCTATCAATTCATCCAGGATGCGGCAATCTTCAAAGCCGCAATTCATACCTTGTCCAAAAAACGGTACAATTGCATGGGCCGCATCACCAATGAGTGAAAAAATTCCGCCTCTCGTCCAGGGAAAGCATTTTACAGTAACAAGTGACGAGGTGGGATTTGTAAAAAACTCTTCCTGGTAATTGGGCATCAGTTGCACTACGTCACTGAACGTTGTTTCAAAAAAATCTTTCACGCGTTGTGCTGTATCCAGTTTGGCAAAAGATTGTTCGCCTTCAAACGGGAAGAATAACGTACAGGTAAATGAGTGATCCAGGTTGGGCAGTGCAATCAGCATATAATCTTTGCGCGGCCAGATATGCAGTGCAGTTGGATCCATCGCAAAGCTCCCATCCGCCGCGGGCGGAATAGTCAGCTCCTTATAGCCGCAATCAATATAAAACTGCTCGTAGTTAAAGTGGTGATGATGCAATTGATGTTGCAGGCGGGTTGCCGAATAAGCGCCGTCGGCTCCAAACAATAGATCAAAAGGATATTTCTTTTCTTCCTCATCCTGCGTGGAGATCAGCAGTTGATGATGCCAGTCGACCGAGGTACAGGGCTGATGAAATAGAAATGTCACGCCCGCGGCTTCTGCCAAATCCATCAACTTCATATTGAGCGTAGCGCGTGATACGGAATTGATAAATTGTCCCTGTTGCCCATAGGGTTGAAATGCGCTGCTGCCATCCGGCTGGTGCAGTCTTCTGCCGTGCATGGGAATGGAAATATCGCGTATCATACCGGCAAGACCAACACGTTCCAGCGCCAGCAGTCCCCTGTCGCTCAATGCAAGATTTATAGAGCGGCCACCACCGCCCTGTTCCTTGCGCATATCGCCGCGCCGTTCCAGCACTGTAACGGAATGGCCCCTGCGTACCAGGTAAATGGCGAGTAACGAACCAACCAGGCCCGCACCGGCAATAACGATTCTTTTTCCTGATTGCATTCCTTTTTTTTAAAGAAGTTCGTAAAGAAAATTTCCAAACTCCCAGCTATCAAAAAATGAATTATACAAAGGTACCGGCGCGATGCGAATCACATTCGGCTCACGCCAATCGGCAATAACGCCGCGGGCGGTTAATTCATCAAATAACCATTTACCATTGCTGCCGGTGAGTATGGACAACTGGCATCCCCGATCGGCGTCCGTGGCGGGAGTGAGCAACGTGATCTCCTTCCCTGCCGTAACGGTTTCAACCACAAACCGGAGATGAGCGGCCAATAATCGACGCTTGGCATGAAGACGCTCCATACCAGCCTCCATGAAAACAGCGAGTGATGCGCGATGCGCTGCCATGGAGAGCACAGGTGCATTGCTCAGTTGCCAGCCCTCCGCCGTTAGTATTGGTTCAAAGGTTGGTTCCATCCGGAAACGGCTTTCCTTGTTATGTCCCCACCAACCCGCCAATCGCCTTAGGTTTTTATTCGCAATGTGGCGTTGGTGAATAAATGCGCCGGCCACGCCGCCCGGGCCGCTATTAAGGTATTTGTAAGAACACCAGCAGGCAAAATCCACATTCCACGCATGTAGCTCGAGTTCTACATTACCTGCAGCATGTGCCAGGTCGAACCCCGCCATGGCACCCGCTTCATGCGCCGCATTTGTAATTGCAGGCAGATCATAGAACTGGCCGGAATAATAATTGACGCCGCCAAATAACACCAGTGCCACGCTGTCGCGATGCTGATGAATGGTATCCAGAATATCTTTCGTGCGAAGCACATGTTCGCCTTCTCTCGGTTTCACTTCGACAATCGCTTCACGCGGATCAAAGCCGTGAAGCTGCACCTGCGATTGCAGCGCATATTGATCTGAAGGAAATGCTTTCGCTTCGCAAATGATTTTAAAACGCGTTTGCGTAGGCTGGTAAAAACTCACCATCAGCAGGTGAAGATTTACCGTAAGCTGGTTCATGGCCACCACTTCTTCCGGCAACGCGCCCGTTATAGCCGCCAGCGGCCGGGCAAATTGTTCGTGGTACGACATCCAGGGATGGCGTGCCGCAAAATGGCCTTCCACTCCCAGCCGCGCCCAGTCGTCCAGCTCCTCCCGGATACAATCAGCAACCGTTTTCGGCTGCAGGCCGAGCGAATTCCCTGTAAAATAAATACTATCGCGGCCATTGACCTGTGGAATAAAAAATTGCTCGCGGAATGAACGAAGTGGATCCTCAAGGTCCAACTGGCGGGCAAATTCCGGGGTGTTTTCAAAATGCATCAACCTAAATAATTACGGTTATGAATACCTGTTAATCAATAGTAGCTATTACTTTCAGTTCAATTGCGATCGGTGTAGGCAGGCTTAACACCTCCACCGTGGTGCGGCAGGCCTGTACACCGTTAAAATATTCGTTGTAGATGCGATTATAAACCGGGAAATCGGTTTTCATGTGCGTTAAAAAAACGGTAACGTCTACAATCTTATCCCAACTGCTGCCGCTGGCTTCCAACACGGCTTTTACATTGGCAAATACCGCACGGCATTCGGCTTCAATGTCATAGTTTTTTATTGTTCCATCGGCATCCAGTTCAAGTCCGGGTATGGAATTATCAACCGGGTTCCTGGGGCCGATGCCGGAGAGAAACAGTAATGACCCTACTTTTCTTGCGTGGGGGTACGCACCCAGCGGTGTTGCAGCGTTTGATGTATGAATGATCGATGACATGCCGTGGTTGAATTTGTTGTTTTAATTTCACGTTCAGGCGATGCACACGTTCCGGGCTTCGGTAAAAAAACGAAGTGCCTCCCACCCGCCTTCGCGGCCAACGCCGCTGTTTTTCATTCCCCCAAAGGGTGTTCGCAGGTCGCGGAGCAACCAGCAATTGACCCATACAATCCCAGTTTCCAACTGGCTTGCCATACGGGTGGCACGGGAAATATCCTGTGTCCACACGGTTGCAGCAAGACCGTATTGGGTGGCATTGGCAAGCATCAGAGCTTCTGCTTCCGTATCAAATGGCTGAAGTGTTACCACCGGGCCAAATATTTCTTCCTGGTTGGTCTGGCAGTTGGGTCCCAATCCTTCCAGTACGGCGGGCTGAATAAAATAGCCCAGGTTGCACCGGCCGCCGGGGTTCACTGCCTCACCTCCACATAAAATTGTTGCGCCTTCATTTTTGGCAATGTTCAAACAGCGCATAATTTTTTCAAAATGCACTTTGCTTACAATTGCACCCTGGGCAGAAGTTGCTTCAAGCGGATCCCCCACGGTAAGTTGTTGTACCCGTTGCACAAACTCGGTTTTAAACCGATTGTAGATGGAGCGCTCTACCAGGATGCGACTGCTACACAGACAGATTTCGCCCTGGTTGCTGAAGGAAGAACGGAGAGTTTCTGTCATCATTTTTTCCCAATTGCAATCGGCAAAAATGATCGCGGGATTTTTTCCGCCCAGTTCAAGTGATAATTTTTTAAACACCGGCGCTGCCCGTGCGGCGATGCGTTCACCTGCTCTTGTGCTGCCGGTAAATGAGATGGCTTTAATGGCGGGATGTTTTACAATTGCTTCGCCGGTCGCCTGACCGCTCCCATGTACAATATTGAGAACGCCTGGTGGCAGCCCTGCCTCGCGCGCAATCAGCGATAGCAGAAACGCGGTAACCGGTGTTACTTCCGATGGCTTTGCAATAACGCAATTGCCTGCGGCCAGCGCCGGTGCAATCTTCCAGGTAAAAAGATACAGGGGAAGATTCCAGGGTGATATGCAACCTACAATGCCGATTGGCTGGCGCAATGTATAGTTGACGGCGCCATTTGCCATAGTATGACTTTCCGAAGCGAAATGTTGAATGGCTGTGGCAAAAAACCGGAAGTTGGCGGAGGCGCGCGGAATATCCACTTCGCGGCTAAGCCAGAGCGGTTTGCCATTATCATTTGTTTCAGCAAGCGCAAGTGTTTCGATATTTTCCTCAATCAGTTCTGCTACGCGGTTCAGGATTCGGAATCGCTCCTCGGTGCTGGTGGTTTGCCATAATGGAAAAGCCCGCGCTGCGGCTGCTACAGCAGCTTCGATATCCTTTTCATCGCTGTCAGGAACTGCGCCACAGGTTTCTCCCGTTGCCGGGTTGATGAGATCCAGGTAATGAGCGGACTGCGGCGGCAGTAATTCGCCATCCACCAGGTTTAGAAGTTTATATGGCACTGATAACTCCATGGTACAGGCAATTCGTTTGTTAATCTGGATCAAATACTCCCGGTTCGCCCGCCGTCAACCGGGATGCTCGTTCCGGTGATATAAGACGCGGCCGGGCTGGCCAGGAATGCAGCCAGTGCGGCAATTTCTTCAGGGCTGCCAAAGCGCTTCATGGGTACTTCCTCCTGCATTTCCTGCTCTACTACTGATGTGCTGATTTTTTTCAGATCGGCAACCGACTGTACAATCGATTCAAGGCGCTGGGTCCGGGTGAAACCAGGCAAAATATTATTTACGGTAATGTTGAACGCGCCCAACTCGTTGGCCATTGTTTTGGCCCAACTGGCCACTGCACCACGTGTGGTGTTAGAAACCCCCAGGTTTTTGAGCGGTATTTTTACAGAAGTGGAAATAATATTGATGATACGCCCATACCCCGCTGCTTTCATACCCGGGATGCAGGCTTGCGTTAATACATGATTGGCGAGCAGGTGTTGTTGAAATGCATTTATAAACTCATTTGTAGTGGCCTTAGCAATGGGACCACCGGGCGGGCCACCGGTATTATTTACCAATACCTGTACCGGGTCTTTGGTAAGCTGTGCTTCTGCGATTTCTTTCAGCCTGGCAACATCACTAAAATCGGCAACGAGGTAATTATGCTGCTGCCCTGCAGGTGTTGGCAGTAATGATGCCTGTTTGCTGAGTGACTGTTCATTACGTGCAAGTAATGTACATCGTGCGCCAAGCAATGCAAGTTCTGTAGCAATGGCAAGCCCTATTCCCTGTGTGCTTCCGCATACCAGCGCATGTTTTTCTGCTAAAGAAAGATTCATGCCTTCAAACCTACAGCAAAAAGTTGTAATTTTCTGACCTGGTTTTTACCTGCATTACAAGTATGCTGAAATATGCTCAAAACATTTGGCCTAACCCATATTGCGCTTAAAGTTAAGGATGTAAAACGATCACTTGCCTTTTACCAGGCGGTGTTTGGTGTACGCACCATGTATGTGCATGACCATTTTATCCAGGTACAAACGCCGGGGACCAATGATATTATCGTATTTGAAACTGCTGCTGAGCCATTCGACAATACCCGTACGGGGTTTCATTTTGGGTTTCGGTTAAGACAGCCCGGACCGGTTGGAGAATTGGCAACTGTAGTGGAACAAGCCGGGGGGAAATTAAAAGAACAGGGGGAGTTTGTGCCGGGTGAACCTTTTTTCTTTTTTTACGATCCTGACGGATATGAAATTGAAGTGTGGTTTGAAAACATACCAGAAACGCATAAGGATTTTAATTAAAAACGATTTGCCATGCCAGTAGCTGCACCTTTTAACCTGAAAAAATGGATTGACGAACATCGTGATTTATTGAAACCGCCCGTCGGCAATCAAACCGTTTATAAAGATGCGCAGAATTTTATCGTAATGGTGGTAGGCGGGCCCAATGCGCGCAAAGACTATCACTACAATGAAAGCGAGGAACTTTATTACCAGGTGGAAGGGAATATTGTTTTAAAAATAATTGACAACGGCGTGCCGAGAGACATCCCGATCAATGAAGGTGACATGTTCCTGCTCCCTCCACAAACACCACACTCTCCGCAACGTGGTCCGCACACGGTTGGACTGGTGATTGAAAAAGTAAGAGAAGATGAGGAGGATGAAAAAGATGCGTTTATGTGGTTTTGTGAAAACTGTGGCAACAAATTATACGAGGAGAGTCTTTTTGTAAAAGATATTGTGAAACAGCTTCCTCCATTGATGGACCGCTTTTGGGGTAATAGTTTATTGCGCACCTGTAAAAAATGCGGCACCGTAATGGAACCGCCTGTAAAACCAGCCTGACGGCCTACCAAAAGGTTTCTATTTCCAACAAAAATGATAGCGTTAGCATGAAGATTGATATCCATACTCATATCATGCCCGAGCATATGCCCAACTGGACCCGAAAATTTGGGTATGGAGAATTTATTCACCTGGAACATCGCAACTGCCAGGCCTGTATGATGAAGGGAGATCAACTTTTCCGCGTTGTAGAGGACAATTGTTTTCTGCCTGCAAGCCGCCTCACAGATATGGATGCAACCGGTGTATCCGTACAAGTGCTATCTACTGTCCCGGTATTATTTAATTATTGGGCCAAGCCGGTTGACGGCTATGAAACTTCACGTTTCCTGAATGATCATATCGCTACCACGGTAGCAGCAACGCGCAACCGTTTTATCGGGCTGGGAACTGTTCCGCTGCAGGATCCAGACCTGGCGATTCGTGAGATGGAACGGTGTGTGCGGGAATTGGGAATGCCGGGTCTGGAGATTGGCTCCAATATCAATGGCATCAATCTTTCCGACGCGCGTTTTTTTCCATTTTATGAAGCTGCTGAAAAGTTGGGATGCGCACTTTTTATTCATCCCTGGGAAATGATGGGCGAGCAACAAATGCAACGCTACTGGCTACCCTGGCTGGTAGGAATGCCTGCAGAAACCAGTCGCGCTATCTGTTCCCTGATCTTCGGCGGTATTTTTGAAAAATTTCCCCGCCTCCGCATCGCCTTTGCCCATGGTGGCGGCTCATTCCCTTTCACCCTTGGTCGAATTGAACATGGCTTCCAGGTGCGGCCCGACCTGGTGGCGATTGATAATGCCATCAACCCGCGGGAATATATTGGCCGGTTTTGGGTGGATAGTCTTGTTCACGATGCAACTGCGCTCGATTTCCTGGTGAAGACGATGGGAGAAGATCATATTTGCCTGGGCAGTGATTATCCGTTCCCATTGGGTGAAGCGCAACCCGGCCTGCTGATTGACTCTGCTATAGACAATGCCTTCCTGAAAGAAAAATTGTTAGAGAAAAATGCGCTGCGCTGGCTCGGACTTCAACAGTTCCCCGCAGTTTAATACAGGTTGGGATAATCTGAAATAAGTCCATCCACTCCCATTGATTTTAATTCATCCATTTTTTCCCTGTCATTTACCGTCCAGGGAATTACCCGCATTTTTTTATCGTGGCATTCTTTTAAACGGACTGGTGTTACCAGTTGATAAGCCGGACTATAAACATTGGGTACAAAGCCAAGTTGATCCAGTTGCTGATCCAGCGAGCGCTTGTCATTTTCATCAATCAGCAGCGAAGTGGCAAAAGACGGGTATTGCCGGTGGAGGTATTGCAGCGTGCGTGGATCAAAAGACTGGATGGTAACACGGTTTTCTATTCCTTTCGCACGAATAACCGCTACAAGCAATTCAACAAATGTGGCCGGATCGGGCTGAAAAATGCCATCGAGTCCCGGGTCACTTTTTGTTTCGATATTAAAAAGCGGTAGCGGCCGTTTGTGGGTTTTCATATAATCGGCAACGCTGTCGAGCAGATCGGCCAGGCGTGGTTTAATGGCAGGAATTTTTTCCTGCTGCGGAAAGCGTGGGTAAGGTTTTAATCCCACATCAAAACGACGCACTTCGTCGTAATCCATCTGGTAGATATTGTATTTACGATCTTCACCCGGTTGCAAATACGTTCCGTCGGGCTTTGTCGTAATATCTTTATTAAACCACTGCTCGTGCGATACAACAGCCTGTTTGTCTTTCGAAATCACAATATCCATTTCCAACGTGGTAACGCCGAGGTCAAGCGCTTTGCGCATTGCGGGCCATGTATTTTCAGGCATCAGTCCGCGACAACCGCGATGCCCCTGGCGGTCAAAAGTAGAAGGCGTGTCCATTGCATTTCTGCTTACATGGCAGGCTGCCAGCAGGCAAAAAAAAGCCAGGCCATATTGAAAAAAATGTTTCCGTTTCATGGGTCAATATTAAAACCGGGAAAGGTAGTTGCTGATCAATCGGTATTAAATAATTGTGACATCCGCTTTTGCATTTCAGCCGCAACCCCGGCAGCTTCGCCGCCTTGTATATGCAATTTATCAATAATATTTTGATAGCTTTCCTGGTCGCGGTTCTGGCTGAGTTTAAACAAATGATCCAATGTCTCCACTTTGATTTCAAAACCAGCAATTGCGCCTATCAGGCGCTGAATATATTCATCCGGCAGGTCTTTGAAGTTGGCGCCTGAATCGGGATTATTTTCAAAATGATCCTGTGTCCGCTGAAGGATTTGCAACAGTTTCGGCGTGTCTGTAAAATGCAAATTTCCCCTGGCGTGTACCGTCATGTAATTCCAGGTGCTGGCGGTATGTGGTTTGGTATACCAGCTGGCGCTGATGTAGGCATGGGGACCGTTAAAAATAACAAGGGCACCGGGTGATTGGATAAACGTTTTGTAGTGATCGGTATTGCGCATCATATGGCCCGACAAAACAAGCCCGTCTTCGCGTTCATCGATAAAAACTGGGATATGGGTGGCTGCGGGACGCCCGTTGTCGCCGGTGCCAACCAGCACTGCAAACGGATGTTGGCGCACAAATTCAATCACTACCTCCCGGTCTGTTTCTTTACCTGATGGATAATTATACATGATGATGCTACACGGTTTCTGCGATCTTTTCAGCGCTCATATTCGCATTGCGCATGGCGATGCTGCGCACTACCTGCCCGGCAAATGCTTCAAACGCCTGGCGGGTTACGTTGTCGTCGCTGACCATTACCGGGATGCCGGTGTCCCCGCCTTCACGAATGCCCTGTACCAGGGGTATCTGACCCAGGAAGGGAAGATCATATTCATCGGCAAGGCGTTTTCCACCTTCTTTTCCGAAGATATAGTATTTGTTATCGGGCAATTCTGCGGGAACGAAGTAGCTCATATTTTCCACCAGGCCGATAATGGGCACATTCAGTTGGGCCTGGCCAAACATGGCAATCCCCTTTTTTGCGTCTGCAAGGGCTACGTCTTGCGGCGTAGTTACGATCACCGCGCCGGTTACGGGTACAATTTGCATCAGCGTCAGGTGAATATCGCCGGTTCCCGGCGGCATATCAACCACCAGGTAGTCCAGTTCATCCCAGAATACGTCGGTTACAAACTGGCGGATGGCACTGCTGGCCATGGGCCCTCTCCACACCACGGCGTGCTTTTCATCTACCAGGAACCCGATGCTCATCAGTTTAATCCCGTATCGTTCCATGGGGATGATCATCCCTTTTCCTTCCAGGTCCATCATCATCGGGCGCTCCCCGCGCAGGCCAAACATAATCGGCACGCTCGGTCCGTAAATATCGGCGTCCATCAGCCCTACCCTTGCTCCGCCCTGAGCCAGGGCCAGTGCCAGGTTGGCGGCCACCGTACTTTTACCTACGCCTCCTTTCCCACTCACTACGGCGATAATATTCTTGACTTTGGGGAGCACTGCGCCATTGTCGGTGCGTTTGGTGGTGGTGTTTGCCGTAAAATTCACGGTTACTTCGGCCGTCTTGTCAACCAGCAGCCGAATGGCATTAATACAGGCGTTTTTTATCATGTCCTTCATCGGGCAGGCGGGCGTGGTCAGCACAACCGTAAAACTGACCGCTTTACCGTCAATATGGATGTCTTTTACCATATTCAGGGTAACGATGTCCTTGCCAAGGTCAGGCTCCTGCACATTTCCGAGCGCTTCCAGTATTTTTTCCGTGGTCATTTTAGAAGTTTCTGTTAAAAATCGGCCGGCTGCAAAGGTAACCATTCAGGTGGGCAAATTGTTTTCAGGTTTATAGGAACTTGTCTTTATTTTTGGTGCAGTGAAGAAAATTATACAATACCTCGTTATTACGGCCCTATTGATTCCTGCAGCTGCAAAAGCCCAATTTGAATGGGCGCGGGATTCTGTTGTTCAGCTTTATGGTATTATCATGACGGCCGATAGCCTGCAGGGCATACCGGCGGTGAGCGTTACTATTAAAGGTCAAAACCGGGGCACTATTACCAACGGCCAGGGTGTATTCTCGATCGTAGTGGTAAAAGGCGACCAGATTGAATTTTCACACGTTAGTTACAAACCAAAAACGGTTACCATTCCGCGGGATTTGCAGGGAACACAATACAGTATCGTGCAATTGATGGTAGAGGATACCGTGTACCTGCCTGCCACGATTATCCGGCCACATCCAACGCCGGAACAATTTGCCCGCGACTTTGTGAATACCAAGATTCCTGATGATGATATTGAAATAGCGCGGCAGAACACTAATTCTGCAAAACGACGGATATTGATGCAAACAACACCGGGAGATGGTGGGGAAGCAACGCGCATGCAATTCAACAATATTGCCAATAAGGCTGTTTACCAGGGACAGGTTCCGCCGATGAATATCTTCAACCCGGCAGCCTGGGCTGATTTTATCCAGGCCTGGAAACGGGGTGATTTCAAGTCGAAAAATTAAACCAATAAACCGAAGCGGTCTTTATTACTTTTATCGCTATTCCGCATTTTGACAATTGCATCCCATTATCGAATCAGCGAGCTACTGAATCACTAGTGTCCGGGGAAAAATTTATTGTACAACCAAAATTATCATTGCTTTTGAACAAGAGAATGAAATACTGAGGGAATGAATTTTTATTGCGGCCTTTGCGAAACCTTGGCGGCCTTTGCGTTACAAAAAAAGTTCTTCATAAATGCGGTATCGCAAGGAACGCCGGGAACCGCAAAGAACGCGACGCGATCAACCGTTTATTGATCGTTAGTGCTCGGAGAAAATTTTACAGAAAAGCCGAAATAAAACTTCTTTTGGATATGGGGCCTTGCTTTTAATTTGGACAAAGTGCGGGTCAAATAAGGGTTAATATTCAGGTTAGTGAATAGACGCCAAATTTGGATTTTTAATTTCCCCGGACAACAATGGCTACTGAATTGCTGAACTAATCAGCACATTTTCACATTTCACATTTGCCTCCATTATCGAATCGCCGAATTAACGAATTAGCGAATTAATCAGCACATTTTCACATTTCCACATTAACCTTATCTTGCGGCAAATTGCTGCTCCATGAAAAAGATTTCAGTGATCGGTGCTGGTACCATGGGAAATGGTATTGCCCACGTTTTTGCGCAACACGGGTTCCAGGTAAACCTGGTGGATATTTCAAAGCCGCAATTGGACAAGGCGCTGGCAACAATTTCAAAAAACCTGGACAGGCAGGTGGCCAAGGGCAGCATAACCGATGCCGTAAAAGCGGAAACTCTTGCCAATATTGCGCCCCTGAACAGTTTTGCAGCTATTCATGATTCGGAGCTGGTGGTGGAAGCGGCTACTGAAAATATTGAGTTGAAACTTTCCATTTTCCGCCAGTTGGATGAAGCCGCTCCCGCGGGATGTATCCTGGCGTCCAATACATCATCTATTTCCATTACCAAAATAGCCGCGGTAACCAAACGCCCGGAACATGTAATTGGAATGCATTTTATGAACCCTGTGCCGGTTATGAAGCTGGTGGAAATCATCAATGGCTACGCTACAGCACCGGAAGTAACCAAAACGATTGTTGAACTGAGCAGGCAACTTGGCAAAGTGCCCTGCGTGGTTAATGACTATCCGGGGTTTATTGCCAATCGCATCCTGATGCCCATGATCAATGAAGCGGTGTATAGCCTGTATGAAGGCGTTGCGGGCGTTGAGGAAATTGATACTGTTATGAAGCTGGGCATGGCGCACCCTATGGGACCACTTCAACTGGCAGATTTTATCGGGTTGGATGTTTGCCATTCGATTCTGAATGTATTACACCAGGGATTTGGCAACCCAAAATATGCTCCCTGTCCGCTGTTGGTCAACATGGTCACAGCTGGCAAACTGGGTGTGAAAACGGGCGAGGGATTTTATACCTACACACCCGGATCGAAGGACCTGGTGGTTAGCCCTCGCTTCAGCCGATAGGCTGTTTTTACTGCCGTCATTTTTTACTATTGCGCTCCAGTAAGTGCTACCCTAATTTTTTTGTATGGAATACCGTCAGTTAGGCACGTCTTCTCTTCGCGTTAGCAGCATTGCATTTGGCGGTATGTCGCTGCCGCCTGATGATCCTGAATCCATCGCCCTGCTTCGCGAAGCGCTGGATCATGGGATTAATTTTTTTGATACAGCCGACCTGTACAACAAAGGCCTGAACGAAGAACTGCTGGGCGCTGCTTTTGCCGATCGGAGAAAAGACTGCATCATTGCTACCAAGGTAGGTAACGAATGGAAAAAAGATGGCTCGGGGTGGGACTGGAATCCACGTAAAGAATATATTATTGCGGCAGTGGAAAAAAGCCTCCGTAGATTGAAAACGGATTATATCGATCTATACCAACTGCATGGCGGTACTATGGAAGATCCGATAGACGATACAATAGCGGCGTTTGAATTGCTACAACAGCAGGGCAAGATCAGGTACTATGGAATTTCTTCCATCCGGCCGGTCGTCATCCGCGAGTGGTTAAAACGGTCTTCTATCCAATCAGTAATGATGCAATATAGCCTGCTCGACCGCCGACCTGAAGAAACCTGTATGGATTTGCTTGCGCAAAACCAGGTGGGCCTGCTGGCAAGGGGCGCTCTTGCAAAAGGATTACTGGCGGGTAAACCGGCTGGGCCGTTTTTGAACTACGATGCCGTTGCCGTGAAAAAAATGGCTGTCGCGGTGCGTGAACTGACAAATGCCAATGAAACGCCTGTCGCTATTGCCTTGCGGTATATTTTGCAGCAACCCGCAGTAACAGCTGCTGTCGTAGGCATCCGCACCCGGCAACAATTGGAGGAGGCGCTGCAGGCTGCTGCGCACAATGATCTGACGCCGGAACAACTTTCGTTTCTACAAAACCAATTGCCACCCAATTTTTACACGGAACATCGTTGATCAGGCCGGTTTTATCTCAATACCGCGAATTTCTTCCAGCTTGTACAGCACATGTTCCAACCGGTTTTTGGGTATCCCGGCCTGGAGCGTGCAAAATAACTGTACATCCTGGCTTTCCACCACGCATTCAAATTGTTTTATGATGCGCATCACCTCGTTCATCTGCGTATAATCAAACTGTATGTGGTACGACGCTAAAACCGGTTTAGGTACAACTGGTGTAACCTGCAGGGCAAGAGACGCGGCAGTTTTATAGGCTGCAATCAGGCCCGGAACGCCCAATAGCGTTCCGCCAAAATAACGAACCACCACCACGAGAATATTAGTGAGTTGCTTGCTGTCTATTTGTCCAAGGATGGGTCTGCCAGCAGATCCGGAAGGTTCGCCGTCGTCACTTACGCGAAAAACGGTGCCGTCGAGACCCAGGCGATAGGCAAAACAATGATGCGTAGCCTTCGGATGTTCTTTTTTTATAGCGGCGATCTTTTCTTTAAAATCAGGAATGGATTGGATGGGTAGTGTAATCCCAATAAACCGGCTGCCACGATCCCTGAACTCCGCGGTTTGTGATGTTTCTATTGTATTGTAATAATCTTCCGCCATAGGGCGCGAAGGTAAGGGTTCGCCGCTCGGCGGGCACGGCGGTGTGAATTAGTTGTGGATGCGACGATAATAAGCGATTTCATCGCCCCCAGCCTTTTCAGCAAGAATAAGCTGCGCTGTATTTAACCGGGGTGCAATAGTACCACGGTCGACGATCAATTCCGGGTTGGTGATTACCCTTGCTTCGTCCCAAAAACCGGCATCGATAAATTGTTGCAACAGCGTGCTGCCGCCTTCTACCAGGACGGACTGAATATGCCGGTCAACAAGCGCCTGTAACACCTGTGGTAACACAGCCTCATCTTTTTTTAATTGGTAAAAAAGTACGTTCACACGCTGCTCATGCAGCGATTCATTAAAAATGATCGTGGCAGCATCGGCATTCAACACCCTGCTGATTGCAGGTATGCGCATCGAACGATCAATGACAAGCCGGAGCGGATTTTTCCCTTTCCACAGCCGAACCGTTAGTTCCGGATCATCAAGTAAAACCGTATTGCTGCCTACCAGGATGGCAGCTTCTTCGCTTCGCCAACGGTGAACAAGCCGGTTGGCAACAGGGCGGCTGATGAGTAGCCGGCGGCTGCTATCCGCAGCAATAAAACCATTTGCAGTAGCAGCCCATTTTAAAATAATATAGGGGCGATGTTGCTGGTGAAAGGTGAAAAAACGGCGGTTGAGTTCCCTGCAATCGTTCTCCAGTTCACTAATGGTGACGTCAATTCCTGCTGCCTTCAGTTTTTCGATCCCTTTGCCGTTTACGGCAGGAAACGGATCGCGACAGCCCACTACTACGCGCGGTATTTTATGCCGGATAATAAGATCGGCACAGGGCGGCGTTTTGCCAAAATGAGCGCAGGGTTCAAGAGACACAAACAGCGTGGCCTGATGTAAAAGCTGTTCGTTGCCAAGGCGTATTGCATCCGCTACGGCATTCACTTCTGCATGTGGGTGGCCATATTGCTGGTGCCATCCTTCACCGATAATACGATCCTGGTACACCAGCACAGCACCCACTACGGGGTTGGGTGCAACATGCCCCAGGCCAGGCGCAGCCAGTTGCAGGCAACGTTGCATATATAACCGGTCGTTCATTCAATGCAAAAGTAAATGAATTAAGTTTGTACGATGACGGTTAAAGAGGCCCGGCTGCAAAGCCTGGAAGAATTACAACGTATTTATGCTGACGGCGAGGCAGCGGCCATTAGTGCATTGCTGCTGGAAAAAGTAACGGGCGTCGACAGAAATCAGAAAGCATTCCGGCAGGCGGAGGACCTGGATGAAGTGCAGGAAGTTTTCTTTCATCAGGCATTGGAACGTTTAATGCGCCACGAGCCGATTCAGTATGTGTTACGGGAAGCGTGGTTTTGCGGCCTATCATTTTATGTAGACAATCGGGTGTTGATCCCACGCCCGGAAACAGAAGAACTGGTGGAATGGATTATTGCCGGTTGCCGTTTCCCGGTGAATGAATTATCGGTACTGGATATAGGAACGGGCAGCGGCTGTATTCCCATTTCGCTTAAGAGAAGGATCAGGAAGGCAGACGTTTGGGCCTGTGATGTTAGCGCCGATGCACTAAATGTAGCGAGGCATAATGCCAGGTCAATTGGCGTTGACATCCGGCTGGTGGAAGCAGATTTCCTCAATCATGATGATTGGAGCCTTTTGCCTGCCGTAGATGTTTTAGTGAGCAATCCACCTTATATTCCCGCTGCTGAAAAAACAACGATGGCTGCAAATGTGCTGGATTACGAGCCGGCGTTGGCGTTGTTTGTGGAAGACGAAGATCCATTGATCTTTTACCGGCAACTGGCGGTTTTTGGCAAAACAAAATTAAAAGCCGGCGGCAGTATTTACGCTGAACTGCATGAAGATCTTGCCGATGCCACGGCTGATCTTTTCAAACAGCAGCGCTACGAGGTTGAAATAAAACACGACATGCAGGGAAAAAAAAGAATGTTACAGGCCCGGATTGTTTAATAATTGGAAACGTTTGCCACCACTTTGGCTGTGTCTTTTCCTGCAATGCGCATAACACGAAATACTTCTCCATAGAATGAGAGCGTATCCGCGTGGATCACTACCGTTGGCGTATCCACATAATGGCGTTGTCTTTTTATTTCCTGCGACAGCATCGAATCAAGCATCATGGATTCCACTTTTTTTGCATTGATATAGAAGTTATGATCTTTATCAATGGAAAGCATGATATCTTGCTTTGCTTTCGTATCCTTCTGACCATTTGGCAATCCCACTTTTTTCACGTTCGGGTTGGCACTGGTGGAAACGATCAGAAAGAACATCAGCACAATGAACAGGATATCATTGAGAGAATCCGTGAATACATCCGACTCATGCCTGTTTTTTTTCCTGAACTTCATGCTTGTGGTTTATCGGGTAGGTTCTTGTAATACGTCTAGAAAATCTGCGCTGGCTGCTTCCATTTTGTTGGAAGTGCGGTCTATCTGTGTGTTCAGATAGCTATAACCGAAAAGGGCAGCGAGGCCAATAACCAGCCCGGAAATGGATGTGATCAGTTTGGTATAGATACCACCGGCGATAACGGCTGGTGTAAAATCTCCCGAGTTATTGATGCCGGAAAACAGTTGCATCATCCCAATAAGGGTCCCCACAAATCCGAAAATCGGCGCTGCTTTAACAATGAGTGAAAGGATACCGAGATTCTTCTCCAGTTTATACATTTCCAGTTCACCTACATTGTCCATACTTTTCTCTATACTGTCGATCGGCTTGCCGATACGCTGGATACCTTTGTCGATAATGCGGGCTACGGGGTTGTTGGTATTCTTTGCAAAACTGCGGGCGGCAGCCACGTTGCCATTGATGATATGATCCCGGATGATGTGCATGAAATTGGGATCAATTTTCCCCGCATTCCGGATGGCGAGCGCCCGCTCTGCGAAAACGTACACGCCAATAACGAGCATTAAACCAAGTGGGATCATGATCCACCCTCCCATCGTCAGGAGTTCAAAAAAGCTCAGATGTCCGTCATGATTAGCATCACCTGTCATGAATTTTTGGGTAGCCTGTGCCAGTGTGTCCACGGCCTGCAAGAGGTCAATCATACAATACTTAATCTTTAGGTGGGTAAATGTAATACAAGCTGATTAATTCAATTTTCGTTTGTTATCAACACCTGTCAACAATGGGACAAGAACGAAAAAAATGATGCCACGTTGTATACGCCCTGGAAGTTTTGGACTTCTTTAACAGCATCTTTTGGCTAAACCTAACCACTTCAGGCAAAATCCCCGTGTTTTCACTGTGATTTTACCAAAATGATCAACGTCATCCAAAAATCTTCAGCCTTGTTGTAATATACAAAAGCCCCGCCTTCGGCGGGGCTTTTGCTTGATAAACAACGTTTGTAAATTATTTGTTATTATTCGCGCCTGATGTTCCGGCAGGTTTCATCAACATGGCCTGTATCTGCTTCAATGTAACCTCCATGCCATCCGGGCTGCCATCCAGGAATATCACATTTCCCTTACCGAATTCCGCAAAATTCTTGATCGCCTCCGTCCACATACTGAACAAAATAACATTGGTATCAAGATTTGCCTGCTTCATCTGCTCCGCGGCTTCTGTCATACCTGTAGCCACTTCCTTCCGAAACAGCGCCACACCCTGACCACGTAAACGCGCAGCTTCTTTTTCCGCTTCCGCAGAAATCTTGATCGCATTCCCTTCGGCTTCGGCGGCCTTTGTTTTTGTGATCAACAGCGCCTGCCCTTCGTTTTCCGCTGCCGCTTTCAGGTTGTTGGATGCCACCACCTTGCTCATTGAGTCAAGGATCATTTTGTCAAACGTAATATCATTGATCTGCAAATCCTGCAGGTGATACCCCCAGGTTTCAAGCGTATGATCAATTTCTGCTTTCACATACTCCACGATCTCTTTCCGCAAACCGAGAATCTCCGCCTGCTTCTTGGTGGCCACAAACGACCTGATGTTCCCTTCGATCGTCCGGATCAACGCCTGCATCAGATCTTTATCAGTAATAAATTTAAATGCTACTTTTTTGATCGTTTCCTCATCCGCATTCTGCACCGAATACAACAACATACTCTTAAAATACACATTTGCCTGGTCGGCCGTTACCGCCTGGAATTCCAACTCAACAGAGCGATTCTGAATAGATACACGCCGGTACACCGTTTCAAAAATCGGGATCTTGAAATTCAACCCCGGCGTTACGATCCTCCGGTATTTTCCGAACATCGTAACTACTCCGATATACCCCTGGTTGATAGAAAAAAGGCCACTGAAAAAAATAATTACCAGCACAATGATGTACCAATAATTGGATAAAAACTTAACAAGGTCCATAAATGATGGTTTTGAAGGAAATAAAGATAAGAAAGCCCTGAGGATTCGCTGAATAATTCTGAAAACCACGCTCCTATTCAAGCGTGTAAAACACCAGCTCCACCCGCCGGTTTTTGCGGCGACCGGCCTCCGAACTATTATCCGCAACGGGCTTCCTCGCACCCCGCCCGCGCACAATGATAGCGCGGCGCTGCAGGTAGCGGCATTCGTGAATTTTCTCCCAAACCGCCATCGCCCGCGCTTTTGACAATGTATCATTCAACTGATCCGAACCACGATTGTCGGTATGCCCTTCAATGATCAGCGAATCCACCTGGCGATTTTCCAGGCTTCTGCAGATCGAATCCAGTAGCCGGCCGCTAGCAGGTTGCAAAACAGCCTTGCCGCTTTCAAATAAGACATCCGGGAGCGTAATTGTACGGGCCACAAGCTTCCGCGTAGACTCCAGCTGCGGCAGAGGCCATTCCCGGCCCGAACGGAGCCTTCGGCGCATGTATTCGTGTCGGTCGTCCTGCGCATAGATCGCGTCGCGTTGCGCCCCGTAATCGCTGCAGAGACGTTCCAGTGGATCTTCCGGGAGCAGGCTAACCTGGTCCAAAAACACAAAAAAATGATTTTCAAGGTTCAACCCCGTACCACCCGAAACATCCGCCCGGCTAAAATTCCCGATCATCATATATTTTTCCTGTCCGGTGGCCGTATAAACCATATTCACTTCCTGCCAGCTGCTGTCCGTTGCGAACATACGACCTGCATCACCCAGCCACAATGCAGGTTCCATTTTCTCCAGTTTCAGGCGTTCCAGGAGCGGGTCTGTGGTTGGAAATGCGATTCCGATACTGTCTATAACAGGATGATAGGATTTCACCATCATCTTCACCAGGTACCTGGCGCCCGGCCGCATGGCGCAAACCAGTTGCGTGCGGATATATGTTCTTTCAAATGGTTTGTAGCTGTGACCAGCCTCAACAGCCATACAATGTTCACCATGAAAAGCGCGATGCGCATCTTTAAAATAATTGTTGAAACCGTCGGCACTGCTGATCCACGCTTCCGGCGCGCAATTCACCTGGTATTCAAAACAGATATTTTCGTCTTCAAAATCCCCGTTCAATACCAGCGATTGTTGCGCAGCAAGTGCC
The DNA here is from genome assembly GCA_048498035.1 of Bacteroidota bacterium. GTDB lineage: Bacteria > Bacteroidota > Bacteroidia > Chitinophagales > Chitinophagaceae > CADEDV01. The sequence continues at coordinate 57,101 of JBEHYT010000016.1, read as the reverse complement.
AGCGACAAAAAAGTGAAAACAAAAAACCATGCAATTCGCATGGCTTAAAAACGTCTCAGGCAATTTTATATTGTCAGGATTTTTCTTCCCATATCGCCGCAAGATGAACCATCGTTTCAACGGCTTTATTCATATCCTGTACACTTATAAATTCAAGCTTGGAATGAATGGCTTGTTCCCCGGCAAAAAGATTGGGGCAGGGCAATCCCATAAATGAAAGCCGGCTCCCGTCTGTTCCGCCGCGGATGCTTTCCATTTTTACAGTAAGTCCGGCGCGCTCAATGGCTTCCCTGGCATACTCCACCACCTGCGGGTGCTGGTCCAGGATTTCTTTCATATTGCGGTATTGCTCGGTAACATGAAATTCAAAACTCGCACTCGGGTATAAGCGCATTAATTCCTCGATCTGTGTGCGCAGGTAATCTTCTTTTTTCTGTAAGCCGGGAGTTTCAAAATCACGAATGATAAAATCGATCTCGCATTTTTCAGCAATCCCCTCCAGCCGGACCGGGTGAATAAACCCGCGCTTGCCATCTGTTGATTCCGGCGAAAGCCGGTCTTTTGGCAACGCGGCTAATATCTCACCGGCAATTTTCATCGCATTTACCATCTTGCCTTTTGCATAGCCAGGATGCGCAATTACACCGTGGATGACAACATGTACGCCATCGGCGCTAAATGTTTCGTCTTCCAGCGATCCTGCTTCACCTCCATCCAGTGTATAACCAAAATCAGCGCCCAGTTTTTCAATGTCTACGTGCGCTGTTCCCTTTCCCACTTCTTCATCCGGCGTAAATAAAATACGGATTTCGCCATGTTTTGCTTCGGGGTGATGCAACAGGTAGTTGGCAAGATCCATGATCTCTGCAACGCCAGCTTTATCATCTGAACCTAACAATGTAGTTCCCGAAGCAGTGATCAGATCATTCCCCAGTTGTGTTGACAAATACGGATAGTCTGCCACCCGCAACACCTGCTGCGAATCATCCGGCAATACGATATCCTGTCCCTGGTAATTGCGGTGCAGGATTGGCTTTACTCCGGTACCACTGCAATCGGGCGCAGTATCCACGTGGGCGCAAAAACAGATAACCGGTACTTTTTTGGAGCTGTTGGAAGGAATGGTTGCATACACATAGCCATAGTCGTCCATGTGCGCATCAGCAGCACCCATTTGTTTTAGTTCGTCAGCCAGCAATTGCGATAATTGTTTCTGTTTTTCCGTAGTCGGAGAAGCTGTTGACTGTGGATCGCTCTGTGTATCTATCTGCACGTAACGCATAAAGCGTTCGGCTGCGGTAAACGCATATCCTTTCATACTCAAAAAGTTTATACGGCCAGGCGTTCACCTGGCCGCAAAAAAACGGGCTTAAATGTAAGGAAAGTTTCGCAACAGCATCGAAACCCTTAGGGCATAATGATGAGCGGGCTGCCGCCAACAATTTCCACCAGTTCAATATCGAAGATCAGGTCGTGCCCGGCAAGCGGATGATTACCATCCAGCATTACCACATCATCTTTGATTTCGGTAACGGTAACCTGGAATTGTTGTCCTTCGGCATTGTTCAGCATCAGCGGCATTCCCACCTGGATATCCATTCCCTCGGGGAAACGGTCTTTTGGAAATTCGATGATCATCTCCGGTGTACGGGGACCGTATGCTTCACTATAAGGAATTTGTATTGTTTTTTTATCACCCACGCTCATGCCGGTTACCCCGTCATCAAAACCTTTAATCACCATCCCTGATCCCACTTCAAATTCCAGGGGAGCGCGTCCTTCAGATGAATCAAATGTTTCGCCGCTGGTGAGCCGGCCGTGGTAATGAACTTTTACCTTGTCGCCACTTTTTACCTGTGCCATTGTATTTGTTTGTTGTTGAAAATTAAAAACCGGGAGGGCAAAGGTACGCATTCCGGGGCAGAACGCAGGATTCAACCAGACCCGCCACAGCGCGGTGTTCAGCGCTGTAAAAACGGGTGAAAAACCCGGTATCCGACCCCGGCGTTTGATCCGCCAACATTTTGCTATTTTTATAACATGCTCCGTACGTTTGCCGGGCTGGCTTTTTTTCTTCTATCCGGGCTTCATGCCGCTTCCCAGTCGCTGCTGCTGGATTCCTATTCACCTGCCAACGGACTGGTGGATTCAAGGGTTACCAAACTTTTCCAGGATAGCCGCGGGAGAATGTTTATTCTCACCCATGATGGCTTTAGCATTTTCGACGGTCAGCATTTTGACAATTATACATCCGTTAATGGCATCGCAGCAGGACTGATGAATGATGTTGTCGAAATGCCTGATGGACAAGTGGTGCTGTTCAATTTTTCCGGCGACCGGTTTCTTGTAAACGGGCAAAACCTGGTAGCCGATTCTTCCCATCGCAGTCTTTTTGCCGAGTTAAACCGCATATTTCGCCTGGGCGACGACGACTACCTCTATCTCACCAACCATCACCTGTTGCGAAGCACAAAAGGCGTTTTTAAAAAACTTGCTTTTGATGCCGACAAACGAAAGATGCTTTACGTTGAAAAAGCTGTTGTTTCAGGGCATTTTCTTGTGTTTTATAGTTGGGACACCTTTCGATCCAACAATTTTGTCTGTTATGATATCGACCGCGAAAAGATAACCGACCTGGTTATGAATCACCTGCTTACCTCGCTGGCCGTTGATGCCAAACAGCAGGTTTACTACCAGGCGGGGGGATGGTATCAGCTGGATCAACACGCACTTGCGGAAGGTAAACTCCTGGGCGCAAAACCGTGGTTCGCCAGCCGCGTACCAAAAGACAGTTCCTATCAGTTGATCGATTTTGACAATTTTGGAAACTGCTGGCTGATCAATACCGAAAAAGGAATTTACCGGATCAACCGGGATGATGAACAAACCGCTTTTTTTTCCACCCGCGACGGGTTGATCCCTTATGTTCATTCGGTGGTCCAGGACCGGGAGAATAACTACTGGTTTTTATCGGCCAGTTTTGGCCTTCAAAAATTGCAACAATCACAGCTTACCCTAGTGTCACAAATTAGTGGTCACCCGTTAAGTTATGCATCGATTGTTACTCCCACGTCTACCGGCGATTGTTTTGTAAATACCGCGAATGGTTCTTATCTCGCTGGTGCAGGCTTTGCGTTTGATGATCGTGTTGGTTATCCCAATTTTGCATTTTGGCAGGGACAACTCTGGCAGTTTAAAGATCAGCAAACGTTATACGGCAGCAAGGGTAGCACCCTCAGGCTGGCTTCTGGACTTCCGGCGGATGTGATTCCTTATCAATCGTCGCCCCGTATTCATTTTGACGGGCAGGGACGAATGCTTATTGCAGGATCATGGCTGATTGCCATCAACCCCGACTTACATTTTACTGTGCAGCCATTACCCTATTTTACTGACGAAGTAGCGATAGATCATAACAACAACTATTGGTGTTTTACGAGGAGTAATGAAATTGTTCGCTACAGCTGGGTGAAAAATGAGCTACGGAAAACCGGTTTTTTTGAAATGCCGGGGCTTAACCCACGCTGCGTGATAGAAATGAGCCCGGATGTTTTTCTCGTAGGTACGAGAGAAAATGGCATTGCTATTATTGAGGTCAAGAATGATCAGCCCACCTGGGTAGGTTCTATCCGGAGAAAAATAGGACTGTCAAATAATTTCATATACACGCTGCTCAAAACAGGTCCGGAAGAATTGGTGGCTGGTACGGCCACGGGGCTCGACCGGATTTATATGTCGGCCAATGATACGCTGATCGAAAATATCGCGGCCCGCAATACAATTTTCAGCACATTTCAAATGCTGGCAATAACTCCCGACTCTGATGTGGTAGCCACTTCGTCTGACGGTGCCTTGTACCGTTTTAATCGCCAGCGTATTCAAACAACCAATTTCATTCCTCAACTGGCCTGGCGAATGATACAGGTGAATGGCACACCGGTTGAGCGGAGCGACGATGCCCGGTTTTCATTTACCAGGAATAATTTCCTGTTTTCTGCTACGTTGCCAACCTTCCTCGACAACCGGAACGTGCGCTATGATTTCCGCCTGCAAAACGGATCAAAGGAATGGTCGCAAACAGGCACCAGTGCCGATTTCAAGATCAACAATCTCAATCCCGGTAGTTATCATCTTGTCCTGCGCACCAGTTTTCCCGGACGGCAGTACCCGGAGCAGCTGTTGGAATGGAATTTTGTTATCGCTCCGCCGGTATGGAAAACCTGGTGGTTTATCAGCCTGCTGGTAGTGGTTGTAACGGGCGTTATTTTGCTGATGGTTCGTTCTTATTTCCGGCGTCTTTTTGTAAAACAAAAAACGTTGCTGGAAAAACAACAGGCCGTTGAGCAGGAACGAACACGTATTGCAACGGATATGCACGATGATTTTGGCGCTTCGCTTTCAAGAATAAAATTCCTGAGCGAAAAGATGAAATTGCAATCTGCAAAAAGGGAACCTTTGCAGGAAGATCTGAATAAGATATCACGGTATAGTGATGAGATGGCCGAAAAGATGGGTGAGATTGTATGGGCGCTTAACCGGCGGTATGACTCTTCCGGCGACCTGATTAGTTTCTGCCGTTCTTATGCTTCCGAATACCTGGAAGATAAAAATATCCGGCTGGTATTTGAAACGGGCGCTTTCCAGGAAAAAAAGATCAATGGCGAGATCCGGAGAAATATGTTCCTGGTGATGAAGGAAGCTTTGCACAACGTTGTGAAGCACGCAGATGCCACCACCGTTCATATCCGCATGGAATGCGATAAAAAGCTGGAATTAGTGGTACAGGACAATGGCAAAGGCATTGATTTATCCGGCATCCGCAGGTTTGCGAATGGAATGGAGAATATGAAAAAACGCATGGAGGAAGTGGGTGGGCAACTACTGGTGACCAGCAGTAACGGTACGGAGATCACGGCCAGCGTACCCGGCCACATCCTACAAAATACCTATGAATGATCGACCCGTGGTTTTTAAATTTGCAGCAATGAGCACCATCAGCGTTGTTATAGTTGAAGACCTGGAAGAGGTAAGCGAGGGGCTTGCTGCCTTTATAAAAGAAGACAGCGATCTTTCCCTGGTTGGCAGCTTTACAACTGCGGAGGCCGCGCTGCTGGAATTACCGCAACTGGCCCCCGATATTGTTATCATGGATATCAACCTGCCGGGTATGAGCGGAATTGAGTGTGTACAGGAAATCAAAAAGAGCACGCCCGCCATCCAGTTCATGATGTTTACAGTATATGAGAATAACGACCAGGTATTTGAAGCCTTGAAAGCCGGTGCCAGCGGTTATTTGTTGAAGAAAACACCACCGCTCCAGATCATTGAGGCTATAAAGGAATTGCACCAGGGCGGCTCTCCGATGAGTGCCGCGATTGCCCGAAAGCTGGTCACCTTATTTGTAGAACAACATAAAACGGAGCCTGCGCCTGAAGCTGCCGTACTTTCTCCAAGGGAAAAAGAAGTGCTTCACCTGATTGCGCGCGGCCTGCTGTACAAGGAAATTGCCGAAGAACTGGGCATCAGCTTTCATACGGTTCGCCAGCACATCGGCCGCATTTATGAAAAATTGCATGTTCAGAATAAAACCGAAGCGATCAATAAAGTGTACGGCAGCCGGGTTTAACAGGCACCGCCCGTGCCTATAGGCCGTTTTACCTATTTCCCAACTCCGCCCCGCCGCTTACCTTCCCGTTCCTATTTACCGCGCATGAGGAACTTGACGGTCCTTGCTTTTTTATTGATAACCAGCTTCTCGTTCTTGTCGTTTACACCGGCAAAGCGATTAGCGTACGGAGACGTTGGCGGTCGCTGGCACGGGGTGCGGCAGGTACAAACCAGCAGCCGTCCCTTACCGGATTCCATACAATTTGACTTCCATAATGACGGGACCGTGGTTTTTAAACACCACCTTGCCGAACGCAACGAGCCCGGCAATGGAGTCTTTACCTTTTCGAAAAATGTGCTGACCGTAACGATTTATAAATCGCCATTCAAACATTCATTCCAGGGAACAATGGACAACAATGGAAATATAAATGGTGTATTTACATCCATTCGTGAAAATGATCCGTCGCAGCCGAGGCCGTATAATCCCGGTACAGACACAGGAACGTTTACGATTTCGAGAAACTGAGAACAATGAGAAGGCGATGCCTATTTTTTATACGAACAGCCAGATGATTGCTGTCCTCTAACCGGGAATCCATTGAAGCTACTGGCAACAACAGCAAAACATTAATACCATTTTTATGAAATATCTGAATTTCCTGCTCGCATTACTGGTGTTTAACCTGAGTTGCTCCTCCCAGCAACAAACCTTCGATCTTATTTCCTATAAGGCCCCGGCGGGCTGGAGCAAAAAGGTAAATGCCAGCACGATCCAGTACACGAAAGAGGATAAGGCGAAAAATACATACGCTGTTATTACGCTTTACAAGGCGCTTCCGGCCGGTGCCGACTCAAAACAAAATTTTGATCTCGCCTGGAAATCGCTGGTGGCTGAGCAGATGGGTATTACCGAAGCACCCACCATGCAGGAAGTAGCAAAAAAAGATGACTGGGAGGCGCAAAGCGGGCTTGCCACATTTACCGCTTCCGGCGTATCCGGCGCAGCATTGTTGGTGGCTACCACGGGTTATGGCAAACTGATCAATATTCTTGTATTAACCAATACCGATGCATACCAGGATGAGATCAACGCGTTCATGGAATCACTTGACCTGGACAAAGCCAAAACGAACACGGGCAACACCAAACCTGAGACCACGCCTGTAACAGCCCCTGTTGCCGTTGCTACCGGTGAATTTAAATTCAACACCACCAACTTCGACGATGGCTGGGTGGCTACCGAACAGCCTGACTGGGTGGATGTAAGCAAAGGAAATTTGAAAGTGCTGATTCATTATCCCAAAGACGGCACCATCAAACCTGCCGACCCGGAACCGTTTATGAATAACGCCTGGAATATCCTGGTAGCGCCGCGCTACCACAATATGAAGAATTACAAAGTAGCAAAAACGATCTCGGAATATGACCCGGGTTACCTCGCAGAAGCATTTGTGACCGACAACAAAACGAATAAAGAAGTGTACGTAGTTTTATTCCGGAAGGGAGATTCAGGATTCCTGGAATTCATCTGTCCTGATAAACCCACATTTGTAAATTCATTTGGCGTGGACCCCAGCCTGATTACCTGGACAACCGACAGCAAAATATGGGGACCTTTTCTTAAAATGGTTGGATACAACCGGTTTGCCGTTGCACAGTCTGATTTTAAGGGAAAATGGACCAATAACTTTAGCGGGATGCAGCAATGGTACAATGTTTACACCGGCAATTCCGCGGGTATGACCTTTAATTCTTCTAACCAGGAATTTGATTTTACCGGTGGCAATCATTACAACTGGAAGATATTGGCGGTAAATGGCATGGTGGGCAATTACTCCGTAGGACAGGCAAAATCAAGCGGCACGTTTTCAGTGCCCAACAACTGGCAGGTGAACTTTTCTGATATTGAAGGAAAGCCAAAAACCTACAATGCTTATTTTTCCTGCATAAAAGGCGCCCGCTTGCTTTGGCTACAGGATGCAAAATATCCGACTACTTTCACCACGTTTGGCAAAAGCAAATAATAGCCATGAAGAAATTACTGTTCTTATTACTGGCTATTGGCTACGGGATTTGCAGTTGCAAGACAGTTCCGATCACCAACCGGAAACAGTTGAACCTGGTGCCTAATGCGCTTATCCAATCCATGGCGTTTACGGAGTACGATTCCGTAGTGCGTGCCAGTCCTACGCTTCCGGCATACGACGAGCGGGCACAGATGGTTTCAACTGTCGGGAATCGAATCCGCACCGCCGTGGAAACCTACCTGCAACAAAATAATATGTCGTCAAGCATAAAAGATTACAAATGGGAATTTAATACGATTGATCAGAATATTATGAATGCTTGGTGTATGCCGGGTGGCAAAGTGGTGGTGTACACGGGACTATTCCCGGCCACGCAAAATGAAGATGCGCTGGCAGTAGTAATGGGTCATGAAATTGCGCATGCCATTGCGCGCCATGGGAATGAACGTATGAGTGAGAGCTTGCTGATCAACCTGGGTGGCATGGTATTGCAGGAAGCATTAAAAGATAAAAAAGGAACAACGCAGGCGCTGTTTCTCGGACTCTACGTGGTGGGTTCCAACCTGGCGCTGGCGCTTCCTCACAGCAGGTTGCAGGAAAGTGAGGCTGATAAACTGGGATTGATCTTTATGACGATGGCCGGTTACAACCCCGAAGAAGCTGTTCCTTTCTGGCAGCGGATGGCTGCAATGAATAAAGGGGCAAAGGTGCCTGAATTTCTTTCCACGCATCCTTCGGATGAAACGAGGATCAAGAAGCTATCAGCGTTGATACCGGAAGTTAAACAGCAGTATACACCCAAACCTTAACCATTCTGAATCCACGCGGCATTGCCGCGAAGAAATTCAATCGCGGAGATGCGCTTCTTACCTTCAAGTTGCAGTTCATCTACAGTTACATAACCATCTGCACAGGCAATGCGAAGAAAAGTCTTCCCATCGGTAACCCATTCACCGGGTTGATGTTGCAGTGGAGCTGTGTATTTAGTAGTATGATAGATCTTTACTGTTTTCCCGTGTAATGTGGTGAAAGCGCCGGGAAATGGGGAAAGTCCGCGAACAAGATTATGCACCTGGGTCAGCGGTTTTGAAAAATCAAGCCGGCAGGTGTCTGTTGTAATTTTCGGTGCATGTGGAAGACCCGGAACATCGGCACCTTGTGGTTGTTCCACCAGTGAATGTTCTGCAAGACCTTCTACTGTTTCTACCAATAGCTGGGCACCAATTTCTTTCATCCGGTCATGCACTTCACCGGCCGTTTCATTTTCACCAATCGGGAAACTTTCCTGCATTAACAGGTTACCTGTATCAATGGCATGTTGCAGTTTAAAAGTGGTAACGCCCGTTTCTTTTTCACCATTGATCACAGCCCAGTTAATGGGCGCCGCTCCGCGGTATGCGGGAAGAAGTGAGCCATGCAGGTTTACAGAGCCCATGGAAGGCATACTCCAAACTACTTCGGGTAACATTCGGAATGCTACTATCACCTGCAGATCTGCATGCAGATCACGCAGTTGCTCCAGGAACACAGGATCTTTTAATTTTTCCGGTTGTAATACGGGAAGACCTTTTTCTACGGCATATTTTTTTACGGCGCTCTCCGTCAATTTCATACCGCGCCCTGCCGGGCGATCCGGCGCTGTAACCACACCTACAACATTGCACCCTGCGTGCAACAGCGCCTCCAGCGAGGCAACTGCAAATTCCGGCGTGCCCATAAATACCACGCGAAGTTTGTTGAGCGTAAGGCTAAACGTATTGGGATTTGTCTTCCGTTGATTGAGTCTGAATTGCAGCATGTATAAAAACCTTCAACACAGCGTGCGTGTGGGTCAGTAATTGATCTTGAGAATAAATTTATCCTGTTCGGTTACCTGGAGCGCGGAAGCCGCAGCACTGCTGATACGCATCGTGAGGCCGTCATTTTGGCGAATGCCACTCATTTCACCCAACACTTTGGCGTAAATAATTTTGTTGTTGGCAGGATTGGTGATCTTCACAATGGTACCCGGTGACACATTGTCGATCAGCATATAATATTTCGCATCCAGCCAGCCGCTTGTTGTTTTAAAAATGGATGAAGTAACCGTAGATTCTTTGGAAACGGGCGTAGTACGAATTTGCTGGTTGAAATAGTATTTGAAAAAACCTTCTCCCTCGCTGGATGATGAAGCCTGCTGTGGCACCACTTCATTAACAGGAGAAACAGCCGGCTCGTTAGTAACAACCGCTTCTTCTTTTTTCTGCTGCACGGGTACTTCGGCAACCGCTTCGGGAACATTCTTCTCAACTTCCTGCTTTGGTTCTTGTTTTACCACTTCCGTATTGGCTGAAACAGGTGCAGTTGACTTATAATTTAATGTAACAGATGGCATTTCAGTGCTGTGTAAAAATCCGACAACCACTTTTTGTCCCGGTTTTACAACGTCATTATCCAGCTTGTTCCATTGCCGCAATTTTGCAAGTGACAGGTCGTGATTGGCGGCGCTTACTTTCATTAATCCTTCGTTGGCTCCCACTTTGTAATACACGGGTGTACCGGAATTTCCTTCCTGGGTAAAATTGTCTGTGTTGAGCGGAATACGCAACTGCTGCCCTATTTGTAACCCTTTATTCATATCCAGTTTATTAAAACTGGCAAGGGTCTTGGGATTTACATTGTATTTTCGTCCGATTGCATAAAAGCTTTCTTTTGCCGCAACTTTATGATCCACGTAGAAACCGCCGTCAGCTGATTTGATCAACAATTCCGGGGTTTGCGCCTGCACCAGTACCTGCAGCGAAAAAAGGCCAAGAAGTAAAAAAAGTACTCGTTTCATGCCCATAGGATTTAGTTGCAAAGATGCGATTTTTTTCCCGATCGGGCTACCCCTAATTGTCCTTTAATATGCGCAGTTCACGGGGATAGTAATTGTTTACACGATTGGGCAACACATTCATCCAGCCCAGCGCCTGTTCATTATACATTGCCAGCAGCCAACCCTTCGTAAAATTTGAAGCGTCCAGGTCTTTTCGTTGTAAGAAACGAATCGCCTGGTCGGTGTCGAGCGTGGCGATAGGAATTTCGTCTGGCATTAAACCGCTTAAGGCCAGTGCATGTGCAGGCACCAGTTTATCGCGAACCAACTCTCCTGTAAGTACACCGGAATAAAGTACGCGCAGCTCCTGCAACAAAAAACTGAAATCGTCCACCAGTAGTTCGGGCCAGGCGTACACGGTATCATTGTGCCGGATAAATGAAAGTTGTTCCGGCTTTATCCATTTTGTAAGCAATTGCTGATCCTGGCGCGAAACAGCAGCAGGTTTGCGCTTCGTTCGGACCGGTTTTGGTTGACCGCCCCCGTTTTTAATAAAACAACTGAGAAAAAAACCTTCACCTTCCACTTTATCGGGCCAGAACCGGTAGCCGCCATCCGTTGCAACGATATTCCAGCCAGGTTCCAACAGCAGTTCACAGGGCGTAGCGCCAAGCTCATTTTTTATCCATGCTGCAATAGCTTCGTCTTCTTCCCGTGAATAGGAACAGGTGGAATATACCAGCAGACCATTTTCCCGTAGCGCAGGCCATACATCAGCCAGAATGCGTTGCTGTCGTTGTGAGCAGAGCGCTACATTATTTTCGCTCCATTCTGCAATGGCATCGGGATCACGACGAAAAAGTCCGCTACCGCTACAGGGCGCATCCACTACTATCACATCAAAATAATTTTCCAGCTTCGAGAAATCCGCCGGATCATTATTAGTTACGACCACATTGGCGCTCCCCCAGCGAATCATATTATCTTTCAGCACAGCCGCGCGGCTGCGAATAACTTCATTGCTCACCAGCAACGATCCGTCGGCAAGGAGCGATTGCAGGTGCGTGGATTTTCCACCAGGCGAGGCGCAAAGATCCAACGCTTTCAAAGCAGCATCTGCCGGTGTACACTGACGAATAGCCTGCTCCAGGAACATGCTGGAGGCTTCCTGTACATAATAGCAGCCCGCGTGAAAAAGAGGATCGAAGGTAAAAGATGGACGGGAAGGCAGATAATATCCATAGCCTGACCAGGGAACCGGCCGCAATGGCTGGGGAAAATTGTCAAATGCTTCTACAGGTTTTGCTGGATTAATACGAATGGAAGTTACCGGTTGCCCGGTTTCATGGGTAGCGCGAAATGCAGCTTCATCAAAACCGGGAAGATCATGCAGGGAGCTCAGTAATGCGGCAGGTAACGTCATCCTTTGTATTAAGATTCAAAGGTAGGCATTCACCATTTTGCAACGAAAGGATCAGAGATTTTTGATCTCGGTAATCAAATCCTGGAGCACTTTTTTTGCATCACCAAAAAGCATGGATGTTTTGGGACGGAAGAACAGGTCATTTTCGATACCTGCGTAACCGGGCTTCATGCTTCGCTTATTAACGATAACCGTTTTAGCAAGTTCCACATCCAGGATCGGCATACCATAAATGGGTGATGAAGGATCTGTTTTGGCAGCGGGATTCACTACGTCATTCGCGCCAAGGATCAGGACCACATCAGTAGTAGAAAATTCATCATTGGCCTGCTCCATTTCGAGCAATTTATCGTAGCTAACATCTGCTTCGGCAAGCAATACGTTCATGTGTCCGGGCATCCGACCGGCCACGGGGTGAATCGCATATTTAACATCCACCCCCTTGCTTTCCAGCAATTTTTCCAGTTCATGGCAGGCATGTTGTGCCTGTGCAACCGCAAGTCCATAACCAGGTACAATAAATACCTTGTTGGCATAGCTCATCACCACGGCAGCGTCACTAAGACTGATCTCTTTATAAGATCCCTGCGAACCGGTGCTTCCGCCGCCGCCCGTTGCCTTGGCGCCAAAGGAGCCGATCAATACGTTGGCCAGTGAGCGGTTCATCGCTTTACACATCAGTATCGTTAGCAGGGTACCTGCGGCTCCCACAAGAATACCACCGGTCAGCATCACTTTGTTATCATACAGGAAACCGCCGCATGCAGCCGCCACACCCGTAAAGGAGTTAAGCAATGAAATTACTACCGGCATATCAGCGCCTCCAATGGGAAGCACAAAAAATATCCCGTACACAAGGCTAAGCGCAAACACTACATAAAACAGGTAGGCGGTAGCAGGTGAAATAGAAAAAATAAGGTAACCTGCGAGACCGAGGATCGCAAGGAGTAAAACGATATTAAAAATATGTTGGCCGCGGAAAGAAAAATCTTTCACCTTTCCGTTCAATTTACCCCAGGCAATGATACTTCCTGCAAATGACACCGAACCAATAATCAACCCGGCAAAAATGATCAGCAACTCCATCCTGAAATGGCTCATTGCGTCCAATAATGCACTTTCTGGAACAAGTGGTGAGTCAAGGAAAGAAATGGCATCCCGCAGATGTCCAAACTCTACCAATGAGATCAATGCGGCACAGGCGCCACCCATACCATTAAACATGCTCACCATTTCCGGCATGGCCGTCATCTTCACTTTCTTCGCGCTTAATGTACCTACAATGGTACCGATAATAATACCGCCAAAGATCCAGCCGTAGTTGTGTAGTTTATCCCCGGTCGCATCGGTATATAAAAAGATCGTACCCAGGATTGCGATGGTCATACCGCCGGCAGCAACCAGGTTTCCTTTCCTGGCAGTGGCAGGATTAGAAAGCATCTTTAGCCCGAGTATAAACGTGATCGAGCCAACCAGGTAACAAAGCGTGAGTATATTAAGTTCCATTATGACGATTGATAATTGTTGAGGTCATCGGGTGTTAAACAGTCGCGCTAAAGCGCGATTATTTTTTCTTCTTTTTAAACATTTCCAGCATCCGGTCGGTAACCACAAAGCCACCTACCACGTTTATCGTTCCCAGCACCACTGCCAGGAACCCTAATATCAGTGCTGCATAGTTGTCTTCCTCCGCACTACCCATTACGATGATAGCTCCAATGATCACAACACCATGAATTGCATTGGCGCCGCTCATTAGCGGTGTGTGCAGTACACTCGGTACCCGTCCAATTACTTCAATCCCTACAAAGATCATCAGGATCACAATGTAAATAGCCTGTTGATTGGCGGTGATCCAGGATAATAATGCGTCCATACGTTTTATTTAAATATTCAACGGGTAATCCCGTATGCTGATAATTTTCTCTGCTTCAAGCGGTTTATAAAAAAATTATTTCATGCGCTCGTGCACTACGTTGCCATCTTTTGTAATACAGCTTCCACTCACCAGCTCATCATCCCAGTTTATTTGCAACCCACCTTCTTTGGTGGTTACCAACTGTAAAAAGTTCAATACATTTTTGCCATATAACTTGCTGGCATCACTTGGCATGGAGGATTGCAGGGATGAATTACCGATGATGGTCACTCCATTCACATTTACTTCTTCATTGTTTTTGGTAAATGGCGTATTGCCACCGGTGGCGGCTGCGAGATCAATAATCACAGATCCCGCACGCATGGAACCAAGCATTTGTTCAGTAATCAGCAATGGTGCCTTTTTCCCCGGAATTTGGGCGGTAGTTACAACGATATCTGCTTTTGCAATGGCTTCTGCTATCCGTTGTTGCTGTTTTTGACGATATTCATCGGTTTGCTCCACGGCATAGCCACCCGCCTTCGAGGCGTCTGCTGCTCCCTCCACTTCTACAAACTTAGCCCCGAGGCTCATCACCTCTTCCTTTACCGCGGGGCGGGTATCAAATACTTCCACTACAGCGCCGAGTCTTTTTGCTGTAGCAATAGCCTGCAATCCCGCCACACCTGCGCCCAGGATCAACACTTTTGCAGGTGCGATGCTACCTGCAGCAGTCATAAACATGGGGAAGTAACGGCTGTAGCGGCTGGCTGCCAGTAATACCGCTTTATAACCGGCAATATTGGCCTGGGAACTTAACACGTCCATCGCCTGTGCACGGGTGGTACGCGGCAGCATATCCAGTGAAAACAGCGTAAGCCCTTTTTTCGCGTATTCGGTCATCAGCGCCGGGTCGTACAGCGGCTGGTATACACCTATATAAACAGCTTTGGGATTAACGGCAATATCTTCCGCCGAGGGACGATGAATAGATAACAGTAAATCTGCACCGGAAAGAACGGCTGCACGCGATTGAATGCTGGCACCAGCCTTTTCGTAGTCGGCATTGCTGCAAAAAGCAGTATCTCCGGCGCCGGATTCTACCTGCACCTGGATGCCTTTTTTTGTTAAAGCAGCAACAGCTTCGGCCAATAATGATACTCGTGTTTCATGGGCGGGTTCTTTCAGCAATCCGACAGTCATACGGGTTGTTTGAGGGCGACAAGATACTGAAAAATCCTGTTTTACTGGTGAACAGTGTGCGCAGGCGGTTAAAATCGGATGCGAAAATGTTGTGGCTCGTGAAATTCACGGCGCAGGAAAACCAGCCCGACAAAGAAAAGATCGATTGTACAGCGCGCAGCAGGATGATTGCAGATCGCCTCCCATGCTTTTTCCATCTCTGCGCTCCAGTGGATATCATCAAAAATTAAAACAGCGTCGTTGTGAAGATGCGGAAGCAGCCACTCAAAATACCGGAGCGTGGGCTCCTGGCGGTGGTTGCCGTCGATAAACACAAGATCAAATGGCGGAGTTTGCTCCAACAAACCGGGAAGAATGTGATCGAAATCGCCCGTTTTCTGCCGGATATTGGAGATCCCCAGGCTTTCAAAATTTTGCGCCGCCGCAGTAGCAATGGCCGGCGCACCTTCTACTGTTATCACTTCGCCACCAGGACGGGCAAGCGCCAGGTAGGTCGTGCTGATTCCCAGCGAGGTGCCGATTTCGAGCATCGTCTGGCATTCATAGTAATTAGCAAGCCGGAATAATAACTGTCCATATTTTGCCGGTTTGGCGGCGTTCCTGGCAATACTGCTGATGCTGCGCTGCTGCGTGGTGCCATGCACAGAGCCAGCGCCAAAATCTTCTACGTGCAGTAACGTGTTATCCTTTTTTAGTCTTTCACGCAATTGTTCCACCTGTTTATATGCAGGGAACGATTGCCTGTTGTTCAGCACATCCCGGATCAACCGGTATACAAATGGAGAGTGCATACCGTGTCCCTTTCCGTTTAGCGCCGTGGCGTAATAACGGAGATAGCGGGTTGCAAGTTGCCATTTGTTATACATGCGTCAAAGATAACCGGGAAATCAGATCCGCTCCCAGGTTTGGAAGGAGTAGTTGTATGCGTGGCGCTCATCCGCTTCGTGATCCTGCTGGCTGGTCAACCGCCATTGCTTTGGATCTATTTCAGGAAAAAAGGTATCGCCCTCGGGGCTGGCATCCACCCGTGTCAGGTAAATGCGGTTGGCGCGGTCAAAATAAGCTTTAAAAATTTCACCACCACCTATCACCATGGCTTCTTTCACATCCGCTTCGCGCACGAGAAACAAAGCGTCTTCAAAACTACTTACAACCACGGTACCCTCGTGCTTCCACCCGGGTTGGCGGGTGATCACAATATTCTTTCGCCCCGCCAGGGGCTTACCCAGCGAATCAAATGTTTTACGCCCCATGATGACGGGCATACCCCAGGTTACATTTTTGAAATGCTTCATATCATTGGGCAATGACCAGGGCAAATCGCCCTTTATGCCCATCGCGTTATTAGTAGCTGCCGCAACAACAAAAGAAATAGTCATAAGCCAAAGATAAAGCAAGACGATAAAACCATTTTATACGGCCACGGGCGCTTTGATGGCGGGGTGCGACTGGTAATTTTCCAATTGAAAATCTTCAAATGAAAAACCGAAAATATCTTTTACCGCCGGGTTTAGTTTCATGGTAGGTAGTGGAAAAGGCGTACGGCTCAGTTGCATTTTTACCTGCTCCATATGATTGGAATAGATATGTACATCGCCGAATGTATGAATAAACTCACCGGGTTGCAGATCACATACCTGCGCAATCATCATGGTCAGCAGCGCATAAGAAGCAATGTTGAACGGAACTCCGAGAAACACATCGGCGGAACGCTGGTACAGCTGGCAGCTTAATTTTCCATCGGCTACATAGAATTGAAACAATGCATGGCAGGGCATCAATGCCATTTCCGGCAAATCAGCCACATTCCAGGCGCTGATGATCAACCGGCGGCTGTCAGGATTCTTTTTGATCTGTGCAATCAACTCCGTTACCTGGTCTACCACTTTCCCGTTTTTCCCTTCCCAACTACGCCATTGCTTTCCATATACCGGCCCCAGTTCGCCTTCGTCATTTGCCCATTCATTCCAAATGGATACGCCATGTTCTTTCAGGTAAGCAATATTGGTTTCACCACGCAAAAACCAAAGCAACTCGTAGATAATACTTTTCAGGTGGACCTTCTTTGTGGTTACAAGCGGAAAGCCTTGCTGGAGGTCAAAACGCATCTGGTAACCAAATACACTTTGTGTACCGGTGCCTGTACGGTCACTCTTAAAAGTGCCTTTATCCAGTATATGCTGCAGGAGATCCAGGTATTGTTGCATGCTGCAAAGATACAACACCCGGCAGCGTAGTTGCCTATTGGTACACCCGGATATAATCCACAATCAGCCACTGCGGAAAATAAGTGCTGGCATCCGGGTTGCCCGGCCAGTTTCCGCCTACCGCCAGGTTGAAGATCAGGAAGAAGTCTTCATTAAACGGCCAGGTAAGCGCTCCGATATCCGATTTTTGGACCGTTGAAAACAAATTATTATCCACATATAACTTCAACTCGTCCTGTTTCCATTCCAGGGAAAACACATGAAATTCATCGTTGAAAATTCCGGATGGCAGCGTATAGCCGCGACTGATGGAGGTGCTGCCCGGCCCGGGTCCGTAGTGCAACGTTCCATATACTTTATTGGCTTCGTGGCCTACCATTTCCATCAGGTCAATTTCACCGCTGGTGGGCCAGTTGCCGTACACATTATTCTGTGGCAACAACCACAACGCCGGCCAGATACCTTTACCTTTCGGCAATTTGGCCCGGATATCAATTCTCCCGTATTTAAATACTTTTTTACCGCGTGTTACCAGTTTGGATGAAGTATAGGCCTTTCCACTATACATTTCCTTCCGCGCCTCGATGATCATCTTGCCATCCTGGAAAAAAAGATTTTCCGGTCGCCCGGTATAATATTCCAGCTCATTATTGCCCCATCCGCATAAACCCGGGCAGCCATCACCGCCTTCCACCGTCCACGAAGCAGCATCCAGGCTACCAGTGTTAAATTCGTCTGACCATGCCAGCGTGTATCCCGGGTAGCTGGAAGGTGCATCATAACCTGCATTCGTAAAAGGCACATGTGTGTCGTCATTCAGGATGGTACCGCGCGCTGAAAAATTACCGGGTCTGGCACCGGTGATCCCGGTAATGGACACAGTAAAGTCTTCATCGCCTTCCCGATCGGTATCTCCCACCACTGAAATGTTGATTGATTTGGACGTCTCCCCCGCATTGAAAGTTACCGTTTGATTGGCAGCAGCGGTAAAATCGTCACCGGTCTTTGCACTTCCGTCCGTGGTGGAATAAGTAACTGTTACCGCGGCAGCCGGCGACCTGTCGAGCGACAGCACAAACGCAAAGCTGCTGACACCGCTGTTACCTTCCGCTTTGCTAACATCACTGATGGTAAGAACAGGCAGGGGCTGCGGTGTGTTGTCGCCTCCCCCACCTTTTTTGCAACTGCCCATAATGGCCAGGAAAAGTAAAATATGAAATCGCATAAAACTATTTTTTACAGCAAATGCAATTTGCTGATCATTTTCATTTAAAATTTCACTGCACTTTTTACCATATAAAAGTACCGGCGGCGCCGGCATCCATCGTTACCGTAGCCCATTTGCCTTTATACTTAATGGCAAAAGTTTGCATTGTATTGCCATCATTCATTACCAGTAATACCTTTTTCCCGTCGGGTCTTTTAAAAGCCACATTAAATAAGTTCCCGGTGTTTTCGCTTTTAATACGTGTTGACCCGGAAGGAATAAATTTTGATGCCTGGCCGATGATATAGTAGGAAACATTTTTGCCCACAAAATTGCCGTTGATGGTGAGCGCTCCGCGGCAAACAGTGCAGCCACCGGGCGTATGCGGACCATAGGATGCATCATTGGCAAGATTCCATTCCAGCGCATTGCGGCTCCAGTTGCGCATGGAGCCAATCACAACATTCCGTACATGCCAGCGAAGATCACCGGCAAAGTTGCCGGTGGAAGATGTGTATTGCTCTGTGAAATAAAGATTTTTATCAGGAAACGCATTATGTACCTGTGTAAGTGCACTGATGTCACCGCCATATAAATGGAACGCCGCACCATCGATAAACTTATTGGCACCTGCGTCCGAAAGAACGGTAATGGGATACCCGGGATTGTCGCAATTGTGATCCCAGCAAATGATTTTGGTGGAAATGCCTGCGGTTTGAAAAGCCGGACCCAGATTATTTTTCGCAAACGCCGCCTGGTCGGTGGCCTGCATTACCATACTTGGATTATTACCACCATGCAATGGTTCGTTTTGCACCGTTATGGCATCAATAACAATTCCCTTTGCCTTCATCGCCTGGATATATTTCACAAAATAATCCGCATACGTGTTATAAAAAGCAGGTAAAAGACTTCCACCTACTGAACTACCATTGTCTTTCATCCATACCGGCGGCGACCAGGGAGAGCCCAAAATATGTATCGAAGGGTTGATCGCCAGAATTTCCTGCAACAATGGAATCAACGCGGTTTCATCCTGCGCAATGCTAAAGTGAGACAAGGCCGGATCCGTTTGCCCGGCAGGCATGTCATCATAGGAAAAAACCTGGGCATCCAAATCAGAGGCGCCAATGCTGATGCGGAGATAACTGATGCCAATACCACTATTGTCTGTTGAAAAAAGTTCCCGCAGCAGTGTTTGACGGGTAGCAACGGGCAACCCATAAATAAGTGCCGCACTGCCACCGGTAAGTGTAAAACCAAAACCATCGATGGATTGATAGGCAGTGCTTGAATCTACTTCAATGACGGGTACGCCTGGCGCTGTCGAACTAAAGTTTAACGCAATTGACTGCTTTTGCAACAGCACACTCTGGTCATCTTTGGTGAGCCAGTACTCGATATCACTGGCTACCGGCGCAGGGGGCGGTGTTGGCGGCGTTGGAGCAGATCCTCCACCCGATTTCTTTTGGCATCCGCCACCCAAAGTAGTTGCCGCGAGAACGGTAACCAGCAGTATATCCCGAAACATTTTTTTCACCATTTTATTTTACCATTCAGTAAGATATTGTCAGATGCATTACCAACAAGAATATCAAAAAGACCCGGCTCCAGCACCCATTTATTTACACGATCATCAAAATATTTAAACGCATCTTCACCCAGCGTAATCGTGATGCGCCGGGATTCGCCGGCTTTCAATTCCAGCTTTTGAAATCCTTTTAATTCCTTTTCCGGTCGGTCAAGCGCGCTTTTTTCCTGGTGTACATATACCTGGGCTACATCGGCGCCAGCCCGGTTGCCGCTATTCTTTACCGTGAAACTCACCTGTACCGTTTTACCACTTTTCGCTACGCTGATCCCGGAATACGTGAAGTTTGTATAGGAAAGACCATGCCCAAATGCAAAACGGGGTTGTACATGATAGGTATCATAATAGCGGTATCCAACATAAATATCTTCGTAGTAATACAAATTCTTTTTTTGATCATGCGGATAAGAACCCAGCTTATGGGCCGGCACATCCTCCAGTTTCTTAGGGAACGTCATCGGAAGTTTGCCCGAAGGATTTACTGCACCGGACAGAATTTCAGCCAGCGCATTGCCACCTTCCATCCCCGGATACCAGGCCTGCACAATTGCTGGGATCTCATCTACCCAGGGTGTCATATCCACCGGTCCGCCGCCCATTAAAACCACCACCGTATTGGGATTTGCCTTAACAACGGCACGGATCAGTTCATCCTGCCCAAAGGGCATATTCATGTCGGGTTTGTCTACATCTTCGGCGTCATACGCGTTATCGGCCCATAACCTGTAGTTATAACCGTGCGTCCATCCGCCCACTATAATCGTCATATCCGCCGCAGTTGCGTTGGCAACAGCCGCGTCAATAAGATCTTTATCGGCTTTTGCATCCCGGGAGATGTTGTAGCCCTGGCTATAGGTAATTTTTACATTTTCACCCATCTGATTTTGTAAACCCTGCAGCGGTGTTATCTCGTAAAATGCCTTGATTTGAGAACTTCCCCCTCCCATCGACTGCGGCCGAACGGCATTATAACCAATTACCGCAATACTGCGCACCTTCTTGTTGATCGGTAGCAGGTTGTTCTCATTTTTCAGCAGTACGATCCCTTCCTCTGCCACTTTTCGTGCGGTTTGCTGGTGTTCCTTGGTATTGTATTCGCCTTTTTTGCGGGTTCCGTCCAATAACCTGGTGTTATACATCACCGTCAGTATCCGGCGCACCTTTTCGTCTACCACACGTTCCGGCAGCTTGCCTGCTTTTACAAGTTGAATCACCGTGTCTGCCATAAAAAACCGGTTGTAATCAGGATTCGGCAACATGGAAAGATCAGTTCCCATTTCAATGTCACATCCGTTCCACATCGCCTCCATGGTATTGTGAATCGCGCCCCAGTCGCTGATCACAGCGCCTTTAAAATTCCATTCTGTTTTCAGGATTTTATTCAGCAGGTAATCATTTTCCGCGGCATACTGCCCGCGAAAAAGATTGTATGATCCCATTAATGTGTACACTCCGCCTTCGGTTACCGCAGCTTTAAAACCCGGAAGATAAATTTCGCGCAGTGCGCGTTCACTCATCTCCACGTTTACAAAATTCCGCTGCACCTCCTGGTTGTTGGCGATATAGTGTTTTACACAGGCAGCCACGTCCTGGTCCTGCACACCACGTATATAGCCCGTCACCATTTTACCTACCAAATACGGATCTTCACTCTGGTATTCAAAGTTGCGGCCGTTGAGCGGTGTACGGATAATATTGATCCCCGGCCCGAGAATCACATCCTTTCCGCGATAGTTGGCTTCGCTCCCAAGCACCGTACCGAATGCATATCCGAGCTTTGGATTCCAGGTGGCAGCCAGGCAAACACCCGTAGGCAGGTAAGTGCCGGAGTCATACACGTTATGATCAGGTTCCCAATCACGTCCATGTTCCAGCCGAACACCATGGGGCCCGTCAGACATCACCAGTTCGGGGATGTTCAACCGGGGCACGCCGCCAGAGGTAAATGAAGAACTGGCATGTATCATCGCCACTTTTTCTTCCAGCGTCATTTTTTTCACCAGGGCATCAATGATTGTATTGGAGTTACTGTGCATTTCGCGCTGCGCGCAAACGGGAGTCGCGGACAGGCACACAGAAACCAGGAACAGGAAACTGAAAATAGATTTCATGATTGCGTTGTTTTAAAAAAGGGTGGAGAATATCCAACCTGGACAGGTTAATACGTCCACCCCTACGAACTGCTCGCTGATTGCTTATAGAGGAAAAAGCAGTGCCGTAAGCACTCCCGGCAAAAATGTAGTTGCCGGGAGCGCCGAA
Source organism: Bacteroidota bacterium (assembly GCA_048498035.1). Taxonomy (GTDB): domain Bacteria; phylum Bacteroidota; class Bacteroidia; order Chitinophagales; family Chitinophagaceae; genus CADEDV01. Next base: position 34,919 of record JBEHYT010000016.1, on the reverse strand, counting down.
TGGCGTTTATAAAATTAGTAATGCAGGTTTTGTTCCAGGTGGGCTGTTCTTACATCAAAATCAGGGATCGGCAACACGTTGTGTTTTCCCTCCTGGTAACCCAGGGGACCGAGTTCTGTTGCAGCTTTACCCCAACGAACGAGATCTGTATAACGGAATCCTTCAAAGGCAAGTTCCAGTTCGCGTTCTTTTACGATATCTTCAAAAAGAGCAGTGCCGGAAGAGCCCAGCGCTGCAAGACCCGATCTCGCACGAACTTTATTAATCAATGGCAATGCTTTGTTGTCCTGGCTGGATTTGTTATAGGCTTCCGCCGCCATCAACAATACATCGGCATAACGAATCTGGCGCCAGTTGGTGCCATAGTTCAACTCTCCCACCGGCGCACCGGTTTGGGATACAAATGAACCATATTTGCGTTGAAAATAACCTTCATAATCATAAGCAGTGGGATTGCTCCATGCGCCACCAGCAGTTATCAGTTCAGCTTCAGACATCATGCATTGTTTGCGACGCACTACGTCGCCTGCGGCAATAAAAGCATCCCAGAGCTTTTTCTTCGGACGTATAAATCCCCAGCCTGCAATTAATGAATCGCCAGGCGCCATGGTGTAATAGTCGGCACGTGGTCCCATCAGCTGGATGTGGATATTGCTTTCCGGAGCCGCACCCCAGGGGAAGTTACTCCAGTCGTACGCGCGATCTGATGAATACGACACTTCAAAAAGCGATTCGATGCCGAATTCGTAGGCTTTTGAAAAACACGCACCGATAGAAGGTGCAAGGTCATATTCATTGGAACTGATCACCAGTTGAAACTGTGCTGCAGCGTCTGCATATTTTTGCTCGTAAAGCAATGCTTTCCCAAGCAACGCCTGTGCAGCACCCTTCGCTACCCGAAACCTGTCGCCGCCTGTGTATACACTCTTCAACGGCAAATCTGCAATAGCTTCATTGAGATCTTTTTCAATCTGGGCGTATACATCTGCTTTGGGTTTACGACCAGTGGAGGTATAACTGCCAGGTGGAATATCATCCAGTACCAGCGGTACGTCACCCCATAGTGATACCAGTTCGAAATAATTGTATGCACGCAAAAATTTAGCTTCTGCAATCAGTCGTTTGCGAAGCGGTGTTCCGCCATCTGCGCGATTGATCACTTTATTGGCGCGATAGATCGTGAAGTAGCACATCCTCCAGGCTTCTTTCACCTTGTCGTTGGTAGCGTCAAACGTGTAATCATCAAGGGTTTGATATCCCGGCTGATCACCGGCATCATTACCGCCAGCATTACTTTCATCCGACAGCAGTGATTTAACCATGAAGATGCTTCCCCAGCTGCTGTTGTAGTGCGCCTGCATCATATCATACACACCCGTTACTGCCTGGGTTACATCCTGGTCTGTTTTATAAAAATCTTCCTCAGCATAGGCGCCAGGCACCGGTTGATCGAGAAATTTCTTACATCCGCTGGCAACAAAAAGAAAACCCAGACTGACCAGTGTGATGCGGAAAAAATATTTTTTCATTTTTCTTGCTTTTGATTGTTAGAAACTGAATGAAATACCAAGGATCGCCTTGCGTGGAATTGGGTAACCACCGCGATCAATTCCGATACTGTTTTGGCTATTGCTTCCTCCTTCAGGATCTGTACCGGGGTACTTGGTGAAGGTGAAGAAGTCATCCAGCGATACATAGAAACGGGCATTGTTGATATGCATCCGTTCCATCATTTTTTTAGGCAATGTATAACCCAATTGTAACTGGCGGATCTTCATAAACGAACCGTCAAAGATCATCAGGTCTCCATTGTAGATATACGGGTTGGATGCATTGGCGGCAAACCAGGTATTGGTGCTACCCGCGCCGGTCCAGCGATCCGTGAAGAAAAATGCAGGTTTATTGGCAGTGCTGCGGTCAAGCCTGTTAAAGCCCATCAGGATCTCGTTACCTGTTTGCCCCTGTGCAAAAACAAGCAGATCAAATCCTTTGTAACCCAGGCTTACCCGTCCGCCATAGGTGAATTTCGGATGCGGGCTACCGATGTTAGTCATATCTGCAGGCGAGATCAAATTATCGCCATTTGTATTTACCACGATAGGATCGCCGGGTTTTGGATTGTAACCCGTCAGGTTATTTTTAGTGATGTAATCATTGATCTGCTCCTGGGTCTGGAAAATACCCGCAGTTTTATAGCCATTGAAATACCAGAGCGGCAAGCCAACCTGCATAGCGGTAGCAGACCAGCCCGTACCAATTCCTGCTCCATACACAATGGGTGAAGAAGGATCCAGGTAGGTAACCTGGTTATGCAACGTGGCCAGGTTGATACCAATTTCATACGACAGGTCTGAGCGGGACGCAGGGCGGTTGAGATAGGAAATATCAAATTCCCATCCGCGGTTCTCTACATTACCCGCATTTTTTGTTCGCAATGTATTACCTGCAATCAGTGGCGCATTACCATCCGTCAACAGGTCTTTGGTTGTCTTCTTATAATAGTCGATCGTTACATTCAGGTGATTGTTGAAGAATGCCATGTCGGCACCAAAATCAAGTTGTTCACTTGTTTCCCAGCGAAGCGAAGGGTTGGCCAGGCTGGACGGCGCTGCGCCCACCAAAAACGTCCCCAATGCATCCGGGTAGATCAGGTTGGCACCAATGGAATTTTTCCATTCACCAACGCCCACTGAACTAACATTCCCGTTTTGTCCCCAGCTGCCGCGGATTTTTACATAGTTTACACGGTCGCCAACTGATTTTTTGAAAAAATCTTCATTCGACAACACCCAGCCTGCTGAAACAGCAGGATATAATTTCCACTGGCTACCGGGAGCCAGTTTGGAACTTCCATCCCGGCGTAAAGAGGCCGTTAGCAAATAACGATCTTTGAACGAATAGGTAGCCCGTCCAAAAAATGAGGCCAGTGTATAATCCAACACAGTACTTCCAATCCTGTCCTGCGCATCCGGCACAAAGTCGGCATAAGAAAACCGGTCATCTTCCTTAAACAGACCGGAATAACTGCCACCCATATGGTATTCATGCGTTTTGATGGCAGACACACCGGCGAGTACAGTAAATGAATGTTCGCCAATCGTCCTTTTATACGTGCCGAAATTTTCCCACTGCCAGGTGTACCAGTTGTTGCTGTAATCAGATCCGTTGGCCACGGTGTTGGTGCTCTCATCGGAGAACCAGAACGTCGGCGTCCAGCTATGGCCTACCTGGAATGCCGCGTCAATGCCAAACCGGGAAGTGAAAGTGAATCCTTTAAACGGGGTGATGTCGGCATACACACTACCCACAATTTTGTTCTGGATGTTTTCACCATGTGCCATATCAATACGTGCTACCGGGTTGCCATATTCACCTTTCAGGAATTTGGAAATACCATAGATATCGCCGTTCGCATCCCGGTACAATGGTTTATTGGCGGCAAGTGCGTTCAATACATGTTGTGGATATACGCCGTCTTCATAAAGGACCGGTGTCAGCGGATCCATTACCAGTGCGCTGGCCAGGATGGATCCAAATTCATTATTATCAGAAATTGCTTTGCGGCGGAATTGTGAATACGCGATGCGGTTACCAACGGTAAGCCAGGATTTCATTTTATGATCACCGTTAAAGCGAACGGAATAACGCTGGAAACGGGCTTTATCCCCGCCTACAACACCTTCCTGTGTAAAGATGCTTCCGCTCAGCAAATAGGTTGATTTATCATTGCCACCGCTGAATTGCAGGGTATGATGTTGCTGGGGCGCTGTCTGAAGTACTTCACCCAGCCAGTTGGTGCCTTTTCCCAGTCCTGCTACTTCTGCCTGTGTAGGCGCGCCGGCTACATTGGCTTCGGTAAGATATTGCTGGTACTGTTGCGCGTCCATCATGGTGATGAAATCTTTCTTCACCGACTGCCAGGAGTACTGACCGCTATAACTTACTTCGGAGCTGTTACGTTTACCGGTTTTAGTGGTGATCAGGATCACCCCATTGGCGCCTTCGGCGCCATAAATCGCAGCGGAAGCGGCGTCTTTTAAAATTTCAACAGAGGCCACATCTGCAGGATCCAGGTATTCAATACCACCGGCTCTAACACCATCAATAATAAAAAGCGGGTTAGAATTTCGATTGGAACCTGCTCCACGGATGCGGATATTAAGACCCGCGCCGGGCTGACCGGAAGTGGGCAGTATCACAACGCCGGGTGAGCGGCCCTGTAGCGCCTGGTCAAGGCGTGTAGATGATACCGTTGAAAGCTGCTCGGCTTTAACGGAAGAAATGGCGCCGGTTACCAGGCTTTTCCGTTGCTGCCCGTAACCTACTACCACCACTTCGGAAATACTTTTGTTGGCGGTTTTCATCTGAACAGACACAGATGTTTTTCCTGCCATGGATATTTCCACTGTTTCAAATCCAATATAGCTAAAGACCAGCACGGCGTCTGGCTTCGAGATATTCAACATAAAAACACCGTCGTCCCGGGTGATGACGCCGGCGGTGCCGCCTTTTTCCTGTACCGACACGCCAACCAACGGTTCTCCCTTATCATCGGTAACGCGGCCGGTAACGCTTATAAAAGGCTTCCCGGTGGCCACGTTCAGCGTTCCCTCACTGTTGGTGATCACTACCAGGTTGCCACCCATGCGATGGAAAGCAAGATGCGTGTTCTGCAACATCTTGTCCAGCACTTCATTAAGCGGGCGCTCGTGTACATCCATAGTAACCCGCAGATCGCGGGGAAGTATCTCGTCTTTATATACGAACCGGAAAACGCCCTGCTCTTCTATTGCTTTAAATGCTTTTTTGAGATGGGCTTTTTCAAGCCTGATACTGATACTCTCCTGCCCGTATCCACGGCCAAAAGACTGAAGAGAAAGTGCAATAATCAGGAGTAACGTTATCTTCATCAGCAGCAAGCATTTGATAATCTGGGTAGCCACGCCCGGGGGCATGACTTGTCCATTTTTTTTCATACCTTAGTTTTGATTTGATGATTGGAATTTGCTCACGCCAGAGCAATTTTTCTGTCGTTAGTAACGGGGAATGCTGCAAACATTCTCCGTTTTTTTTATGCGGGGTCAGGTTTGTCTTTTCATATGCATGCAGTTTTGATTAAGCAATCAGGATTCCACTCCCCGATGCGGGGTGGATGAAACAGTTTCAGTAATAAGTTGGCTTTGTTTCTACTGGCGCAAAGTAACCTCGCGCCGGTTGACTATACTTTTGATACCGGTTAGTCGCATGGCTTCCAGCACTGTTTCCAGGCTTTCCCCCTCAAATGTTCCGGTGAATGGCGTTTTCCGTAAGGCTTCATCAGCAATAGTGACTTTCACATCATACCAGCGCTCAAGCTTCAGCGCTACTTCTTCGATAGGTTCAGCGTCAAATACCAGTTTGTTCAATGTCCACATGGTTTCCTGCGCAAGTGTATCTTTTGCCTGGTATTTGATTTTTCCCAGCGTTAACAATGGCGCTGCTGCATCATCGGCCCGTTTATCCAACACTGTTGCCAGTTCATTATTAACGATCAGTTTATCATTGGGCTTCAAAATGATCTTCTTCCGATCGGGGCTCTTCACAAGTGTGATTTCCACAGATCCGCGGATCAGGGAGGTTTCCGTATTCTTCTCATCGGCATAAGCCCTTACATTAAACGCAGTCCCCAACACACGTACATCGATCGAAGGTGTATGGATGATAAAAGGGCGGGCATCATCCCGGGCCACATCAAAAAAAGCTTCGCCCTGCAGCTGAACTTCCCGGTTTTGACCCTGGAAGTTTTCTTTATAGGTAATACGGCTGTCTGCATTCAACCAAACTTCCGATCCATCCGGTAATTGCACTTTCGACTTGGATCCGCGCTTCGTAGAAATCGTATTTTGCGCTTCCCTTGCAGCAACCGTGTTGGAGGAACGGTTGGTAAAAATTACAAGTCCAACCAGCAGGCAGGCTGCCAAACCGGCTACCCAACCCCATCTCCGTAACGGCATTCTTGCAACAGGAGTTTGAATTGCAACAGGCACTGCATCCTCGTCATCATATTGCAAAACGGGTTTGGATAGATGCGTGCTAAGACGTTGCAAATGACGGTTAAAGACTTCCTTGCGATTCACCGGTACCTGTTCTTTATTTTGCGCAGACCAGATCGATACCAGCGTATCTACCCGCTGGCTCTCCGAAGGATTTTCCTTCAGTAGTGTTTCTAACTCAACCAATTCGGATGCCGTGGCTTCGCCCGACAAACGCAAACTGACAAGTTCCCAAAAACGATCCTGGTTCATAAAAAACAGTCCTGTTACCTATAAGACAGGGAGCCTGGGAGAAATGTACCAAAGCAATTAAAAAAAAATCAGGAATGCAGTATTTGGCGCAGGTTGCGGACCGCTTTGCCATCTTCGTTATGCGCGGGAAGGACCGCAGCAATTTTCCGGACGGCAATCGCCAATTGGTTACGCACTGTAAGCACCGAGATGTTCAGTATTTCAGCCGCTTCGCGATAACGAAAGCCATCTTCCTTTATCAACTGGAATATAAGGCGGCACTGTGGAGGCAATTGATGAATGGCCTGCCGGATGCGGTTGACCATCTCGGAAGAAATACAAAGCTCTTCCGGGTTGGCGATGGTAACTACCGGTTCCACATCCATATCATCAATACTATGCGGGATGTTCTTATAGTGTTTGTGGATATAATTAATCGAAAAATTTTTCGCAATGGTAAACAAATAGACGCGCAGATTCTCGATTTCAGTGAGTCTTGAGCGAATTTGCCAGATCTTGATAAACACGTCTGAAACGATCTCTTCAGCAGCTTCCCTGGATTTCACGATCGAAAATGAAAACAGGTGCAACTGATCAAACATAAGCTGGTAAAGCTTTTCATACGATTTAATGTCTTCGTACAAAGCAATCCGTTGTTGCAGTTCAGATATAGCAGTAGATGTAGGCAATCGCAGCGAAATGTTAAACTTATCTCAAGTTTATTACAAATAGTTGATATAATCTATTATCGTTGCAGAAAATAATTTTGCACCGTGCAATTACCTGTTCAATTTCGCCACACAATATTTACTATATAACATACGCTATAACGCAATCATATTTTTATATGCACCCGGGTTATCCGGCTGATCTCTTTCAACTGTTTCAGTAATAGCGTCTTCCTGCTCCACCAGTTCCTGTAAATGCCGGTACATACCCTGCAGTCGTTGTCTGCGGTTTTGAAGTTGTTGTTCCAGTGCAACCGATTTCAGGGAAATTTCTTCGATTTCATTTCGCAGCGCGGCAGCACGGTCCCTTTCGTCTTCCAGCGCCGCATCCAGGATTTGATTCTGTTGTTGTATTTCGCGCAACTGGTTTTCCAGGAAGATCACCTGGTCATGCCGGACGGCTGAGAGCCTGGCTTCTTCTTCAGCCACCAATATCTGTTGTTGAAGTTGTTCTTCTGCTTCCGCCAGTTGGCCGGCATGCTCGGCAGCCACCCCTTCCATCGCTGAAAGCAATTCTTTTTTTTCATCCAGCAGTTGCTGCTGAACCTGCTGCCATTCTTTTTCCTGCTGGTAAAATCCGCGTACACGTTGTTCCAACTGATCCTGTAAAAATCCGATTTGCGCAGTTCGGTCCTGTAGTAACACACGGATACAGGAAATTTCTGTTGCTGCGTCACCGGTATCGATCGTATTGATCGACTGTTCGGATGCACCGGTTTCGCGACCGGCTTCATTAAATTGCTCTAGGTTTTGTTCCGTACCGGGTACGTTACCGGAAAATTGATGTTGTTGTGCATTTTCCATATCCAGATGATTTAATATTGTTGTTTTTTGCTGCTGATCCTGCTGTAATTTTTCAAAATCTGTCCGCAGTGCATGATACCGCGCCTGGTAATAACTCATCCGCTTCCGGTATTTATTCAGCAGACCGGAATGATCAAAAAAAACATGCGTGTCTGGAGGAAGATGATCTCCCGCTTCTGCGGCAGGTATTCCTTTCAAACGCAGTTTTTTTATACGCCAGTAATGTTGCAGAACTGCAAGTATGATTACAATCGCCAGCACGGGCAATGCAATCCATGCAGTGATCCGGAGAAATTCAACGAAATCCCGCGGAGATATCACGGACAACAGCATGATTCAACATTTTTGTAAAACTCAGGACATAAGCGTTGGCAGGTGGGATTTGCCGGAAATTGTCAAGAATGATACCAGAGGTCCAATATGTGCATAAGTTACCTGCCGGCGGTAGCGCGGCGTTTCAGTTCCTTGCGGATCAATGACAGTTCGCGGCCTGTTTGTCTTTTTACTGAAGTATTTTCCTGCGCCCGCCGCATCAGGTAGGGAATCACATCTTTGATGGGGCCAAACGGAAGGTATTTGCTAACAGAGCAGCCGGCATGTGCGAGATTAAATGTGATATTATCACTCATTCCATACAGCTGGCTAAAATGGACATGTGGATGATTCATGGGCAACCCTTTTTCCTGCAGTAGTTGTACAGCCAGCAGGTTGCTATATTCATTATGGGAGGCAACGATCAGTGATATCCTGTTGAGATGATCAATACAAAAACGAACGCCTTCATTATAATCATGATCGCTGTCTTCCTTGGTAGCCTGGATGGGCGAGGGATATTGTTGAGTCGCGGCGCGTTTGCGTTCTTTTTCCATATACGCGCCCCGAACGAGTTTGGCGCCCAGGATAAAGTTCCGCTCTTCTGCCGCTGCATAACAATCTTTCAGAAATGCCAACCGGTCATGCCGGTAATGTTGAATGGTATTGAATACAACACAGGCTTCTTTGTTAAACTGATCCATCACCAGGATAGTCAGCGCATCCACGGGATCCTGTATCCATGTTTCTTCAGCATCCACCAATACGCCCATGTTGCATTCGGCAGCACGTGCGCAGATCCGCATCATCCGGGTACGCACCCGGTGCCATTCTTCACGTTCCTCTCCCGGTAGCGCTTCTACTGCCGAGAAATACCGTTTCATTAGTGATCCGCTGGCTTTTTCCATGGCGGCATCCAGTTTTTCCAGTAATGCAAAACGCGCAAACCCGGTTACCTTAATGCTCATAAACGGAATATTGGGCTGCGTGGCCGCATAGTTAATAACACGTATAAATTCTTCGGTAGCATGTTCAAAACCTTCTTCTCCATCATCACCGCCTTCTACGCCATAATCCAAAATAACCTGTACATGATATTTTCCCAGCGCTTCCGCCACAAGCGCCGTTTGCTCCAGCGTTTCACCACCAACAAACTGTTTGAAAATTGTATTCCGGATAATTCCTTTCACTGGCAGACCGGCCCGTATGGCCCATGGCGTTAGCCTTGTGCCCAGGCGTACCAGCCAGGACTTACCCATTGCAGAAAAGAGAAAGCGCGCCTTACGAAGTTCTCGGTCAGTCTTGTACTCAAATGCAAACTCCGTATTATCAAAAGAAACCGGCTGCGGGTTGGTATCCATATAGCGCGTTATTAGATCAGCCGAACAGTTGTTCGGGCCGCGCAAAAATAGGAAAAAGAAGCTCAATCCGCCAAAGCCTTTGAACAGAACAGCTAATCTGGCTTCAGCCTTTCCTGGTTGCAAAGTCCTGAACCTCCGTATCTTTGCAAAAATTTTGTATGGATCCCCGCACCGCTTCGGCCAGTCTTACGATTATGACAGAACTCGTGTTGCCCAACGACACCAATGTGTTCGGAAACCTGATGGGTGGCCGCCTGATGTACTGGATGGATATTGCAGCTGCGCTTGCCGCGCAAAAACATTGCAACGCGCCTGTTGTTACGGCTTCGGTGGATAATATCTCGTTTGAAAATCCTATAAAACTGGGGAATGTGGTTCATATTGAAGCAAAGGTTACACGCTCCTTCAATTCGTCCATGGAAATACATTTGCGGGTATGGGGTGAGGATCTTACCCATCAATATAAATATAAAAGCAACGAAGCCTACTACACTTTTGTGGCATTGGATCCCAACCGTCGTCCGCGGCCGGTACCTCCGGTAACGCCGCAAACGGATGAGGAGAAAAAATTATTTGACGGTGCCCTTCGCCGCCGCCAGCTTCGGTTGATCCTGGGAGGTAAGATGAAACCGGACGATGCCGTAGAACTAAAAGCGTTATTTTTTAAGGATTAGCCATCGCGTGGTGTTTGCCGCGTAGCATATAACTTTTACTCTGCTCGATGGCTTCCATCAATTGGGCAGTGATGCTTTCGCTGGATGCATCGTAATCAATGTCAAGTGGCGCTTTAAACGTAACGGTCAGCAGGGAACCTTTCTTTTTAAACCGCAATCCTTTTTTATTAAAGGCGCGCCAGAATCCATTGATAACAACTGGTATTACGATTGGCCTGGTTTGCTTAATAATCAGCGCGGTTCCCTTTCTTGCCGGTGCAAATGGCTTGGTGGTGCCCTGCGGAAATGTGATCACCCAGTTATCGCGCAGCGCGCGGGTAATTTTCCGGGTGTCTGAAGGATCAAGGCCTTTACGGGATTCCTTTGAATCCGAATTCCAGGTACGGCGTACCGTAAGCCCCCCGGCGAGTAAAAATAGCCGGCTGATCCAGGATCCCTTCATGGTTTGTTCCGCGGCCACATAGTTGACCCTTGTAAATGGATTCAATAAATAATAAGGAATACCCAGGCGATCTTTCTTGCCCCATTTTACCGCACAGAAAATATGCAGAAAAGTGATAACGTCTGCAAAGTAGGTCTGGTGATTGCTGACAAACAGTACATTTCTGCGGGGCAGCTCTTTTATATGTTCTGTTCCGGATATACGTAGTTTATTAACCAGGGCAAGACCCGGGTAGGAAATTAAACCCACAAAGAAATAAACGATCTTCCTGACAGGATGAAAGTGCCGCAACCGATCTGCTATTGAGCCCATAACCACGTTTTATAAACCCCGGTTTTCGATACCTGCAAAGTACAAAGAATGTGATTAATTCAGTAATTCATAATTCGATGATTCGATAATGAGGGGTGGTGTTCAATGATTAAGCCACAACAATAAAGCGAGATTCCAGACTTGCATACCAACGTTAATCCTATTGCACCGAACCAATTATTAATTATTAATTTTTACCTGTTAACTAAAAACGGGTTGTTCTTTCGAACAACCCGTTTTTTATGATCAATGAGTGATAATCTTATCGTACTACAGAGAATTTGCTTGCCAGCAGCGCTTCTCCATCCAGTATCTGCAGGGTATAAATACCAGACTGCAGGTGTTGCACCTGGAGTGTGATGGAATTATTTCCTTCATATACCTGCTGCGCCTGGCGTACTACTACACGGCCAGCCTGGTCTACCACGCGAAGTTCAACAGAGCCGCGTTGAGCAGCCGTCATGCGAACTGTTGCAAAACCATTCACCACGGGGTTCGGGCTAAGGATAACGCCCATGATGCCTTTATTTTCTTTGCGAAGCACTACGATCTGGCTATAGGTGAATTTGCCATCCGCATCAATCATTTTCAAGCGATAGTAGAATACGGAAGCGCTTTCTGCATTCAGATCATCCAGCAGTTCATAGTTTGCTCTTGCGCTGGCAGAACCTGTTGCATATTTTGTACCGATAACGCTAAAGCGGGTACCATCTGTGCTGCGCTCGATATCGAATTTGGAGAAATTGGTTTCGTTATCAGTAGTCCAGTTCAGCGTAGCAATACCATTGCGGTATGCGCCGTTGAAGCTCAGCAAACGCAAAGGCAGTGTGGTTTGTTGCGGGAAGAAGAAACATCCCAGGCGTGAACCATACTGGCGTACCGGCGAACCTACATTATAACCATTGTTATCAGCCTTAAAATCATAACCCATACGGAAGGTGATGGAAGGCTGGGCGCCGGTATATTTAAAGGAAGCAATTACTTCAGAGCAACGGGAAACACCATCGCGCTCGCAAACGCTACCACCGAAACCAGTCCAGTCAGCTCCGCTGCTGGCATTGTAGGTATAAGGAACTAACTCGGTAGATGCATTGGCCAATACGCTTGGATTGGTTGTAGTAATGCGTTTAGCAACACCGGTTTCACGGAACCACGCCGCATTTGCATTATTAGAATTTTCTGCATTACCATCAATGTCATAGTGCACATAGTTCATATCTGTAAGCGAAACTGATACCGCGAAATCCGCAGTATTATTGCCGCTGTTGGTACCGGTACTATTTTTGAAAAAAGCTACGGTAAACTGCACATAGCCCTGGCGGGAAGTGTTTCGCAGGTTTTGATCGGGCCCGATCCGGGGAGCAAAGTAACTGCCAATCGAGTTGTTGTTTTGGTCTACTGCTGCATCATCGTCAATGTTATCCAGGACAGCGTGATAGATTTCATCAACGGTAACGATCGCATTTACCGTTTGGCCGTCAATCACGGCTACATTGCGATAACGCCATTGCGAACCCGCAGTGGTACCTGCACTGTTACCGGTACCGCTGATGTGACTTCCATTTTGAAAAATAGATACTACTGTGCTTCCGTTAGCCGGACAAACATCAATAGTTGAAGAGGTGGTACAAGTACCGAGACAGGCTTTAGGGGCGGTGGATATGGCCGTAAACTGGGCCGATGCCGCAACCGACAGTAAACCTGCGATGATTGATAAGGAGAAATGTTTCATGCTCGAGCTTTTATGGTTTATAACAATGAGTGAATACGAACCCGTTGGGCTCTTCATGGAGAACATTGGCAGCAGCATACATGCCTGCTGAAAACCTAAAAGCTTTTCACAAATTTTGGAGGAGGCAGTTCAGTGGGATAGCGGGATGGAATTGCGAAGGATACGGGAAGGCTGGATGGTTATTCCGCGGTAAAGTAAGTACAAAAACTTGGTATAAACAATACCCCCTACAAAAAAACCCCTGCCTGGAGGCAGGGGTTTTTACGATAATTGGGCCTTATTTATTCAGATTTAGCCTCTTCGCTGTTTTCGCCGCCTTCCAGCTTCTTTTTCAGGTCAGCCAGCACGCCCAGGTCGCCCAGGGTGGCTTTTTCTACCTTGTTCTGGATGTTCTTAACGGCTTTCTTGGTACGGTCCGCGTCAGCACGGGCTTCCTTCTTGGCAGCCTCGGCTTCTTCTACCTTACCCTGTTCCCAGATACGGGTATGAGATACCACGATGCGTTTTTCATTGCGATCGAATTCGATCACCATGAATTGGGCTGTTTCATCAGCGCCAATGCTCTTACCATCTTCCTTCGCCAGGTGACGGTTAGGAGCAAAACCTTCCAGGCCATACGGCAACTGGACAATCGCGCCCTTATCATCCCTGCGGCTCACAGTGCCTTCGTGGATAGTTCCAACGGCAAAGGTATCCTGCAGGGTATTCCAGGGATCTTCTTCCAGTTGTTTGTGACCCAGTTGCAGCTTGCGGTTCTCCTTGTCGATGCCAAGGATCACAACATCAATATTGGAGCCCACTTTCGTGTACTCATTGGGGTGGTTGAAACGCTTCAACCAGCTCAGGTCACTAATGTGGATCATACCACCAATACCAGGAGCCAGTTCAACAAACACACCGTAATTGGTAATGTTTTTCACCAGGCCGGTATGACGGCTACCTTCTGCAAATTTGGTTTCGATATCATTCCAGGGATCAGGAGAAAGTTGCTTGATAGACAGGCTCATCTTGCGACTTTCCTTGTCCAGCGTTACAATCTTTGCTTCATGCTCATCACCCAGTTTGAAGAATTCCTTGGCATTGATCGGCGTATTAGCCCATGTAATTTCACTTACGTGAACAAGGCCTTCTACACCCGGCATGATCTCGAGGAACGCACCGTAATCTTCAATATTTACAACGCGACCTTTAACAATATTTCCTTCCTGGATATTTTCAGGCAGCACATCCCACGGATGCGGAGTCAGTTGTTTCAAACCAAGACTGATACGTTTTTTCTCGTCGTCGAAATCGAGAACTACTACGTTCAGCTTTTGGTCCATCTTCAACACCTCGCTCGGGTGAGAAATACGTCCCCATGAAATATCGGTGATATACAGCAAACCATCCAGGCCGCCGAGGTCCATGAACGCACCAAAGTCGGTGATGTTCTTCACAGTACCTTCCAGCACCTGTCCTTTTTCCAGTTTGCTCATGATCTCTGCACGTTGTGCTTCGATATCGCTTTCGATCAGCGCCTTGTGGGAAACAACCGCGTTCTTGATGGCTTCGTTGATCTTCACCACCTTGAATTCCATTGTTTTTCCTACAAATTGATCGTAGTCTGTAACAGGTTTAACGTCGATCTGTGATCCGGGCAGGAAGGTTTCCATTCCAAACACGTCCACGATCAAACCACCTTTCGTTTTAGAAGTTACCGTACCGGTAATTACTTCACCGGTTTTGTGTACCTCCACAATGCGCTCCCATGCACGGGTAATACGTGCCTGGCGGCGACTGAGATTCAGGTGACCATTGCGGTCTTCCTTGTCTACAATCATTACTTCCACTTCATCCCCAATCTTCAGACCCGGGATATCACGGAATTCATTCAGAGAGATCAGACCGTCACTTTTAAAACCGATATTGAGTACAACATCTGTTTTAGTAAGACCAACCACGATTCCCTGGATCAGTTCCCCATCGTTCAGCTGAATAAAAGTTTCGTCGTACACTTTGTCGTACTTAACCTTCTCATCATCTGTATAGGAAATGACGTTGCGTTTGTCTACACTCCAATCGAAATCATCGTGTGCTCCCGATTGCTCTTCAACAAAGGCCTGCGCAGGTTCATTTGTTGTCGCTGTAGGGGTCACGTCTGCCGTAGTTGCAGCGCTACCCTCCTGGGCATCAGCGTTTAGTTGTTTTTTAATCTGGTTTTCAAACATGATAAAAATCCCGACGGTTTTAAATCGGGGTTGCAAAGATACGACGAAATCAGGAGTTTTACAAATGCGAAAAAAGCGACAAATATTTGATCTTCAATTATTTATATAAATTATTTTTGCTTTTGTCCCTCCTACAGCCGCTACCTCCTGTTTTCACTCCCGGCTCATCTCTGAAAATTAACGACCCAAACCCCTATATTCACCTAAAAAACTTGCTGTACCGCGTGCTTAAATGGTGGGTGAACCTGGCCCTGCCCATCTTCTGTCGCCGCATTTTTATCAATGATCCGGTCCTGTTAAAAACAAAAGGCCCGGTATTGCTGGCCTGCAATCATCCCAATTCATTTCTTGATTCTATTCTCCTGGATGCGTTGTTTCAGCAACCTGTCTGGTCGCTTGCAAGAGGTGATGCCTTCCGGAGAAAAAGCACAGCAGGATTGCTTCGCAAACTTCGAATCCTTCCTGTGTATCGTACCAGTGAGGGCGTCGAAAACCTGCAGGAAAATTATCGAACGTTTGCCGATTGTATATCGCTCTTCAGGCAACAACAGATCGTATGCATTTTCAGTGAAGGAAAATGTATCAACGAATGGCATTTGCGCCCCTTAAAAAAAGGAACAGCGCGCCTCGCGCTAAAAGCATGGCAGAAGCAAATTCCACTCCAGGTAATACCGGTTGGCCTCAACTATAGTTCCTTTCGGAAATTTGGAAAAAATGTCTGGATCAATTTCGGAACGCCCATTACAGCAGACGCGATCGACCTTCGGCAGTCGGAAGGTCTTCAGCACAGCCAGTTCAATGCACAGTTAAAAGAGCAGTTGGAACAACTGGTGTTGGAAATCCCGAAAGGGAGCTCTGCCCTTCGCGAACAATTAAAAGTGGCACCGCCTGTAATTTTAAAAATTGTTCTCGCCCTACCTGCTTTGTTGGGATTGTTGCTGCATGCGCCGCTCTACCTTCCTATTAAACATTTTACCTGGACGCGAACCCGTTCCAACGATCACTATGATTCGGTGTTGTTTTCGCTGCTCCTGCTTATTTATCCCTTCTATCTTGCAGCAATTGCTTTCTTATGCCATATTGCTATCCCATGGCGTTATGCCTGGGAGTTGTTTCTCCTACTTCCCTTTTGTGCCTGGTCTTATGTACAATTGAAATCACAACTGGAATAAACGTACTCATCCGGCAACAGCCGCAATGGCTTGCGCAGCGATAAAACCCGTTGTCCACGCATTCTGGAAATTATAGCCGCCTGTAATTCCGTCAACGTCCAGGATCTCCCCCGCGAAATAGATACCGGTTTGCAATCGACTTTCCATAGTGGTTACATTCACGTCTGCCAGTTGTACACCTCCTGCAGTAACAAATTCTTCCTTAAAAGTTGTTTTCCCGTTGATATCAACCGTATAGCTGCAACAATTTTTGACAAGCCGGTTCATCTCGCGCGCCGGCACGTCGGTCCAGCGGGTGCCCGGCGTAATTCCACTTTCCGTCAACAAAAATTCCCAGAGTCGCTGCGGCAACCCGAGCATATTCCGCGCATCAATTTTCTGCGCCGCTTTTTCACGTCGCCACAATTGAAATTGGCTTGCAAGGGATTGCTCATGAAATTTGGATAGCCAGTTGATGGTTGCTGTAAAATGATAGTTCGCTGCGGCAAGGTCCCGTGCGCCCCAGGCACTTAATTTCAAAATAGCCGGACCGCTTAGTCCCCAATGCGTAATGAGCACCGAACCGGTTTGTTCAAGTTTTGTTCCATTCAGTTTTACCTGGGCTTTGTCAATGCTTACGCCCATCAGCGCTGTGATGGGATGTTTCGGGAGGTTGAAGGTAAAAAGAGAAGGTACCGGCGGCTCAATCGAATGCCCCAGGGATGCCAGCCAGTTAAATTGTTCCGCTTTCGGAAATCCGCCGCAGGCGATGCAAACATAATCGGCATCGGGTACTTCCCGGTTATTCGTTTCCAATATCCACTTGTTGCCATTTTTCCGAAACCCGGTTATCGTGGTATTCATCATCACTTCCACCTGATATCGATTCGCTTCCCTGACGAGGCAGTTGATAATTGTCTGGGAATCGTTCGTGTCCGGGAACATTCGTCCATCGGCTTCGGCCTTTATGGTTACGCCGCGTTCTCCAAACCACTCCAGTGTATCTGTAGTAAAAAATTGATGAAAAGCTTTCTTTAAAAAATTTCCGCCACGGGGATAGCTTTTGCTCATCGTGCTAATCTCGAAACAGGAGTGCGTTACATTGCAACGTCCGCCTCCGCTCACCTTTACTTTTGAAAGAAGTTTGCTTGTTTTTTCAAGAATAATAACACGCAGGTTGGGATTGATGCGAGCGGCATTAACAGCGCAAAAAAAACCTGCTGCGCCACCGCCGATCACTACCAGTGTTTTGGATGTGGGATTCATTGCTGAAAACTCATTGAGCCAACCGGTCAGGAAATAGCTTCAGCTGTTTGCACGCCGGTAAATAGATTGGGATTGGCGGCCTCCGCTTCTTCTATAGTTCGGTAATTGGAAAGAATGTCGGCTTTGCCCTTCCGTACGCATACATCATGTTCAAAGTGAACCGAAGGTTTGCCGTCTTTGGTGCGTACAGTCCAGCCATCGCTTTCGGTAAACACTTCACGCTTGCCCAGGTTGATCATGGGTTCAATGGCCAGTACGAGTCCGCTTTTCAGTTTGGGACCGCTGCCGCGTTTACCGTAATTGGGTACTTGCGGATCTTCGTGCATACTTTTTCCAAGGCCGTGCCCTACCAGTTCCCGCACAACGCCGTAGCCAAATTTCCTTTCGGTATGTTCCTGGATGGCAAAGGCAATATCGCCCACGCGATTTCCATCAACCGCTTTTTCAATTCCTTTATAAAGTGATTCCTTGGTAGCACGTACCAGTTGAAGTACCGCCGGGCCGGGATCGCCAATGGCGAATGTATAGGCGTGATCTCCATGCCAGCCGTCGAGAATAACACCGGTGTCAATTGAAACGATATCGCCGTCTTTTAATTCTTCTTTTCCCGGCAGGCCATGTACTACCACATCATTTACGGAAATGCAGGAGTTAAAAGGATACCCCATATAATTTAAAAAAGAGGGAATCGCCTGGTGATCGCGGATAAATTCGCCGATCTGTTTATCCAGCGCCAGCGTGGAAACGCCGGGTTTCAGCACCGTTGCAATTTGCGTCAGCGTTTTACTAACGAGCAGGGCGCTTTGCCGCATTTTCTCTACCTGTTCATCGGTCTTAATGATCATCATATTAACTGCAAAGTTACCATTTTTCCGGCGTATCCGGGAAGGGCTGGCTAAGCCCTTCTAAATCAAAAGCCCCGTGCGGTTAAACTGCACGGGGCCTGTATAAAGCGTGTTTTTAGACTAGATCTGTATTGCAGATGCAGCCTGACGTCCCTGTACGCGACCGCTTTTCATAAGGCCATCGTACTGGCGCATGAGCAATTGGGTTTCAATTTGCTGCAGCGTATCCAGGATAACACCTACCATGATCAGCAGCGAGGTACCACCGAAGAAGGCGGAAAACCCGATAGTTACATGGCAAAGTTGGGCAAACCCGGGAAGGATACCGATCAATGCAAGCGCAACGGCGCCTGGCAGTGTGATGCGGTCCATGATAACACCGATGAAATCAGCGGTAGGCTGACCGGGTTTTACGCCGGGAATGAATCCATTGCTTTGTTTCAGGTTATCTGCAATCTGGCGCGGGTTGAAGATCAGTGCAGTGTACAGGAAGGTAAACCCGATAACCACTACAGAGTAGATCAACATGTGCCAGGGATTGGTTTGTTGCGTAAAGATGTCTGGCAGTTTCTTTCCTGTTTGCCCGATGTTAACCAGGGTAGGCAGGAAGATAATTGCCTGGGCAAAGATGATCGGCATTACACCGGCGCTGTTCACTTTCAGTGGAAGGAACTGGCGCTGGCCTGCTCCCATCTGGCGGCTGCCGATGATTTGCTTGGCATAATTGACGGTCACTTTTCGTACGCCCTGGATCAGCAGGATACATCCCATGATGATTGCGATCAGGATTACGATTTCCAGGATGAAGATCAGGATTCCACCGCTACCGGGGGCAGCTTTTGCGGCCAGTTCTGCCAGGAATGCTTGCGGAAGACGGGCCAGGATCCCAACCATGATGATCAGGGAAGTACCGTTACCAAGTCCTTTATCGGTGATCTTTTCACCTAACCACATTACAAACATGGTACCGGCGGTAAGTACAACGATGGTAGACAGCATGAACAGACTGGGCGACAGACCTGCGAGCATCATTCCGGGATTGCTCTGGGCCATTTGCTGCACATACTTAACGTAGGCGGCGGCCTGCCCGATAGTTACCAGTACGGTAAGGTAGCGGGTATATTGATTGATCTTTTTACGTCCGCTTTCATCCTTCTGCATCTTCATGAACTTGGGCACCAGTACGGTTAACAATTGCATGAAGATAGATGCCGAGATATATGGCATGATCCCCAGCGCAAAGATGGAAGCCTGGTTAAAGGCACCACCGGAGAAGCTGTTGATCAGGTCAATGATACCGGTAGATTTGGAAGAAGCAGCTTTGTTTGCCATTGCCAGCGGGTCAACGCCTGGCAGGGTAATGAAAGAACCCACCCGGTAGATCAGGATCAGCGAAAGGGTGAAGATGATCTTCGTCCTTAGTTCCTCGATACTCCAGATGTTCTTAAACGTTTTAATAATTTTCTTCACGGGAATTAAAGGTATTTAAGAGCCTTTAAACATTCATGTTTCGATTCGGTAAAAAGCAAAAAGACGCACCGGGATGCGTCATTGCAATTTAGTGAAATTTACTTAACAATTTCAACGCTACCACCGGCAGCTTCAATTGCCGACTTGGCTTTTTCGCTGATGGCGTTCACTTTAAATGCAAATTTACCTTTCAGTTCACCGTTGCCCAGTATCTTCACTTTGTCATTTTGGCTAACGAGGTTGTTCATGTAGAGGTTTTCAAGTGAAAACTCTTTGAACCCGTATTTTTCAGCAAGCTGATCTACCTGGCCGATGTTAAATACTTTGTATTCTACGCGGTGGATGTTGTTGAATCCGCGTTTAGGTACACGGCGCTGAATGGGCATCTGGCCACCTTCGTGTGCACGTTTGTTTTTGAAACCGGTGCGGCTTTGTGCACCTTTTGTACCTTTTGTAGAAGTACCGCCATGTCCGGAACCATCTCCGCGACCGATACGTTTTTCTTTGTGGGTAGCACCTTTGGCGGGACGTAATTGATGAAGATTCATGTGTTTAATTTTTACTTACGGGGTTATTTCCCCTCGCTTGTTATTAAAATAGATCACCGGGCACTTGTCCCGGTGGCTCAGAGTTATTTACTGTCTTCTACCTTCAGGAGGTGTTCAACCTTTTTTACCATTCCCATTACCTGCGGGGTAGCTTCTACCTCACGGCTGGAGTTGGTTTTGTTCAATCCCAATGCCTTCAGGGTCAGCTTTTGCCGTTCAGGACGGTCAATCGGGCTTTTTACGAGTGTAATCTTGATCTTTTTCATTTCTATTCGTTTGGGTCTAGCTGCTGTGATCGATGCGTTGCGCGGTAGCGCACACACCAAGCAAGAAACAGTAAACTGATTAACCGTTGAATACTTTCTTCAAACCTACACGGCGTGTTTTGGCAACATTTACCGGCTCACGCAGCATGGCCAGCGCTTTGAACGTAGCTTTTACCACGTTGTGGGGGTTGGCAGAACCCAGTGATTTGGCCAGAACGTCTGTAACACCGGCGCTTTCCAGTACGGCGCGCATGGAACCTCCGGCAATTACACCGGTACCATGTGCTGCGGGTTTGATCAATACTTTGGCGGCGCCTTCTTTTGCCCACTGATCATGGGGGATGGTTCCTTTCATTACCGGAACTTTGATGAGATTTTTCTTCGCATCTTCAATCCCTTTGGTGATCGCTTCCTGAACTTCCTTGGCTTTACCCAAACCATGGCCAACCACACCGTTTTCGTTTCCTACTACAACCAGGGCAGAAAAGCTGAATGTACGACCGCCTTTCGTTGTCTTTACAACGCGGTTGATTGCAACCACTTTGTCTTTCAATTCGAGGTCGCCTGCTTTTACCCTGTTTAAAGTTACTTTTGACATAGTCTTATTTTGGAATTTAGACAGCCAGACCGGGGCCGGACCGTCTCGTGTTATCTGCTATTATTTGTTTCGCTTAGAATTGCAAACCGCCTTCACGTGCACCATCTGCCAGGGATTTTACCCGTCCGTGGTACATATATCCTCCGCGATCAAACACCACATCTTTCAGTCCCAGCTCGCTGGCTTTGCGTGCAATTGCAGCGCCAACCAGTTTGCTCTTTTCGCTCTTGGTGCCTTTTTGAGCAGCAATGTCTTTATCTTTTGATGAAGCCGATGCCAGTGTGGCGCCGTTTGTATCATCAATGATCTGAACATAGATATCTGTATTGCTGCGGAAAACGCTCAGGCGTGGCTTTGCCGTTGTTCCGCTGATCTTTTTGCGGATGTTGTGGCGGATTCGCTGCCTTCTTGCTGTTTTTACGTTTGAACTCATCGTTATTTAATTTATTTCCTGATACTGCCAGGAACGTTAAATGTGAAAATCTGTAACACATGGAAACCTGCAGGCCGTTCAGCCGGCTTATTTCCACATTAATTATTTACCGGCCGCTTTACCAGCTTTCTTACGCACCACTTCACCCACATAGCGAACACCTTTTCCTTTGTACGGCTCAGGCTTACGCAATCCGCGCAGTTTGGCAGCCACCTGTCCAATCAACTGCTTGTCGATACCTTCCAGGGTGATGATCGGATTTTGACCCTTTTCCTGGATAGTTGCTACTTTAAGTTCTTTGGGAACTTCAAAGATGATATTGTGCGAATAACCCAGTGACAGATCCAGCAGGTTGCCCTGGTTGGTGGCTTTAAAACCCACACCGATCAATTCCAGTTTACGCTCGTAACCATCAGTTACGCCTTTTACCAGGTTGGCCAGCAATGCACGGTACAGGCCATGCATGGCGCGGTGACGGATCTGGTCAGTAGGGCGGCCAATTGTTACATGGCCATCCTTCACTTCTACAGTGATATCACGATCCACTTCCTGTTTCAGTTCACCTTTCTTTCCTTTTACAGTGATCACATTGTCTTTTCCAACAGTAACTGTAACACCTTCAGGAATAACGATCGTTTTTTTACCTATACGAGACATGATACGATTTTTTAAATTTTATTGCTTAATACCTGCCAACCGGTCAGCCTAGTATCTATTCGGCTTAATGTATTGGCAGTGCGGATTAATACACGTAGCACAGCACTTCACCACCCACATTCTGGGCTTTGGCTTCCTTATCTGTCATTACTCCTTTGGAAGTAGACAGAATAGCTACTCCCAGGCCGTTTTTAACGCGGCGAAAGTCGGCAGGTTTTGCATACTGGCGCAGACCGGGACGGCTGATGCGCTCCATGCTCTGGATAGCCGGCTGTTTGGTAGCTGCGTCATATTTCAACGCGATCTTGATCACACCCTGTTTGTTGTCATCTTCAAATTTGTATTTCAGGATATAACCCTGGTTGTACAGGATTTCCGTCATACGCTTCTTCAGGTTAGAAGCAGGAATGTCTACCACGCGGTGACCAGCCATTTGTGCGTTACGAATTCTGGTCAGAAAATCTGCAATAGGATCTGTTACCATATTTTTTGCCCTCCTACGCCCCGGTTCTACCGGGACAATTGGAAAAGTTTAGTATTACAAAAGTTTGTTTACGAAACAGTGGCACGGGTGCCAAACTGTTCAAGCGTTTACCAGCTTGCCTTTTTCAAACCTGGGATCTTGCCATTCAGCGCCATATCGCGCAGGGCAACCCGGGAAATTCCGAAGTAACGGACATATCCTTTCGGACGACCGCTCAACTGGCAGCGGTTCTTCAGGCGAACTTTGGAAGAGTTCTTGGGCAATTCATCCAGTGCCTTCCAATCTCCGGCATTTTTCAGCTCTTCACGTTTAGCGGCAAACTTGGCCACCATACGTTCTCTTTTTGTCTGCCTGGCCTTTACTGAAGTTTTAGCCATAATGGTTATTTATTCTTTTTAATGTTTTAGTTTGACTGTTTTGCTGCATTACGGAAAGGCATTCCCAGTTCCTTCAGCAGCTCATAAGCTTCTTCATCGGTGTTGGCGGTAGTCACAAAAGTGATATCCATTCCGGTGATCTTGCTTACTTTATCGATGTCAATTTCAGGGAAGATGATTTGTTCGGTTACACCCAAAGTGTAATTTCCGCGGCCATCAAATGCCTTTTCATTGATTCCTTTGAAGTCACGTACGCGGGGCAGCGCTACAGAGATCAGCCTGTCCAGGAATTCAAACATCTTTTCACCACGCAGGGTTACACGGGCGCCAATCGGCATGTGCTTCCTGAGTTTGAAGTTGGAGATGTCTTTTTTGGACATGGTAGATACGGCTTTCTGTCCGGTAATGGTAGACAGCTCGTCGATAGCTACATCGATCATTTTCTTGTCAGAAACGGCGCCGTTCACACCACGGTTCAGGCAGATCTTGGCAAGACGCGGTGCCTGCATGATCGAGCCATAGCCGAATTTCTTTACCAGGGCCGGAAGTACTTCGTTCTTGTACTTCGAAGCCAGTCTCGGGGTATATGTTTTCGTGCTCATTATTTTTTACCTCCCTGCGTTTTCTTGGTTTTAAAAACCCGTTCTGTTTTGCCTTCTTTGCGAACGCGGTTTACGCGGACGCCAGCTTTTTGTGAAGAATCCCACAGCATAACATTGCTGATATGGATCGGGGCTTCTTTCTTAATGATACCACCCTTTGTATTCTGGGCAGAAGGCTTTGTATGCCGTGAAATGATGTTTACACCTTCCACAATCACTTTCCCTTCATCCACCAATACCTCTTTTACGGTGCGGGGTTTGTCAAGCGCCTTGTCGTCGCCGGCAATCACCACCACACTGTCTCCTTTCCGGATATTGTACTTGGGTTTAAATCTTGTTTTCATTTTATTTTAGCTTTTAGCTATCGGCTATTCGCGGGTGGCTGAATCTCCTCTAGCATTTCATTCATATAGTTTCACGCTAATAGCGATATGCTAATAGCCGATGCTTTTTTACAGTACTTCAGGGGCCAGTGAAATAATTTTCATATAACCCTTGTCGCGAAGCTCACGGGCTACCGGTCCAAAGATCCGCGTACCACGCGGCTCATCAGCCTGGTTCAGCAATACCACGGCATTATCATCAAAACGGATGTATGAACCGTCTTTGCGACGCAGTTTGTTGGTGGTGCGAACGATTACCGCCTTGGCAACCGTACCTTTCTTGATACCGCCGGCGGGCAAGGCATCTTTTACGGTTACAACGATCTTATCGCCGATCTTGGCATAACGCTGTCCGCTGTTACCCAGTACACGGATGCAAAGCACTTCTTTAGCACCGCTGTTATCCGCTACATTTAACCGGCTCTCTTGCTGTATCATCTTATTAGCTTTTAGCTTTACGCTGCTAGCTGTTAGCAGCCTTTTTGATTAATCATTTTTTCTTCCGGACGGCATCGCCATAGCTCAGGGCTACTCCAACAACGCCTCCAGTGCTTACTTCACTTTCTCTACCACCTCAACCAGTCTCCAGCGTTTTGATTTGCTGAGCGGACGGGTTTCCATGATCTTTACCAGATCACCAATGCTGCACTCATTCTTTTCATCATGCGCATGCAGTTTGGTTGTCTTTTTCAAGAATTTACCGTAGATAGGGTGTTTTACTTTCCGCTCAATGGCAACGGTGATCGTTTTAGCCATCTTGTTGCTGGTAACGATACCTATCCTTGTTTTTCTTAAATTTCTTTCGGTCATTGTTGTAAGTTTTTAGCCAGGGATCACCCTGTGCAATGAAGCCACTCGCTGGCTTTTATTATGCGTTTTGCCTTTTTTTCAATTCGGTTTTCAGGCGTGCAATATCCCGGCGCAAACCACGGATAGTCATGGGATTCTCAAGCTGAGAAATCGCATGTGCGAACTCCAGCTTCTTCAGGCGCAGGCTATCATCTTCCAGGCGAGCCTTCAGGTCCTGCTCATTCATCCCGTGGATGCTTTTTACAAAATCAGCTTTCTTTGACATCTTTATTAATTTGAAAATTTGGAAATGTGGAAATGTGAAACTCAATCCTCACCAGCCATCAGCATCCTTTCACATTTACATCTTCAGTCATTGAATTAAGCAGTTACCAAATCACGACGAACAATAAACTTGGTTTTGATCGGCAACTTTCCGGCCGCCAGGGCCAGGGAAGCGCGCGCCACCTGCTCACTCACACCATCCACTTCAAAGAGGATGCGACCCGGTTTCACTACAGCAGCCCAAAACTCCAGGTTACCTTTACCCTTACCCATCCGCACTTCAAGTGGCTTGCGGGTAATTGGCTTATCAGGGAAAATGCGGATCCACACATTACCTTCCCGTTTCATTTCACGGGTCAGTGCCTGGCGGGCAGCTTCAATCTGGCGATCTGTGATCCAGTGCTGATCCAGTGCCTTCAGCGCATATGATCCAAATGCAATGGTAGTACCCCTTTTGGCATCGCCTTTCATGCGACCCTTTTGCATTTTCCTGTGCTTCGTTCTTTTCGGTTGTAACATTTTAAATCAATTTGAAAATCCGAAAATGTGGAAATGTGAAAATGATAACCACATTCAAAATTTTATCTCTTCAGGCAAATGGAAACTGAATTTTCACATGTTCCACCTGCACTTTAACTCCGTATCAACCACGGCGTCCACCACCCCGGCGATCTCCACCACCACGGCGGTCACCGCGGCGATCATCACGCTGGTCGTCCCTGCGCTCACGACGATCACTCACCTCGCTCTTACCACCCACAAAGTTCAGGTTCAGGTCACGCTTTGCCAGCACTTCACCCTTACAGATCCAAACTTTGATACCGATCTTTCCGTATACAGTCAGCGCAAATACATTTGCATAATCAATATCCATCCGGAATGTATGCAGCGGCACACGACCTTGCTTGATCTCTTCCGTACGGGCAATTTCAGCACCACCCAAACGGCCGGCCA
The DNA here is from genome assembly GCA_048498035.1 of Bacteroidota bacterium. Lineage (GTDB taxonomy): Bacteria > Bacteroidota > Bacteroidia > Chitinophagales > Chitinophagaceae > CADEDV01. The sequence continues at coordinate 8,976 of JBEHYT010000016.1, read as the reverse complement.
CCTTTACCTTGATCCCTTCAGCACCCATACGAAGTGCAGAAGCGATAGACATTTTAATCGCTCTTTTATAGTTGATCCGGTTCTCGATCTGGCGGGCAATCGTATCAGCAACGATCATCGCATCCAGTTCAGGACGACGGATCTCCAGGATGTTGATTTGCACATCATCCTTACCAGTCAGCTTCTTCAGCTCTTCTTTGATACGGTCTACTTCACCACCACCTTTACCGATGATAATACCGGGTTTGGAAGTGTGAATGGTAATGATCAGCTTACCCAGGGTCCGCTCAATAACGATCTTTGAAATTCCACCTTTATTGATACGGGCATTCAGGTACGTTCTGATCTTGTTATCCTCGATCAGCTTGGAGGCAAAATCTTTTTTGTTGCCGTACCAGTTAGATTCCCATCCACGGATGATACCTAACCTGTTGCCGATTGGATTTGCTTTTTGACCCATTTTTTAAATTTGACTATTTGAATTTGTGGAGCATCACAATTAAACCCCACGATCAAAATTTTATTTTCTAATTCCGGCAAACACACCCACCAGGGCCGTTCACCTTTTTATTCAGGCTTCTTTTGTTCCCACTTCCAGTGTTACGTGGTTGCTGCGCTTCCGCACACGGTATCCACGCCCCTGGGGAGCCGGGCGCATACGCTTCAGCGTACGGGCGCCGTCTACAAACACTTTGGTTACCACCAGCTGGCTTTCATCACCACTCTCATTCTTCTGCTTCCAGTTCGCAATGGCACTCAACACCAGCTTGCGCAGGGGCACTGCCGGATGTTTGGGATTGTGCTCCAGCTCAGCCAGCACTTTTTCAACCTTCTGACCACGAATCAGGTCAGCCAGCAAACGCATCTTACGCGGAGATGTAGGATAGTTTCGCAATACAGCGCCGGAATAATTCTTCCTTTCTTCCTTACGGGCATCAGCCGCAATTTTTTTTCTAGATCCCATTTTATATCAATTTTTCAGCCGGGGGTTATAAATTCCCGCCTGTTTAATTATCCTTCTTTTTTAGAGTGTCCTTTGAACTGGCGGGTGGGTGCAAACTCACCCAGTTTATGACCTACCATGAATTCTGTTACATACACAGGGATGAACTTGTTGCCATTGTGCACCGCGAATGTATGTCCAACAAAATCAGGAGAAATCGTAGAGCGACGGCTCCAGGTTTTGATCACTCCCTTTTTGTTCTTGCCTTCATTCATCGCAAGCACCTTTTTTTCCAGGTGAGTAGCGATATAAGGACCTTTTTTAATCGAACGAGCCATTTGTTGAATTTGAAAATTTGAAAATGTGGAAATGTGAAAAGACCTCCACAATTAATTTCTTATTTTTCAAAGCAGGTGCAAACTCAATTTTCACATTCACACCTGCACATTTTTAATTACTTCGCCAGCTTACTTCCGTTCTTACGCTGGATGATCAGTTTGTCGCTGCCCTTACCACGGGTCCTTGTTTTCAGACCTCTTGAGTATTGGCCATTGCGGCTGCGAGGCTGACCACCGGAAGCTTTACCTTCACCACCACCCATCGGGTGATCTACAGGGTTCATCGCAACACCACGGTTTCTCGGGCGGATACCTTTCCAACGGTTACGACCGGCTTTACCCATGCTCTGCAAACCGTGATCACTGTTACTTACCACACCTACCGTTGCAAAACAGTTGATCAATACCTTGCGGAGCTCACCACTTGGCATTTTCAACACCGCATATTTTTCTTCCTTGCTGGTCAGCTGGGCTGAAGAACCGGCGCTACGCGCAAGCTTACCACCCTGGCCAGGCTGCATTTCAATATTGTGAATGTTAGTACCCAACGGCATATTCTTCATTGGCAGCGCATTCCCGATTTCAGGAGCTACTTCCAATCCACTCACTACCACAGTTCCTACCTGCAGGCCCTGGGGCGCCAGGATATAACGCTTTTCACCATCCGTGTACTCGATCAGCGCGATAAACGCTGTACGGTTCGGATCATATTCAATCGATTTTACAGTTGCTTCCACGTTAAACTTGTCACGCTTGAAGTCAACCAGGCGATATTTCTGTTTGTGTCCACCGCCACGATAACGCATAGACAGGTGACCTGAAGAGTTACGACCACCGGTTTTCTTCTTCGTTTCAACCAGCGACTTTTCCGGAACGTTGGTAGTCACTTCTGCATACGCATTTCCAATTCTCCAACGAGTACCGGCCGTGATGGGTTTAAATTTTCTTAATGCCATTTTTTGTTTCTTTTCCCTTGCGGGATGTTCTTTTCATTCAACACTTCGCGGCGGTTGTTTGCCTTTCAAGGGTTGCCCCGGTCCATTAAATGCTTGAATACAGATCAATGGTTTCACCGTCAGCAACTGTTACGAAAGCCTTTTTGTAAGCAGGCTTACGGCCTGAAATCACACCAGATTTGGTGAAACGGCTCTTTGCTTTACCAGGAACTACCACGGTATTCACCTTGGTTACGTTCACACCGTAAAAGCTTTCTACCGCTCTTTTGATTTCCAGCTTATTCGCTTTCCGTGCCACTTTGAACGCATAGCGCGCCAGCTTTTCCTGCTGAGCATTCGCTTTTTCAGTCAAAATGGGTTTTATCAATACTTCAGAAAGTTTCATTTCTTTCTATTTAAAAAATTTAGAATTACCGTTCACTTACGCTTTCACGTCCTCGTTCAGCTGGTTTACTGCACCTTCTGTCAGAACAATCAGGTTAGAATTCACGATATCATAGGTATTCATATCATGAAATTTATAACCCAATACATTCGGCAGGTTGCGGAAAGACAGTGTCAGGTTATCATCCAGCCCTACTGCATCCGATGTCAGGAACAGCACTTTTTTATCCGTAGCATCCAATCCTTTCAGGATGGAAACAAATTCACCCGTCCGGGGTTTCTCCATCTTCACATCTTCCAGCACCACCAGGTTGTTCTCTTTTACCTTGTAAGAAAGGGCAGAGAATTTAGCCAGCGCCTTTACGTTACGGTTCAGTTTAATGTCGTACGCATGGGGCTTGGGACCAAAGATGGTACCACCGCCTTTGTACAACGGGTTACGGATATTACCCTTACGGCTTCCACCCGTACCTTTTTGACGATGCAGTTTGCGGCTGGCACCTTGCACTTCCGCACGGGTTTTCACCTTATGCGTACCCTGGCGCTGCGCCGCGAGGTATTGCTTAACAGCCAGGTAAATGACATGGTCATTCGGCTCTACACCAAAGATCTCTTCGGGCAGTTCCACCGTGCGGCCTGTTTTCTTTCCTTTACTATTTAAAACTTCTACTTGCATTTTCTTATTTTTTTAAAGCAAAACCGCAGTTTCACTTTGCTGCTCTCGTTGATGATTACTTCTGGATCAAAACGATTGAACCGTTATGACCCGGTACAGATCCGCTAACCAGGATGTAGTTCTTGTCGGCAAATACCTTTACCACTTTCAATCCCTTCATTTTAACACGGTCTGTACCCATACGACCCGCCATACGCATACCTTTCATTACACGGCTGGCATCTGATGAGTTACCCAGTGAACCCGGGGCACGCTGACGGTCATGCTGACCGTGCGATTGCTCACCCACACCAGAGAAACCATGGCGCTTTACAACACCCTGGAAACCCTTACCTTTTGTGGTACCTACAACCTCAACCTGGTCGCCTTCAGCGAAAATGTCAACAGTTACAGTTTCACCGATATTCTTGTCAATACCGAAATCACGAAATTCTTTGGAAAATTTTTTGGGAGCAGTGGAAGCTTTTGCGAAGTGATTCACTTCTGCCTGGGTGGCATGCTTCTCTTTTTTGTCTCCAAAAGAAAGCTGGAGCGCATTGTACCCGTCAGACTCTTTTGTCTTTACCTGGGTAACTACACAGGGACCTGCTTCGATAATCGTACAAGCAGTCTGCCTGCCGGACGGATCGAAAACGCTGGTCATCCCGATTTTTTTTCCAATAATACCTTTCATCTTGTTTGATTTATGCCTGCAGGATTATTGGGACATCGCTTGGTATCCACAGCCGTTGGAATACAACTGTGGGCGTTTCAATCCCCGTTTGCTGCCGACCTTTTCCCTTTCCTCGCTAAACATCCGCAAGCATACCTGCAAATGATCCGAGTTTTAATTCACCCCGCTGGCGCGTGATGAACGATGGAAGTACCGACAGTAAACAAACCCTGAATGGCTTGTTTTATGTTAATACACCAGAGCTCTTTTTTCATCTCCGCTCTCGCGGGAATGATTGAGAGATAGCAAAAATTTATTTATAAGAACTTCTTTTACCGTTACCGGCCACAGCGCCTACCTAACACTACATCCTGATCACTACGCCTTGATCTCCACTTCCACACCGCTGGGCAAATCCAGCTTGCTCAACGCATCTACCGTACGGGAAGACGACGTATAAATATCCAGCAGACGCTTATGCGTAGCCAACTGGAACTGCTCACGACTCTTCTTGTTTACGTGCGGGGAACGCAATACCGTAAAAATCTTCTTGCGGGTAGGCAGGGGAATTGGACCTGTTACCACAGCACCTGTACTGCGAACTGTTTTTACGATCTTTTCAGCTGATTTGTCTACCAGGTTGTGATCGTACGACTGTAATTTGATTCTGATACGCTGAGACATGTGTAAAATCCCAATTTTCTTTTGGGAGTGCAAAGGTATGGGCAAGAGTGGTATCCTCCAAATAGTTGGGGAAGAATTTTACAGCCGAAATCCACAATTCGCTAACTATCTAATTATCAACTATCTAAAAAGAGGGTCCGGGCGGCTTTTGCAGGCTTGCCAAATCTGTCTAACTTGGCGCCCGATGTCTGACAATGCCCCGGAAAAAAAGAACCGCATCATACAGTGGCTCAAGCTGTTGCTGAAAATTGCCGTCAGCGCCGTTTGTCTCTGGTACGTTTCCCAGAAAATCGACTTTTCCCGCGCCGCCCATGCCCTCAAAACGGCCAACTGGTATTACCTGGCGGTTGCCCTGCTCCTGTTTATCGTTTCCAAAGTGATATCCGCCGTGCGACTGAATATCTATTTCAAGGATGTCAGCTTGCAACTCTCCGCCTGGGACAATCTCCGGCTATACTGGCTTGGGATGTTCTACAACCTCTTTTTGCCGGGTTCCATCGGCGGAGATGCGTATAAAATCGTGCTGCTAACCCGGAAATATGGTATCCCTTACCGCAAAACCGCCGCAGCAGTGCTGTTGGATCGCTTCAGCGGCCTGCTGGCGCTTGCCTGCATTTTGGCTGTGTATGGCTTTCTTGTGCTCAATAAAGGCCTCTACGTGGCCCTGGTGGCCACCGGGGCGGTCTGTTCCGTAGCCGGCCTCTATATCGTTATCCGCTTCTGGTTCCGCGACTTTATACCCAGTTTTGGTGCCACCCTGCTGCTGGGTCTGCTGGTGCAGCTGTCTCAGGTAATTGCCGTGTATTTCATCCTGTTATCACTCCACCTGCCCATCACCCAGCCGGCCTGGATCTTTATTTTCCTCGCTGCGGCCGTTATCACCGTATTGCCGATTTCTCTGGGTGGCGGCCTCGGCACCCGTGAATTTGTTTTTCGCGAAGGTGCCCTGTTTTTCTTCCTCGACCCTGACCTGGCCGTGATTATCAGCCTGTTGTTTTATCTCATCACACTGGTGGGTTCGCTACCCGGACTTATTTACGTGTTTAAAGATCCCTTTAAAAAAAACGTTGAAAGCCCATAGGGCTTCCAACGAAGCGTTTTTCATCGGCCACAAGGGGCCGGACGAGGATCCTAAAAACGGAGGGAATTCACCTCACCTTCAGCAAACCCAGTGCCAGCGATCGTTTTAGCCCTTGATCCTGGTTAATTATTTCCCGCTATTGCGGAAAATAGTACCCGTAACCGGTCATGTTGTTAACAACGAACCCCCGGCCGGAGCCAGGGGTTCGGGATATTCGTCAAACACCTTTATCAGGCATTTACTTTTCCTTTCACTTTCGCGATTACTTCTTCGGCGATGTTGTTCGGCGCCGGGGCGTAATGCGAGAACTCCATGGTGGAAGAAGCACGTCCGGAGCTCAGTGAACGAAGCTGTGTTACATACCCGAACATTTCGCTCAGGGGCACTTTAGCTTTGATCACTTCTGCACCTGCACGGGTATCCATACCTTCCATCATACCACGACGACGGTTAAGGTCACCCGTTACATCACCCATATACTGGGCTGGCGTAATTACTTCCACTTTCATGATGGGTTCCAGCAATACCGGCTTCGCTTTGCGGGCCGCTTCGCGGAAACCTTGTTTGGCACAAAGCTCAAACGACATGGCATCGGAGTCAACCGCGTGGAAGCTACCATCGAAGATGCGGATCTTCATGTTATCAACCGGGTAGTTAGCCAGCACACCATTTGTCATAGCAGCTTCAAATCCTTTCTGGATCGGCTGGATGAACTCACGGGGGATAGAACCACCCACGATGTTGTTTACAAACTGGAAGTTTTTATCAGCATTTTCTGCTTTCCACTCTGCATCCACGGGTCCGAGTTCGAATACGATATCGGCGAATTTACCACGACCACCGGTTTGCTTTTTCAGCGTTTCGCGGTGCTCGATGGTAGTGTTGAATGCTTCTTTGTAAGCAACCTGGGGAGCTCCCTGGTTTACTTCCACTTTAAATTCACGACGCATACGGTCGATGATGATCTCCAGGTGCAACTCACCCATTCCACGAAGGATGGTTTGACCGGTATCTTCATCTGTATTTACACGCAGTGTAGGATCTTCTTCTACGAGTTTGGCAATGGCCATACCCATTTTGTCCACGTCAGCCTGTGTTTTCGGCTCTACCGCAATCGCGATCACCGGCTCAGGGATGAACATATTTTCCAGAACGATCGGATGATCTTCGTCGCAAAGGGTATCTCCGGTCTTGATTTCCTTGAAACCAACCGCAGCCCCGATATCACCGGCTTCGATGAAGTCGATGGGGTTTTGCTTGTTGGCAAACATTTTCATGATCCGGCTGATCCGCTCTTTCTTACCGCTACGCACGTTGAGTACGTAGGAACCTGCATCCAGGTGACCTGAATAGGCGCGGAAGAAGGCCAGGCGACCAACAAACGGGTCGGTCATGATTTTGAAAGCAAGGGCTGCAAACGGCTCTTTAGGATCTGCCTTGCGCACCATTTCTTCACCGGTATCCGGGTCGGTACCTTTGGTATCGGGGATATCCACGGGTGAAGGCAGGTAGCGGCAAACGGCATCCAGGGCAGTTTGTACACCTTTATTTTTAAACGAAGAGCCGCACATCATTGGTACGATGCTCAGGTCGATCGTTGCTTTACGGATCGCTTCATGGATTTCATCTTCAGAGATGCTGTCCGGGTTTTCGAAGAATTTCTCCATCAGGTTGTCGTCGTATTCGGCTACGGCTTCAACCAGGTTGGCGCGCCATTCGGCAGCTTCTTCTTTCATATCCTCGGGCACATCAATTTCGTCGAAGGTCATACCTTCTGTTTCCATATGCCAGATAATTCCTTTCATTTTCACAAGGTCAACCACCCCTTTAAAATCATCTTCAGCACCAATTGGCAACTGCAGGGGAACGGCTTTGGAACCGAGCATTTCCTTTACCTGTTTTACAACGTTGAGGAAGTCGGCACCGGCGCGGTCCATCTTATTTACAAAACCGATACGGGGAACGCCATAACGGTTAGCCTGGCGCCATACGGTTTCTGACTGTGGTTCTACGCCGTCAACGGCAGAGAACAGGGCAATCAGACCGTCCAGTACACGCATGGAACGCTCTACCTCTACGGTAAAGTCAACGTGACCGGGTGTATCGATGATGTTGAAGGAATACTTCTTGGTATCCCCGGTAACTTTCCCTTTATCGGTAGGGAAGTTCCACTGGCAGCTTACCGCTGCCGAGGTAATGGTGATACCGCGTTCTTTTTCCTGCTCCATCCAGTCGGTAGTAGCAGCGCCATCGTGCACCTCACCGATCCGGTGGATCATACCTGTATAACGGAGGATACGCTCCGTAGTGGTCGTTTTACCGGCGTCAATGTGTGCCGCGATACCAAAGTTTCGTTGAAATTTCAGGTCGGCCATGACTATTTGTTTGTGTTTATTAGTTGAAAATTTATAATGATTTGTTTGGGAGTCCTGGTGGTTACGTTAAGAAAAATTAATTTTTACCAGGTTGAAAATCAGCGCAATAAAATGCCCGGCCCGCATTGGGGAGCATTGGCTGATATGGTAGATTAGACTCTCATAGACTGCCGCATGAAGAGAACCTGGAACCCGTTTCGTCTCTTTACGGCGGCGCAAAGGTACGGAAAAAACCAATTAAAAATGAATAATTAATAGGTAACAGTAACAGATGATAAGTAATAGAGAATAGATGATAGATAGCAGAGAGTGGAAATTAGATTAGCCTGGAAGGGTGCGGATGACGTTCGTAAAAAGGCGATGCCGTTGCGGGCAATTGGGCTCCGGCAGCTGTGCATTCCCGGCTACGCCAGGCGAAATGCAGAGAGCCGCATTTCTGAATATTGAAGGTGTATCTAGTCCTCTACCAAGCACTCCCCCGTTTTTTAACGGAATTTACGGGAACCCGTAAAGCAATAAAGAAAGGACGCTTCAGCAATTCGCTGATGCGATAATGAAGCAAAATGTAATTGACGATAAAGTGACGGCTTACATCATTTACATGCCAGCACCTTAATTAAAAATCATCACTTCGCCCTGCCATAAATCAGCAGTCGCTTGAATGCATAAATAGCAGGGAATTTCTCAAAGGCCTGCTCCACGCGACGGCGGTATTCCACAACAAAGAGCTTCCATTGCTCATCCAACATCCGTTCCCGGTAGGGGACCAGCGCAGATCCCGAAATAAAATCAATCAATACATTAACATCACCTGCAATGATTGGATAGACCTTCTTCACCAACTGTATATCACCAATACCCGCATCAAATAGAATACGGGCATACTC
>JBEHYT010000015.1:0-100610 GCA_048498035.1 Bacteroidota bacterium | reverse complement strand
TTTTGTCTGGTAACTCAAACTTATCATTCTTTTGGGAGGTTCGCCTCCCATTTTTTTACCCTTCAATTTATTTTCCCCGGACAACAGTGATTTTCACATCAGCACATTATCACATTTTTCTTCCATCATCGAATCAGCGAATCACCGAATTATTGAATTAATTAGCACATTTTCACATCAGCACATTATCACATTTTCCTCCATCATCGAATCAGCGAATCACCGAATTATTGAATTAATTAGCACATTTTCACATCAGCACATTATCACATTTTTCTTTAGTGTCGAATCAGCGAATCGCCGAATTACAGAATTGTATGGCATACTATACCAATGGTTCCTGCTGGCTAAGGCAATGAAAACTGCCCAATCCCCAAATGATATCGGTAGAATCAATACCTACCACTTCCCGCCCGGGGAAACAATCCTGGAGTATAGTCAAGGCCTTATCATCTTTCGCGCAGCGGAAGGTGGGTACAATCACCGAATGGTTGGCAATATAGAAGTTGGCATAGGAAGCAGGCAGTCGCTGATCTTCCCAAATCACCGCATCGGGCATGGGTAATTCGACAATATTCAATTGCTTCCCATCAATGAGCCGCATCGATTTTAACTGCCTGAGATTATCCTGCAGCAACGAATAATTTTCATCATTGTGATTTTCTTCAACTACTGTTACAACAGTATCGGCATTTACAAAGCGAACCGTATCGTCAATATGCCCATCTGTATCATCGCCAACAATTCCTTCTTCTACCCACAGTACCTGCTCCATGCCGTAGTAGTTCAGCAGGTATTGTTCAACCTGTTCCCTGCTTAAATGCGGATTCCTGTTTTTGTTGAGCAGGCAACAGGTGGAAGTAAGAACGGTACCGTTGCCGTTAAATTCAACAGAACCTCCTTCCATTACAATACCGGGATGATATACCGGGATATCGTATGCTTTACCAATAAGGGTTGGAATTACATCATCAAGATCATAGGGCGGATATTTATTGCCCCAGGCATTATATCCCCAATCTACAATCACTTTTTGTACGGCTGCACCCGGATTAATCAGGAATGCAGGGCCATGGTCCCGGCACCAGGCATCATTGGTTGGATGAAAAAAGAATTGAACTCTACCCATGTCCACGCCGGCTTTTTCTAACCATCCCAGGGCAAATCGCTTCATCGCTTCATCTGCAACGTTGATGTGCACGCGTTCACCCTTTGTAAGCTCCCGAATAAAAGCTGTGTAGGAAGGATAAATGCTTTCAATCTTCCCCGGCCATGAGGCTTCCTTGTGCGGCCAGCTAAGCCAGGTGGCTGTATGCGGTGCAAATTCTGCGGGGAAAAAATAACCTTGTTCTTTTGGCGTCATGTGTCTTGCTACTGATCGCGGCGCATGAAGCTCCGCAGGTTTTAGATTTCTTATGAATGCCTAATGCAGATTTTTCAATCCTCATCAATATAGCGCTTCGTGATTGGCTGATAGGAATCAATACGCCGGTCGCGCATAAACGGCCAATGTGTCCGGTATTGATCCGTCTTCGCTGTATCAATTTCCACCACGTTTGTTTCTTCCTCCTCATGAGATGCCTGGTAGATGATGCGGCCAAACGGGTTGGCCACAAATGAGCCACCCCAGAATTTCATGGCGCCTTCCTGCTCAAAGCCAACGCGGTTCACACTCACCACATGCACACCGTTGGCAACGGCATGGCTGCGTTGTATCGTTTGCCATGCGCCATATTGCTCTTCGTTAGTCGCCGCATCCTGTGACGTTGCCCAACCAATTGCTGTTGGATAAAACAGGATCTCGGCACCCATCAGCGCGGTAATGCGTGATGCTTCGGGATACCATTGGTCCCAGCAGATCAATACACCAATAGTTGCGTACCTGGTTTTAAATACCTTATACCCCATGTCACCAGGCGTGAAATAAAATTTTTCATAATAGGCCGGATCATCCGGAATATGCATTTTCCGGTATTTGCCCAGGTAAGAGCCATCTGCATCCAGCACCGCGGTGGTGTTGTGATAAATACCCTGTGCGCGCTTTTCAAACAATGACGCGATGATCACTACCCCCAGTTCTCCGGCCACCTGCTGCAAGGTTTCCGTTGAAGGACCGGGAATGGGTTCCGCGAGTTTGAAATTGTCATAATCCTCCACATCACAGAAATAAAGTGATGTAAACAGTTCCTGCAGGCACACAATCTGTGCACCATCAGCGGCTGCTTTGCGAACACCATCAATGGCCTTTGCCAGGTTGGCTGCCTTATCGGCAGAACAAGTCATCTGTACCAGGCCTATTTTTACTTTGCTCATAATCTCAGATTAACTGCAAAAATACAAAACCTGCCGTCATTTTTTCTCTATGCGGAATTGCGGCCTGCATTGATAATTCCAAATGAACAACGCATCGCCAGCTTTTCAAACGTCTCTTTTACCGGTGTCTGCACCAGGCTTTCATCAATCTCGCGTATGCGCGTCAATGCATATTGCTGAATGGTCACCAGTGGTAACACGATCCGTTCCCGCATCATGATAGAGAGTTGCTCAACCGGGTATTCAGCCATCAGTTCGGTATTGCCGGAAAGACGGGTCAGGTATTGGCGTGTCAGTTCATATTCTTCCTGGATCATCTGCCAGATCTCCCCAAATTGCGGGTGGCTGGCCAGGAATGCCGTCAATGGGAAAAATGACTTCATCATCGCCATCTCGCAATTATCGATCAGCGTTTTGAAAAACAGTGATTCACGATAGAGCGCCTGCAATTCACCCAGTTTACCCGCTTTATCCATTGTTCGTAATGCAGAACCAACGCCGAAATAACCGGTTACATTTTGTTTCAACTGGCTCCATGATCCGGCAAACGGTATGGCCCGCAGATCTTTCAATGAAAGCCCCGAGCCTTTGCCGCGCTTGGCGGGGCGGCTACCAATATTCGTTTCACTGTAAAAACGAAGCGGGCTCACCTGCAGCAGGTAATCTGCCAGGTAAGGATGCTCCTTCAACTTCAGGTAGGATGCATAACCTGCTTCGGCCAGTTGTTGCAGCAGCGCTTCTTCTTTTTCTGAAAGCGTTTCATGTCTTTTGGAAAAAAGATCGTTGCTGATCCCTGCGTTTAACAATTGCTCAATATTATACTGCGCAGAATCTACCGTGCCAAAATTGGAACTCACCGTTTGGCCCTGTATCGTCAATTGTATTTCTTCATTGGCGATATTATGACCCATCGATGCGTAAAACTTATGTGTTTTTCCACCGCCGCGCGATGGTGGCCCCCCGCGACCATCAAAGAACACCACTTCTACGCCATATTCACGGGAGATGCGGGTCAATTCTTCTTTCGCTTTGTAAATACTCCAGTTTGCCATCAGGTAGCCACCGTCCTTTGTACCGTCTGAAAAACCGAGCATGATCGTTTGCCGGTTACCGCGGCGCTGGAGATGAACCTTGTATGCAGGATGACTGTACAATGTGGCCATTACAGCAGCCGCTTCACGCAGGTCATCAATGGTTTCAAACAGCGGAACAATATCTACATTTATTTCTTCGGGCTTCCATCCGCCCAGCAAAAACAGTCCATACACTTCCATGGCATTTACCGCAGATTTGCATTGGCTGATGATATAGCGGTTACATCCCTGCACACCATTATATTCCTGGATGTTTCGAATTGCTTCAATAGAGCGGATCGCATCCTGCTGTACAGGATCAGTAAGTATTTCGGGAGCAACGGTAGTAGAGATAGAAGCCAGCCAATCCATTTTTTGCGACGAACTTCCTTTAGTATAATCCGATGGCAATGCAATACCGGCCGTTGCCAGCGCATCATATAATTTTTCGTGTATGGTACTTTCCTGGCGAATATCGAGCGAAGCGAAATGCAACCCGAAGATTTCAATTTTATTGATCAGGTTATTAACCAGGTGCAGAAAGAGGCCGTTGTGCTGGTAAATAAGGATCTCTTTTACCTGCTCCAGCGTAGCCAGGATCTCCTTGCTGGTAAGCGAGGTGCGCATGCCAGGTATAAAGAGGTTGTTGTAGAGCTTGGCCTCAAGATCTACCAGCAACACATCCACGCCCTCAAACGTAAGGCGGCGGCGTAGTTTACGTACATCCAGGTAATAACATTTGATAATAGCGCCACGAAGCGCGTTAGCTACCTGCAAGGTGGTTTCCGCCACTACAAAGGGATTGCCATCACGATCACCACCGGGCCAGAAACCCATCTGGATACAGGGATGATCTGGTGAAACTGCTTGCGGGAACTGGCTTTTTAAGGTGGATACAATGCGGCCTGCGGCCGGATAAAAAACATTCTCCAGGTACCAGATCAGGCTTACTGCCTCATCATAGGGTGTGGGCTTTTTCTTTTTGAAAAAAGGTGTTTTACCTAACTGTTGAAGATAGGTATTGATGAGGCTTGCATTGTTTTCCGTAAGTGCCTTGGACAGATCGTTGATGATGCCCAGCACAGATCCCGGGTAAAACTGCGTAGGGTGGGCGGTTAATACGAGTCGAACTGCAAAATCACGAAGCTTTTCGGCCAACTCTTCTTCTTTATTGTCCTGTAACACTTCAGACTCCAGTTGCTTCAGTGTACCGATTCCGTTAAAGTCGTGCACATGCCTGAAGGAAGCATCTTCCAGCGCGTCGAACAATACCACCTGGCGTTCTACATACTGTACGAAACGAAACAGCAGGTCGTTCTGTTCATGCTCCCCGGTGTAAGTGGTATGGCGACTGAAAAATTCGCTGATGATCTCCGAAGGACTGAGTTTCTTTTTATAACCTTCTTCGCAGATGGTGGAAAGAAGAGATAAAAGGATCCCTGTTTTTTCAATCCGGTGAAAGGGAAGCGAGGTAAACAGGCTATTGTATAGCTGGAATTTGATCCCTACTTCATTCCGGAATTGCTGCAATGCTCTGCCTGATGGATGTTCCATAGTAGTCATTTGTTTTTGAAGAAAGAATGGCAAGCTGCAAGACTGTGAAAATACTTCATTTTGCGCAAGCCGTGTTGCAAAAAAAAACCTCCGCTAAGTGCGGAGGCTTTATACGTTGAACCTGTTTGTACAGGTTAGGATTCTGTACTTGTTGATTCTTCCGTAGTCTCCGTTGTAGCTTCTGTTTTCTTCTTGCTACCGGCAGAACGACGGGTTTTCTTGGCAGCGGTCTTGGTTTCGCCCTTGCCCTTACCATAGATTTCGTTGAAATCAACCAGTTCGATCATTGCTCGTTCTGCATTATCACCCGGGCGTGCACCCAGTTTGATAATGCGGGTGTAACCACCGGGGCGGCCACCTACTTTTTCAACAACTGTACCAAACAACTCTTTCACAGCTTCCTTGTCTTGCAGGTAGCTAAACACTACGCGGCGCTGGTGAGTGGTGTTGGTTTTTCCCTTGGTGATCAGGGGTTCTACAAACGTGCGTAAAGCTTTTGCTTTGGCAACAGTTGTAACAATTCGTTTGTGTGTGATCAACTCAGACGCAAGATTTCTCAGCAGGGATTCCCGGTGAGCTTTTGTGCGGCCAAGGTTGTTCACTTTGTCTCCGTGACGCATGACTGTTTAATTTGCAAATTTGCCGGCGATCTTGAAGCATTCAAAACTGCTTGCAAATTCAGGTTTTAAAATTCGACTGTACCGTGTCAGGATTTACAGTCTACTGGTTATAAAATAACACAGGCCGCAGCCGGAAGGCAGCAGCCTGTGAAAAATCGATTAAAGTTCAGAAAGGTCAACACCCAGTTTCGCCAGGTCCATACCAAAATGGAGACCGCGTTCTGTAAGTACCTGTTCAATTTCAGCCAGGGATTTCTGTCCGAAGTTGCGGAACTTCATCAGGTCTTCCTGTTCGTATTGAACCAGTTCACTCAGGGAGTTGATTTTTGCAGCTTTCAGGCAGTTGAAGGCACGAACGGAAAGATCGAGATCTTCCAGCGGTGTCTTCAGCACTTTCCGCAGTTGCAGGGTTTGTTCATCTACCAGGTCTTCTTTCTTCTCTTCCTTATTATCGAAAGTGATGTTTTCATCTGTGATGATCATCAGGTGCTGGATCAGGATGCGTGAAGCCTGTTTAACGGCTTCTTCAGGATGGATGGTACCATCTGTAGACACTTCC
Source organism: Bacteroidota bacterium (assembly GCA_048498035.1). Taxonomy (GTDB): domain Bacteria; phylum Bacteroidota; class Bacteroidia; order Chitinophagales; family Chitinophagaceae; genus CADEDV01. The sequence goes on along the minus strand of JBEHYT010000015.1, from coordinate 94,491 downwards.
ATGATCAGTTTTTCGAAGTCGGTACGTTGTTCAACCCGTGTATTTTCGATCGTGTACTTCACGTTCTTGATCGGGGTAAAGATGGCATCGATGGGAATATAGCCCATGGGTGCATCTTTTGGTTTATTTTCTTCTGCGGGAACATAACCGCGACCTTTACCGATCGTCAGTTCGATATCCATTTTTGCAGAAGAATCAAGTGTGCAGATCAGCAGATCGGGGTTCATGATCTGGAAGGAATGGGTACCTTCTCCGATCATACCGGCGGTGAACTCTGTTTTATTTTTGATGGTCAGCATGATCTTTTCGCTGTTCACGTCGTGGTCAACGATCTTCTTGAAGCGAACCTGTTTCAAGTTCAGGAAGATTTCTACCACGTCTTCGCTCACACCTTTCATGGTTGCGAATTCATGATCAACGCCTTCAATCTTTACGCCTACAATTGCATAGCCTTCCAGTGAGTTGAGCAGCACGCGGCGCAGCGCGTTACCGATCGTAACTCCATATCCGGGCTCCAACGGACGAAACTCGAACTGAGCTTCGAAATCGGTAGCCTTTTGCAGTATGATTTTATCCGGTTTCTGGAAATTTAAGATTGCCATATTTCAGATTTAATTTTTTACAATGGTTGAAACAAAACTGCCGTAGCAGTGATCAAAGATTACTTGGAGTACAACTCAACGATCAGTTGTTCCTTAATGTTTTCGGGAACACTTTCGCGTTCAGGATACGTAATGAAAGTACCTTTGAATTCCGTCTCGTTCCAATCCAGCCAGCTGAACTTAGGGTTCTTGGGGCGCACCACACTGGTGATCGATGTTCTTCCCTTGCTACCTTCTTTGATGGTGATTACGTCACCGGGTTTCAGTTGATAGGAAGGAATGTTTACCACCTCACCGTTTACTTCAATGTGTTTGTGGCTCACCAGCTGACGGGCAGCCGGGCGGGAAGGAGCGATACCCATACGGAATACGGTATTGTCGAGGCGTGCTTCCAGGAGTTTGATCAGGCTTTCACCTGTTACACCCTTCCGGCGGGCAGCTTCTTCAAATGTTTTGCGGAATTGTTTTTCCAGAACGCCGTACGTGTATTTGGCTTTCTGTTTTTCACGCAGCTGCAAAGCGTATTCACCAAGGGTTTTACGTTTGCGCTTTTCACCGTGTTGACCGGGAGGGTTGCTGTTCTTACCCAACCATTTACCATTGCCCAAAATAGGCTCTCCAAAAATGCGGGAGATCTTGGTCTTAGGACCGTTGTAACGTGCCATATTATACTTTCATTTAAGCTTTTTTAGAAACCGGTACAACGATCAGTAAAAAGCTTTAAAAAAATCAATCGTGTACCCTTTGTTGAAAATGAAGTTGGCTCAATATGTAAAAGAACGACCGGCTTTTGCAGCGGAAACTGCCAGTGCAGCCCGTTGTAGCAAAAGCCTGAAGTATTCCTTATACGCGTCTTTTCTTGGGAGGACGGCAACCGTTGTGCGGAAGAGGCGTCACATCCTTGATCATCACGATCTCGATACCAGATTGTGACAGGGAGCGGATAGCTCCTTCACGACCGGCACCGGGTCCTTTTACAAATACGTCAACACGCTTCAGACCGGCATCCAGGGCTGTTTTAGCAGCGTCTGCAGCGGCCATTTGCGCAGCATAAGGCGTATTCTTTTTGGAACCTTTGAAACCCATCTTACCGGCACTGCTCCAGGAAATAACCTGGCCAGTCTTGTTGGTAAGGCTGATGATGATGTTGTTGAATGTAGCTGAAATGTGTGCATCGCCGTAGGCGTCCACTTTCACTACCCGTTTTTTAGCAGCGGCCTTAGCGCTCAACTGCTGTCCTTGTGCTTTTGCCATCGAGGTAATCTTTCGTTTGTTTAGTTTAAAATCCCCCTTTCGGGAAACCCCGGCTGAACCCTCCCCCTGCACCCGAAGGATCCGTAGTTACAACCAGTATTTGAAGGTGCTTTATGCAGCAACAGGAAATTTCCTGCCGCATGGCGATGAAGTCCTAAAACAGCACTGGCCACCCAAACAGTGGACCAGTTGCAGCTTATTTCTTCGGTGCTTTCTTTTTACCGGCAACCGTTTTCCGCTTCCCTTTCCGGGTACGGCTATTGGTGCGTGTACGTTGACCGCGCAGGGGCAACCCTTTACGATGACGAAGACCGCGGTAGCAGGCAATATCCAGCAAACGCTTGATACTCATCTGTACTTCAGAACGCAGCTGTCCTTCCACTTTCAACTCTTCAGTGATCGTGTTACGGATGGCATTCAAATCGTCATCATTCCATTCGTGTACCTTCTTGCTCCGATCAATATTGTTCTTGTCAAGAATGTACTTGGCGGTTGAAGGGCCGATACCATATATATAGGTCAGACCGATCTCGCCTCGCTTGTTTTTGGGTAAATCCACACCGGCAATACGTGCCATATTATCTGTTTGTTGTTTGTTATTCTACTTGGTTCCATGCCTACCCAACAGGTAGACCGCTGACAGCCGCAACCGGCAGCTCTTAGCCCTGGCGTTGCTTGAAGCGAGGGTTCTTTTTGTTAATAATGTACAGTTTGCCTTTGCGACGCACGATCTTGCAATCTGCACTTCTTTTCTTAATGGATGCTCTTACTTTCATTTTTTTAAGCTTTAACACCAGGCAGGCCCGGCGCTGTTTACCTATATCGGAAATTGATACGCCCCCTTGTCAAATCATACGGCGAAAGCTCCACCCCCACTTTATCACCTGGAAGAATCCGGATATAGTGCATCCGCATTTTCCCGGAGATCGTTGCCAGTATTTCATGACCATTTTCAAGCTTCACCCTGAAGTTTGCGTTCGACAGGGCTTCTAAAATGATCCCATCCTGTTTGATAAGTGGTTGTTTCGACATACGAATTTTAGGGCTGCAAAGATAGCTAATACCAGCGAAAAAATGAAAAACCCTGTAGCTTTTATACAGGGTTTGTGGAAAACAGCAAAAGCTGTTTTGTAATTATTTGAAAATCAATCACTAAGGTTTTTCCAGGTGAACCTTTGTCATGTCCAAATGCAGGTTCTGAAGCTGGTGAACATTCAAATGTGTGTTAAAATGCCGCCTGTCTTCCCGCCACCACATATCCACATGTGAAAAATCGCCTTTTTTTGGCGTCACCAGCCGGAATGAGTCTTTTTTGTATTTCACCCCGCCATCCAGGTCTTCACGGGTAAAACCCAACTTCAACAACTGGGCATCATCCAGCGGTATCGCCTGGATCTCTTCCGGACTGTACCAGAACTCCTGGATGCCGTTATTCACCAATACCTGGTTTTCTTCATGACTTACAGAAACAACAGTTCCTTCGCGCTTTACTCCCTCATCGTCAACTGTAACAATGTCACCGGATTTGAGTTCACTGATTTTGAGCATAGCTTTCGTTTTAGTGATTCTAATATAACCATTTATAGCAAGATTTAAACCCATTTTTCGCCAAAACGGCAAATCCACCCGTTTCAGCTCCGCTTCCGGTATGCCAGCACAGCCCAACCATTAAAAACAACGGCAAATCCCGCCACCGCAAGCAATTGAGGCCGGATATCTGCCAGGCCGCTGCCCTTTAATACCACCATCCGCATTACTTCAATAAAATAAGAAACAGGATTTAATCGCGTAAGCCATTGTGCCCAGCCGGGCATACTGTCTATAGAAGTGTACAGACCGCCCAGTAGAATAAAGATCATCATCAGGAAAAAAGAGATCAGCATGGCCTGTTGTTGCGTAGCAGTAAATGTTGAGATCAGCAAGCCCAGGCCCATCACCGCCAGCAAATACACCATGGAGAAAAGATAGATCGGCAACAACCCGCCCAGCGGTGTAATGCCATATACCAGTCGCGAGATCAGCAGCCCCAGGCTTAACACCACCAGCCCGAGTACCCAGAACGGTAACAATTTCCCCAATATAAACTGGTATTTGCGAATCGGTGTTACGTTAATCTGTTCAATAGTGCCAATCTCCTTTTCCCGCACAATATTCAATGATGTGAGAAATGAGCCCACCATCGTAACGAGGATCACCAGGATGCCCGGCACCATAAAATATTTATATTCCATGAGGGGATTGAACCAGTTAGATGATGTCACCTCAATCCTCGTCTCGGGGTTAAATTTTGGCTGTTGTATCCATTGCAGCCGCACGTCCTGGTTAAAATTTCCCAGGATAGAACGCAGGTACGCACCACCCAAATTCGCTTTCACACCATTGATGGCATTGATCGCCAGTAAGACTGTAACGGCATTTTCTTTCACCAACCGCTCTTCAAAACCCGCCGGCAATTCAAGAATAAGATCAGCCTTATCCAACTCCACATCGGTCATGGCCTGTTTCCGGGAGGCTGTGGCATCTGCCAGTTGAAAATAACCCGACGCCGTTATTTTGTTTACGAGTTGCTGTGTGTAGGAGGAATGGTCATGATCAATCACCGTCAGGCGGATATTTTTGATCTCGTAATCAGCCGCCAGCGGCAAAATCAGCAACTGGATCATGGGCATCACGAAGATGATCCGCAAAATCGCACGATTGCGGAAAATCTGCCTGAATTCTTTTTGCAATAAAAACCTGACGGTTCGCATGAGTTTCTATTTTTGTTTCGCAGCTATTGCAGGCGAATTTTAAAATTCCTTCGCGCCAGCGCAAGCAGCACTACCATCATTCCCAGCAGGATCAGCGTTTCCTTCCAGATAGCTGAAAAACCAAGACCCTTGATCATTACATCCTGCACAATCCTGTAAAACCATTTAGCCGGAACAATATTTGAAATAACCCGCAACTGCACCGGCATATTCTCGATCGGGAACATAAAGCCGCTTAGCATCACCGTTGGTAAAAAAAGTCCCGTCAGTGAAATAAACATCGCCGTTTGCTGCGATGATGTAGCAGAAGAAATAAGCAAACCCACCGCCAGGCAGGTAATAGTAAATAAAATGCTTTCTGCCACCAGCAGTAGGAGGCTGCCATGAATGGGCACGTCCAACACCCAGGTGCTAAGCGCTAAAATGCTACCGATGTTTACGATAGAAAGCAACAGGTAGGGCACTGCCTTTGCTACAATAATGCGAAAAGGTTTTAACGGAGAAGCCAGCAGCACCTCCATATTTCCCATTTCCTTTTCCCGCACAATGGTGATGGCCGTCATCATGGTGCAGACCAACATCAACACCATGGCCATTACCCCGGGAACAAAATTATAAGCGCCCTTTAATTGCGGGTTGTATAGCATCCGCGTTTCCGCGGTAATTGTATAGGGCAATTTGCTGTTTGCCGTAATCCGTTCCTGGTAGCTTCCAATCACTGCAGTGGCATAGTTGGTAAGCGTATTGGCAACATTGGGATCTGACGCATCAGCTATCAACTGGATCTTTGCTACATGCAGGTGTTGCAGGTCGGCATCAAAAGATGGAGGAATAACTACAACCAACTTAACCCGTCCTTTCCGAAACTCGGTTTCTATTTCTTCATTATTGTGTAGATAGTCTACCACGTCAAAATAGCGGCTGGCATCCAGTTCAGCCGCCAGCGAAGTACTCGCCGCATCCCGGGCACCGTCCAGCACGGCGATCTTTGCATTCTTTACCTCGTTGGTGAGTGCAAATCCAAAAATGATGATCTGCACAATGGGCATGCACAGCAGGATAAACAACGTTCGCCGGTCGCGAAAGATGTGAAAGAATTCTTTTTTTACAAATGCGTTAAACTGTTTCATTTTATATCAGTCGGCTGTTCGTTGTGCTTTACGCGCCAGTTGCAGGAATACCTCATCCATGCTGCCTGCGCCATATTGTTGCTTTAACCGCGCAGGAGTATCCAATGCATCAATGCGGCCATCTACCATGATCGAAACGCGATTGCAATATTCAGCTTCATCCATGTAATGCGTGGTTACAAAAACAGTAATACCGCGATGTGCTGCTTCATAGATCAAATTCCAGAACTCACGCCGCGTAACGGGGTCTACACCACCCGTAGGTTCATCCAGGAATACAATGCTGGGCTCATGAAAAATAGCAACTGAAAAAGCCAGCTTTTGTTTCCATCCCAGCGGCAGTGCTGCTACCAATTGGTTAGCTTCAGCTTCAAGCCGCAACTGCTTTAACATCCACGCCGTTTTTTCACGAATAAATGCATTGCTTTTACCGTAAATACCGGCATAGAACCGGATATTTTCCTTTACCGTTAAATCCTCGTACAAAGAAAATTTCTGGCTCATATAGCCAATATTGCGTTTGATCTGCTCGGTTTGCCGGTACACATCAAAACCTGCTACCTGTGCTGTGCCGGAACTGGGCAGGGATAAGCCAGACAACATCCGCATAGCGGTCGTTTTCCCGGCGCCATTAGCGCCCAGGAACCCAAATATCTCACCGCGGTCTACCTCAAACGAAATCGCATCCACGGCGGTAAAATCACCAAAGCGCTTGGTCAGTTGTTCTGCTACAATAACTTTCCCGCTATTCATTTCCATTTTTCATTAATGCAATAAAACAATCTTCAATGCCTGGTTGCACATCGCGGCACTCGGCATCTATTCCCGCTTCGCGGAGTTGTTGCTGCAACTGCTCTTTTGTACCGCCCTCATTTAATACCGCGTGATGATATTCTCCAAACGCATAGATGGATTCAACCACCGGCAACTGGGGCGCACGCTGTAATAATTGCAGCATATCGTTGCTTTTTACCGCCACGAGTGTTTTTCCAAATGAGGCTACCACTCCCCCAGGCGTGTCAATAGAGAGCAAGCGTCCTTCCTGCAAGAGCAACACACGATCACACAGCGCGGCTTCATCCATATAAGGGGTAGACACCAGGATGGTGATCCCCTCCTTTTTCAAGCGCCTGAGCATTTCCCAGAATTCTTTGCGCGATACGGCATCTACACCAGTGGTGGGCTCATCCAGCAGCAGCACTGACGGGCGATGGATCAAAGCACAACTCAATGCCAGTTTTTGCTTCATACCGCCCGACAACTTACCCGCCCTTCTATCCCGAAAGGGTTCTATTTGGGCATAGATATCTTTTATCAATTCATAATTTGCTTCAATAGTGGTATCAAAAATGGTAGCAAAAAACTCCAGGTTTTCCTGTACGGTAAGATCCTGGTACAGGGAAAATCGCCCGGGCATATAGCCCACCCGCTTACGAATAGCTTTGAAGTCCTTTACCACATCCAGCCCGTCTAAACTTGCTGTACCTGCATCCGCAAGCAGCAGCGTGGTAAGGATGCGCAACAGGGATGTTTTGCCGGCCCCGTCGGGTCCGATGATGCCGAACAACTCGCCCTGCTCCACGGAAAAACTCAGCGGCTGCAGGGCCCGAATTATTTTCTTTCCCTGCCGGTATGATTTTTCCAGGTCTTTTGTTGCTACCGCCGTCATTGTCCGTTGAATTTTACTTCTCCATACATGCCGATCTTCAGCAGACCATCATTTTTCACTTTCACTTTTATCGCGTACACGAGGTTAGCCCGTTCTTCTTTGGTCTGGATGGTCTTGGGCGTAAATTCTGCTTTATCAGACACCCAGGTAATAGTTCCCGGCATCTCACGGTATTTATTCGCGCCATCATCTACCAGCACGGTTACCTGCTGGCCCAATTTTACCTGCGAAAGTTGTGAACCAGTAATATAGGCGCGAAGCGTCATCACCGACAAGTCTGCAATCTTATAAAGTGCTTTGCCAGGACTGGTAATTTCCCCGGCCTCCGCATATTTTGATAATACGGTGCCGCTCACCGGGTTCGTTATCTGCGCACGCTGCAGCTGATCCTGCAATTGAGCTACCCGCTTTTGAAGTGGCGTAGCCTCGCTGAGAATACTGCGATTCTGTGTGTTTACATTATTGCGTTGCACATTGATCTGTTGTTGCGTTACCGCCAGGTTTTTGCGCGCCACATCCAGTTGGGCATTGATATCGTCCAATTGTTTGCCTGTAGCGGCATCCTGGCGAACGAGGTTTTCAATACGCTGGCGTTCATGCAGCAGGTTGTCCAATTGCGACTGCTGCACGGCAAGCTGGTCATTTAGCAATTTTACCTGCGGACTTACATCAGCTGTTTTTTGCGACAGGGCGCTGATATTTGCTTCCACCTGTTCTTTCTGCAACACAATGCCGGTGGCATCTATTTCACCTACGATGCTGTCTTTAGCAAGGTGCATTCCTTCTTCCACTTGCAGTGTCATGATCTTTCCGGCCAACTCAGAAGACACAATCACCTCGTCTGCCTCAAAAGTACCCGTTGCATCCGCCGTGCTGCTGTCACTTTTACAGGAGCTGAAAGCCACAGCCATCATCGTGATCAGTAAAGCCGCAAGCCTGTTTTTAAATGTTGATGCGCTCATTATTATATTATTCGTTGTCATTTGGTTCTGTTTATTGTTGTCCGGATATTGTACGATAATTTATTTGCGCCTGTAGTAATTGCACCTGGTGGATGATAAATTGCTGGCGCGCCTGGTCTTCTTCATTCACCTGTTGCAGGAAATCGGTAGCCGTAATTACCCCATTTTCCAGTTGTGCCTTTGCGGCTTCGGTAACCGTTTTACGCAGATCAATGATCGATTGGTCGGATGCGCAAAGCAACCGGTATTTGTCAATGTCGGCATGCATTTGCGCCAGTTGCGTATTCGTGTTTAAAAGAAAACTTTCCTGCTGGCTAGCCACAATCTGCTGGTTAATTGCTACGGCTTCCCGTTCTTTTTTACGCGTGTACATACTGCCAAGCGACCAGTTGAGCCGAAGGCCTCCGATATAATAAAAGTCAAAATCATTCTTCAGCAGGTTAAGCCCCGGCCTGCCGTAGCCGCCCTGTGCAAACAGGCTGGCACGAGGTCGGTTGCGGGCACGAATCAGTCGGTCTTGCTGCTGGATGGATGCAGCCTGGTCGGCATATAATTTTAGCTCAGGCCGGGAAATGCTGTCGCTGGCAATTGTATCAGGCACTGGTGTTTCAAACCGGGTAGTTTCATCAAACAATTTTCCTGTAAACTGATTTAATGCATTGATGAGGCCCGTGCGCGAACCCCTGAGTTCAATGGCGCGTTGTTCGGCTTTCAGCACTTCTGCATTCAACATGGCAAGGTTAGAGCGAAAAGCAACGCCATTTTGCACCTGTGCCTCTATCCTGCGAACGCCGGTTTGCAGGTCGGCTTTTACTAATTCCACCTGCTTTAATTGCGCATCAATATAAATGATGCCCAGGAAGAGTTGGTTGATGCGCGTCTTTACCTGGTATAATTCCACTTCGAGTTGTTGTTGTGTAACGGCTGTATTCAACCGCTGTTGCTCCTGCTGTTCGCGTGTGATGCCGCCATCGTACAATACCTGGCTTACGTCCGCCAGCACTTTGTACTGGTCTTTGGACGGCGGGTCAATGGTTAAACCCGGAAGCGACAGCGGTATCCTGGTTACATCTGATTGATAACTGGCCTGGGCACTCAGCGAAACCTGCGGCAGGTAGGCTTTACCCAGGTTGGAAATAGCGATAGCGCCGGTTTTTGCAACGAGGTCTTTCTGCCGAATCGCTGGATAGTTGGCCTGCGCCAGGTCGTATGCCTGCTGCAGGGTAAGCGGCGATTGGGCAAATGCAAGCACCGGTTGCAATAACAAAAACCAAGTAATAATTTTCTTAACCATACGGTTAATTTTTAAATAAAAAAAATCAGGCCCGAATCGCAGCGATCACGAAGCGGGGTATCTCCTTTTTACGTTGTTCCATCAGTTCTCTAAACTGTTCTTCTTTCAGTCCAAGATTATGTTGTATTACCGGCCGACCGATAAACGGGAACATGCACATCGATAATAAATTGAGCAGCAAATGCAATGGGTGAACGGGCCGGATGGTTCCGTTTCGCGCTTCTTCTGCCACTTGGGCCAGGAATGCATGAGGATGTGGCTGGGTGCCCTGCGTCCAGAACCGTTCTAGAAAGAGCGCCGGATCACGGTTGATCTCATTCAGTACAAAGGCCGGCAGGTGCGGATTTTGCAGGATAACGCTGATATATTCTTCGCAAAACATTTCGATCTTTTCAAACAGCGGCATGTTTGCGGAAAAAATGCGATTGATGGTTGGGAAAAGGCGTTCGCCTGCCTGGCGAAAAATCATTTCAAACAGTTGGTCTTTATTGCGGAAGTAGTAGTGCAGCAGGGCTTTGTTGATGCCTGCCTCATCGGCAATATCCTGCATACGTGCGCCGTACATGCCCTTGCGGACGAAAATACGCCGCGCGGCATCCAGGATGCGTTCTTCGGTAGTGCTGTCTTTTTTGGAAGGTCGGGCCATTATTTAACCAAATGGTTAAACGAAGATAGTTACTCTTTTTTTCTCCGGCGATTTTTTTTCGCTACGTGGTTTCCTGTGAACAGATGGCCTGTGAGGGGCTCCTAACCCCGCACTTAAGTGCGGGGTTAGGGACCATTGCCTCCCGGCATGACACGAGTGCGGGGTTAGGAACCATTGCCTCCCGGCATGGCAAGAGTGCGGAGCTTGGAATCCTTGACGTGCCTTTGATTAAGACGATGACTTTTGACAAAACATGACGGCGAAGATTTTTCGCTGCGTGGCTATGCATCGGAAGCAGGTTCTTGGCCCCACCGCTTCTCGGCATGGCACGAGTGCGGGGCTTGGAGCCATTGCCTCCCGACATGACACGAGTGCGGGGTTAGGAACCATTGCCTCCCGGCATGGCAAGAGTGCGGGGCTTGGAATCCTTGACCTGCCTTTGATTAAGACGATGACTTTTGACAACACTGACGGCGAAGATTTTTCGCTGCGTGGAGATGCGGCGGAAGCAGTTCCTTTCCTCCCTCCCCCTGCCCCCTAACCCCGCACTTAAGTGCGGGGTTAGGGGCCAGGGGCAGAACGGAACTCCAGTCATCTCTTACTCAGCCCAACTCATCACGTAGCCTGAATTTTCAATCTCAAGCGCCTGCTTTGTCAGCATCAGAGGGTGAAACGTGTCTATCATCACAGCCAGTTCCTTTGTTTCCCGGGCGCCAATGCTTTTCTCCACGGCTCCGGGGTGCGGACCGTGCGGGATGCCCGCCGGGTGTAGTGTGATCATACCACGCGTTACATTCTTCCGGCTCATAAAATCGCCATCTACATAATAAAGCACTTCATCACTGTCTATATTGCTGTGATTGTAAGGCGCGGGAATGGCCTGGGGATGATAGTCGAACAGGCGCGGCACAAAAGAACACACTACGAAATTATGTGCCTCGAATGTCTGGTGTACGGGTGGCGGCTGATGCACGCGCCCGGTGATGGGCTCAAAATCATGAATGGAGAATGCATACGGATAGCAGCATCCATCCCATCCCACTACATCAAAAGGATGGGTGCCATAATGAAGGCCATACAACATCCCTTTCTTTTTTGCGCGGATGAGAAAATCACCGGTCTCATCAAAACTGGGCAGGTTTTGAGGTGCCCGAATGTCGCGCTCGCAATAGGGCGCATGCTCCATTAGCTGGCCATATTTGGTAAGATAGCGTTTGGGATATCGGATGGGGCTGAACGATTCTACAATAAACAGGCGGTTGTTGCTATCGGCAAATTCAATTTGGTAAATGGTACCCCGCGGAATAACGAGGTAATCGCCATAGTCAAATGGTAATTCTCCATACATCGTACGTAGTACACCTTTTCCTTCGTGCACAAAGATCATTTCATCCGCATCCGCGTTCTTGTAGAAATAACCGGTCATGCTTTTTTGCGGCGCAGCCAGCACAATATGGCAATCGTTATTTACCAACACCGGTATGCGACTTTCCAGGAAATCTGCCATGGGCGGAATTTTAAATCCTTCGAAGCTGCGGTGTTGCAGCATTTTTTCTTCCGCGATCTCCGGCGCTACATTGCGTTGCGGCTCTGTTTTGATGATCTGAGTGGGCGGGTGAATATGATAGAGCAGTGAATAATCATTTGAAAAACCTTCAGTGGAAAAAAGTTGTTCTGAATACAGTCCATTGTCGGGCTTGCGAAACTGGGTATGACGTTTATGGGGTATAGTACCCAACTGATGATAGTGTGCCATTTGGAAAGATTAATAGTGAAAAATGAAGGATGAAAAAACGATGGTTATCGGCGAGATGCAGATTCCAATGCCACTACCAGGAAATAGAATTTCCATTTCCGTTTGTCGATCCAGTAGGTAAAATTTCGTTTGAATGGCATAGCTTCTTAAAGGTACGAATTTCTCAACTTCCCTGAAAAGTGAAGTCCCTGCTCCGGCATCGATGGATTATCTTGCAGGTATGATACGGATCGGGTTAATTTCAGACACACACGGTTATCTTGATGAAGCCGTCTTTCGCCATTTTGATGGCTGTGATGAAGTGTGGCATGCCGGTGATTTTGGAAGTACGGAAATTGTAGAACAGTTAAAAGCATTTCGCCCGCTGCGCGGCGTATATGGAAATATTGATGGCAACCCGATCCGCTATGAATTCCCTGAACAACTAAGCTTTCATTGTGAAAAAGTCAATGTGCTCATGCGACATATCGGCGGCTCGCCGCCAAAATACAATCCAGAAACCCGCAAAGCGCTGAAAGCCGAACGTCCGCAGTTATTCATCAGTGGGCATTCGCATATCCTGAAAGTGATGTTTGACCAGCAATATGATTGCCTCCACATGAATCCCGGCGCGGCCGGTAAACAGGGGTGGCATAAAATACGAACCCTGCTCCGTTTTGTAATAGACGGCGCTAACATCCGCGATTGTGAAGTGATAGAACTCGGAAAACGTTAACTCATACCTGGGAAAAGCGGTCGGCCAATCCCTTCACGGAACGGCCAGGGTACTGCCGCAAGAATTACAAGCAATGCGATCAGCAACAGCCAGGTGACTGCTTTGTAATTGAGCACTTTGGCTTTCCCACGTGCAATGGTGATCAGCACAATAGCCAGGATCATCATCAGGGGATGCTCCACCCAATAAAACCGGTAAAAGCTGTCTTTCATTACTGATACGCCTTCGGGCAACCCCTTGAGGATACCAAAACGTCCATTCAACACCTGGTACAAGCCGATCAGGAGCATGATATGCGCCGTTATCATCAGCCAAAGGCTGGAACTACGGATAGCAGATTTTCTTGCAACCGCCTGGAAAAATGTGACCAGTAACAGCATCAGAATGACCCAGCGAAGAATATTATGCAGGTGAAGTAAACCGGTGTCCATAGCAGATGATTTAGGCTTCGAAGATACTCGAAAACCATTAGCACACAAGCATCCGCCGCCAATCATTTGCCCCACTTTGCGCTGCTACCACGGGTTATTCCACCCAATCTGCCACAAAAACATTGGTATCATGCGTGCCCCCATTATTCCGGTTGCTGCAGAATACGATCTTTTTACCGTCTGGTGAAAACATCGGGAAGGCATCAAATCCTTTATCGTGGCTGATCTTCTGCAAACCAGATCCATCTTCATTGATGGTATAAAGGTTGAAAGGAAAGCCGCGCTGGTATTCGTGGTTAGACGCAAAGATGATCCGCTTGCTGTCTGGCAGAAACGCCGGCGCCCAGTTGGCCTGGCCAAACGCAGTAACCTGGTGTGCGTTGCTGCCGTCTGCATTAGCAACAAAAACTTCCATATTGGTGGGGGCAACCAGGTTATCTTTCAGCAGGTCTTTATATTCTTTTACGTCGGCTGCCGAAGTAGGCCGGGAAGCACGCCAGATCAGTTTGGTACCATCGGGGCTAAACCATGCGCCGCCATCATATCCCAGTGTATTGGTAATGCGTTTCTCGGCGCCAGTTTCCAGGTTCATTAAATACAGATCAATATCGCCATCCTTATCACTGGTATAGATCATACTCTTGCCATCGGGCGAAAGTGTTGCTTCAGCATCATAGCCTTTGGAGTGCGTCAGTTGCTTCACGATCTTGCCATCCAGGTCAGACATGAAAATGTCATAGGTATCGTACAACGGCCAAATGTATTTGTTGCCGTATTTGGAGCGGTCTGGCAGGGGCGGACATTCATCGCCTCCCAGTTGTGTGGATGCGTAAATGATATGTTTGCCGTCTTTGGTAAAAAATGCGCAGGTAGTGCGGCCTTTGCCGGAACTGATACGTTTGTAAACAAACGGCTCACCTGGCCGGGGAACTTTACCGATAAATATCTGGTCGCAATTGAGTCCTTCTTTGGGATTGGTGCGTTGAAATACGATATACTTGCTATCGTAGCTCCAGTATGCTTCTGCATTATCACCACCGAATGTAAGTTGCTGGATGTTCTTAAAATGTTTTTCGTCAGCATACCGCAGGGTATCTGAAGCAGCAGCTTGCACGGTCGCCATTTTGGAGCCATGGTTGCAGGCGGCAACCGCCACGGAAAACACAAGAATAAAAGAAGCCCAATTTTTCATTTTTATCATTTTAGTAAGCGGCTGCAAAGTTATTTTTGTTGTGTCCCCTGTTTGTCAGGGTTTTGTCATACCTGTGTATAAATGTAGTTTTGATCCATGAAAAAGCTCGCAAAAATAAGCATCCCCGCTATAGCAGCCCTTTTACTGGCTGTATGCGGTTGTGGAAATGAAGAGACCGCGTCTCCTTATGGCGATCTGTTACAAAATCCCCCCTATGCGGGCGTTTCGGACAGTATTCGTAAGGACCCTGGTAATGATCTGCTCTATTTTCACCGGGCTATCCTGTTAAACAGGAATGGCATTCCTGAGCCCGCCTTAGCTGATTTCAGGCAGGCCTGGCAATTGAACAAAAAAGAGGATTATGCCCTTGGAACGGGAAGTTTGTTGCTGGATAAAAACCCGGATTCTGCGGTGGCATTTCTCCGTACGGCCATTGCGGCGTTGCCGCAGAGCACCCTGCTACCGCTTACGCTGGCGCATGCCTATGCCAATTTGGGACGTGCAAATGAGGCGCTGCAACTTGCCAATGAACTACTGGCGCGGAACCCGCAGCAGGTAGATGTTTTGAAAATGAAAGCTGACCTGCTGGCCGGCAAAGACAGCATACCCGAGGCGATTGCCGTGCTGGAAGATGCTTACCGGCTTACGCCGTATGATGTGGAATTAAATTACCAACTGGCGCTTCAATACGCACAAACCAAAAACCCGAAAGTGCTTTTGCTCTGTGATTCACTATCGCGCCAGGAAGGCGCCGCGCGTCATGCGGAGCCTTCTTACTACCGTGGAATTTATTATGCCAATACGGGCAGTGCTGCTAAAGCGATGCAGCAATTTGAAGATGCCATACGGCGTGATTACACGTTCCTGGACGCTTATATCGAAAAGGCAAGTTTATTGTACGATCAAAAGAAATACCAGGAGGCGTACAACACGGCTGTGCTGGCCGTAAATGTATCCGCGAAATATGCAGATGGTTATTACTGGATGGCGAAATGCGAGGAGGCTGAGGGGCAAAAGGCAGATGCACTGCTGAACTACCAGCGCGCTTATGGTCTTGATAAAACAATGGGCGAAGCCAAAGCCGCGATAGACCGCCTGCAGGCGAAATGACGCCCCATTTTTGCGGGGTGTACTTGCGTGTTCTTCCTTACCTTGCACATCAAACGCTGGACTATGGCAATTGTTGCGCCTTCTTTACTTGCTGCTGATTTTATCAAACTGGATGACGAATGCCGCATGCTGAACAACAGCGAGGCGGATTGGTTTCACCTGGACGTAATGGACGGCCGCTTTGTGCCAAATATCAGTTTTGGGCCGATGATCATCGAGTTTATCCGGAAAACAACCAGCAAGCCCTGTGATGTGCATTTGATGATCGAAGAGCCCGGCCGTTTTGCGGAAGAATTTAAAAACGCGGGCGCCAATCATCTATCGGTTCACCTGGAAGCCTGCCCGCATCTTCATCGCAATATTCAGCAGATTCGTTCGCTGGGCATGCAGCCGGGCGTTGCCATTAACCCGGCAACACCGGTGAGCCAGTTGTCAGACATCCTTCACGATATTGACCTGGTGTGCATGATGAGTGTAAACCCGGGGTTTGGCGGACAAACCTTTATTCCGCATACGCTTGAAAAGATCCGGCAATTGCGAAAGATGATCGATGAACGGGGATTAAAAACACTGATCGAGATTGATGGCGGCGTAACGCTTGACAATGCCGCGACCATTATGGCAGCCGGCGCTGATGTGCTGGTGGCCGGAAGTACCGTATTCAGGTCGAAGGACCCCGTAGCAACAATTGCTGCACTGAAGAAAGCCTGAAGAACATTGATGAAGGCAATACCAAAACAAGCCTCCGGGAAGCCCGGTATATAAAGGCCGATTTTTGTTGTATCTTGACGCAGATCTCTTATGAAAATCAACTGCCGCCCCATACTGCTGACTGCCACCTGCCTGCTGCTGGTGCTGGTAGCATTTTCCCAGAAAAAAATAGCCCATGTGTCCGGAATTGTTGTGGATGAAAATGAAAATCCTCTTTCACATGTTTCGGTTACCATCCTTGGTAAACAAAACGGGATTACCACCAATGACTCCGGTTATTTCCGGGTGGAAGTACCCGCAGAAAAAGCCTTCGCATTGGTGTTTTCGTATTCCGGGCTCAGGAGTGAGCAGAAAAATTTCCTGCTGAGTGAAAACGAAGAGGAGCAGGTAACGATTCGCCTGGAAAAAAGTGAAATAGTGATGCAGGAAGTGATCATTACCGATCAGCGGGATCGCCGGGAGGCGGGACTCATCAAACCCAATCCCAAAACGGTACTTAATCTCCCATCGGCTGTTACCGGCGTGGAAAGCCTGATCAAAATATTTGTCGGCTCAAACAATGAGTTGACGTCACAGTATTCTGTGCGTGGTGGCAGCTATGATGAAAACCTGATTTACGTAAACGATTTTGAAGTTTTTCGTCCGTACCTGGTAAGAAATGGCCAGCAGGAAGGGTTGAGTTTTATTAACCCCGAAATGGTACGTAATATTAATTTTTACAATGGCGGGTTCCAGGCCAAATACGGTGATAAGATGAGTAGCGTGCTGGATATCCAATACAATAAGCCCAAGAAATTCGGCGGTTCGGCCTATGTTGGCATCCTGGAACAGGGGCTTCACCTGGAAGGAATCAGCCGCAATAGCAAGTTCACCTACGTAGTAGGTGTTCGCAATCGCAGCAACCGCAACCTGCTAAGTCGCCAGGAAACGACCGGCAACTATGTACCATCATCTTCTGATTTGCAGGCCTTGCTTACTTACCAGTTCAACAGCAAATGGCAACTTGAAGCGCTTGGTAATATTTCACAAACCAAATTCTCACTCGTTCCAGCCTATAGCCAATTGAGTTCATCCGTATTCTCGCCTTTTTTCAGTGTATCGCTTGGACTTGATATCTATTTTGACGGGCAGGAGAAGGATGAGTATAGCACGAAAATGGTGGGTGTGGCACTGACCAACCAGGTGAGTCGCAAGTTGAAATTAAAATGGCTGGCATCGCGTTTTGAAGACGATGAAAATGAAAATATAGATATTACAGGATCGTATCTTTTTGGAGAACGGGATTTTGATAAAAGCAAACCTACGTATGGGTTGATCGTTAATCCGCTGGGTGCAGGTGTGTACCAGAATTATGCGAGAAATGCACTTACGATCGACAACTGGAACCTGGGGCATAAGGGAAACTTTGATGCCGGTAAACACGCCGTGCAATGGGGTGCCGCTTATGATCGTACAGTGATCCACGATAAATTGAATGAATGGGAATTCCAGGATTCTGCGGGCTATTCCCTTCCCTATCAGCCCGACCTGCTGGCACTGAGCAGTGTGATCAAATCAACAGCCGACCTGACCGTAAATAAATATTCGGGCTATGTGCAGGATAATATATTGATGGGTGATTCCAATCACACCACTACGTTGACCGCTGGGGTGCGTTTCAACTACAATTCGTTAAATAAAGAATTCCTGGTATCTCCGCGATTAGGCGCAAGCTGGAAGCCTAACTGGAAGCGGGATATTATCTTCCGGGCAGCGCTGGGCCGGTATGATCAGCCGCCTTTTTACCGGGAGCTGCGGCGCTATGACGGCACGTTGAATACGGCATTAAAAGCCCAAAAAAGCTGGCAGGGGGTATTGGGCTTTGACTATAATTTCAGCGGACTTGGCGGCAGGCCGATGCGGTGGACCACCGAGGCGTATTATAAATACATGACGGATGTAGTGCCTTATGATATCGACAATGTGCGTATCCGTTATTTTGGGGAGAACAATGCGAAAGCATATGCGGCAGGGCTGGAAACAAGACTGTATGGGCAGTTGGTAAAGGATGCAGACAGTTGGATCAGCCTCGGGCTGATGCGAACAAAGGAGGATATTAAAGGTGATACGTACCAGCAGTACACGCTCAACGACCAGAATCAACCGATTGACAGTGTAACGGTAGAAAAGGGTTGGGTGCGCCGGCCTACTGACCGGTTGATCACGTTTGGTATGTTTTTCCAGGACTACCTGGCAACGAATAAGAATTTTAAAATGTACCTCAACTTCCTGTATGGAAGTAACCTGCCGTATAATATACCGGGCAGCGTGAAATACCGGAATGGACTATTTATTGATCCTTATATACGTGCGGATGTAGGTTTCAGTGCGTTGCTGCTGGATAATGACCGCAGCAAGCGCAGGAGTCATAGCCCATTTCGTGAATTTGAAAGCATCTGGGCGAGCCTTGAAATATTTAACCTGATTGACCGCCAGAATACGATCTCTTATCTATTGATCAAAGACTTCTCCAATACGGTTTATACAATGCCCAACCGGCTTACGCCGCGACTTGTCAATTTCAAGATTGTGGCGCGTTGGTAATAGCGGTTTGAGCCCGACTGAACTTTCACCCGCGTGAATTGTTTTAGATGAGGCATAGGTAAAAAATGCTTAACATTAACTTATAGCCTGTAATTTGTTTTCACATCTGTGAATAATTAACTTTAGGAAGTGAAGATTTCCATTAGTAATATTGGAAACAGAGGGTGATGCTTTTGCAAACAGCCAAAAGACGAACAGTATCACCGGTGCCACCCCCGCCGGTTTTGTGAAATGGCCTCTCCGGATCCTAAGCCGTAATGGCCACTTAAAACGAAGTGAATTGACCGACACGATCATCAACCTTGAAACCGTAAACCCTATCGAGTTCTTCGGCGTCAACAACGGTAAACTGGACATCCTTAAAAAGAAATTTCCCCTGCTTAAAATTTTATCGCGTGGCACGCAGCTCAAACTGAGTGGCGCACCTGAACAGGTGGAGAGCGCGCGTGAAAAGATTTCGCTCATTGTGTCGTACCTGGAACGGAACGGTCATATGAGTGAAAACTACTTTGAGCAGATCCTGGGTGGGGATGATGCCGAAACGATAGATAACTTTAAGGAACGGAATCCCAACGACGTACTTGTATTTGGCCCCAATGGAAAATCCGTACGCGCACGTACGGCCAACCAGAAGCGGATGGTCCATATGGCGGAAAAGAATGACATTGTTTTTGCCATTGGCCCTGCCGGTACGGGTAAAACCTACACGGCTGTGGCGCTTGCCGTTCGGGCATTAAAGAATAAACAGGTAAAAAAGATTGTACTGACGCGGCCGGCAGTAGAAGCGGGTGAAAGTCTCGGTTTTTTGCCGGGGGATTTGAAAGAAAAGATTGATCCCTATCTGCGCCCGCTATATGATGCGCTGGATGACATGATCCCGGCTGACAAACTGGGGTATTATATGACCACACGCACGATCGAGATCGCGCCGCTGGCTTATATGCGCGGCCGTACGCTGGATAATGCGTTTATAATCCTGGATGAGGCGCAGAATGCAACGGATCTTCAGCTTAAAATGTTCCTGACACGGATTGGCGCCAATGCCAAAGCTATCATTACCGGTGATATGACGCAGGTGGATCTGCCGCGTAACCAGAAAAGCGGTTTGTCTACCGCGGTCCGCATCCTGAAAAATGTAGACGGCATTGGACATATTGAGTTGGATGAAGAAGATGTAGTGCGCCACCGCCTGGTAAAAGCTATTATCCGGGCTTACGAAAAAGAAAAAAAGGATCACGAGCCCCCTCAACAATGATCCGGAACATACATCAAGGAATGGGGAGGCAACTGTTAGGTTGCCTCCTGTTTTTTTTAGCAGCCTGCAACCCTAGTACCGGTGAGTACAATACGACTGTTACTCCTGCTTTTTTTTATCAACGGGTAGACAGTGCGGCAGCGCTGGTGCGCAGTGGCGATCTTATTTTCCGCGACGGAACGGATGAGGTGAGCCGGGCAGCGCGAAATATGAACCGGACGGACACTTCTTTTTCCCATTGCGGTATTTTGCTGGTAGAACATGATTCCGTGATGGTTTACCACGCCATTGGCGGCGACTATAATCCCAGCCAGGAATTACGGAGGGATCCTATTGATAGTTTCCTGGTGCCCGGTGAGGTAGACAGGTTTGCAATCTACCGGTTTCAGATGGGAACACAACAGGTTGATTCACTCCGGCAGATTGTAGCCCGGTACTATGCCCGCCGCCTGCGGTTTGATATGTTCTTCAATTTCAACACAGACAATGTCATGTATTGTTCTGAATTTGTTTTTAAGAGTTTGAACCAGGCGCTTGCCGACTCACTGAGGCCTTCGGTTCAAAATCGTTCCGGGCTACTGGCCGTGTGCCCGGATGATATTTTTTTAAATCCGCGCAGTCACCTCATAAAAAGAGTGGATTTTACCCAATAGTGGTATCTTTTTATTCGGGGAACAACTTACATTTGCCTCAAACCAAAAACTTACACATGAAAAAGTTCATAAAATTTCTGCCCCTGCTTGCGCTGGCGGCCACTGTATTGTATGGCTGTAAAGGCAGCGTCGGAAATGATCCGAAGGCCGTGCTGGCAGAATTTTTTAGCCGTATGGAGAAAAAAGATATTGATGGCGCTGCGAAACTGACTACCAAGGACAGCAAAAGCACCATGGATATGATGAAGAAAGGGATGGAAATGGCTGAGAAAATGAAAAAGGACTCACCCAAAAATGAAGAAGATCCAGCAGAAAAATTCAAGGGCATGGAAATCAGCGATGCGAAAATTGAAGGAGATGTGGCTTCCGTGGAATGCAAACAAAAAGGCTCCGACAAATCCACGACCTTCCAACTGAAAAAAGAAGATGGCGCCTGGAAAGTGGATTTCAGCATGGCAACACTAATGAAAATGGGAAATGAAGAAGGTATGAATCCCAACATGAACGATGGTAACGACTCCCTGTCGAACCCGGAAGAAGACCTGAAGAACTATAATCCTGAAGACGTACAAAAAGGGCTGCAGGCAGCAGACAGTATGCTGAAAACCATTGATCCCGAAAAGCTGAAAGAAGCGCAGAAAATGATCGAACAAATGCAAAAGCAACAATAAACAGAACTCATTTTATCCCATCCCCCTTCTGCCCCGGCAAAAGGGGGATTTTTTTTACTTATTCCGTAATTTGCAGGTATGAAAAAAATGTTGTTTACCCTGCTGGCAGCCGTTGCGCTCCTGGCAGGCTGTACAAATGCCGACAAAGGACCCACTGTAACGGCTGAAGATGATATTGATGCGGCACGTGAATTTGTGCGCGCCTCGCTGGATGGCAACTTTGACAGGGCCCGCCAGTTTATGGTGCAGGACTCTGCCGGCATCCAACTGATGGACAACGTGGAGCGCCGCTATAAAGAACATAGCAGTCCCGAGGAAAAACAGCAATACCATAATGCAGAGATCAAGATATTCCAGGTACAACACCTGGACAGCCTTACCAGTTCCATCGCCTATTTTAATACTTACACCAATAAAAAGGATACACTTCGTGTGATAAAGGAGGGTGAAAAATGGTTGGTTGATTTTAAATACCTGCTTAAACCGCAAACAGACTCGCTGCCATGATGCAAAGTCTACTGCTGGTAGCGCTGGGCGGCGGCAGCGGAAGTATATGCCGCTACCTGGTACAACGCTGGGTAAATTATGCATACCCCCATTATTTCCCCTTTAGCACTTTTGCCGTGAATATCGTTGGATGCTTCCTGATCGGGTTGTTTTGGGGAATGAGTTTTAAATCGTTCGACACTCTTGAAAACTGGAAGCTGCTGTTAATGACCGGTTTTTGCGGCGGTTTTACCACGTTCTCCTCTTTTACGCTGGAAGGGATAGACCTGCTGAAAGAAAACCGGACCGCCGCATTTTTCCTGTATCTGTTTGCCAGCGTGGTTATTGGCCTGCTGGCCACTTTTGCCGGAATGAAAATCACCAAATGAAATTAAACTGAAAATATGCTTACTGTTCATCACCCCTGGCATGGCGTTCACTATGGCGCCGGCGCTCCGCAAAACGTTACCGCACTGATCGAGATACCACAGGGTTCCCGCGCTAAATACGAGGTGGATAAGGATACGGGATTGCTGAAGCTGGACCGGGTGATCTACTCCTCCTTTCATTACCCGATGAACTATGGCTTTATTCCACAAACGCTGGGTCAGGATAATGATCCATTGGATATATTGGTGCTTTGCAGTCAATCGATCCAGTCGCTATGCCTGGTAGAAACCCGGGTAATCGGGAATATGCAGATGATTGACAGTGGCCAGTTGGATGATAAGATCATTGCGGTGGCGGCGCATGACCCGTCTGTAAATCATTATAATTCGATCCAGGAATTGCCGCATCATTTTCTGCTGGAATTGCGTAATTTTTTTGAGCAGTATAAAGTATTGGAAAATAAAAAAGTGGAGATTGATAATTTCCAGGACAAGGATACTGCCTGCAAGATCATTTCGGATGCAATTACTTTTTACAAGGAAAAATTTGCGGTGGAAAGTTAGGTGGATTGATATGAACTTGCGCGATTCACGTGGGTCGATAACGATTCAGGTAGCTGTGTACATTAAATTGTATTGAAGAATCCCGTGAGAACTATCATGTAGAAGTTGTATGATAGTATCATTTGATAGTATCATGAAATATAAACCGTTTGGGAAATGATCGCAATACTGGCATTTGCTCCCCGGCTACCACTGCTGGATAACGATACAAACGCCGGAAGGATCGCGAAGCGCGAATTCCTTTGCGCCCCAGGGGCGAAGTGTAACTACTTTGAGGTTGGGATGAAGAAATTGAGGATGGGATGTTGAAACCTTCGCATACACTTCTTCGATATTATCTGTATGAAGGCGCAACTCCGGGCGGTCTTTGTCAGCGAATTCCTTGTTTTGAAACAGGAATGCCGCAAGATTGTCTTTTTCCACTACACAACAGGGATTTTCACCCGCAAGATCATCATACCCAATCGAAAAACCGAGGCAATCAACAAAAAGGGAAAGGCCGTCCTGGATATTCTCGTAAAAAATATTGGGCATTAACTTCGTAAAATGCATACAACTTACTTTTATCTAAAAAATGTCTTCCTGTAACTGGCCCTTCCCTGATAACTATCGCGGTCAGTTGTTTTCCGGTGTAAATTGAACCATCCACTGCACTCCAAACTGGTCTGCAAACATTCCAAAATAAGAGCCCAGCGGACCAAATGCAATCGGCATCTCCACAGCGCCACCGGCGGAAAGACCGTTGAACAGGCGATCTGCTTCTTCGCGCGATGATGCGTTGAGCGAAATGGTATTCCGGTTATCCTGCTCATTCACGCGTCCCATCACTTCCATCACATCACTCCCAACCAGCGCGGTATGGGCGTCAATCGGCAACACAATATGCATAATCCGATTGGCGTCGTTTTCGGGAATGGTAAACGCTGGTGACGAAAGATCTTTATACCGCATCAGCTTTGCAAACTCGCCCCCGATTACGGATTTATAAAAAGAGAACGCAGTTTCAGCATTCCCGTTGAAATGGATGTAGGGATTAACAGATGCCATTGCTATTCGTTTTTAAAGTTAATGATTTTTATTGCCTCACTGCAGTTCCTCGCAGTGAAAATGATGTGTGTTCAGGAGTTGTATCACCGGCATTGTCAGATCCAGCTCGCTATCAATCCGCAACACATTGTCGCAATCATCCAGGTCGAAATTCCATTTCCCCTGCGTCACCAGTTGGTCCATGTGCGGCTTTAATGCGCGGGCCTGCTCGTAGGTGCCTACCGATGTCTTAAAAACGTAGATCATTTTTTTGAAAGCGTTGCCAGTAACGTTTCGAGATTCGTGAGCGTTGCAGTAAATCCAAGGCGGAAACCTTCCAGCAAACGTTCCATGCGCTCAAACGATTCATTGTAAATACTGATATTGACCGTTGTTACCCCATTCTGTTCTGAAAAATTATAATCCCAGTCGGACCCAGTAGGTTCCGGGTTCTCGTCTTTGTCGGCAAAGACATTGAACATCTTGAAGTTTGTTTTGGGTGTAATGGAAGTAAACTGCTGGAGCGCCCATTTTTCTTCACCTTCCGGGCTTATCATGGCATAGAAACGCTTGCCGCCAACTTCAAAATTCATGTACTTAGTTCTAGCCGTATACGGCGCAGGGGCGTTCCATTGGTCCAGTAGTTCTGCTTTGGTAAAGGCATCCCAAACCAGGTCAAGCGGGGCATCAAACTCACGTTTGATAAAAATTGTTTTCGCCGCTTTATCAACGGTAAAATCAAAAAGAGGGGGGGTGTTCATTTTTTTTGCTTTTTTAAAGTTGCTAATACGTCATCCAGTTGATTGAAGCGTGTTTCCCAGAGCTTCCTGTATTGGCTAAGCCATTTATCAATTTCTTTCATCTTTTCCAGTTCAAGTGAATAATAGATCTCGCGGCCGTGTTGTTCATGTTTCACCAATTCACACTCGGTGAGAATACGCAGGTGCTTGGATACGGCCTGGCGGGTGGTGTTGAAATTTTCCGCAATGGCATTGGGCGTCATCGCCTGCAGGGCGATCAGTGCAATGATGGCGCGGCGGGTGGGGTCTGCCACGGCCTGAAAAACATCTCTTCTCATTTATAATACCTGATTTAATGAAACCGATCAGTTGCAAATATATGTGCAACTTTTTGGTTTCGCAAATTTTTATTTAAAAATGCTTATTTCCGGCTGCGTTGGCCGCGACCGGGTTATAAATAGCCGGGCCAGTCAGGTTTTTAACCTTCCGGGAATTGAATCAAGAAGCTTAATTCTCCCTTTCAAACTGGTTTCTTCTGCATTGAAATTGATCCAATAAATTCTTTTCAACCCGATCTTTTTAAACGTTCCCCGGCCGAATATCCGCATCACCGGGTTACCATACCAAAAGCGGTAGATATATGTGGGCGTTCCGGATACGGTCATAATATAAATGCGGGGATTTTTTTTTCGAAGCGTTGCCAAATCGCCAGATTGGAGCCTTCCTTTCGCCAACACTTTGTCGATAAATCCCTTTGTGGAAGCGGGCATACTCTCCCACCACACCGGGAAAATAAAGATGATATTATCTGCACCTGTCAATCTCTTAAAATAATCATCAGTTTGCTCATCAACGAAAGGCTCCGTTCGCCACGCCACCAGGTCGCTCTGTGACATAACAGGATCAAATCGATCTGCCCGCAAGTCAATCAGATCAAGCGTCCCACCCCTCTCTTCCACAGTTCGCCTCACTTTCTTAAAGACAGCTGCTGAAAAGGATCGATGGTGAGGCTCATTTTCCGATGCATAGGGACCATAAGGATGATCAAAAATCACTACTGTTTTCATACCCGATCAAATTATCGCAAAATAACTGCGGGCGGGGTGCCTTTCCAATAACATTTGTTATTAAAACAATCACTAGTGTCCGGGGAAAATTTTACCGACAGCCTAAATCAGCATTGCTTTTGAATAGGAGGCATGCTTTTAAACTGGATAAAGACCGGGTTAAATAACCTTTGATATTCGGTTTAGTAACCCGGAACCGGTTTGGATTTTCATTTTCCCCCGATAACAGTGTTAAAACAATCTATTCTTGTCTTTTTTTGATAATGGCGCTTTTGATCCGGCTAAGATGCACGCTGGATATGCCCAGGTAGGAGGCAATATAATGTTGAGGAACACGCTCCACAACCTGCGGCCGGTCCCTTAGCAGATTCAGATAGCGTTGCTCCGGGCTGTCTTTTATAAACGAAAGGAAATGTCGCATATATTCAAACGTCCGTTCAAATATTGCATCAATAAACCTGTCATAGAGCGGCGACATCTGTTTTACTTCTTCTAATATCCGATCGATATCTTTTTTATCCGCCCGCCATAAAACGCTGGGTTCGATGGTTTCAATTGCCACCGGACTCGGTAATTGTTTGCGGAAGCTTTCGATAGACGCCACCACGCTATTTTCAAAGAAAAACTGGAAAGAGATATCCTTTCCATTATTGTTGAACCAAACCCGTATACAGCCCTTTTCAATAAAAAAAATCTTCCTTGAAATGGATCCTTCTTTCAGGAGAATCGTCTTGGCAGGCGTTTCCATTTTTGTAAAACATCCCGTCCATGCATTCCATATTCCTTCATCCAGCGGAAAGATATTTCTGAATTGTTCAAACATAGCTGCTATCGATTTTACACGTCCCACTGCTGCATACCATACATCAGGAAAAAACCGGCACTAAAAGTAACGCCGTATAGCTTTCAGCCGGTGTGTACGCAAGCCGGTATCTCCATTCGTGATACCTTTTTTATCAATGGCATCAATTCTCACCTTACCTGAAGCATGGATGATCTCCTCCGGGCTAATGAGGATGCCCACGTGAACGATCTCATCTTTATCATCGAAAAACGCAAGATCGCCGGGCAGTGCCTGCTTTAGTTTTTTCACCGGTTCTCCCTGTTGAGCCTGCTGCCAGGCGTCCCTGGGCAGATCCATCCCCAGCATCTTGAAATTAACCTGCGCAAAGCCACTGCAGTCTACACCCATCAGTGTTCGTCCGCCCCACAGATAGGGCGCATTAAGCCATTGCCGCGCCGTTTGCAGCAGCTTCTGTGCATCGGGCTTTTGACCGTTCCGATCCAGCACGGCAGCAGCAGTTGAATAGCTGACATCGCCCAAAACGCCTTGTCCATTTTCAAATCCCGGCAGCGAAGCGCCCATCGGCAGGTGCATGGTAGCATTCCCAAATTGAATGGCTGTCAACAATTCCGTTGTTACCATCGGGCTATCTGCAACGGCATCTTTTTTTGTCACTTCGCGGAGCAAATTCCGCGTCATCCAACCCTCGTATTGGTCGTGCAGGCTGATCACCTTCACCCATAGCCTGCCTTTTTCAGCCGTAACCTGGACCGCTTCTCCAAATAATAACTGGCTGGTCATTTCCCGCTGGTGGCGTGGTTTTCGACGAACGGGTGCGGCTGGAACGGCAACTCTTGCAAACTCCATGGTTGAAATATTTTACCGAAAATAACAAATGGGAGCGCGTTTTGATGTGAAATTATTGTCGTTCTGCATCTTAACAGTATAAAAAAGGCTATTTTCCAATTGTGAACGGAGACCAATACAATCATCTTACAGATCAGCAATTGCTGCAACGGTTCCAGTCTGGCCAGTCTGAAAAGTGGCTGGGCATCCTGTTGCAGCGGTACACGCTGCTGCTTTTCGGGGTATGTATGAAGTACCTGAAAAACGAGGATGAGGCAAGGGATGCCGTTCAGCAGGTATTTTTAAAAGTGATCCAGGAACTTCGAAAATACCGCGTGGAGTATTTCAAATCCTGGCTGTATATGATTGCCAAGAATCATTGCCTGACGCAATTGCGTGGCCGTCAGCAGAAAACGGCGCAGGAACTGACAGAGAATATGATTGCCGTGCCAGACGCAGAACAGGATACGGAAGCCCTGTTGAAGAATGAAAAGGCGCTCAACCTTGTAGAGTTGGGGTTGCAGGAATTAAATAAGGATCAGCAACAGTGTATAACTTTGTTTTACCTTCAGAAAAAGAGCTACCAGGAAATAACGGAAATAACCGGTTTTTCACTGTTGCAGGTAAAGAGCTATATCCAGAATGGCAAGCGAAACCTGAAGATCTGGATTGAACGCAGGCTAAATGCGGAAAAGGATTGACAGATGGACGAAAACCTGAAAGACATATTATCCAATTTGAACACAGACGTTAACCAGGATGCGCTGATGGCCTACCTGCAGGGTAAGTTGTCTGCCAGGGAAAAGCATGAACTGGAAAAGCAATTGCTGGATAATGATTTTGCCGAAGATGCGCTGGAGGGTTTGCAAGCGGTGAAGGATGAGACGCGCCTTCGGGGGATTGTAGATGGGTTGAACCGGGACCTGCAAAAAAAGACTGCGCGTCGAAAAGCGATGCGTGACAAACTGCGGATCAAGGATCAGCCCTGGTTGTATATTACCATTTTGATATTCCTGCTATTGATCGTGCTCAGCTTTTTGATTATTCACCGTATGCAACATTCCGCTGCGCATCCTTAGTAGCGTGTTTTTCCTTCCCATTTTTTCCATTCTTCAAAAACGGCGGCTGCTTCAGGTGCGGGTTCATGTATAAACGGAATATGCCGGTCGTAAATCGGCGCTGCAATTTCACGGTAGATAAAGTCATCATCAAATTCAATGTGTGCCGCATCCACGCGTGTATTGGCGTAGATAACGCGCCTTGGCCGCGCCCAATAGATAGCGCCCAGGCACATCGGGCAGGGCTCGCAACTGGTATAAATGTCGCAGCCTTCCAATTGAAAACTGCCAATGGCTTTACATGCATTTCTAATTGCCACCACTTCTGCGTGTGCCGTGGGATCATTGGTGGTAGTAACCTGGTTAAAACCTTCACCGATAATAGCATCATTAAATACTACAACGCAGCCAAAAGGACCGCCCTTGCCACCATTCATCCCTTCCCGTGAAAGTTCTATCGCGCGTTGCAAAAATTTCTTCTCGTTGATATTCAGCATAAACTTTTCATTTAAACATGATCTTCCTGTGTATTACCTGCCAGTTTTGCACAGTTTATACACCGTTACGCTCTGCAATATGAAGTTAATATTAATTTTATGTTATCCGCCCCGGTTACGCGATAAAGGTTCGTACTTTTTGCCCTCATCCTGCCAATTAATCAAATCTTTGACCTATGCGTTGGGAAAAAACAACTACCGGTTCAGACAACGAAGTGTACCAACTCTGGCACAATGATAAAAAATTACTGACACTAACCCTGCACCCTTTTTCAAGTGCAGCCCGCGTGGAATGTAACGATGAGCGACGTGTATTCCTGATCCGCAAAGAAGGTTTCCGGCGCAATAAGACCGTTTTGCGAAGTGAATATGGTATAAAGCTGGGAGAACTTGGCCAGTTGGAGAACAAGCAATTCATTGATCTGAACGACGAGCGTTTTTTCTACGATATGCAAAAGGATGGCCAGCCGCACATGGTGCTTTATAAAGAGAACGATGAAACGCCGGTACTGGAATGCGGGCTTCACAAAAAAGAATCGTTCCCCGATCTTACACTGGGCAAGGCAACGGCAGCCATAGCATCCTATACGGGTTTATTAATGGCGCTTTGCTGGTATGTCCTGTTGCCGGCGTCGCAACCTACAATACCTGCCCTTACCTGATATTACAATGCGTTCCAGATTTCCCGGGCAAAAAATTCGAGTGAAGGATCCCGTGCACCCATCAACAGTAACACACAGTTATCCGTAAAATGGGTTCTTAGTTGTTGCAACAGGTCATTCCGATCCGGGCAAAAGAAAGCGTTGCTGCCGGCTGATTGAAGATCGCGGATCAGGTCGCCGGCCGAAATATCTTTAGTAGTAGTGCCGCCTGCATAGAATATCTCACTCATCCATATCTCATCACCGGGGCGAAGCGCCGCCGATATTTCTTTTACAAAGTCATTACGCAGGAATTTTGTTGGCGCAAAGCCATGCGGTTGCAGCCATGCAATTACTTTGGGAGCAACCGGCTGACAGGCGCGGATGGCAGCGGCACATTTAACGGGATTATGCGCAAAATCATCAATAACCCAAACCCCATTTTTGTTACCCAGCACCTGGTTGCGGCGGTAAATTCCCTCGTAGGAAGTTAGCGCCTCCGCTGCAGTAGTCAGGTCCACACCTGCCGCGGCCGCAACCGCTGTAGCAGCCAATGCATTTTCCATGTTATGCCGGCCAAGCAACGACAGGTGGAAGGGCACGTCCTGGATCGTAAAGGAAATATGCAGGCCCTCCTGTATAAACTCTTTCGCTTCATAACGGACACCTGTTCCCGGCGTGGTCGCAAAATCATAATCATCACCTGTAGACAACGATGCCGCCAGTGGATGTGAACGGTTGACGATAAATTCCCGGCTGTTATTGCGAAAACTGGTGAAGATATCCATCAATGTTTCGATCTCCTTGTGATCCTTGTCAACATTCAGGAGCAGGCCAATTTCAGGTTTATATTGAATAATGGACCCATCGCTTTCATCTGCTTCTATTACGAGCCAGTCGCCATTTCCGACTTTTGCGTTGCCAATCTTCCCTTCGCGGATAATCTTTACCAGTCCGGCGCCGCTGATGATGCTGGGCTCAAGCCCGGCGTGCGCGAGGATATCATACAACATTGCACTGGTGGTGCTTTTACCGCTTGTGCCGCCCACGGCAATTGTTTTTTTGCTGGCTGCTATCAATGCCAGCAGCTCAGACCGACGGATGATGGGGATGCCCTGCTGCCGGGCTTTTTGCACTTCCGGTACGGAATCTTCCACCGCTGTAGACACCACCACAAGATCTGTTGTATCAGTAATCCCGGAGCCATCCTGGACGAAACATGAGATGCCTGCAGCTTCCAAACGGGCTTTCATCTCATTTTCTTCGCCCTGGCGAAAAAAACGGTCGCTCCCGGATACTTTTTTCCCGGTACCCTGCAGGTACTGTGCAATGGCGCTCATACCGGCCCCTGCCACACCTATAAAAAAAGGCTGTTCAAAATCAGCAATCGATTGGATCATACCCAAAAATAAAGATTATCAGCTGTACACGCTTTTTCCGGCAATCTGCCGAAGGATATTTAAGGATCGGCACGTCCAACTTTTCCACCATTGCAGCTTTTATGAAGATAACACGAACCACTCTCCTGCTTGCAGGCTTTGTCCTGCTTGCCTTTTACGCCTGTACTAAAGGAGAAAAAGGCGATAAATCCGTCGATCCTATATCAACTGTTTTGGATCTGCCGGATGCTCCCTACAATTACGCGGCGCAGGCCCTTCCGGCTTATCTCAGCACGCCAGTGATTGCCGGACAAATTAACAATCCATCCGGCAACACCACCACCGACTGGGGCGCAACGCTGGGGCGTGTTTTATTTTACGATAAAAATCTTTCTGCCAATAATACCATCGCATGCGCATCCTGCCATAAACAGGAGGATGCATTTTCCGATCCCGTAACGCGAAGCGCTGGATTTAATGGCGGACTTACAGGGAGGAATTCGATGACGCTTATTAATGCGCAATATTATCCCAATGGTCATTATTTCTGGGACCAGCGGGCAGCCTCGTTGGAAGCACAAACGCTTACGCCGATACAGGACCCGGTGGAAATGGGAATGACACTGAGCAGCCTGGAAGCAAAATTGCGGAACCTGGCCTATTACCCGCTTTTATTTAAACGCGCCTTTGGCGATACAGCCGTCAGCAGCCTACGCATTTCTCAGGCATTGGCGCAATTTGTGCGTTCTATCATTTCCTATCACTCAAAATATGATACGGGCAGGGCGGCATTCTCAGCGGCTCCGCCACCACCCAATGCCAACTTCTCCAACTTTACCAGCATTGAAAACCGTGGCAAGGAACTTTTTTTTACAACGGCCGGTTGCGCATCTTGCCACGGCACCGAAACGTTCACGGCGCCGCAGGAAAAAAATAATGGACTGGATGCTGCTACCACCGATCGCCGCGTTGGCGGAATTTCCGGGAATACGGCAGATGACGGATTATTCAAGGTAGGTTCGCTTCGTAATATCGAATTAACCGCGCCTTATATGCACGATGGCAGGTTTACAACGCTGGAGCAGGTAGTGGAGCATTATAGCAGCGGTGTTCAAAACCATCCCAATCTTTCGCCACAATTAAAGCTGCCAAACGGTAATCCGCGACAGCTAAATCTCAGCGATGCCGACAAAGCTGCGCTGGTTGCGTTTTTAAAAACACTGACCGACAGGAACATCACGAGTGATATTCGATTTTCAAATCCCTTTCGATAAACCAATCAGCTAATTTATCAATCACTAGTGCCGGGGAAAATTTTAGCACATCCTATGAAGTTAGGCAATTGCATCGCTTGCGGCTTTTTTGCCTCCACGGCCGGCGGGCCGAGTTGCAGCTCCGGCGCTGTTTTTTGTGCTTGGCAGCGCCATTCCGCTCCGCGGAACCGCACAAAAAGAAGGCGCCTCCGCCGCAACTGGTAGGTTAAAATACAATTCAATAACCTACAAATCGCCGATAGTAAGGGAGACTTTTACCGGACAGCGAAATCAGAGTTGCGTTGAATAAGGGGCCTTGCTTTTAAATTGGACAAAAAGTGGGTTAGATAATCTTTGATATTCAGACTAGTAAAGAGGTCGGGAGTTGGATTTTTAGTTTCTCCGGACAACAATGATTTATCAATTCATACGCGCGTGTCATCAATTGATGCCTTTTTGGCTAACGCCGCCATTGTAGCCGGGTTAATATTGCTGCCTGATTTTTATAAACCTTATCAACGCAGCAAAAATGAACCTCCAACACGAACAATTTAACCTGGCCGGGAAGAAGATCCTGTTTGCCAATTTTCCGGCCGACGGCCATTTTAACCCGCTGACCAGCCTGGCAGTACACCTGCAGCAACTGGGTTGTGATGTACGATGGTACACCTCCAACAAGTATGCAGAGAAAATCCGCCGCATGAATATCCTGCATTATCCTTTTCAGAAGGCATTGGATGTATCGGATGTAAATAATGCATTCCCCCAACGCGACAAGATCAAGGGAAAAATAGCAAAGCTGAGCTTCGATATTATCAATGCCTTTATCCTGCGCGCACCGGAATATTATGCAGACATTGAAGCCATTCACGCCCAATTTCCATTTGATCTTATGATCTCCGACTGTGCATTTACGGTGATCCCGTTTGTAAAAGACAAGCTGCACGTACCCGTTATTTCCATTGGTGTGCTGCCGCTTACGGAGACTTCAGTGGACCTTCCTCCTTCGGGCTTAGGTATGACACCGTCCAATACTTTTGTTGGCAAACTGAAACAGCGTTTTCTCCGGTACATTGCTGAAAAAGTATTGTTCCGCAAACCAAACCAGGTAATGCGCCAATTGCTTGCCGAGCACGGTATAGACAGCCTGGGAGTAGGTATTTTTGATCTGCTGATCCGCAAGTCAAGCCTGCTCCTGCAAAGCGGAACACCAGGGTTTGAATACTATCGAAGTGATATAAGCAGTAATATTCGCTTTATTGGTTCATTGTTGCCATATAGCACAAAAAATGTCGGTGGACAATGGTTTGACAGTCGTTTGAATGAATACGAAAAAGTAGTGGTGGTAACACAGGGAACGGTGGAACAGGATATTGAAAAGTTATTGGTTCCCACGCTCGAGGCATTTAAAAACAGCAGAACGCTGGTGGTGGCCACTACCGGTGGATCCGGCACTGAAGAACTTCGCAGGCGTTTTCCCGCCAGCAACCTGATTATTGAAGATTTTATTCCATTTGCGGATATTATGCCGTATGCCGACGCTTATATTACCAATGGCGGGTATGGTGGAGTAATGCTTGGTATCGAAAACCGGCTTCCGCTTGTGGTAGCAGGTGTGCATGAGGGAAAAAATGAGATCAACGCACGGATTGGATATTTCAACCTGGGTATTAATTTAAAAACGGAAAAACCAACGCCTTCACAAATCAAAAAAGCAGTGGATGAGGTGATCAGCAATCCTGTCTATACGGAAAATGTAACGGCACTGGCGCTGGAGTTTGCAGGTTATAATCCACAGGAATTGACCGCCTACTATGTAAAAGATGTTTTAATAAGAGAATGCAGCGCGGAAATTATTCAAGAAGCGGAGAGGGTTTATTAGTGACGGTTCATGCAGGCCCCGACTATCTGTCGGGGCTTTTTTATTCCTTTTGCCGGTTGCTGCGGATCATCGCCCCATAGTCCTGTTTTTTTGCCAGGCCGTTTACGGCTTGTGCAATTCGTTTTATACGCGTAGCATCTGTTTTTGCGGCATCAATCCATTTACTGAAATAGCGCTGGTGAGAACCGCTTAATGTTTTAAAAAATGCGGCAGCAACAGGCTCATCTGCCAGGCATTCCATAAAGGCCGCGTTAAATTGAAATTCATTTTTATCTTCCTGTAACTGCACGGAGAGCATGGCACCTTCCCGCTTACCAATCGCTTTGCGAAGCGTTGCATTGATAGGTATAATAAATGCACCGCCTCCCATCGGGATCAGGGCAACGCCCTGGATGGAATGTTTATCCAGTTTTCCTTTTACACGGTAAGAAGTACGTGCTCCAGGCCGGATTTTCCCGGCGATATCGGCCGGGACATCGATAAAAGTCCAGCCGGTCTTTTCTCCCTGCTGGTCAAATTTGCGTATCCTGGTTGTGAATTTTACCATCTTTTGCCTGCTGGCTCAATTTCGGTATCTAAATTGATTCTTCAAAACAAAGCATACAACTATGGCAAAACGAAAGAAAAAAAAGGGTATTGCCTTTTTTGAAAAATTCGCAGCCGCTGTTACGAAAGCCACGGGTAGTCCCTGGGCCTTCCTGATTGCAGCAATCATCATCATTGGCTGGGCGATAAGTGGACCTATCTTTCACTATTCAGATACCTGGCAACTGGTAATTAACACAGGTACCACCATTATCACTTTCCTGATGGTATTTGTGATTCAGCAATCGCAAAATAAGGACACAATTGCCCTGCAGGTGAAACTGAATGAACTGATCGCCTCCCAAAGCGGCGCAAGCAACCGGCTGGTGGATGTAGAGGAACTCTCTACCGACGAACTGGAAGTGCTGAAAAAATTCTACACAAAACTGGCAGCGCTGGCCAAAAAAGAGTCGGATCTGCATACTACGCACTCTTTTGATGAAGCACAACAGAACCATGCCGCGAAATTGAATACAAATTCGCGCAAAAAGAGTTGAAACGATGGAACTGACAGCTGGCTACCCGTTTTGGCTGATAAAAGATGGACTACCATTTAACTACCCGGAACTAACGGAAGACTGTTCCTGCGACGTACTTGTGATTGGTGGCGGTATTTCCGGTGCGCTAACTGCGTACCGGCTAACTCAGGCCGGATTTTCCTGCCTGCTGGTAGATAGTCGAACTATTGGACTGGGGAGTACCTGCGCCAGTACGGCATTATTGCAGTATGAACTCGATATCCCGCTAAGTCGCCTGGAAAAGAAGATTGGCAAAGCCAAAGCGCAGCGCGCCTACCAGGTTTGCGGGGAAAGCATTGATCAACTTTTTGATATTTTTAATCACACAGGTTTTAGCACGGCGGCACGGGCACAAAGTCTTTTCTTTTCCAACTACCGTAATGAACAAAAAATGTTGCAACGCGAATTAGTGGCGCGCCGGGAGACAGGGTTTGCTATTAGCTGGCTCAACGGGGATGATCTTCTTCAGCAGTATGGCCTGGAAGCAAAATTTGGATTATTATCTGAGAAAGGTGCAACCCTGGATGCTTATGCATTTACGCATCACCTGCTTCAGCAAGCCATGAAGGCAGGACTAAGAGTGGCAGACCGCTCCGGTATTGAAAAACTTACCGAAGAAAAAGCCGGGGTTGTTGCCAAAACCTATCGCGGACCTGTTATCCGGTCAACATTCGCGGTAAACGCAACCGGGTATGAAGTAGTGAATTTCATCGGAAAAAAAATAGTAAACTTTGATTGCACCTACGCTTTCGCCAGCGAACAGGATTATCGGGGAAAGAAATTTGACCGCGACACCATTTTCTGGAATACGGATGACCCTTATCTCTACCTGCGCACCACCACCGATGGCCGGCTGATTGCTGGCGGACGGGATGAGCCTTTTAGCACAAAAACTACGAGAGAGAATTTCCTGGCGCGCAAAACGGCACAACTTGAAAAAGATGTGCGCAAGCAATTTCCCGATCTCGATTTCAACTTGGAATTTTCCTGGAGCGGAACTTTTGGCACCACAAAAGATGCTTTACCCTTTATCGGGCCACGGAAAAAAGGTTCGCGTATTTATTATGCATTGGGATTTGGCGGGAATGGCATCACTTTTAGCCAGGCGGCAGCAGTAATTATCACCGATCAATTGCAGGGCAAGCCCAATGCAGATGGCGACCTTTTTTCGTTTGATCGCTAATTTAAGTTTAGTTTAACGCAGTACACAGCACCGCACCGGGGTATGCCTGCAGTATAAATGGCTAATTTTGTCCACCGTTTATACCATGCAAAACAAAACCCACTCCAGGCTGCTGTTGGCAGTCCTTCTTTTTCCTTTTTTTTCATTTGCGCAACAGGCATCTGTAACAATTCGTACCGTTAATAGCAAGGGCGATGCACTGCCCTATTCTTCAATAACATTGGTACTGCGGCAAGACAGTACCATTTCTTTTCATGCCGTGGCAGACAGTATGGGAAGCGCGCGGTTTACCGCACTTCCTGCAGGACAGTTCCTGGCAACTATTACTTCTGTTAACTACCAGCCGTTACAAACGGGTATTACCGTTGCAGAAAGTGATTTAGATTTAAAGTTCGAACTGGATCCGCTGCCGCAGGCTTTGGGTGCAGTGGTTGTAACTTCCCGGAAGCCATTGATAACGCAGGAAGATGATAAAACGATTGTTGACCCGGAGAATATGGTCGCCACTTCTTCCAGTGGCTACGAAGTGATTGAAAAAACGCCGGGTTTGTTTGTAGACCAGGATGGAAATATTTATATCAGCAGTATGACGCCGGCCACTGTGTATATCAATGGCCGCGAAATGAAAATGAGCGCTGCGGATATTGCAACGATGCTAAAAAGCTTACCGCCGCACGCCATTTCAAAAATTGAGATCCTGCGCACGCCTTCGGCAAAATATGATGCATCCAACAGCGGCGGTATTGTAAATGTGATACTGAAAAAAGGGGTAAAGATCGGGCTTACCGGTAGTTTGAATGCGGGCGCCTACCAGGGCGATTATGGGACACAATATGTGGGCGCAAGCCTGAATTATAACGATGGTAAGAAAAGCATGTACCTGAATGCCAATTACAGTCGCCGTAACAGCTATGAACGCGTTATAACCGATCGTCTTTTTGCAACAGACTCATTATTGCGGCAGCAGGCATTTACAAAATACCCTGCCTCTGTTTATTTTACGAGTTATGGATACTCGAACAGCCTTAGCAAAAAATGGGATATCGATTTTGCCGGAAGTGTAACACTGAATGATTTTAATAACAGTACAGAAAACCGGAGCGTGATCAGCAAGATCAGTACAGACCAAACGCTAACGGAAAACCTGACCGGCATCGGCAACAAGGGGAATACGTTGATCATTGGAGATGGAGTAACGTTTAAGTTGAAAATTGACTCATTGGGATCTGACTGGTCGAACGATTTTTATTTTAATTATACCCATGGAAAAACGGGGCAGGATTACCTGACCTCTTTTATCAGTCCGGCTATCCCGTCTGTTGGCGGTGCTGGAGACAATGAAACGGCGCGAAGCCTTTTTGTGTATACAAATGATTTGAAATTAAAACTGAAACAACGGCTTACAGTGGAAGCCGGGATAAAAAGTTCACTGCTCGGTTTTAACAGTGATGCGTTATACACCCGCCAGCAACAGCCTGATCCGGGTCGCACCAGCAAGTTTCATTACCGGGAAAACATCAATTCCGGTTATGTGCAGGGTTCAAAAACATTGGGTAAAGACTTTGTGATCAAGGCCGGGTTGCGACTGGAAAATACTAATATGAATGGTCACCAGGAAATCCCGGTCGACACGAATTTCACGGTGCATCGCACCGACCTGTTCCCTTATATCTATTTAAGTAAAAACCTGATGACGATCATGGGTTATGATCTTCGGGCATACCTGGTGTATCGGCGAACGATTACGCGGCCGGTATATGAGCAGTTGAACCCGTTTCCAAAATATGTGGATCAATACCTGTCGGATATCGGGAATCCTTCGCTGCGACCACAGTTTACGCAGAACTTTGAAGCCAATATCAGCGTGGATGAACGGCCGATCCTGGCGGTGGGCGTGAATGATACAAAGGATATTTTTACAAATGTTATTTACCAGGCAGATAGTAGCAGGGCGCAGGCGTACCGGACCTATGACAACCTTGGGAAGAACCGGGAATGGTATTTACGCGGCCTGGGCGCCATCCCACCGGGTAAACGCTATTTTATGGTGCTGGGTGCCCAGTATAATCATAATTTCTACCAGGGATTGTATGAGGAAAAGCCCCTTCATTTCAAAAAGGGAACCTGGACGTTTTTTACCTACCAGAGTTTTAATATAGACAAGCGTTCCACGCTTACGTTGAACGGATTTCTCCGGTTAAAGGGTCAGCAGCAGTTTTATGAGCTGGAGCCGTTTGGCGCGTTGCAAAGCAGTGTGAACAGGAAGTTTATGAAAGATAAACTGGTACTTACGCTAAGCGTGTCTGATATTTTTGCGAGCAATAAGAATGAATTTACGATCAACCAGGGTTCTGTAAATGCCTCCGGGCTTCGAAGTAATGACAGCCGGCGGGTTGGATTAAGTATGCGCTATAATTTTGGCATCCGCAAAAAAGAAGAGAACAAGGGTGGCTTTTTGCCGACGGATATTCCGGCGCAGTAGTGGCGGAGCCAACAAAATGTTAATACAGGCGTTGAAAACAAAACGTTGAATTTCGGCAGACTGCTGTATCTTTGCGGCGACATTTTGAGTTGTACGTCGAAAAGAGTGAATCACTGTTAGCATTTTCGTGCGATAAATTAGTATCATTATTCGATAGCGTGTTGCTCAAGCATTTTTCAAGTTTAATTTTTTTACATGAACATTTACGTTTCCAACCTCAGTTATGCGGTTGAAGATGAAGATCTGATGTCCTATTTCGCCGAGTATGGCATTGTTAATTCGGCAAAAGTGATTATGGATCGTTTCAGCAATCGCAGCAAGGGGTTTGGTTTTGTGGAGATGCCTGATGATGAGGCTGCCAAGAAAGCAATTGCCGAGTTGGATGGTGCAATGGTTGATGGCCGTGCCATCAAAGTTGCCGAGGCGAAGCCGAAAGAAGAAAAGAAGCCGAGACCTTCTTATTCAAACAATAATCGCTGGTAAGCGAATTTTTAAAAGGCCGTTTCGAAAAGAAGCGGCTTTTTTCTTTTCCCCCTCATCCTGGCGGTTCTTAAGGAAAAGAGCGGCATTTGATGGGCAAATCCGCAACATCAGCCGACCTTTTGCCCGGAAAACCCTCTTGCCGTGTTTTCCATTATCTTTACGCCCCTGAAACAAACGGGTATTATTTTGAAGTTTACCGAATTTAATTTTCACGAAAACCTGCTGGAAGGCATCGCCGCCAGCAATTACGAAGACGCGACCCCCGTTCAGGAACAGGTAATTCCCCTGGTATTGCAGGGACGGGATATTATCGCGTCTGCACAAACCGGAACCGGGAAAACGGCAGCTTTTCTGCTGCCGCTGATCAACAGGCTGCTTACAGACCATCACGATGAGCACGACGTAAGCGCCATGATCATTGTACCCACCCGCGAACTGGCCGTTCAAATCAGTGAACACCTGGAAGGACTCTCCTATTTTACGTCTGTCAGCTCTATTGCCGTTTACGGCGGAGGCAGCGGCGACAGTTTTATCCAGGAAAAACAGGCGCTTTCCCGTGGTGTGGATATTGCCGTTTGCACGCCTGGTAAAATGATCGCCCACATGAATATGGGGTATGTTAAGTCAAAAGGGCTGCGCTACCTGGTACTGGATGAAGCGGACCGGATGCTGGATATGGGTTTTTACGACGACATCATGCGCATCATCAACAACCTGCCGGCCAACAGGCAAACCTTGTTGTTTTCCGCCACTATGCCGCCGCGGATCCGCACCCTTGCTCAACGTATTTTGAAAGATCCCGCGGAGATCAATATTGCCATTTCTAAGCCGCCGGAACGCATCAAACAGGAGGCCTTTGTTGTTTTTGAAGAACAAAAGATGCCATTGATTAACATGTTGCTGAAAAGCAGGCAATTTAAATCGGTGATCATCTTCTGCTCCAAAAAACAGCAGGTAAAACTATTAACGCGTGACCTGCGCCGGGCGGGAATAAATGCCGATGAAATACATTCCGATCTTGACCAGGCACGACGCGAAGAAGTGCTGCGGGCATTTTCAAGCAAACGACTGCCGGTGCTGGTAGCTACGGACATCCTGAGCCGCGGTATTGATGTAGACCATATTGACCTCGTGATCAACTTTGATGTGCCGCATGATGGCGAAGATTATGTGCACCGCATTGGCCGCACGGCAAGGGCCGAAACGGATGGATCTGCCTTTACATTCATCAGTCCACGGGAGCAGAATAAATTTGCCCAGATCGAAAAGCTGATTGGGCGCGAAGTACCTAAGACCGCGTTGCCCGAATCACTCGGACCTGCACCCGAATATGCGCCGCGAGACCGCAGGCGCGAAGGCGGGCATCGGCCGGGAAAGGGAAATTTTCGCCGGCATGGGAAACCAGGCCATGGCGGTGGTGGCAATAAACGTCCGGGCAACCAACGCCGCAGCAGCTAACAGTAATGATAACGCATAACAGAAAGGCCCACCAATTGGCGGGCCTTTCTAATTCAGTTGAAGAGATCAGGCGCGTTGCTTTGCCGGCGCTTTCCGCTTTGCCTTGCGCAATGCCGTTTCAATGGCTGCGCTCAGGTTAGCATAGGTTGGCTTGCCGGTAAAAGGCTCGTCATTGATAAAGAATGCCGGAACATTTTTTACACCCCGGTTCAATCCTTCTTTCAGATCATCCTGTACCTGCCAGCCAAAAACGCCGTTTACCAGGTCGTCCAGGAATTTCTTGCTTTTTACACCCGCCTCTTTAGAATACAGCTTCAAACTGGTAGTACCCAGGTTCCGCCGGTTGTCAAATAACACGTTGTGCATTTCCCAAAATTTTCCTTCCTGGGCGGCAGCTACTGCAGATTCACTTGCTTTCAGGCTCCTTTGGTGTATACGCGTAAGCGGGAAGTGGCGAAAGTTCAGTTTTACCTTGCCTTCATAATCTTCCAAAATCTTTTTTACCACTTCATTTACTTTGGCACACTCCTCATTTTCATACTCACCAAATTCCATCAGTGTAACAGGCGCATCCTTTTTACCGACAAAAATTTCTTTGGGGGCAATAATCTCGATTTCGTCTTTCTTGAATGCCATAATTAGTTCCTTTTTTTAGTCCTTCTCCAAGCTCGGATCCCGGTTGTTCCCTTAATAACAAAAAACTGTTCAGTTGGTTGAATCAAAGGCATTTATCCTATCTGTTGGCTCCGGATAGGCGGCTGAAGGTACAGTATTTATAAAACCGCATTCCTTAAAAAAACCATTAAATTCTCATGCATTTAAATCCTGATATGATTATCAAATACTTAGTAGGCCCAGATTTTTTACAGATGGTAGTTTAACGCGGTATAAAAACGAGTTGGATGGCCTGCAAAAGGGCGCATACACCAACCCCTTATTATACGATGCCTTTTGTTCATGTTTTCATAACATCCGCCGTTGGGCGTCAACAAAAGATAGATTATAATTGATTGATTATAAGTAAATTAAATGATGTTGCAGGGTTTTGCAAACCCAAGAAACCAATAAAACATGGTTTGTATGGCCGTTGCAGCGGTTCTACATTTGTACTGTCGAACGCGAAAATGATTCGAATCCGACGAAAATCTTGCCCAGCTTGTCTTCCCGATTGCGGTCCCACAATGAAACCCAGAAACAAGTTTTAATTACTTCAAATTATTAATTATGAAAACCATGTTTAACTACCGCAACCTCGTAACAAGTGTACTGCTGATGGCCTCCCTGGTATTTACCAGCGCCGCGCATGCAGGTGACGACAAAAAACCGAAAGACGATAAAAACAACATCGCCGCTGAACTGAAATTTATCGGTAACTACCGTAACCAACCCGTGTTTGAACTGACGTTCAAAAATCCAGGGGTACAAACGGACTACACCGTGATTGTTC
This sequence comes from Bacteroidota bacterium, assembly GCA_048498035.1. Lineage (GTDB taxonomy): Bacteria > Bacteroidota > Bacteroidia > Chitinophagales > Chitinophagaceae > CADEDV01. The sequence goes on along the minus strand of JBEHYT010000015.1, from coordinate 52,339 downwards.
GGGATTCTTATGGCAACCCGCTTTACCGCGATGTATTGAACAGCAGCATCAACAGCAAACGTTTTATGCTGAATATGGATGAGATTGGAAGTGAGCCGCTGCGTTTTGAGATCACCAATCGCAAAACAAATAAATCTGCAGTGTACGAAGTAAATCAAAGTACACGTACGATTGAAGAAGTGAATATTGTAAAGGTAAATTGATCCCTGCCAGGATCTTAATAAGAAAAACTCCCTCCAGCGGGGAGTTTTTCATTTTTATACCATTTGTTAAAACCTTCTGAAAAAAAACGTAAGAGGCAGGTCAATCCATAATTAGGGGCATATTTACAGCGCATCTCTAACCATGAACCGCCGCTACTGCTTTTACCTGCTGTTTTTATTGGCGCTGTTTACTACAAGCAGCTCAGTTTTTGGCCAGTATTATATTATTTCCGGAAAAATCACCAATGCAAAGCTGGAGCCATTGGCACTGGTGTCTGTGAAAGTGAAAGACCAGCCTTCTGGTACTGTTAGCGATGAAAAAGGCCACTATCTCCTGAAACTGGAAGAAGGTAAATATGACCTGGTATTCACGATGATCGGTTATAAGCCGCAGGTAATTACGCTGGTCATTCATGGTAATGCGCAGCAAAATATCCTGATGGAAGACGATGCCGGGCAGGATCTTTCAGAAGTGGTGGTGAAGGGAAAAGCTAAAGATCGCTCGGAAGAAATAATCCGCAATGTGATCCGGCACAAGGAAAATCTATTAGCGGCTTCAGGCGCATATTCCTGCGATGCTTATATACGTGCGGTGCAGGAAGATTCTACGCAACGAAAAACGCGCAAAAAGAAAAACCAGGTTCCTGACTCGATACTATCGCGCAATCCGAATGCCGATTTGCTTGGGATGAGCATGGCTGAAATTTCCCTGCATTACGAACAGGGATCACCATCGCGCTACAAGGAAGAACGCAAAGGCGTAGCCAAACGGGGCAATGCCGAAAGTCTTTTCTTTTTATCGCTTACAGACGGCGATTTTAACCTTTACAACAACCTGATGAAGGCGCCCGCACTTGCAGAAGTGCCATTTCTTTCACCGGTTAGCTACCCGGGCCTCGCCGCCTATCGTTATAAAATGCAACGTGTTGTGATTACGGGAAACCGTAAATTTTATACCATCAGTATTCGTCCGCGACAGCTAAGTAATGTAACTGTTGAAGGGGAAATTACAATCATGGACAGCGCCTGGGTAATTACTGCCGCTCATTTCTCGCTGCCGTCCTATCATCTGCCGGAGTATGATCATTTTGAGGTAGACCAACACTATTCATATGTGGATGATACGGCCTGGATGATCACCAAACAGCAGTTTACCTATTATTCAAAAAGTAGTGCCGGAAAGCTATCGGGGAGCACAACGGTTTCCTATAATCATTTTGAATGTAACAAGACGTTTCCACCCAAATACTTTGGGCCTGAAAAAAGCAGCGCTACGGTGGAAGCTTACAACCGCGACAGCCTGTTCTGGGAACAAAGCAGAACCGTACCGCTTACGACCAAAGAAATCCGTTTTATCCATTATAAAGATAGTATTCACCGGGTGGTAACGAGCAAACCCTACCTGGATTCCATGGACCGTATTACCAATTCCATCAACTGGCGAAAGCTGATCCTGACCGGCATTACGCGGTTTGACAGGGAAAAGCAGCGTACGCTGAGTTTTCCGCCGATCACTTCTGTGTGGAATCCGTTTGATTTTGGCGGTTCGCGTTTTCAGTTACAGGGCTCGTTATTCAAAACGTACAAATCGAAAAAAAATATCTCTGTTTTTGCGAGTGCCAGTTATGGTTTTCGAAACCACGATGTGAATGGCACTTTTTCCATGAACAGGATGTACAATCCGTTTAACCGGGGATTTTATTCCATTAGTGTAGAGCGTGATTTTACCCAGATTTTTGAAGGGGATGCATGGATCAACCAATTGAAGCGAAGTAATTATTACCTGAACCAGGGGATCAACCTGGGCCATGGTGTTGAATTATTCAACGGTTTTTTCGTGTTTACAAATCTTGATTTTGCATTTCGTAAATCAGTGGCGGGTTATAAAACAAATCCCCTGGTAGACAGCCTTTTTGGGGATATTTTGGATGATAACCAGGCCATCGCTTTCAATTCCTATAATGCGTTGTATGGCGGACTGAAACTTCAATATACTCCCGGCCAGCAATATATCCGGGAACCCAGTCAAAAGATTATTCTTGGCTCCAAATGGCCGACTTTTTATACCAGTTGGCGAAAAGGCATTGCGGGTCCATTTAACAGTAAGGTAGATTTTGATTATTGGGAGGTGGGAATTACGCAGGAATTGAAGTTGGGCGTAACCGGTGTTTCAAAATACACCATCAAATCCGGCACATTCCTGAACAGACGAGATTTGCGGCTGGTAGATTATAAATTTCAGCGGCGTGGCGATCCTATTTTATTTATGAACCCGCAGGATGCGTTTCAATCACTCGACTCTACGTTTCCCGTATTCAACCGGTTTTACCAGGCCCATTACGTGCATGAGTTCAATGGCGCAGTCCTGAATAAAATCCCCTTCCTGAAAAAGCTGGAGCTTCGTGAAATTGCCGGCGGCGGATTTCTCTATGCGCCGGAGCGACAATTGAAGTATGGCGAATTATTTGCCGGCATTGAGCGCGTATTCCGCTGGCCGTTTGATCCTTCTTACAAGTTTAAACTGGGTGTATATGTAGTAGGTTCCGCTGCTAACCAGTTTCGCAATCCTGTTCAATTTAAAATTGGATTTACCACCTGGGACCGGCGTCGGAACCGGTGGAATTGATCTTATTGCAGGTTAGATGCATTTGGATCAATCTTGAATTTGGTGATGTTGATCTCCGGTATCATGCCAAACATCCCGGGATTGCAGGTAACCAGGTAGAGCGTATTGTCTGCATACCGGTAAAAACAACGCACTGCATTGGCACCGTAGCTGGCAATAACATCGCCAACACCATTTGCTACCGGTTGCGAGAGATGTTCCTTATCCATATAGGAGTCAACGGAGAAATAAAGCGAATGAACGTCTTTTGTTTTACCATTCCCCATGGTTACCACCCAGTTGTTACCACCAGGCCCGGGCATCATTCCATCGGCTATTACTTCCCGGTCAGCATCCAAATGAATGGAGGCAGCAGTCAGGATATCGGTTGTGTCCCCGATAAGTTTATTTCGATACCCGTTTTCATAACCATTGAAGCCATACCAGTTCAGCAGGTTTTCCTGCGCGCGGTTCCTTACCTGCCGTGTCAGGAAGCCCATGTGATAAGTTGACCGGTATTCGATGGCAACCAGTTTATCGGTTACGGTGCTGTCCAGGTAATTTCTTACATCGGGGTATTTCCGGACAACGGACATCTTATTATCAAGTATCTGTACTTCATAGAATTTTTTGGAAGATCCCGGGGAGAACGGAGTTTCTGTACTGAGCATTACGTTTTTGTCGTCACTCCACCAGAATTTTGCATTTACCGCGCCTTCGAAGGTTACGGATTTTCCGGCCAGGGGGCCGGTAAGATGGTAAACATTGACGTAGTCACGCGCAGGTGCATGAAAATGAACCGCGATCTTCAAATTTCCTTCCTCACCGCTAAAGGCATCCAACACTTCGGTTCCGGTAATCCCTTCCATGCTTGCCAGCCCGATGCCAGAAGTGCTTACCAATTCAAGTTGGTTATTATAAAAACGGAACATCATTTCTGCCGGGTGTGGACATGGTTTTCCTTCTGTTCGTTTGTAGTCGTCACACACCGCAATAACGGTGTCTCCTTTCCAGTGTGCTACACCGCGGACGATCAAATTTTCCAGGGCGGGATGGGTAGAGAGGTCGGTGGCGGCTACAAGCGAATCATTTGCCGTAATAACCATTACCTGCGGAAATACCTTGGTGCCAACCGTGCGTTTATAGGCGATAAATTCATCGTTACCCACTTTACTGGCAGCCGTGAGTTCCCCGGCAGTTATATTAACGTATTGAGGAATGGTTTTTTTCCAGACCATTTCTATCTGGGCGCTGGCGGAAAGGCTACAAAGGATGGAAACAAGTGCGAGGGCACGCGGAATAAAAGCTGACATGAAGATTAAAATTAACAAGCTGAAGGTAGTAAGAAGGACGGTGGAGTTTCTACCGTTCATCGGGTATTTTTTGGAGCAACAAAAAAGGGATGAAGCATTTTGAAGCGCTTCATCCCCTTGTTTTCCGCCACTGGCGGATTTTATTTCGATTTCACTTTTTCTTCCGCCTCGTTCCTGAAGACCACGGTATTATCAAACACATCCACCAGTACCGGGTGAGTTCGATCGATATCACCGGCAAGGATCTTCTTACTCAACTGGTTCACGATCTCTTTCTGGATCAATCGTTTCAGCGGGCGCGCTCCAAATTGGGGGTCAAATCCCTGGTCGGCCAGGAATTCCAGCGCATAGTCGCTAAACTCCAGTTGTACGCCACCCTGTGCCACCAGTTTACGGAGGGCGTTGAGTTGTATTTTCACAATGTCCATGATCTGCTTTTTCATCAGTGGCTGGAACATGATGATCTCATCTACCCGGTTTAAAAATTCAGGCCGGATGGTTTGACGGAGCAGGTTCATCACATCGAGTTTGGCGCGATCCATGGCTTCATCCAGCGTTTTATCGGTTACGCCTTCAAAGGCATCCATGATCAGGTTGCTACCGATGTTGCTGGTCATGATGATGATGGTGTTTTTAAAATTCACCACGCGTCCTTTATTATCGGTCAGTCGTCCGTCGTCCAGTACCTGCAACAGTACGTTCCATACATCGGGGTGTGCTTTTTCAATTTCATCCAGCAATACAACACTGTAAGGTTTGCGGCGCACCGCCTCTGTCAATTGTCCGCCTTCATCATAGCCCACATACCCGGGCGGTGCACCGACCAAACGACTTACCGTGTGTTTTTCCTGGTACTCGCTCATGTCGATACGGGTCATCATGCTCTCATCATCAAACAGGTATTCTGCAAGCGCTTTGGCCAGCTCTGTTTTACCCACGCCCGTTGTACCGAGGAATATGAATGAACCGATCGGTTTTTTTGGATCCTGTAATCCCGCGCGGCTTCTCCGTATTGCATCGGCAACGGCGGTGATGGCTTCATCCTGTCCTACCACGCGTTCATGTAAATGTTCTTCCAGGTGCAATAACTTTTCCCTGTCGCTTTGCAACATACGTGTTACCGGGATACCGGTAGCTTTTGCCACACTTTCTGCAATGTCTTCTGCGTCTACTTCTTCCTTCAGCAGGCGTTTTTCGTTGCTTCCCGCCAATTGGGATGTCAGGTCCACGATCAGTTTTTCTTCGTCTTTTATTTTTCCATAGCGTATTTCCGCTACTTTTCCGTAGTCGCCATTTCGTTCTGCCTGTTCAGCTTCCTGTTTCAGGTTTTCGATGGTTGCTTTGCCGGTCTGGATTTTTTCAACAAGTTCTTTTTCTTCTTTCCATTTTGCTTTCAGCGTATCTCTTTCTACGGCCAGGTTAGCCAGTTCTGTATTGAGCGCTTTCAGTTTATCGTCATCATTTTCGCGTTTGATCGCTTCGCGTTCAATTTCCAGTTGTCGGATCTGGCGTTCCAGTGTATCCAGTTCTTCGGGCATGGAATTCATTTCCAGGCGAAGTTTGGCTGCGCTTTCATCAATCAGGTCAATGGCTTTATCAGGCAAAAACCGGTCGGTAATGTATCGGCTCGACAATTCCACTGCGGCAATGATCGCTTCATCTTTTATGCGCACATGGTGGTGCGTTTCATAGCGATCTTTTAATCCGCGAAGGATGGAGATGGCATCCTCCACGGAAGGCTCATCAATCATCACTTTTTGAAACCGGCGTTCCAGGGCTTTATCTTTCTCAAAGAATTTCTGGTATTCATTGAGTGTGGTTGCGCCTACGGCGCGAAGTTCGCCACGGGCAAGGGCAGGCTTAAGGATGTTTGCGGCATCCATGGCGCCTTCTCCCCCACCGGCGCCCACGAGCGTATGAATTTCATCGATAAAGAGAATAATCTCGCCATCGCTTCCGGCTACTTCTTTCACCACGGCTTTCAGGCGTTCTTCAAACTCACCTTTATATTTAGCCCCTGCAATGAGCAATCCCATATCCAGGGCATAAATAATTTTTGATTTCAAATTTTCAGGCACGTCACCGTTTACGATCCGGTGGGCAATACCTTCTGCGATGGCCGTTTTACCCACGCCCGGTTCACCCACCAGGATGGGGTTGTTTTTAGTGCGGCGGGACAGGATATGCAGCGTACGCCGAATTTCCTCATCGCGCCCGATCACCGGGTCAAGTTTTCCCTGGCGGGCCAGTTCATTGAGATTTTTGGCGTATTTGTTCAGGGCATTAAACTCCTGTGATTGTGTTTGCGAGGTGACGGTATCACCTTTGCGAAGCTCGCGTATGGCGGCAATGAGGCCCTGTTCTGTAAGACCTGCATTTTTCAACAGTTTCGCAGCTGCATCATTTCCCTGAACAATTGCAAGCAGGAGGTGTTCCGGCGTTACAAATTCATCGTTGAATGTTTTGAGCGCTGCGCCCGCGCGAAGGATCACATTGTTTGCCTCCCGGCTGATCTGCTGCGCAGGATCTCCCTGGATTTTTGGCAATTTGGCAATCAATTCGTCCAGCTTGGAACCGAGCAGGTTAAGCGTCACGTTATTTTTCTTCAGCAGGTAATCCACCGGGGAATCCTCCTGGTCAAGCAACGCTTTAAGGATGTGTTCAGTCTCAATATTTGGACTTTGCGCATTAAAGGCAATCTGCTGGGCCTGTTGTACGGCTTCAGCGGCTTTTATGGTAAAATTTCCTAAGTTCATAATCAGTAATTTTAGCCAGGATTCCGGACCGGTTGGATTCAGCTTTGGCTGGCGGACCATCGGCCTGACCCGGTTCTATCTACAAATCATAATCCAAGCCAAAAAACCCGAAACTATGTCAGTTAAAACCCCTCAAATCTGCCTGAAAAGCAGTCTACTGGCCATTTTCCTGTTATTCTTGCATAGTGGGCAGGCGCAGTACAACTGGACGGAGTTGGATAAGGAACTTACTGCCCGCCAGCAGCTCCTGGGTGACAACCTGGTGGCGATGGTTTGGAAAGGCGATTCCCTGGTGTATAAAAAGGAAATGGGCGATTTTAACAGCAAAACAGTGGCCCCGATTGCCAGTTGCAGCAAGTGGCTTACGGCGGCGCTGGTAATGCAATTTGTGGATGAGGGAAAAATTTCGCTGGACGATAAAGTGGTAAAATACCTGCCTGAATTCGAGAAATATTTCAAGAATTACATCACCGTGGGAAACTGCCTGAGCCACATGACCGGGATTTCTGACGAAGGGAATTTCCTGAAGCGCTTTTTGCAGCGGAAGAAGTTTAAAAGCCTGGAGGAAGAAGTAAATAGTTTCGCGGCGCGGGAAATAAGGTCTAATCCCGGCACTGATTTCTGGTATGGAAATGTGGGGCTGAACATTGCGGGGCGTATCCTGGAGGTGGTGAGCAAGAAACGGTTTGATCAACTGATCCGGCAAAAGCTGTTGTTGCCGTTGGGTATGAGCAAGACCAGCTTTACCAATTTTAATGGAGCTGTTGATCCTTCCGGCGGTGCGGTGTCTACGGCCGATGATTATATGAAATTCCTGGTGATGCTGTTACAAAACGGCCAGTACAAAGGCAAGCAGATTCTTTCAACTGCATCTGTAGATTACCTGCGGAAGGTGCAAAGCCTGGATGTACCGATGAAATATGTTCCGGATGCTGCAAAAGGTTATAATTATGCGTCTGGCTGTTGGGCCATTGAAACAACAGATGCGGGTAAAACGGCCACCGCCGTAGCCAGCCCGGGATTATTCGGTACCTGGCCAATGGTAGACTATTGCCGTGGGTACGCATACCTTGTTTTTGTAAAAACGCTGCTGGGCGAAGAGCGCGCGCAGGCGCATATCGCTATTAAGAAAACGATAGACAGGCAAATTCAAAGTACCTGTACAAAACAGTAATTATTTTTTTACCAGTACCATCTTTTGCCGGTCGGCTTTATAAATCGCATCGTAATAGCTAACGAGTTCCGCAAAGTCTTTAGCCGGGAAATGGCCGCGCTGTTGCCGTATGTCGCGGAAATACAGGATAGCTTTATCTTTTATTTCGCAGTGTGATTTGTAGGATCCAAACTTGCCCGACAGTGAAAAATCCGCAGGCAGTGATTCTATTTCGTAGCCTTCGGGAATTTCAATATGAACCGAATCAATATCATGATATTCAAAATCCAGTTCTACCGGGTATCGGCGGTCGGGATCGGCAGTCAACCGGCGTTGGGTCCTGTTCATCACATTGGGTACGATAAACAATCTTTTGCCGGTAACGGTTGCGTAGTTATTCACCACCAGGTCCAGCGATTCATTAATAGAAGGAATTCCTTTTGTTTCTGATTTGTAGTTAAACGTGCGAACGTCGTAAGAAGGCAGATCCAGTTCTTCGCGCAGCATATCCATGAGTTTATCCCGTGACAGTCCGTTTACCATGGCATGCAGGCGATCTTGCTGAACGGCCTGGTACTTTGTTGTCACCATTGCTTGAAGGTTACCTTCTTCATCCAGTTTGGCGTTTATTTTACGGTCTTGCAGGTTATCGCTTCCCGAATAATAAGGTGTGCGAACAAGCGTGCCGCCATTTTCATCTATGGCCAGGGCATAGCGATCGCTGGTGTTGCCGCTGAGGTATCCGGGGGATATGGTTTGGCTGGTACATTCCAGCCAGGTGGTGTCTTTACCATTGGGTACAAAGAGTATCACATGGTTAAATTGCGAGGAGGGCAGATCTTTTACCAGGTAATCATTGTCGTCTCCAAAGGTAACCAGCGTGTATACAGACCTAATGCCGGCTTCTTTAAGCAGTGCGTACATAAAATTGCTGAGGGCTTTGCAATCGCCATATTTCTTTTCCCCAACAAAGGTGGCATCAAAGGGTTGCCATCCGCCAATACCCAACTGGATGCTGATATACCTGGTATTCTCCTGCATAAACCGATAGAGGGCTTCCACTTTTTCCTTTGTGGTGGGCAGTCCGTCTGCTATTGCATGCACCTTCTGTTTAATGGCCGGGGGGAGCGCATCGCGGTCTTTTTTTAAGTCCCATACAAATTTGCCAAAATCAGTCCATGAGCTATTGCTTCCTTTGTAATCCTGGAGGATGAAATTTTCGCTGGCCATGTAAACGTTAGTCGTCAGTTCACGCCAGGCGGGGGCATCTACTTCGGAGCGGCCTGCGGGCAGCGAAGCTACTTTCCAGGTGTAGGTATGACTTCCTTTGGAGTCGGTGGTAATAGCCGGTTCTCCATCGTAGTTGAACATTTTATAGTGGATGCTGTTTCCGGCACCGCAGCTTACGGTTACAGCGCTTTCCTGTACGCTCATATCATAACGTTCCTGGGGAAGCCAGCGGGGCAGGAACATGGTTCCTTTGTATTTAACATCGACTTCGTATTCAACTGTGTAGGGGTATATTTTATAAAAAAAGCTATGCCATTTGTAACGGTTATCATTGGCCAGTTCGTCGCTACCCTCGCTTTCGTCGCGGATATCGCTTTTTTTCAGGCTTTTTATCTTCTTTCCGTTCGCATCATAGAGCGTTCCGTCGAATGATTCGATACTTCGCAGTTTATCGTACCATTCTGAATAACCGCCCCAGCGGTCGCCGGCTTCATTTAGGATAGTATAGACAACTTTATAATGCAGGCGACCCTTATTTGCATCTGTTATTTCGTAATCGAGCAGCTCCATTCGCTTTACCGCATCAGCTTTTTCTAGCAGCTTTGCCGGTATGTTTGATACGGCATAATCCTGTGCCTGCAGGCAGGTAATGAAGATGCAACCCGGCAGGAGGGTTAATAAAATTCTACGCATGAGCTCACTTTTTCTTTTTCAATACAATCTGTTCGGCTTCTTTTTTTACGATCAAATCAAAAAACGCACGTAACCCTGGATAATCTTCAGGGGCGTAATAGGTTCTTCGCAGCCAAACGCGTGTGCGCATTAACAATGTATTTCCTGTGGTAGATATGCGATATTCAAAGATGGCGTCGCCTGTATCATCAAGTTTCACAACTGCCTGTTTTGGCAATTCGTCAATCTCATAATTTTGTGGGATCTCCATTTGGAAAATGTAAGTTTCATCTATGGAGTATGGCATTTCAACGGGATACAACCGTTCGGCAGATTTAAATGGATTTTCTTTGTAGTTCTCGCCAAACATCGGGCTCACATAAATAATGTCATTATTATCTTCCGGCACTATGAAGTCGAAGCCCACTGCAACAGGCTCTTCATATTTATCAACTGAATCGATGGCAGCGGCGGAAATGGTTGCATCGTTGCCCAGTGCCTTTTTGAACGAGGTGATTACGGCATCATTTCCTGACTTCGCGATCTTGTTACGAATGCGATATGATTCATAGTAGCCCGGCGTTTTCCGGAAGCTGCCTTTCAACTCACCCTTGTCGTCAATGGTTGTAAACACAGACGTTAGCGAAGATTCGCGCAGCATTTCAGAATACAGATCAACTGGCGTAGCGCCAAAATCCAGGATTCGGACCCTGCCATTATAAAGTTCGTAGTCGAGTTTTCCAAAACCCATCCTGGGTTCCGATGCATCCAATAGATAGGAAGTGGTATCAATATTCACCGCTGCAACAACGTAGTTCAACCGGTCCACCAGTGGATAAACAGGATGCGAATACCCATTGGAACGGGTGCTAAGTACCGCGGGATGCGCATCGAGACCCGCTTTGGCGAGCATCAGGGTTAGCACCATATTGATGTCGGACTCTGCGCCGTTTTTATTGCGGAGTGTATTTTTTAATGGCTGGCTAAGATATAACCGGCTATGATCGGTACAGGTAAAGTGATCGCGTACCCAGGTGTATATATTCTTTGCTTTGTCCAGTTGCGTGGTCGCTTTACCTGTTGCATCGTCCATAACATCATTAAGCCATGGATTATCCCTGCCTACCTGGTAACCAAAACCTTCATCTTCCAGCATTTTTTTTGCAGCAGCGGGCCAGCTTTCCAACACCATTTCTGGTTGGTAGGGTTCACGATAGGCAGAAAGCTGAAATTCCACTTTTGATATGTGGTTACGAAGTGTTGACGTAAAGCTCTCCTCTTTTAATGCGGGTACATCTTTCATTACCCAACGGTAATCTATCACTTCACTCGTGAAACTCGTGCGTTCGGCGGCACCGGCGGAATGACTATCCACCACCGTAAAGTTATCCCGGTGCGAATCCTGTGTTTTTACGGCAAAATTCTGGCTTCCCTGGGTAAGAACAACATAATTATAGAAATACGGTACCCCTACGTTGTATTCGCTCCAAAGGCGTGGATAATCTCCCTGGAAGGCCCACGGTTGCAGGTTCAGGATAAAGTCAGATTTCGTTTTATATTCGTATTCAATAATAGATCCTTCTTTCACATTCGGGAAGGTAAATTTTGCAACCTTGGTGTGCTTTGAAATCCGGTCAGTGAAAATGCCGCCCTTCACATCCAATTTTGTTTCAACCACTTTTCCGTTTTCCAGGTTATAAGTGACGGCTTTTATAGATTCGATAGTTTCTTCATTTGAGCCGTTACTATACAGCGGAATTTGTACATCGGCGATATCATAACCGTTTTTATTAATGATGCGGGCCCGGCGATAATTCTTAAATATTACTGAAAAATTGCCTTTGTAGTTACCTTCGATAGTAGTAGATCCGATATCTGCGATGATAACGGCGTTAGCATTACTGTCTACCGGGTAAAATTTGGGTTGGAAGTCTGAGGCAGCTACATTTCCGAATTTGACTTTGGACTTTTCGCCTCCTTTTTGTGCAAAGGTGGATAGTGCCAGCAGTAGTGATGCCAGCAAAAGTGCTTGTTTCATAGCAGGTTTCGTGGTTAAGGTTAAGCAACTTTGAATAAGGTTATATCCAATTTTACAGAAAAAACGATAAAAAACCGATTTTTTGCACATCCCGTATTCATAAAATTGAAAAAAAATTGACGCCTGTAAAGAAAAATACAGTTCTGGTAAAGCAAATAGCAGATGAACTCGGATTCGAATTCTGCGGCATTGCGCAGGCTACATTCCTCGAAGATGATGCAAGAAGACTTGAGTCCTGGCTCACAAAGGGATTTCATGGCAGCATGGGATATATGGAAAATCATTTTGATTTGCGCGTAGATCCTTCCAAATTGGTTCCCGGAGCAAAGTCGGTTATCACCTTATTAATGAATTATTTCCCGGAGAAAAAACAACTGCCTGATCGCCCGCAAATAGCAAAGTATGCCTATGGTGAGGATTACCACGATGTGATTAGAAATAAGCTGCGCATTTTCCTGCAACAATTACGTGAGCAAACCGGTGAAATACAGGGACGGGGCTTTGTGGATAGCGCTCCCGTTTTGGAACGATCCTGGGCACAACGAAGTGGCTTGGGATGGATTGGAAAAAATGGAAACCTCATTAATCGAAAAAGCGGATCATTTTATTTTATCGCCACCTTAATTACGGATCTTCCATTGGAAGCAGACGAACCGCTTGCAAAAGATTTTTGTGGAAGCTGCAATCGATGTGTAGAGGCCTGCCCCACCGGCGCCATACTGCCGGGAAAAGTAGTAGATGGGAGTAAGTGTATTTCTTATTTTACTATAGAACTGAAGGATGCCCTGATTCCCGGTGAAATGAAAGGGCAATTTGATAACTGGATGTTTGGTTGCGACACCTGCCAGGATGTTTGTCCATGGAACCGCTTTTCCAGGGTAACCAAAGAAGCTGCATTTACACCGTTACCCAGGTTGTTGGATCTTTCTACACAAGAATGGGAAGCTATGACAGAAGAGCAATTCAGGAGCTGGTTTAAAAATTCGCCATTAGCACGCGCGAAATACAAAGGCGTTCAGCGAAATCTGAAATTTTTGCAACAATAAAAAACCACGGCTTGCGGAGGACCATCCGCGCTGCCGTGGCAATTTAACCCACACACAGAACTGTGTTTTAAATGACAATAAACTTTTCGGGAATGCTGCATTTACCGGAAAATAGTCCAGCCCGCACGCACACCGATGTTGAAAAAATGATTAACAGGTAACTCTGTTTTCTTCAACAGTTCCGTAAGGTGATAATCCAGCGCAGCGCCGACAGTCCATGGATGTTTTGAATTACCTGCAAACCGGAGATAGAGTGCTGTAGTATAACTGACCTGGAAAGTATTTACACTTTTCCGGTCTTTGTAAAAAATATTGGTTGCCTGGTCATATACAATGGCATTGCTATGCATAATAATTCCAGGAGTAAACCCATTTTGCCAGAACAGTGATGTCTTTTTGCCGGGTATTAATTCCCAGTGCATGGCCAGCGGCGTTTGCAGCAGCGTATAGCGATTTACATGATCCGCGGTTGTTCCGTTCCAATAATAGCGTCGTGTGGAATCACGTCCGATAGTGGAAACAGCTATGGCCGGTCCGCTGGAGCGCAGTCCTGTTTTCTGCAACAGGTTCATGCCGGACAACTGAAGTCCTGCAGAGAGACTGATACGTGCAGATACCTGTCGTTTTGCTGCTATTCCCAATTGCCAGGAGAAGCGTTTTTTAGGAGTTGGCACCTGCGGTCGCCCGGTAGCTGCAATAAGTGCGTTAGGTGCCCCTGAAGGCGCAATAAGCAGTGGTGATTCGTCCCAGCTAAAAACACCGGCGAGATTATCGGCCAGTCCCGATTGTCCGGCTGTGGCATAAGCAGAGATGTCCCAATGGTGCTTCTGATTTTTTTTCGGGTTAGACGGGGATGCTGCTGTTTGACTGCTATCCTGTTTTGGCGCAGCCACAATTGACTGAACAGTGCTATCAGTATGGGAAACCTCTGTTGCTCCTGCGGCCAACGTGGTTGAGCTACCCACTGCCTGTGTGATGCTAAGGGTTGATACCGAGTCTCCCGTGGCGGTTATAACGGTCTGCACCTCCCGCGAAGGCTGTGTTGTTAGCTCTTTTGTTGTGGACGATGCTGTAATAGAATTCGTAAGATATTTTTCACGGGTTGTTGAAGTATTGGAAACGCTGTGATTCTGCAATACGCCTTTATTGGCAGAAGTGAATTGTATGTTCTTGCTACTACCCTTCTGCTGATTTCTTTCGCCAGTGGAATCCTTGTGGTCATTAGCGGCGAACGGTGTATTTTCTTTAGCGGTACCGGGTGGAGGGTTCATCGGAGAAACAGGACCGGCTATTTTTTCTATTTTTTGCTGAAGTTGTTTTGTTGAAGAATAGAAATACAAAATTCCTGCACCGGTGAGGAGAAGGAATGCAAGGGAAAACCAGATTAGAAATATGCGACGTTTACGTTCGCGCCGGATACGGCGTTCTACTTCCTGCCACACTTCGCCGGAGGGACGCAGTTGCAACTCGGCCATCCGTTGCCGCATCTGTTTCTCAAATTCATTTCCCGGCATAGCTACTTTTTTTTTGTTCTTCTGAAAATTCGGACAGCCAGCTGATGAGCAAACCCCGGGCGCGTGCATATTGTGAACGGGATGTTCCGTCGCTAATGCCCAGCATTTCCCCGATCTCTACATGTGAATATCCTTCTATCGCGTGAAGGTTAAAAATGGTTTGGTACCCGTGTGGAAGTTGTCTTACCAGGTCTGCGAGGTCTTTGGCCTGCAGGGCTACAACCGGGTTATCATCTGCTACGGGGTGTAACGGTTGTTCAACAAAAAACATTTCATTCCTGTATTTCCTGTTGCGTTTTAGAAAATTAAGAGCAGTATTTACCATGATACGCCGTATCCAGGCGCCCAGTTCTCCTTCATGCTTAAACTGGCCGAGGCCGAGGAATACTTTCACAAACCCCTCCTGCAATACATCTTCAGCGTCACGGAGCGATTTGGTATAGCGGTAGCAAACCCCCAACATGCTTTTTGCATAGAGGTCATATAACTGTCGCTGGGCTTCTGGTTTTGCCTTCAGACAGTCCTTTACCAATTGTCGCTCATTCATACGCCTCCTGTTCTGACACCTGTTAGGCAGCTTTCGTTGCCCCGGCTCAGAAAATATTGTCTTCCCGCACGCCCTGGAGCGTTTTTGAAAATTCCAGCCAAACGGCAGCTTTATCGGGGAAATTGTAATAGCGGTTAAAAAGCTGGTGGGTGGCGGCTAGTTGCTGACCGAAGGAATAATAATAAACGGCCAGATTCATGGCAAATTCTTTCCGGGTGCCGTCATCCTGGCCCAGATCGGGATCAATGGGCTGGTAAGCCATTTTTTCCAACTTTTCCAGGTTATTGACGATAATATTCCTAAGTGCCGGAGATCCCGGAACAATGTTCAGTTTTCCCTGCTTAAAGCGAAGCTGGATGGAATGCACAGGCTGAATGCCGCCTGCAGTGGTGTCCTCAATTCCGCAGGCAAAGCAGGTAAAAAAATAGCCAAAATGCTGGTCAAAGAAATAGTTGAAAGTATTGTCGTCATCTGCGCACATATCACCGCCGAACGTTTTTGCAGCAAGGTGGTAGCGGTTGGTGCCAATTTTATTAAAAAAATAAAGTTCGTCGCAGCAATGTGCGCCACCGGTATAATTGTATATCAGTAATTCCTTCTTTCCGTCGTGATCAATATCCGCAAGGCCAATTTTCATGTATTCTTCATCATCATTGGCCTTCTTAAACGCTGCCGTTGTCATCACTTTTCCTTTGGGAAGCACGAGGAATGTTTTAGTATCCGGATGGATGGGATCCACAAAGAAACGATCAAGACAATCATCGCTATCCATCGTATCCGCAGAAACGGTATCGGGCGAAGGAGCATCTACGGCAGTAGAATCTACTTGCGACAGGCCATGTAGGGGAATGGCCAACAGCAGGACGACGATCAACTTGAAACAGGAACGTGTAGGCATGAGCGATCAGGCTTTTTTCTTACACGCAAAAATAACGGATAATGGCGCTCCGCTTTGCGGATGGAGGACTTCCTGCAGGGAAAAAATCCAGCCGGTTTGATCCAATAACAGTTGCCAGTCTTCAAGCGTCCTGAAATACCATTGATACGCATGGGTAAATGCGGTTCCCAGTCCATCCCAGCTCCCGCTTTTCCATCCCGTGGTATAGTCGCCCGCCGCTTTCCGGCTAAACGGGTGCAGGGTCTGGATCAGGAGTGTACCAGTTGGCTCGATCAACTGCGGTAGCGCTGCAAGAAGTTGTTCGGTGGATTCTTTCCCGATGAGCGCAAAGTTTATTACGATGCAGTTAAACGGCTGATCAAACCGAACTTTCCCGGCAGCTATTTCTTCATAAGTAGCCACACGGAAATCGCCGGGCGTACTTGCGGAAGCATGGGTAATAAGTTCCGGGATCGCGTCTACACCGGCAACTGTAATTCCATGGCTGGCGATTTGATGAAGCAGCCATCCTTCTCCGCAACCTACATCCAGCACGCGCTGGGGTTTTGAAGCCAGCACGGCTGCAATAATGGCAGCATTGGTGGCCAGTTTCCGGGATTCAATGCCGTCGGCCGCCAGGAGATGAATCCAGTTGCCTGCATTATGTTTCCATGAATCGAGAATTGCGGTTTCGTTATCCATAAAAAAAGAGGGCCGCCTCGGAAGACGGCCCTTATTGTTGTTGATAATTTAGAATGACGGATCTGCCGGTGTATTGGGATTATTATCCCGTTCACGCAGTGGATAAGGCATCAGGTTGCGGCGGCGCTCGGAATTAGGTCTTCCAAAGCGACGCATATCTTCCAGTTTAAGCCCGCTCATATACAGTTCAATACAGCGGTTGCGATAGATCTGAACCAATAGGTTGGCGAGGTCACCCGCAACTGGTGGCAGATTGGCATTTACGCCCCAGATATCGTTGTTTTTAGTAACAACTTTGTTGAGTTCGAGATACCCATTGATAAGATCGGGTGTTGATGCACGGGCGTAGCATTCTGCTTTGATCAGCATCATTTCACCCGGCAGGTAAACGGGAATAGGTGTGATTGCCGCATTAAAAAATCCATTGATGCGGAATCGTGGAGCGACGGTCAGATTTTTTGACGTGTAAAAGGGGATTCTTCCATCGGTGAGTGCAGGCTCATACGCAACAGGCTGCAGTCCGAGTGTAGAATCTTTTACCTGGAATACATTGTTGGTAGAGGTAGCCGTTTCATAAATACAATTGAGCGAAACAGGATCAACTGCAAAGGATGATTTGGCAGCAAGATTTACCTGGTTGGCAGCTGCAAGCGCCTGGGGATACAATCCTGCAGCCAGTGAAAACCTGGCTTTTAAGGCATACAGAGTGTTCGTAATGTCAATCCCTACCGGTACATTCAATTGAAAACTCGAGCTAACGGGATTAGCAGTAATGGTTGTAATTGCATTATCAAGCGCTGCGATCGCATTTTTATATCCTTCCACCCGGTCTGTAAAAGCTACGTTAAAGCCGGTGCCCACTGGCACTTTTTCCCAAAACTCAGCCATATCGCCAATAGCGAGTGCTTTAAAAATACTGGCGTATGCAATAATTCCTGCTGCATAGTTTTTGTCGGTCAGGTTTGGCGCTGCCGCCAGTACTTTATCGGCATCATATACCACTTTATTGCAGGTGGTCCAGAAGGTAGTCAGGATACTGTTGTTTCCGTCTACTGTATTACCGCCGGCCGCAAGTTGTACTTCGCCGGTGTTTCCGGAATTAACCACAAAAAGTTCGTTGGTAGTAAGCCCGTTTACTTCAATACGGCAAAAAAGTGAGCTTGCGCGGCCAAGCGTGTAGACGCGCTGAAGACCTACTACCACACCGGTAAGACCCTGTTGGGAAGAGAACGCAACGTCTTCCTGCGCGCGGGTGGGATCTGTATAATTTTTTTTACAGCCCGTCCCGACAATGCACGTTGCGGCAATAGCAACGGTCATTAGAATATGGTTCATTGTATGTTTCATACAAAATAATTTAAGATTTAGAATTTGGCGGAGATCCCGATGCTGAATGTTTTTGGAATCGGCACAGAGCCAAAGTCGATGCCACGAAGAACCGTACTTTGTCCGGCTGCATTTACTTCGGGGTCATAACCTTTGTATTTATCCCAGCTTTTCAGGTTACGACCAGCCAATGCCAGTTTAATATCACGGAGTCCTTTGAAACTGCCCAGGTCATAGCTTAACGACAATTCACGCAGTTTTACAAAAGAGCCGTCATCGATTCTCCATTGTTCAATGCTGGCATAGAAACTGTTGATGTATCCTCGGGGGTAAATACCTTCCTGTTCTTTTTGTGCTTCGATGCCATTTCCAACGCCCTGGCGTGTGCGCCAGTCGGCGTTAAATACATCCACGCCCTGAACGGCATCCAACTGCATCCGGAAGCTAAGGCGCTTCCACGTTACTTCATTGGTAAGAGATGCGGTATAATCAGGATTCGGATCGCCAATTACTTTGCGAATGAGTGGGTTGCTTTGGACTGGAATTCCGGTTGACGGGTCACGCGTTACCGTGTAACTAAGAGGTCCGGTTTGTATGCCACGTTCTCCCTGTGGAAAACCAGAAGCATTTTTTACCAGGTTGCCATTCTCGGTGGCGAAGAACGCACCGTAAAATACCCCAATCGGCTGGCCTTCAATAATAGCTACCGGAGAGCCGGAGTTGGTACTCAACAGTATCAGTCCCTGGCCAATATCGACAACCTTGTTTCGGTTGTGGTTAAACACGCCGGTAACGGTCCAGGTTACATTTTTTGTACGCACTGGCACGCCTGTTAGCATGAGTTCGAATCCTTTATTTTTAAGGCTCCCAATGTTCTCCAGGAATTCTGAGAACCCTGTAGTTGGAGCAATAAAGCGGGGAATCAACAGATCGCGAACTTTCTTGCTATAAATATTTAGAACAACAGAAAGGCGATTCTTAAAGAAGCCCAGGTCCGTACCAAATTCTATTTCTTCCTGGCGTTCGGGGCTTATTGCAGACTCTACTAACCTTGTTTGAGATGTAAGCGCGGATCTGCTTACAAAAGAATTGCTGCTGTAGGATACAAAGCGGTCGTAAGGACCGATGCCGGTAAGGTTACCACTTTGCCCGTAAGCGATACGAAGTTTTGCAAAATTCCACCAGTTGCTGATGGAAGATTTATCCCAGAAATCATGTTCGCTAATTACATAGCTTCCACTGGCCTTGAAATACTTCTGGCGTCGTTCATTTTCTCCAAATACCGATGATCCATCCAATCGCACGGCGCCGGTCAGGTACACGAGGCTCTTGTACCCGAAGTTCTGTTGAAAATAGCCGCCCGATACGGACTGTTCTCCACGCTGGTCAGTAGACGGAAGTAATGTACTCGCTCCGTTTACAGTTTGTATCAACGGGGCAAGACCTCGTCCCTGAGCCATCAGGTAAGTGCTTTTTTCATACTGCAATGAATATCCTGCCTGTGATGCAGACACCCAGTTGTCACCAATATTTACGCGGTAGGTAGCATTGAGATCATTATTAACCTGGAAAAAATTATATGACGCGGCGCTGGCATATCCATTCCTGGTAGGATCCAAACTGGCGCCTCCTCCATAGAAACCATCGCTAACGTTATAGGTAAATGGCGGAATATAAGTTTCTCCCCTTTGGGAATACTCGTCAATACCAAGCGTATAATCCAATGTAAATCCTTTGAAGAATCTTGTTTTGAATCCCATGTTCGCGATTACACGATTGGTTTCTTCGTGTTGTTTGATGTCTTCAATAATTGACACGGGATTTACTCTTCCGCGTTCACCTACGGCCTGCAAATTTCCACCAGCATCGCGTTGCCAGATATTATGGAAGTTACCGATGATATTGATCCCGTTCATCGGCGAGAAGAAAGAGTTGCCATCGGGCTTTTCATTGCTGAAGCTGTTGATGAAATTCAGACCGATGTTAAAGTTAACTTTTGATCCGATAGCCTGATCGAGATTTATGCGGAAGCTATACCGGCGAAAATCTGTGTTTTTTATGATCCCTTCATTTTTATAATAGGAACCGGATGCATAATATTTCGTTTTATCTTTCCCTCCTGCAACAGACACGTTATTATCAGTTCCGATTGCGGTTTGGAAAATATAATCGTTATAATCGTACCGGGTTACATCTGTTTTATTCGTAAGCGCCGGCGTCAGGATGTCCTGAGTTTGTGCGCCCGGACCATCTGTTGGTCCGCCAAATTTGGTGGGGCTTTGATTTACCGGCACACTATGACGAAGCTGGCTGATCAGCAGATTGGATGAAAATGATACTACTGGCGCACCGGATGAGCCGCGTTTGGTGAAGATTTGCACCACACCTGCATTGGCTCTTGATCCATAGATGGCAGCAGCGGCCGCACCATTCAATACTTCTACACGTTCTATGTCTGCAGGGTTGATATCTGCCAGCCGGTTTTGCCCGATTGCACCGACGAAATTTTGTCCGTCATAATTGGATGACGTATTTGTAACGCGGGTGGTGGCATTATTTACGATTACACCATCAACGATGTAAAGAGGTTCGGAGCTACTGTTAATCGAACTTATCCCTCGCAGGCGTACCGAAATGCCACCGCCGGGATCACCGCTGTTTTGTGTGATCTGTGCGCCTGGTGTTTTACCCTGCAAGGCAGCCAGTACGTTAGATGTTGCACCCTTGTCCAGCTGATCGGCGCGTACAGTACTAATAAAACTTCCCAATTGCTTACGCGTGGTGCCGGCAGTAGTACCTGTTACAACTACTTCTCCCATCGCAAGCGGATCATCACTTGCCAGTTGAGCATCCACTGTGTAATTGCTCTCTGCACCGATGTTTAAGGTTTGAACCGTTTCTTTAAAGCCCACACCGGTAAAAACAATGTCGTGCGTGCCTTTCTTGAGACCTGTTGTGTTGATACTATACATTCCATTTGCATCTGTAGATGCACCAAATGTAGTACCACGAATAACGATAGAGATGGAAGGAATACCGGCGCCATCGGGCCCGGTTACTTTTCCGCTGATGCGCACCTGTGCCATGGCGAACACAGCGCACATTTGCAGCAGCAAGGCAAGAGACAAATGTTTCCACTGCCAATACCTCGCGGGTAGTAGATTTTTCATACAGCGCAGTTTTTTGGTGTTAAAAATGATAATATGAGCCTTATTAAAAAACGATTAGAACATTGAGATAAAACGCTAGTTTTAACCTCTGTTCGGTCGCTTTTCCCCTTCAATTTAGAATATTCATTGATAACATCGTGGAAATTGCCGGTAAAAGTTGCTGAATCCGGCAAAAAAAAGCATATAAATGGTACATCTGCCGCAAAAAACCGCATTTCGGATTTTTGCCGGTTTTCCGCAAACGATACAAAAAAAGTCCTGCCAACCGGCAGGACTCTCCATTTCCTGAGCAATTATTTATTCTATTTATGTTGCTTGATCGGGACGCTTACTTTGGCATTGTCCCAGCTAAAAAGAATTGCTTTTTTCTTTTTGAACTGTATAGTGAATTGTTCAACCGTTGCACCTGAATATTTAGCGGGCACTGTGATCTTTGCAATGTCTTTTGACGCGTTGTCTGCATATTTAAACGCGCCCCATTGTCCAAGCACGCCATTCAAAATAAATGTCCATTCCGTTTCGCCAGGGATAGCGAACAGCGTGTAAGTTCCGGGCTGAACTTCTGTGCCACCAAATCGAGTTGGTTTGTCAAACCTGATTGTAGTGGCTTCATCGGCACCCAGGCGCCATACTTCTCCCCATTTTACGAGACCGTCTGCCGCGAAGATCGTCCGGTTATTTTTATATGGACGTCCATAGGTAATTGTGATATTCCGGTTGGAGATCGTATCGTGTGGACTTTTTCTTTGTTTTTGGCCTGCGGCCGACAAACTTACCAGCGCAACCAGCGCGAACAAAAAGGCTTTCATCGCATATATTTTTTAATGAAGAGAAGCATAAAGTTAACACCGGCATTGACAAAATAGTTGCCTCTCATCAATTTTTGAACATATCAGCAAGATGTTGGAGACCCTGTTCCATGGAAGGACCATACTGTTTTTCAAATAACAGGCTCGAAAATTTTTCCCAGGGATACCATCCCAGTTCAAAGTCCATATACCACTGTACCGTGGTTCCGAAATGCGATGAATCCGGGATAACGGTCCAACCCGTGCGGATGGTGCGGCGGCGCAGCCCCAGGTAGCGGGCTTCTATTATATCGTCACCAATTGAGTCAATCACCATGGATTGGCTTCGTTTGATATCATAGGTCAGTCCTTTCACTTGTCCATTGTCCATAAAGGGGACTGCATTTCCCATACCCGGCATCCATTTTTTCCACTGTACAGGATCCTGGAGCAGTTGTTTGATGCTGTCTGCCGGGGCGGCAATTTGTTTGGCCCGGGATATACGCACATGGGAGGGAATGGTCATGGCCACTCCTGTCAGCAGCAGGAACAGCACAATAAAACTGATCACTATAAAACGGATCATCCGCATAGTTCCACTTTGAATTTATTCCCAACGCAACACGCGTACCAGGATAATATATGTTACCGCCATCCATATTCCCAGGATGCCTATCTCCTTCCAGCAATCGGTAATGGCAAGTCCCTCAAAAGAAATTTTCCGGATAGCGTTATTAAACTGTGTCAACGGCAGCAGGTTACAGATTTGCTGCAGCCATTTTGGAAATACATCAATGGGGAAGAATGTGCCGGACAGCAGCATTTGCGGAAAACCAAAGAGGTTGATCAGCAATGGTATCATGGCATCACTTTTTACGATGCTACTGAAGATAAATCCAACCCCCATCAATAGAAAGAGCATGATGATCGTCATACCTACCATCTCTACTCCCGTCATGAATCCGTTCTGCAGCGTAAAATTCAGGAAGAAATGTCCAAAAAGAATCAGCACCAGTACGTTGATCAGCTGGAAGAAAAGGCGGCTCATGCCGATGCCCAGCAGGATATTAATCTTGTTGACCGGTGACGCATAAAATCTTTTCAATACCAGTTGTTCCCGCAATGAGAAAAATGGAAATGCAATTCCAAACAGCGTAGAAAAAAGAATGGAAAAACCCAATTGCCCGGGTAATACAAAATCGATTTGGCTATACACTTTTACATGCTCGATCTGTGGCGGTGGAATGTTGATCTGGTTGGTATCCAGTTGAGCCGTTTCGGTTAGTTCACGCAGTTTGAGGTAGTCGAGCATTTGCCATACGGCGCCAAATGTATTGGCGCTTGCGCTTGTAGATCGCACGTTTACAGTAAGTGCGCCTCTTGCAGAATCCGCATTGTTATGCCGGAGTTCAATCACTGCCGACAACCGCCCTTTTTCGAGATCTTTCCGCATGCTGCTGGTGTCTGCATACCTGATAATGCGAAGGGCCGGGTGGGTTTTTATTTTTTCAAAAAATCCGTTGGTCGTATCGGATCCCGGTGCAATAGCCACTTTATAGGTAGAAATGCCATCCTTCCCAAAGGCGCCAAAAATCAGGATAAAGATGATGGGGAACACAAGGCTGAATACAAGCGAGGTGGGTTGGGCAAAAATTGCTTTAAAACTGGCCCGGGTGATGGCCCAGAGCGCCCACAACTGACTATAAGGCTTTTTCATAATCTGTTTGAGGCGGTAAAGGTAAGCGTCCGCATTTAAAAGCGGAAAAGCCGCGCGGGTTTTCTTAGCTTGCGCAAATCTATGACAGCAGTAAGCGCACCGGACAGCAGGGCAGCAACAGCGGTTCTTCACACAGCTTATATCCTTACCGGGGCTAACCTGGGCGACAGGGCGGCCAGCCTGGAGAAAGCGAAAGAGTTGCTGGGCCAGCATTGCGGGATTATTAGCCAGCAATCTCCTCTGTATGAAACGGCTGCCTGGGGTAAAACGGATCAGCCCGCTTTTCTGAACCAGGCGTTAGAACTGAGGACTGGTTTTAATGCCCGCCAGCTAATGCGAAAAATATTGAAAATAGAAAAAAGCATGGGCCGCGAGCGCAAGGAGAAATATGGACCGCGAATCATTGATATCGATATTCTTCTCTTTAACCAGGAGCATTACAATTATCATTTTCTAAAACTGCCGCACCCTGAACTTCCCAACCGGCGTTTTGCATTGCTCCCGCTTTCGAGGATTGCGGCACGGGTTCAACATCCGTTGCTGAAAAAAACGGTGGCAGAGCTCCTGGAAGCATGCCAGGATAACCTGGAAGTGAAAGAATGGATAGCGCCATAAACTTCTTTTCTCCAAATTTTCCACACAAAAAAAACGGGTTGTCCGCCGCGGCATCATTTAGCCTATTTTGCAGCCATTAACGGATGAATTATAATTTTATCACGATAGAGGGAAATATTGGCGCCGGTAAAACCACGCTGGCTCATTTATTATCGAAGCATTATAATGCCAGGTTGATCCTTGAAGAATTTGCCGATAACCCTTTTCTGCCCAAATTTTACGAACATCCTGAGCAGTATGCCTTTCCGCTCGAGCTTTTTTTCATGGCCGAACGCTTTAAGCAGTTAAAGGAGTTATTGCAACAGAAAGATATGTTCCAAAGCCTTACGGTGTCGGATTACCTTTTTACAAAATGCCTGTTATTTGCACGGGTAACCTTGCCGGAGGATGAATTTCGTTTGTACCAGCGGCTTTTTGATATCATTCATCAGCAGTTGATCCAGCCGGATATCCTTATTTATTTGCACGCACCGGTTACCAAATTGCAGGCTAATATCCGTAAACGGAACAGATCGTACGAGCAAAATATCCCCGACGATTACCTGTTTAATATCCAGGAAACGTACACACATTACATTAAGCAACATAATATTAAGACACTGTTTGTGGATGCAAGCAATGCGGACTTCCTGGGCAACGAGCGTCATCTGCAAGTGATCTTTGATGCGCTGGACAAAGATTATGAAGACGGGCAGCATTATCTTACGTTGCCCTGAGATATTGCGGCGCATTTGCAGGGATAGTGCGTGATCAACAGTTTTAAAAGCAGGTTTAGCACGAAAATTTCCAGTTTTTTCACGCCAGTTATGTTTTTCTTCCCCGGGTTTAACTTTCGTAGTGTTGTAGTTTTGAAGGGTCTTAAGCTGACGACAAATGTTTCCAATACTTAACGACAACAAGGTTAAAATTTGTTGTTGTATTCCCGATGGCGGTCTGTGGTAGCGAAAGTTGCCGCCCGGTATTCTTTTTTGAAGAGGGTAAAAATGAGTGGTGGAGGCGGGGGAGGGAAAAAAAGGGGAGGGCCCGCAGGGCCGCCGGAAGATTCAGGCCATGCATAACTGACGATCCCGAAGACCAAAATCCAACGTCGATCACATTTTTTTGAGCGTTTCGCATTCTACTATCTTTGCATCCTTCATGGACCAGCAAGCCCCCCTAGCCCAGGTTACCAACGACCCCTTCGCCTCTGTGCGAATACCCGAGTTTAAAAACCTGATGATTGGCAGGTTTACATTCATCATGTCCCTTCGAATGATGACGACCCTGCTGGGATGGTGGGTGTACAACCTCACCGATAACCCGCTAATGATCGGCTTGCTCGGACTTTCCGAGGTAATTCCAGCCATCTCCATGGCGCTTTACGCCGGCCACGTCATCGACAGCTCCGATAAACGCAAACTGGTACTCAAAGGAGTCATTGCCTATTTTGTTGCCGCAGTACTCATCCTTTTCCTGACCAGCCACTATAGCACCGGGAACTTTTCAAAAACGGCAATCCTGGTATCAATTTATACCGTCATTTTTGGTACCGGCATCGCCCGTTCATTTTCCGGCCCCACCTTCTCCGCCATGATCGCTACCATCGTGCCGCGCCAGTTACTGCAAAATGCCACCACCTGGACCCAAAGCACATGGCTTTTTGCCTCCGTAAGCGGACATGCAGTAGGCGGCTTCCTGATCTATTTTCTTGGTATCACCGGCACCATGATCACGGTTTGTTGTGTGCTGATCATTTCCTTTATCGCCCTCAACCAGCTTAAACCAAAACCACCCCTCGCCCGTGGCGAAAAGAAAACCTGGGAAAGTGTAAAAGAAGGCGTTCGCTTTGTATTTCGTACCAAAGAAATCCTGGCAGCATTTTCGCTCGACATGTTCGCCGTCCTTTTTGGTGGCGCCAAATCCATGGTGCCGGTTTATGCGCGGGATATTCTTCATGTAGGCCCGCTGGGCTATGGATGGCTAAATGCCGCTATCGATATCGGCGCAATTATTATTGTCATCTTCCTCACCATTTCCCCACTTCGCAAGGCACAAGGCCGAAAGCTGCTTTTTGCTGTGGCGGGATTCGGATGTTGTATTATCATTTTTGCCCTTTCCAAATCCTTCCTGCTCTCCTTCTCCGCCCTGTTGGTAGCCGGTATGCTCGACGGTATCAGCGTAGTAGTACGCGGTACGGTAATCCAGTTACGAACACCAGATCCTATGCGCGGACGGGTTAGCAGTGTTAGCTCCATGTTTATTAATTCCAGCAATGAACTTGGCGACTTTGAAAGCGGGGTGATGGCCCGGTTAATGGGAAATGTTCCATCCGTGGCGTTCGGAGGTTGTATGACACTACTCGTTGTACTGGTAACCTGGCTAAAGGCCCCTACCCTTAGAAAATTCCAGTATTAACCGGATCATTACAGGTTTGCTTATCTTTAAGAAAACCTTTTTCATGCAGCGTCGTTTATTTTTAAAGAACACCGCCATCATTGGCGGCGCACTTACCATGGCCCAACAAAGCATTTTAAAAGTACTAACCGATGACCCCTGGAAAATAACGATGCTCACTGATCATATCGGGATCTTTACAGAAAAAGGTGGTACCATCGCTTTTCTCCTGGCAAAAGACGCTATTGCAGTGGTGGATGCACAATTTCCCGAACAAAGCCGACACCTGATCGACGAATTAAAAAAACGAAGTGAGCAGACCGTCAAACTACTTATCAATACCCATCATCATGCAGACCATACTGCGGGAAATATTTCATTTAAAGGCATCACCGAACACGTGCTGGCACATAGCAACAGCAAGATCAACCAGGAGAATGTAGCCCGTCAGAATAATACGATCGATCAACAACTTTTCCCCGACGAGGTTTTCGGCACCGTCTGGTCCCAGAAATTTGGAAATGAACGGATCGCCCTGCATTATTTTGGCGCCGGTCATACCAACGGCGATGCCGCCATTCACTTTGAGCATGCAAATATCGTCCACATGGGCGACCTGGTTTTTAACCGCCGCCATCCCTACGTAGACCGCAGCGCAGGTGCCAATATGCGCTCCTGGATTGACGTGCTGGGCCAGGCTACCAAAAAATTCTCCCGTAAAACGACCTATATTTTTGGTCACTCAGGTAATGGCTTCGATGTAACGGGAAAAAAGCAGGACCTGGAGCAATATGCAGATTACCTGCAACAGGTGCTTGATTTTGTAGGCAAACAAATTCGCGACGGCAAATCAAAAGAAGAAGTTCTTAAAATAACGGAATTGCCATTTGCTACCGAATGGAAGGGCGATGGCCTGCAACGGCCATTGCAGGCAGCTTATGAAGAATTAAGCGCCAGCTAACGGGCGGCCATCAGTTTTTCAAGCACATAATAAGTAATGGGACAAAACGACGAATTCTTCAGCGTCAGCGCCTGGCGTTTGATAAAAACATCTTCATCCGTATAGGGAAAGCGGCGACAGTCAGACGGTCTTTCTTCGTAAATAGAACAATGATTATCTGCGCCCAAAAACGGGCAGGGACTGCTTTTTACAACAAAATCCCCCTCTTCATCTACCCGCAAATACGTTTCAATAAAGACGCCTTCTTTCATGCGGAGATGTTTGGCAATGCGTTTTACATCAGGCGTTTTAAACCGTGGGGAATACGTTTTGCAGCAGTTGGCACATTGAAGGCAATCCACCTTGCTGAATGCCTCCTCGTGCAAGTCTGGCAAACGACGCAAAACCTCGTTTTTTGAGGCCCGTTGCAGGTACTGGCGATACAGCTTTTGCCGCTCGCCCGACTTCTTCTCCCAATTTTGCAAAAGACGGTCGTCCATACCACAAAGAAACAGATTTAACGCCTTATCCCCAGCCTCTGCACAGGCTCTTTTTTTCTGGCCCGGCTGTGCTAACTTTGCGCATTCTTTGACCATAAGCATCTTTTATTATGAGCCTGTTTGAGCAGCAATCCAGTGAGTTTTTACCCCGGCATATCGGTCCAGACAACGCGGAAACAAGCGCAATGCTGGACGCCATTGGTGAACCGAGTGTTGAGAAGTTGATTGAAAAAACCGTACCCTCCGGCATCCGGATGAAACATGAACTTGCCATCCCGGCCGCCATGAGTGAGCATGAATACCTGCGTCATATCAAGGAGATTTCTCTTCGGAATAAAGTATTTAGCAATTATATCGGCCAGGGATATTACGACACCATTACCCCATCGGTAATTCTCCGCAATATTTTTGAAAACCCAGGCTGGTATACGCAATACACCCCTTACCAGGCTGAAATCTCGCAGGGTCGCCTGGAGAGCCTGCTCAACTTCCAGACCATGGTAAGTGATCTTACCGGTCTGCCGATCGCCAATGCCTCACTCCTGGATGAGGCTACTGCCGCCGCCGAAGCAATGACAATGTTTTTCAACACCCTGAACAAACAGGATCATATCGACCGGCCTAAGTTTTTTGTAGACGACGCCATTTTACCACAAACCAAGGATGTGCTTGCCACGCGGGCATTACCGGTAGGTATAGAGCTCGTATATGGCAATTACAAGACAG
Source organism: Bacteroidota bacterium (assembly GCA_048498035.1). GTDB lineage: Bacteria > Bacteroidota > Bacteroidia > Chitinophagales > Chitinophagaceae > CADEDV01. The sequence goes on along the minus strand of JBEHYT010000015.1, from coordinate 23,528 downwards.
CAACGCTTGACAACAGCTTTTTTGGCGCCATTGTACAATATCCAAATGATCACGGCGGAATTGAAGATTACCGGGAATTTATTAACGCAGTGCAGGCTTTGGGAGCCTATGTGGCCATGGCCACCGATCTGCTGGCACTGACGCTGCTCACCAGCCCCGGCGAACTTGGTGCCGACGTTGCGATCGGTTCTGCCCAGCGCTTTGGCGTTCCCCTGGGCTATGGCGGTCCGCATGCCGCCTTCTTCGCCGCCAAGGATGAATTTAAACGGAGTATACCGGGAAGGATCATTGGCGTTAGCGTGGATGCACAGGGCAACCGGGCGCTGCGCATGGCGCTGCAAACAAGAGAACAACATATTAAACGGGAAAAAGCCACTTCAAATATTTGTACCGCGCAGGCCCTGCTCGCAAATATGGCGGCAATGTATGCCGTATTTCACGGTCCAGACGGACTCAAAAAAATCGCATCACGCATTGCCCTGCTTACGCAAACGGTGGCCGAAGCGCTTGAAGCACGCGGATTTGAACTGGTAGCCCGCTCGTTTTTTGATACCGTTGTAGTACGGGTGCCCAACCAGGCCGACATCCGCCGGAAGGCGGAAAATCAGCAGATCAACCTGCGGTATATCGGCAACGATAAGATTGGTATTTCAGTAGACGAAACAACACTGGTAAGCGATCTGTATGATCTTATCAATTGCTTTGAAAACGATACTGACCCTGTAGCCTTTGATATCCGGCAGGATGAAGAATTATATCATATACCAACATCACTCCGCAGAACCAGTGCATTCCTGACCCACCCCGTATTTAATACACACCGCAGTGAAAGCCAGATGATGCGCTATATCAAACAACTTGAAAATAAAGATCTCTCGCTCAACACATCCATGATCTCCCTGGGCAGTTGCACCATGAAACTGAATGCAGCTTCCGAAATGATACCATTGAGCTGGTCACACTGGAGCCGTATCCACCCCTTCGCCCCGGCAGAACAGGCAGAAGGATATCAATACATAGTACGCGAGTTGGGTAAATATCTTTGTGAAATCACAGCATTTGATGCCTGCAGCTTGCAACCCAACAGCGGCGCACAGGGAGAATATGCCGGCCTGCTAACGATAAAAGCCTACCACAACGCAAATGGTAACCACCAGCGAAACGTAATGCTGATCCCCATTTCAGCACACGGCACCAATCCTGCTTCCGCCGTTATGTGCGGAATGAAAGTTGTTGTAGTGAAAGCGCTGGAAAATGGATACATCGACGTAGAAGATCTGAAGAACAAAGCCCAGCAATATAGCAGTGAACTGGCTGGCATTATGATCACCTATCCCAGCACCTACGGTGTATACGAGGAAACTGTAAAAGAAATCACAGAGATCATTCACCAGCATGGAGGACAGGTGTATATGGATGGCGCTAATATGAACGCGCAGGTTGGACTTACTGCCCCCGGACTTATTGGTGCAGACGTCTGTCACCTGAACCTGCACAAAACATTCGCCATCCCGCATGGTGGCGGCGGCCCCGGTATGGGACCCATCTGCGTAAAACAACATCTTGCCAAACACCTTCCAGGGCATGTGGAACTGAACAAGGATGCAACGCAACACCCCCATACAAATGCGGTTTCTGCTGCGCCTTATGGATCTGCATCCATACTGCTCATCTCCTACGGTTATATTCGCATGCTGGGTGCCGAAGGAGTGAAAAAGGCTTCAGAATATGCTATCCTGAATGCAAATTATATGCGTAGCAAACTAACCGGCGCCTATGACGTACTATATCTTGGTACTAACGGAACCTGCGCGCATGAATTCATTGTAGACCTGCGGCCATTTAAAAAATCAGCTGAAATAGAAGCCGAAGACGTTGCTAAACGGCTGATGGACTACGGCTTTCACGCACCTACCATGAGCTTTCCCGTTCCCGGAACAATCATGATTGAACCAACGGAAAGTGAAGACAAAGCAGAACTGGATCGCTTCTGCCACGCGATGCTGTCTATACGGGAAGAAATACGCGCCATAGAAACTGGTACTGCAGACAAAAAAGATAATGTATTGAAAAATGCGCCGCATACCCAGGCCGTTGCTACCGCTGATGAATGGGCTCATGCTTATAGTCGGCAACAAGCTGTTTTCCCATTATATTACATTACACAAAATAAGTTCTGGCCTTCGGTAGCCAGGGTGAATAATACCTATGGCGACAGAAACCTGATCTGCACCTGCGAGCCCACGGAGGCCTACGCAACCGCAGAATAACTAAAGAAAAAGCCGGTCAATAGTAGCACCGGCTTTTTTTATACCCATCCAGGCAGCGAAAGTGAGTACCACCTGGAAACTTCAGGCTTTATTTTTCAGAATTTACGTTTTACTTTTCCATTTTTAACATGGTCCCATTTATCCTCATCGCGGTATGTATTCTCGGCGGCATGCTGTTAAGACAGAGCAAGCTGCTTCCCGCAGATGCGCATAAGGGTATCAATGCCTGGATCATCTATTTTGCGCTTCCCGCCGTTTCCTTTAAATACCTCCCGCATGTTCATTGGGATAAAAACCTGCTGCTGCCGGTAGCAGCGCCAGTCCTCATCTGGCTGGCGGGCTGGATTTATATACGGGTGTATGCCAGCAGAACCCGGCTGGACCGAACCACGGAAGGCGGACTCAAACTCATGAGTGGCCTTTCCAATACATCCTTCATTGGCTTTCCACTGGTGGCCGCATGGTTTGGAGAACAATACATCGGAACGGCAATCCTTTGCGACCAGGTAACGTTTATCCTGCTGTCCACGGCAGGAATTATCGTCGCTATGAATTCGTCCGACCAACACCAGTTAAATGCAGCCGCAATTTTCAAACGCCTGATTCGCTTCGTTCCTTTCCTGGCCTGCATTGCAGCGCTACTGCTGCCACGGCTTGCCGACATCAGCTATCTCGATGCTTTATTCGACCGGCTTGCCAGCACGGTGGGACCGCTGGCACTTTTTTCAATTGGTCTTCAATTGCAATTTAAAGGCGGTAAAGAACAAGCCGGACTTGTATCGGCGGCGATTATTTATAAACTGATCCTGGCACCCACCCTTGTATTATTACTTGTGTTGATTTGCGGTGGAACAGGGACAACCGCGCAGGTAACCGTTTTTGAAGCCGCCATGCCCACCCTCGTGTCTGCCGGCATTGTTGCTGAACAATTTAACCTGCGCCCAAAACTTTGCAGCCTGATCATCGGGATCGGGATTGTACTGGGCTTTCTGACCACTACCCTGTGGTATTATATCATCACAACCGTAATTTCCTGATCATCTGAATGTTAATTTCATTGAAAAGCGCTGAGCTTTAACATCTTCTCATGCAATTTTCCGGGCCTCATTTTGTTCTTTTAATAGGAGACATTCTGTGTGGTTACAGGCATATAATTTGTGTTCTTAAAAAAAAGCGTGGATGAACTGGGTGGATTTACTTTTATTAGGTGTATTGGCGCTTTGCGCCTTCCTGGGATGGCACCGTGGATTTATCCTGGGATCGATGGATTTGCTGGCCTGGGCCGCCAGTTTTGTCTTGGGATATCTCCTTTATCCCCTGGCCGCCGATGTTCTTTCCAATTGGTTTGACCTGGATGTTTGGTTGTTGCCGGTCGCGTTTCTGTCTGCAACATTACTAATCCGTCTTTTTTGCTGGCTGATCGCACGTTTTATCTACAGGGCCATTCCGCAACAGGTTGCCCGCAGTTCGGTGAACCGGTGGCTTGGACTCATTCCCGGCCTGGTGAATGGTCTGATCTTCGCAGTTTTTATTGCCGCCCTCCTGCTTGCACTTCCCTGGAAAGATTCTGTAATTCGCGAAACACGTACCAGCCGTTTTGCATCGGAACTGGGCATTCAGTCAGAATGGGCCAATAAGAAAATGGCCCCGATTTTTGATGCCGCGATCCGGCAAACAATGGCAAGTTTATCGGGCCAGGAAAATGTTGGACCTGAGTTTGTAGAACTTCCCTTTACGGAACAACATCCGGCAGGCCGGCCAGACCTTGAAGCAAAAATGCTGCGGCTGGTAAACCAGGAGCGTGCCAAGGAAGGTTTGCCGCCGGTAGTAGCCGATCCTGCACTTACTGCAATTGCAAGAGCCCACTCAAAAGATATGTTCGCACGCGGATACTTCGCGCATAAAACCCCGGAAGGCAAAGACCCCTTTGACAGGATGGATGAAGCGAAAATTAAATTTAGAACCGCTGGCGAAAACCTGGCCCTCGCTCAAACGCTGGACATTGCGCATAAAAACCTGATGTTATCACCGGGGCACCGCGCCAATATTATGAATCCCTCCTTTGGCAGGTTGGGTATCGGTGTGCTGGACGGCGGTTTTTATGGATTGATGATCAGCCAGGAATTCAGGAACTGATACAGTTTTCATGTTGAACGTTCTGTCATTGGCAGACAAAAAGAGAATGTACTTCCCACTCCTGGCTCACTTTCGATCATCATACGTCCTTCATTTCTATTCAAAAATTCACGGCAGAGCATCAGCCCCAGGCCTGTACCTGATTCTTTTGCAGTTCCATTCGTAGTATAAAATACAGATTGTTGAATCTTTCGCAGGTTTTCAGCTGAAATTCCGCGTCCATTATCTTTTACATACAATTCAGCCAACGACCCTGTGGCCTGCATTCCAATAACTATTACATCACCGGGAGCCGAAAATTTTATCGCATTTGAGAGCAGGTTTCGTACCACCAGGTTGATCATGTCCCGGTCCGCCCAGGCTGTTACAGGTTCGGGCGTGTCCCGCTCCAACCGGATATTTTTTGCGTCGGCCTGGATACGCAACAGGTTGATGTTGTCAGTTACCAGTTTGTTTAGATCCAATAAAGACGGCCTTACAGCGTCCATTTGAAGCTGGCTCTTGGCCCACTGCAGCAGGTTATCCATAAGCCCGGTTGTATAATTGAGATCATTGATCACCTCAGGCAACATACCGCGGATTTCTTTTGCAGGAAGATTTAGTTCCCGCGCATTCACAAAAAAATTCCGCAGCGCATACATCGGCGATTTAAGATCGTGAGCAATTACCGAAAAAAGTTTATTATTCAACTGGTTTAATTCTGCCAACTCTCCCGCCTGCTGCTCCAGTCGCGCCGCCTGCATTTTCAATTCTTCCTGCTGCCGTATAATACTGGCCTGGTAACCGCTGTTCTCCGTTTTAACAAGGTACAATCCATAAAAAACATAACCAATGGCAATGGCCTGGTTAACCACATACACATAGGCATTGATGCTGCGCAACTGGTAATGATATTCTTTCAATACAACCGCAAGTACAAAATAACTGATCATGGAAAGACCCACGGAAAAAGCCATGTAGCCAATATCCTGCAGGAAAAACACAGAAAGTATCCCATACATCACAAAAGACATTTCGACTCCAAGATTAAAACCATTGAGATACACGATGCTTGTAAAAATGGGACAAACCAGGAAATAAAAGAATTGTGCTGCCTGGTGCAGTTTACGGGAATTGAGATAAAGTGTTCCCAGGCTAACAAGCGCGGGGATGGCGCTCATGATCCATGCAGACCACGGCATCTTATTTACAAGGAAAAAGCCACTAAGCGGGAGGATGAGCCCGGTAAGTAATTGGAAAAAATTAAGCAGGTTAAAAATTCCGAGCTTTCTCCGTTCATAATCGCCCAGGTGGGGATCTATTCCAATCTCTTTTACCTGGCGGATAAAATCGCCCGGCCTGCGGCCCGGGCTTTTGCGCGGAAAAAGGTGGGTTTCGGGTGCAATAAATGTATGCAGCCGTTGCAGTAGTTCCATAGCGGTTCGGTTTTTCGGGATCATTCCAAACTACTATTTTAATTTTTTAGCAGTCGTTTTTTTCAATAAAAAAATAGATTCCCGCCGTCTGAAACGGAAGATGCCCCGCAATACAATCGTATTTTCCCCCAAAAAACACCCACATTCCCTACGCCAGCTGGAATTAAAACGAAAAAAGAAAGGGAATGCACTTTCGCGCATTCCCTCTTAAATATGATTTATATAAAATGACTAACCCCGTCCAAATCTGCCATGACCTCCACCACTGCTGTTTCCAGACTGGCGGCCACCTCCACTGCTATTATTATCCCGACGCTCAAATACTCTTGGCTGCTCTGAACGCGGCTGTGAAGAAGGCTGGCTGCGAGGTGCTCTCGGCTGCTCCATACGCGGCTGCGAAGATGGCTGGCTGCGCGGAGTAAACACCCTCGGCTGCTCAGTACGCGGCTGCGAAGATGGCTGACTCCGGGGCGTATTCACCGGCCTGCTCGTTGGCGGCGTATTTCCTCGATCTACCGATGGCGTATTCTGGCGAGACTGATCGCGGCCACGGAATACCCGTCCATCATCAGCACCTGCTCCGGATGAACTGTTGTTGCGATTTCCAAACACACTTCGTCCGCCATTATTCCTGCCATTATCAGAAGGCGTTGTAGCCGGGTTGTTGGTCGTTGCATCCGGGCGTCCTGCAGATCGATCAAACACAGACCTGCGATTGCCACGGTTATCGTTTCCACGATTATCATTGCCACGGTTGTCATTTCCGCGATTATCCGTATTTACTCTACCCGGATTATCGGAGCGGTTATTTCCACGATTCCCAAATACATTACCGCTACGATCTCCGTTATCAACGCGACGACCCTGGTCATTCGCACCCCTGCTTCTGCCATCACGGTTGCCACGGAAGGCATTGTCACCACGGCCATTATCATGGCGTTCAAACACACTTACCTGGCGCGGTGCCACCCGTCCGCGGTCTTCGTTGCGGCTCACATTCGGACGATACATCCTCACTTCGTTGCGATCAAATACAGACCTGCCAGGAGCATTGCTGCTGCGGAAACGAACCGGCGTTACACGACCTGTATAAACCTCAACATCGCCTCTGCGCGGACCACCGGAGCGGAACACATTATTACTGTAGCGATAGTTATTGATGATCGTAGTCTGGTTAATAATGGTGATATTATTACGACGGGGAACACAATAGTTGTACACGCGATAATCGGTTATGTACCTCCGCGGCGTAAAGCACCAGTAATCATAAGGAGGATTATATCCACCCAACGAGATGTTGACGCTTATACCGAAGCCAGGCTGTATCGGCGCCCATCCGTAATAGTCGCCGCCATCCCTCCAGGCTACCCAGGCAGGAGACCATTCATATCCCGGCACCCATACCCAGCCATAAAAATTATCATAATACCAGCGACCGTAGTGAAACGGCGCCCATCCCCAATCATAATCAGACACCCACATCCACTCATAGTCATCGGTATATACCCAGTGACCATTTGTGCCGTAAGGCCTGAAATCATGGTCAACGTTGGGCACCCAGACATAACCATAATCGGGGTTATCCAGCCATCGACCATAAGGGCTCAAATCATCGTAGAAGGTTTGATAAGAAACCTCGCCATCCGGGGCCGACTGAGCCATAGTCCTGTTGCCCCAGGTACTGCCCAGCATTACTATGAATGCCAACACAGAGATTTGAAAAATGCGCTTCATGGACGAAATTTTTTAGTAGTAATTAATCATACGAAAACCATTTTCGGGGTCATGTGTTTTCTTTACTGTTTACTACCAATATGACGCTATTTTTATGCCATCGGTGGCAGGACAATCCCCTGAAAGCCAGTTTTTACAAAACATTGTAGGAACGCTAACAATTTCATTAACGAAGTTCTAATCCGGGTGTTAAAATCGTTCACAAATGAACTTTTTTATCCCCTCCAGCGCTGCTCCACCCGGTTCCAGTCCACCAAATCCCACCACGCGCCTACGTAGTCAGGACGCCGGTTCTGGTATTTCAAATAATAAGCATGTTCCCAAACATCAAGGCCCAGTAGCGGCGTACCTTTTATCTCTGCTACATCCATCAATGGGTTGTCCTGGTTAGGCGTAGAACTTACCAGTAATTTGCCGTCCGTACCTTTTAGCAACCAGGCCCAGCCGCTGCCAAAACGATTCTTTGCAGCGTCATTAAACTGGGTTTTAAACGCCTCCACTGAACCGAAATCTTTTGCAAGCGCATCTACCAGCGCCGTACCAGGCCGGTTGCCCTGCACCGGTGCATGCATTGATTTCCAGAAGAATTCATGATTGTAATGACCGCCGCCGTTATTGCGCATCTTTGTCGAGTACTTTGAGATTTTTGCCAATACGTCGGCCAGCTTCTGCGCTTTCATATCCACTTTTTCAGCAGCAACTGCATCCGCCAGGTTTTTTGCATAAGCGGAAGCATGTTTGGAATAATGAATTTCCATCGTCATTGCATCAATGGACGGCTCCAATGCTGCATACGCGTATGGCAACGGCGTTTGATTATATGGAATATCTTCAGCAAAATAACCCGCACCATTCACCCGGTTGCCAGTCAATCGCTCATGTTGAGCGGCAATTGATGGTAAAATAGTCATGGACAAACCGGCAGCAAGACCTGCTTTCCCGGTCGTTTTTAAAAATTCCCGACGGGGATTGTTTTTATTCTTTTCCATAAAATCGTTTTTGAATTGTCTCTAAAGTTACTGCATTCTGCGCGCAGCGCGAACACAAAAAGTTGCAGAACCTGACCCTGTCCACATATAATTTATCTTTGCCATATCGATGTACCTGAAAGATTATTATTCCATATTAAACATTTCACCCTCCGCCAGCCGCGATGACATAAAAAAAGCCTACCGGCTCCTGGCACAACAACTGCATCCCGATAAAACAAAAAATGACCCGCATACAAATGCGCGTTTCCGGGAAATAAAAGAAGCGTACGAAGTGCTTAGCCACCCTGCACGCAAAAAAGCCTACCTGGACCAGCGGTGGTATGCGCAAAGCCAGGGAAGAAAACAAAAAGCCATCATTATTACGCCAGAGCACCTTCTTACAGAATCCCTCGCGCTGGATAAGCAGATGGCTCACACCGATCAATACCGGTTTAACCGCCACGGCTTATTCCTGCAACTGCGGGAAGTATTAAATGATGAAACACTTACTGTGCTGGCAACATTTAACGATACCGACATTTTTGATACAGCAGGCCGTTTAGTATTAAAAAACGGCAGGATGCTACCTGCCGCAGATTTTGCTGAAATTATTAATCGTATCGGTCAACTACCTATTAGTAGTATGTTCAAACAGGAACTGCCAGCTATCCAACAACAGCATCGCAACCGCGAGCGCTGGGAAAAACTTACGCCCTGGCTTGTATTCCTGGCCGTGCTGATCACCTGCGCCATCCTGTTTTTTATTCAACATTAGAATGTACCGGTCTCCGATCCGCCTTTTGACAATACATTCTCTATCTTATGCATAAAATTGGAAACCGGACCTTCCATCTTATTGGTTTTATCATCCAACACTTCATCATCCAGCAAACTGCCCATTTCCAGCACAGCTGGCAAATAAACCAGTATGGCATGACGTTGCGAGGTCATATAATTTCTAACTTTTTCACACGTAAGCGGATCACCACTTGCACGCTTTAATTCAACAATGGCAACGGGGGCAACCGTATCCAACTCGCGCTCGGCATCCGCCTGCCGCATCCCGGAATAACGGGTAAGTTTTTCCACAACGGCCGCTTCGCGACCCCGGAAAATAACGGATAGCCAGTCTTCACGATCTTTCCCAGAAATCACCATGTTACAGCCATCTTCTGTTCGGGTAAATGTATATAACCCGGTTAAAACAGCAGCAATTGCTCCCTGCCGCAGTTTATCAACCGGTTGTACCGAAGCTTTCAAATCCTGGCTGTTTGGATCCACTTTTTCCAATGCAGGATATCCCAGGTTGGTCTGAATGAGTTCAACTATTGATTGCGACATAATCACGTATTTGGCATTTATAGTAAAAAAATTGTGCCACAAAGCCGCAAAACTCACAGAGCATTGTCATTCAGTATCTTTGCACTATGCATTACGTTTCTGCTGAAGGCATTTCCAAAAGCTACGGTATCAACCCACTTTTTTCCGACATCTCGTTTCATATTGAAGAAGGTGACAAAATCGCGCTTGTCGCGCGAAATGGAACAGGGAAATCAACACTGTTACGAATCCTCGCCGGAAGAGAAACAGCCGATGAAGGAAAACTTTGGATCAATAAAGATGTAGACGTTGTTCTGTTTGAACAGGAACCTGAATTTGTTGAACATAAATCGATCCTGGAGAATATTTTCTTCCACGAACATCCTACCATCGCTGCCATCCGTGAATATGAAGCCGCCAGTGAACGGGAAGATGCTGCCCGTTTAAGTACAGCTGTTATTAAAATGGATGAACTCGGCGCCTGGGACTTTGATGCAAAAGTGAAACAGGTGCTCGGTAAACTGAATATTCACCAGCTTGACCAGGCAGTTGTTACACTAAGCGGCGGACAGCGGAAGCGGGTGGCCCTGGCAAGAACGTTGATCGATATCGGCTTTGAACACAAACACGTGTTGCTGGTAATGGATGAACCCACCAACCACCTGGATGTTGAAATGGTGGAATGGCTTGAATATTACCTGGCAAAGGAAAACACCACGCTACTGCTTGTTACGCACGACCGCTATTTCCTGGACGCCGTATGCGATGAAATTTGGGAACTCGATGCCGGTGAAATGTTTGTCTATAAAGGCAACTACGAAAATTACCTGGAGAAAAAAGCAGCCCGCATCGAAAGCGAACTGGCCAGCATTGATAAAGCCCGAAATACATACCGCCGGGAACTGGAATGGATGCGCAAACAACCCAAAGCGCGCACCACCAAAAGCAAAAGCCGGCAGGATAATTTTTACGAGATCGAGAAAAAAGCCAAACAGCGTGTAGAAGACGAGCAACTTCAACTGGAAATGAAAATGAACCGGTTGGGAGGAAAAGTGATCGAGCTAAAGAAAGTGTACAAAAGCTATGGCGACAAAGTGATTCTCCGCGGTTTCGACTACACCTTTAAAAAAGGTGAACGCATCGGTATCGTAGGAAAAAATGGCGTTGGGAAATCAACTTTTATCAATATTCTCCAGGGAGAAGAACAGGCTGATAGTGGGAAAGTAAATGTTGGAGACACCGTTGTATTTGGCAACTACTCACAGCAGGGGCTGGTATTGAAAGAAGATATGCGGGTGATAGAATTTGTAAAATCAATTGCAGAAAATTTCCCACTCGCCAGCGGCGGCTCGCTAAGCGCAGCCCAATTCCTTCAATTATTCTTATTTGATCCCGATAAACAATACACCTACATCAATAGCCTGAGCGGTGGAGAAAAACGACGTTTGCATCTGCTCAGCATCCTGTTTAAAAGTCCCAATTTCCTGGTGCTGGATGAGCCCACCAACGACCTGGACCTGCCCACGCTGGGTGTGCTGGAAAATTTTTTAAGCGAATTTCCCGGCTGCCTGCTGATTGTTTCGCACGATCGCTATTTTATGGATCGGTTGGTAGATCATCTTTTTGTATTTGAAGGTGACGGCGCCATCCGCGATTTTCCCGGCAACTATACCCAATACCGTTTGGAGCAGTTAAAAAAAGAAAAAGAACCAACAGCTGTTCCCGTGGCAACGCAGACGGTTACGTCAGCTTCGACTAAAACAGCACCCGCTGCCCGGCGACAACTTTCCTACAAGGAAAAACGGGAATTTGAAGGCCTTGAAAAAGAAATTACAGACCTGGCAGCAGAAAAAGAACTGATTACAAAAAAACTGGCCAGCGGCGAATTACCATTTGAAGAGTTACAGGTTTTGTCGAACCGCATTGGCGAAGTAACCAGTATGCTGGATGAAAAAGAAATGCGATGGCTGGAATTGAGCGAACTGGCCGGATAAACCGCAGTAAACAGTAGCTCTGAAAGCTGACAAAAAAATAGTTGTCTGATTGGGCTGAAAGATGTTCGTTTTTCTACGCTGCAGCGGATCATTCGGGATGGTCTTGGCGGGCAACTCCAACTATCAATCAGGCTATAGAAGCAAGGCAAGGGCTTTTCACTACCCTTCCCCCTGCTCCAGCCTATTACGAATGGCAGTCGCAAGCACATCAAGATCAACATCGGCAAGGGTTTTAAAATTAATGCAATAACCCGTTACCGTTGCCTTTCCCAACTTCTTTCCATAGGTTTTTGATAAATACAATTTATCCTTGTACCCAAGAATGTACACGGAGATGCCTGTCTTTGTAGCGCATAACCCAACCTGGTAAAACTCCCGGCTTGTCTTGTTGGCATAGGTTAATTGCTGGGAGCCGTAACCAATATTCGGATTAGACACAACTTTCCCGTCACTGTTCTTACCATCCAGGAACCAGAGCTTGCAGCCAGGGTCTATTTTTAATATTAACTGATGGAGCGCTTCCAGGTCAGCCTTTTTCCCTTCCGGCTGGCTGCCGATATACTGCCGGATGTCCTGTTTTACAGCCATAGCATAAAAAATTAGCGTCAGTTACTACGCGATAAACAACTATTGACAAACGAGAAAGCTATTGTACACTTGTATATCGCTGATCGGTTATTTCGCAACCACGTAATCCAGTTCCGTTACGCCGCTTGTAAAACGCCTGGTATTGCGCAGCGTGAGCTTGATTTTATCTTTCACATTTGCAAAAAGCGGAATGCCCGCGCCCAATACAATTGGGTTTACAAATAGCCAGTACCCGTCAATCAATCCTTCCGCCATCAGCACATGGGTGGCAGACGGACTGCCAAACAACAGGATATCGCCTCCCTCCCGTTGTTTTACGGCATTGGTTTGGGCAACAATATCATCGCTGATGATAGTTGTATTGGCGCGTTGCTCACCTTTCAGCGTCCTGGACAATACCACTTTGTGTACATTCTTATACCATTTTGAATGCTCAATATCATGTTTGCTTGCAGAAGGCTTATCTCCGGCTGTGGGCCAATAATTCTCCATCATTTCATACGTCTTCCGGCCGTACATCGCGGTATCGCCCTGGCCGATACGGATTCCAACATAGTCAAAGATCTCTTCGTCTACCTTGATCCAGTTCATTTCCCCATGGGGACCTGCTACAAAGCCGTCGAGCGAAATGTGCATGAATGAAAAAAGTTTCCGCATAATGTTATTGTTTTCAGTTTATTTTTTTGATTTATTTTTTCCTGCCAGCTCTTCTGCCAGGCCAATCAGCAGCCCATCCGCAGATCGAATATAGCAAAGCCGGTATATATTCTCATACTGTACTACTTCACCTTCCAACTGTGCGCCCAATTTGGTGAGGCGTTGCAACAATTCATCCAGGTCTTCTACGGCAAACATCAGTCGCAAATAACCCAGCGCATTTACCGGCGCATTGCGATGATCTGAAATCACGGCAGGCGAATAGAATTGTGAAAGCTCCAGCCGACTGCTCCCATCCGGTGTTACCATCATTGCAATTTCTACTGATTGAGACCCAAGTCCCGTTACCCTACCGGCCCACTCCCCTTCGATATTGGCCCTGCCCTGGAGGGTAAGCCCAATTTCTTCAAAAAATAAAATGGCATCATCCAGGGACTCTACTACAATCCCCATATTATCCATTCGTAGTAATTTATTTTTAGCCATGTCCTTGAATTTTAAATCTCAACCCGCCCGGTTAAAATATTTCCCGCCCGTTGGTAATTGGCAACAATTACGCCCTTTGATGTAACCTGTGTTTCCGTTAATGTGAGGGCGGCAGGAGCAATGCCATCGTCAAACAACTTTTTACCTTTTCCCAGCAACACCGGGTATATCTTTACCCGCAGTTCATCCACCAGGTTATGCTTTAGCAGCAGGTGCACCAATTCACTGCTTCCCCACACCTGCAGATCTCCGCCTTCTGAATTTTTCAGCTGTTCGATAGCCGCAACTGTCTGGAGAAAAGAAGTGTTGTTCCAGTCTGATTTGCTCACGGTATTGGACAAAACGTATTTCGCACCCGCATTGATGCCAGGCCAAAAATCATCATGCAGCGGCCAATAGGCCGAAAAAATATCATAGGTTTTGCGTCCCAACAGGTAATCGGCCGGCTTCAACTCTTCCGCCATTATTTTTCCAATCTGTTCATCACCGTAGGCGGCTGTCCAGCCACCGTACTTAAATCCTCCGGACAGATCTTCATCCGGGCCGCCGGGGGCCTGCATTACGCCGTCCAGGGAAAGCATCGACATTACTGTTATTTTTCGCATTTCGTATTTTTTTAGCAGGATTCTAAAAAAGTTGGAATTTCTTATTTAAGGAAGTCTTGCAGGTAAGCCGCAATTGTGTTCGTTTGCATCATCACGCTTACGTGGCTTTGTCCGGGAACAATCGCCAGTCGGGCTTTCGGCATTGGCTGCAAGTCTGCCGCAACGCCTCCACCCAGCATTTGATAGGTTTTAGCCAGTTCCACTTTATCCAGCCCGTCATTATCGCCGGAAATGATCATCACCGGTGCAGTGATCTTTGCCACATTTGAATCTCCACAATCAAACGGCACATCGGCAAAGGCAAACATTTGTTTCAGAAATTTAGTCCAGTTCTTCTTATCGGGCGCCACAGCGTCATACGCTGTCTGGAGCGGCGTATTATTAAAAATATCAGTGCTCAGGTTGGAAAAACCCGTGTTGACTACCGGCAGCCAGCCGCTGCTTTTATAGGTAGAAGAAATGATCACCAGTTTTCGCAGGCGCGTTGGATTGTCGATGGCAAACTGGTACGCTACAGAGCCTCCCATACTGTAACCGGCAATATCCGCGCTATCAATTTTCAGGTAATCCATCAGCCCTTTTACATCTGCTGAAAAGTTAGTAATAGACATCTCGCGTTCTGAATATGGGGTATGGCCATGTCCCTGGAATTCGAGTGCGATTACTTTATGTGTTTTTGATAATTCCGGGATGAGTTGGCTCCAGTTGAGATCAATGGTATAAAATGCGCCGTGCAGCAGGATGAGGGGTGTGCCTTCGCCATACACTTCATAGTACATTTTGATGCCATTAACGGGTGCATAGCCGCTGCTGGAAGGTTTTGCCTGCTGGGCATGTGCCGGTGTAACAGTCAATAATAACAGCGCTGCCAGGGCTACTAATGCAATACGTTTTAAACTGAATGAATTTCTCATGTTCTGTTTTTTGAGGTGATGAACACTGTAAAGATGGGGAGGTTTTTTTAAACCCGGACGGTGTAAGTACGACAAATCAGGGGGGCAATGCGACAGGAGCCTGCTGTAATAGCGAAATGGCGCCGTATCTGGCAGTGTGCCTTATAGAAAGCTAAAGCGATAGGATGAGAATGGCTAATTCACCCACCGTATAGGGCGGTTTAAGGAATCAGGCCGACCAGGATAAACACCAGTCGGTTGGACAAGCCTAACTTTTCGCTGTAATAATTCTGCCCGCTCCCCTATGAATGTTCGCAGTTTAGCATAGGCATCACAGGGATGTTCCCAAATGGCCGTCACCGTGTAGTCCAGGATACCAGCACGATCAGGCAACGTGGTTGAGAGGTTAAGACGCTCTAAAAGGTGGTAAAGAAGATTATCGCTTGCCTCAGTCTCTTGAGCTATAACGGCATCGATAAAGTCCTCCGGATCGGCACGACGGGTTGGAAATCCTGTAAATCCGTCACGCCTGTTACCGTTGAATTTGAAAAACTGGCGTTCGAAATATTTTTCAAGTACAGCTTGATAGGCCGTATCTGGCTGCTGCCTCATTAATTCGAAAGAAACGCTGCTCAACAGCCGGTTGTTTTCCAGGAACTGTTGTTGGATTAGCCTAATGTCCTCCGGCTTTTTATATCGCGCAAGCGCACGTAATGCATATTCACGATCCAGGAATCCAAACGGATCATCCAACCGGTTGAGACTACTGGCCGGCCGAAACGCCAGTTCCCTTGTTATCTCATAATATCGCTCGTTCGGCGGTAATTGATCAATAACCAGGTACGCGGAACGCAGATAATTATGTTTTGCGAGCACTTCAGCAACAGTACTATCGCGATCTTTCTTCGTTTTCCATTCCGCATGATCAAGCATATCGTCACTCACTGTTGTTTTTTGATCCCCAAATTCTCCCCTATCCACTATTATAATTGCAGTATCATCCAGACGCCTCATTAAAAGAGCAAACTGTCCAACCGCGTCCCGCCGGAAAAGCGCGCGTAATCCCATTGCCCGAAGTATTGGATGTTCAGACCGGGAAAGTTTTTCCAGGTCTTTAATACTCACGTCCCTGGCCAGTATCGTATCTCCAGGCAAAACGATACCGCTCTCTACAAGATTGATAAGGTGAGGGCGAAGCGAAGCATCAAAATCTTTAATAGCATAAGGATACTTGCCGTGAGGTGCACAGGATGAAAAAAATAGGAAGATCGGGAAAATCCAAAAATGATCTTTTAATCGCACAAATAACCTGTTTATAGTTAAGATGCGCACTAACCGGATTTCCATATTTTTTACAGGATCATTTATCAGGCACCAGCCAATTGAACAGGATGTCGACAATATTAACGTAGTCCTGCAACGTTGTAACTTCGGGATTTTCTTCTAACCAAAAATCGGGATTGTTAAATGAATAGCTCCGCTGCCTGTTGCAGGCCTTAAAGAAAAGATGGTAGACCGCACCATCGTCTATCAACCATTCCCGGCTTATAATTTTTCTTTCATAATTTTCTCAAGCGACAGCGGAACCTCTGAATTATGTGTCTGACCAGGCCAGACCTGGTAATCGTATCTTAAATTACCATATCTCTTTTCGTCCAGGAAATTCTTCATGGCATTCGTGCCGTTCAGAATCCGGTTGACCGTTTCACGGGATCCGGCAACAAAGTACAGATAATTTGAACTGCTGAAGCCATTTTGAAGATGGTTAAACTGGTAGATCGAATACCTATCCACCCATAATGCCGGGCTTAGCGCAAAATAGCTGGCAAACAGATCATTTCCTTTAAACAAACAATAAAAAGTGAAAAGACCCCCCAGCGAGTGCCCGAGGATAGCGTTGCGGTGAGGCCATGTCAAATAGCTCTTATTAATAGAAGGAATTAACTCATTTGCAAGGAAGTTGTAAAAATGATCAGCGTGGCCATAATTCTTGTCCCGACCCGCTGTGTCTGATCCGGCTATTGCCGGTAAAATAAAGTCTCTCCGGCGTAGTACATGGTAATTGCCAATATGACCAATGCCTACAAAAATGACGTGTTTTAAATTGGGGAATTGACTGGTTGAAAGAAGAGTACGTAAATATTTCCCTGATTTCAAATTCGCATCGCAGTAATATACCACTTTGCAGGTATCGGCCGACCGGTAGCCGGGCGGCAGCGAAATATAAATTTCAAAGCTATCGCCAACCGCCTGTGCATATTTTACCTGCATGGAGGTGCTGTACTGAGCAAGCGTTGGCTTTACCAGCAAGAGACAGAAGGCAACAGAAACAGTTGCCTTTATAAAGACCTTTATTCGTCGAAAATGCATATTATAACTTGTCTATCTGATCAAATGCGGTTTGCAACAAAACATCCTGTTTCTCCCGTATACTTTGCAATGTTGGCCTGACCGCTATATCAGGTCTGATCCCGATCCGTTGCGTTTCGCCGCCATCAGGGTAATAAATACCAAGACCTGAAAACCGCAGTTCATTGCCATCTGTTAATTTAATACCCGTGATATTTCCATCCGCGCCGGCGGTCTGGCTGCCGATAAACGTTGCACCCGGCACTTTCTTAAAGATCATCGCCCACATTTCCTCTGCACTCTGGGTGTATTCGTTGATCAACACCAGCACTTTGCCCTTATAAGCTGTTGAATTTTTCTTTCCAACATATTTGTAATCGCTGTTAATAATATTGTCAACAAAGCAAAACCTTCCAGGCGCCCGGAAATCCGGCTGCATTTTTATTCCAAAAAATTGGGGTTGATCAAATAAGTAATCAAACACTTTCAACAGCGCGCCATTATCATTATATCCACGCAGATCAAAAACAATTCCTTTACAATCAAGGTAACTCTTCATCAGGGAATCGATGTCCCCGGGCTGTAATGAAGAAAATTCAATATAGCCTTTATCACCCAGCCGGAAACCCGGGTTGAGTCGACTTTCTTCATTATTCCAGGTGAGGTAAGTGTAGGTTTTGCCGTGATACGATAATTGATATTCCGGGATGCCATCTTTGTCCCATTCATTGGCAAAAACACGTGGCATTCGCTCGAACGCTGTTCTTGTACGCTCGCCGTTTGCATGTACCAAATCTACAGTACACAGCGAATCATTGCCGCTAAACAGGTAATTATAAGCTTCCCGGTGCTGAACCGCCTGGTTAGATGCAGGAATAAATTTAGAGTTGGCGGTTATAAGCTCGGGAATCGATTTATTGTTAATGCGGGTGATCAGATCCCCAACGCGGATTGTTGCCTTAGCTGCTTTTTTCTCATCTTTTATCGCCGTTACTACGGCGCCTTCATCAACCAACTGAAATGTGAAGGGCGCGGCAAGTTTACCAAATATATCATATTGGTAAGAATTCTTTAATCCGGTATGCGTGTCCTCAATCTCTGCCGCAAACTGTGTAATTGCCATGCGGTAATCCTGTTCAGTTTTTATCGACCTAAATACAGGAATATATTTCTTTAACACGTTGTCCCAGTTCCGGTCAAGCAGGTATTTGTAGGGATAAAAATACGCGATGGCATTCCACACGCGTGCCAGTTCCAACAGTTTGATATCGGGAGAAAATTCACTATATGTTTTCTCATTCCGGCTATCCAGCCGGATAGACTGCATAGTAGGATTGCTATAATAGGTACCGATACCGGTCGGCTGCTGCAATAAATGCAGCAATTTCTCCCGGTTCACAGCGCTTAGTCCTTTGATCTCCTTTAGCCACCGGGTGCTGAAATTTCGGTAGGTTATACTATCGCAGGAAGTTGCGGGTAAACTGACTGGAGTCGTTTTTACCGCATCAGCCGTCGTAATCCAGTTGCTGATGATCCTGTCGGTTGACTGAACCGATTGATCCCTTATGGTGGAAAGGAAGATGCTATCCCAATCAAGTTTACCTTGAGAAACAGCCGGGTGATTGTATTTGATCACGCCCCATACTTTGGCGAGGGTAAAGAATTGACTGTTGGAGATGCGGCCGGATTGCGCAAATAATCCTGTGTTTACAACGACAAATGCGAGGGTAATAGATTTTCTTAGCATAGGTTTCAAAGATAACACAGTTCTAAAATCCGTCTTCCTCTATAACGCGGGTTATGCAATAATTAATAGTTAATAGAAGCAACCCGTCGCTCCAAAATAACATTGATTTTGGCTGTCCGGAAAAAATTTATATGGATATTAGTAAGTAATTCAATAATTCGACGATTCGCTGATTCGAGGAAAATGTGCTAATTAATTCAACAATTCGGTGATTCGCTGATTCGACAATGTAGGAAAATGTGCTGATGTGGAAATGGGATTATGAGAATTCCCTCTTTTCGTTCTCCTTTTAATTTTTATCTTTTCACTTTTCACTCTCTCTTGCCCCTTGCGATACCCGAGTAATTCAATAATTCGGCGATTCGCTGATTCGATAATGGAAGAACCCTTCATTGTTCTTCTATACTTTTCATTTTTATCTTTTCACTTTTCATCTTCTCTTGCGTTCTTAGCGGTTCTTGGCGCCCCTTGCGACACCCGAGTAATTCAATAATTCGGCGATTCGCTGATTCGATAATCATTGCTGTCCGGGGAAAATAAAAATCCAATTCCGGACCTCTTTACCAGCCTGAATATCAAAGATTATTTAACCCACGTTTTGTCCAATTTAAAAGCAAGGCCCCTTATTCAAAAGCAACGGTGATTTCGCTGTCGGGTAAAAGTTTCACTTGATATCAGCGGTTAGAGATTCGTCGAAGTGTATTTAAATCTACCAGTTGCGGCGGAGGCGCCTTCTTTTTGTGCGGTTCCGCGCAGCGGAATGGCGAACCAGTTGACAACTAACAGATAAAAATGAATAATTAAAAATGATTGGATAATCCCAGGCATTCGTTTACAGATCTAATACCAGCAATGGAAAAATGATTTTTGCTACCTGATTGGTTCTTACCGAATTATTGAATCGCCGAATTAGCGAATTATTTTTCGGCCGTGGAGGCAAAAAAGCCGCAAGCGATGCAATTGCCCAACTTCATAGGATATGCAAAAATTTTTTTCCCCGGACAACAGTGATTCGATAATGGAAGAATCCTTCATTGTTCTTCCATACTTTTCATTTTTATCTTTTCACTCTCTCTTGCCCCTTACGACACCGCATTTATGAAGAACTTTTTCTTGTAACGCCAGGATCCGCAAGGATTTCGCAAAGCCAAGAGAATATTCATTCCGTAATTCGTTATCATTATTCGAAAGCAATGATAATCTCGGTTGCCAATAAAATTTTCCCCGGACAATAGTGATTGCCGAATCATTGAATTAATAGCGCATTTCCGCATTATTCATTTTCTTCCATTATCGAATTTCCGAATTGTTCAAGAAGTGTTTCATATTTTACTCTTGAGGCAGTTGATGTCGAATTTAAAACAACACATTCTATCCTTCGCCCTATAAAGTTGATATCAAATTTGTAATTGAGCTGAATTTTTTCTGTAGCACAAACACCCAGTCGTTGCTCTTCTATATACCTGGCAAATGATCTTGCCGTGCTGTGCGGCGCTGCAAAGCCGGGCAATAGTATACGTCGAAGTTCCGGGTGGCTTTCCAGGATGGAGATCACAGGTTGAAACCGCACGATTCTTATATCCGTATCTAACGCACTCATTCCGCGCCGTTCAATTTGAAGACCCAGGTTCTGTACGCCAACCTGAAGTTTTTGCATAATCCGGTATCGTTCTTCTACAGCAACTGCCGGGTCATCTCCTGGTTTCCATTCCAGCGGCAGCGCAGCCAGTTCTGCCAGTACCGGCCACAGCCTATTCCGTCGGTTTGGATAATAAAAAGGATATTGCTGACGGGCGGGATGGGGTGGAAAACTGCCAAGAATGAGATAATGCATCGGGCTAACATCCCGGTACCAGTCCGGATGATCTTCGAGTGTCCATTCTTTATTACTATTATTTTTAGTTGGCATGTTCCTCTTGTACATCCACCATCATCTTCCGCAGCAACACCACCTGCCCCAGGTGATAATAACCGTGCTCAATAACCCCTTCGATATTTCGCAACAACGTGCCATAGGCCGGATCAACAAACGGCAGATCAAAATCGCTATCCGGCATTCTTTCCACCCGGTTGGCGAACTGCTCCGCATTTTTCAAAAAATCACTTCTCAACGTATTCCACTCTTCCTCTGAAGCAATGGCAGGCATGGCAAAACTGAATTGATCACTGATCGTAAGCTTACCGGTATCAAGGGCCTGCAACAGTCCTTCCAGGTAATAATTGAGATGAAAAACCAGTAACGCGATTGAATTTGAGTTTCCAACACGCGTAATAGCCTGCTGAAAATTGACGCCGGTAATTTCATTGTTGAAATTGGTATTGGCGATCCATTTACCGTTCAGGAAAACTTCGCGTAGCCGCTCCGCTATTAGGTAATTACGGTTCATTTATGCCTGATTTAAACCTATAGTTGTTGTTAAGACATCGGATGATTCTTCTTACGCTCCCGCCAATAGCCGAACAAAATGATGACGACCATAATAAAAACAGAAACCAGTGAAGAACTTAGTGTGCCGAGTGCCAGTCCACCTTTTTCAGTTGGCTTTGTGAGAAAGTCGCCAAAGGTGGCGCCAAACGGCCTGGTAAAGATAAAGGCGATCCAAAATAGCAGGATATGATTGATGCGAGTGAGGCAATGGAGCAAAACTACGATGACGATCACTGCGCCCGTAACCATTGCGCCCTGCAAATAACTGAGCCCGGCATAATCACCCAGGAAATCACCAAATGCGGTGCCGAGGCTATTGGAAAACAAAATTGCAATCCAGTACAACAATTCTTTCTGCCGGGTGGTGATTGGATACACTTCCAAATTCCCGTATCGCCGAAACCACAGCAACAGTGTGAGGAGGAGGCACGAGATCAACAGCAGCGTGCCCGCGGCGTAGCCGAGATGCAGCGTTCGATCTATAAAATCGGAAATTTCAGTTCCAAGTGTCGTAGTGCCGATAATCACAAGCCAGAACAAGGCCGGTAGATAGCTTTTTACGCTTAGTTGTGCCAGCAGCACCACCAGGAAGAATGCCAGCGTTACCAGGATGCCTATGGTGTAACCGAGGTTTAGCGTCATGGAAATAAAATCACCTAATGTCTCCCCGAGCGTTGTGGCCACAATTTTCAGCAGCCAGAAAAGCAGGGTAATGCGGGCAACTTTATTAATTGATCCTGTTGTCATTATACGTCCCTCCGGCGTCTAAGCTAAGACTTTTCTGAAACTGTTTCCGCCGCCGGAGAATCAGCGCGATCTTAAAGCTACTCCAGGGGCCTCCCGGCGCCCACAGGATTAACTCCACCGCGTTCAGCCGATATCTCGGCCTACAGAAAATAAGCCTCCCTTGCGCCTGCAAATGGCCCTGCCAACGGCCTGGGCGATCAGCGATTTCTTCGCCGAATGAACAAAACGGCAAGTAGGGCAAGGTTCAGGACACCCGAAGCAATAAGCCAGCCCATGACTGGACGCTGCTTATGCTCAGTCGTTTCCATCGGAGGTCGGACGATCTCATGCCTGACTACTGCAGCCCTGCTGGTTGAGTCCGATTTGTTTGAAACCAGGTCGAAATAAGGAACGGTGAGGTCCTGATTGGTGCGTGTTTCCGAACGTCCGGCAAAGTTAAACGTCACCGCATTGAAGCTATTAAAGGTAAAGGTTGCTGTAATTTCATTTTTAATAGTTTCTTCGTGGCCGGGTGTTATATCGCTGGAAATAATTACGGTATCGCCGTGTATTGTTAAATTATATCTCCAATTATAAAGTTCCGGTGTTTTCTCCTGCAGTCTCGAAAGAAATTTAAAGGCCATTTGTTCTGCATCGGTTCCAAAAAGATCTTCAAATTCCTGAACAGCAAGATATTTATAATCAGTAGCGTCGAGCATACTACTTCGGAGCCAAGGCCCCTGGATATATTCTTCCTCGTAGTACACATAATAAGTACCCCACTCTGTAGCCAATGCATTCAGGCGCAGTGTTATCATTACGATGGAGAGCAGTAAATATTTCATAAGCTAATTTAATTCTATAATTCAGCAATTCGCTGAAAAATGCAAATGTGGAAATGTGAAAATGTGCTAATTAATTCAATGATTCGGCGATTCGCTGATCATTGCTGTCCGGGGAAAATGAAAATTCAAACCGGTTCCGTTTTGCTAAATTGAATGTCAAGGCTTATTTACTCAGCCTGTTGTCCAAAATGAAAAGCAAGCCCCTTATGCAAAAAGAAGGTTGATTTTTGGCTGTCCGGTAAAGTTTTATCCGGGCTTTAGGGAACGTCAAATCAATAAGGGTTTATTGAGCTATTTTTTGTAACGCGAAGGCCGCAAAGGTTTCGCAAGGGCCGCAAGAGAAAGACCTTTCTCCGCAAATCGT
>JBEHYT010000014.1:0-111050 GCA_048498035.1 Bacteroidota bacterium | reverse complement strand
TGCGCAGGAAGCGATGGTGCTTTTAAAAAATGACAACCACTTTCTGCCGCTTGATGAAAAGAAGATCAAAACAATCGCCCTGATCGGTCCTAATGCAGATAAATGCCTGCTGGGCGGCTATTCAAGTAAGCCCCGCACCTGTATTTCTCCTTTGCAGGCCATCCGCGAACGCTACGGATCAACAATCAACGTACTTTATGCAGAAGGAGTGAAGCTGACCGACAAAAATAATTGGTTTGCAGATACAATTAATCTCGCATCATCCGCAGAAAATACCGCCCGCATTGCGGAAGCTGTACGGGTTGCTCAACAGGCAGATGTGGTAGTGCTGTTTGTAGGTGGTAATGAAAGCGTGAGCCGCGAGGGATGGGCCGACAATCATCTCGGGGATCTGCCAACATTAGATCTGCTAAATGGCCAGGATGAATTAATCCGGGCTATTACTGCTACGGGAAAACCAGTTTGCGCCTTTGTAAACAGCGGGCCGCCTTTAAGTATTGGCAACCTGGTAGCGGCCGTTCCCGCAGTGATGCAATGCTGGTATCTTGGGCAGGAAGGAGGCTACGCGATGGCCGATGCCCTTTTTGGAAAAATTAATCCCGGCGGCAAATTGCCAATCTCTTTTCCACGCAGTGCGGGCAACATACCTGTATATTATAATTATAAACCTTCTGCCCGCAGGGGTTACAACCTGGGATTTGACGTATCACCATTATTTGCATTTGGACACGGCCTCAGCTATACAACGTTTTCCTACGGCGCGCCAACGCTTTCTCATCCGGTAATCCGCAAAGGAGAACCGGTAACGGTTTCAGTGTCAGTTAAAAATACAGGTGATCGTGGAGGAACTGAGGTGGCACAACTATATATCCGTGATAATTACTCTTCAGTAACGCGGCCGGTAAAAGAATTAAAAGGCTTCAAACGTGTTTGGCTCAACCCCGGGGAATCTACTACCATTCAGTTTGTAGTTACGCCCGATGACCTTTCTTTTTACAATACAGAAATGAAATGGGTGCTGGAGCCTGGTGATTTTACAATTATGACTGGCGGCGCTTCCGACAATGTGCAAAGCACAACGCTAAATGTCAAACCTTAAATGCCGGCGGAAAGAAACCGGAACCCCTGGCTTGCAAAATGATTTTCCAATTTATTACATAAATAATCGAGCGTATTGGCTATTTCAGCTGCGCGGGCATGCTGTACAGTCCACTCCAATTCACCTGTTTTTGAAAAAAACAATTCTTCTCCAATTTCCGGGATGGAAATATTGGGGATCACAAGAATTACGTCCGGTATAACCTCGAGGTTAAAAATCAGCCGGGCGTAAATTTTTCTGTCGCCGTGAAGAAAATGAAAAGGTGCTACCATCAGGTTCGGTTATACAGATAACGCTGGCGGGCATGGTATTCCAGCATTATATGAATACTACTCAAAACGATTGCCAGATTTTTCAAAACGCATGAGAGCGGTATTAAAAGAATCTGCCATTCTTATAACCTAAAAATAAAACCGGTAAATTACAGGTGTGCATTTTGTTGAGCGAGGAGGGCTGGTTATTACACGATTTCTGAACTGCAATCAGAAATCACTTTTCTACCGGCTTCTACCTTTGGACAGGTAATGATAGCCTGGAAATATAAAATAACTGCAATGAAAGGAAGAAGATGAACCGTTGCTCCGGGATGAAAGGCGAAAAAAACAATGGCCCACACCAGGAACAACAACGCTGAAATCATATAGTATGTTCTTCGCTTCATATCTTCTCTATTGAAATAATTGTGCCAACTGCGTTAGGAGGCTTTTCCTTTATTAAAAGAAACACTTTCAATCCAGCCCTTTACCTCTTCGGGTGAGCGGTGCATCTTTTTAGCCAGGTGATCCAGCAGGGCGGAAACATCATCCGGTCCAAAACGTAGGTCTTCATCCGTCAGCTCTGCATTTGCTTCCTTTAATTTTTCCTTTACCTCCGGCCAGGGCGCCTCCAGTTTCAATTGAACGTTTTTGTTTGTCATACCATCTATAAGGCAAGTTTTGCGCCATTGGCGCGAATCGCCTGAAAGGCGTATAACCAATTGAAATTCAATAGATGGATGGTGGCGGTATTTTCACACTGCCGCAACTGTTCCACAATTTTGTGCGATACGCTGCCAGGTTTTACACTGCAGATGCCTCCGCTTCAACTACCGGGGCCGGCCCGGCGGCAACCTGTATGGTTTCTGATCGCTTGCGGGCCACGGCCCGGCTCACAAAATAAATCGTGACGAGGCTGATGGAACTGATCGCGATCATAACAAATCCCAGTACATTATAATGTTGCAACATGCCCGGCTTCCCGTCTGCGGTAAGCGCCTGCGTTACGATCAATCCGCTGAGCGCCGCGCCTGCGCCGCCTGACACCTGCTGCAACGATGTATTGACGCTCATAAATGCGCCACGATCATGCATATCGGGCAAAGAAGTAACCAGTGCCATAGACGGGATCATCCTGCTGATAATGCCTGCCATAAAGGCGATATTTAGCACAAGCACCAGCCAGAATGGAATTGCTGCCAGGTTGGTATAAATAGCCACCATCACCATCATCCAAAGCGATGCAACAAAAAAGACGGTGTATTTGGGAATGCGGTCGCTCAGCCTGCCCACCAGCGGCATTAGCAGCAGTGAAGCCAGTCCGGAGATCATAAACATGACCGGCAACTGCCCCGAAGAAACCTTAAGGTTGTTGATCGCAAAAGCACTTCCCCAGGGCATCATCATATAACCGCCAATGGAGAGAAAAGCGGTAGCCACAAAGCCAACCAGGTAGCCAGGTTTAGTCAATGTATGCCAAAGGTGTAGTAACGGGTTTTTGTCGGTCAAATGCCGAAGATGTTCCGTAACAGGGCGAAGACAAACCAGGACGGTGATCCAGGTGAGTACGGCCAGGCCAACGATCAGCAGGAATGGTGATTGCCAGCCCCAGCGGTTGGCAATGGCAAGGCCAATAGGAATGCCCAACACCTGGCTTGCGCCGAATGACATTTGCATGTAGCCGATAACCCGTCCGCGTTTTTCAATAGGGAACAGGTCGGTAACAATCGCCATGGATATCGATCCGATCACGCCACCAAAAATGCCGGTCAGGATGCGCGCCGCCAGCAGCATGGGGTAGGTGGTGCTGAGACCACAGGCCAGGGTGCCGAGTATAAAGCCCACATAGAAAAACAGTAACAGCTTTTTGCGATCATAACGGTCGGCAAATCCTGCAGTAACCAGACTGGAAATACCGGCACTGAATGCATAACCGGACACCGCAAAGCCAAACTGGTGCGTAGTGAGGTGCATGGACTTGATCAGCATATCGCCCAGGGGCGACATAACCATGAAGTCAAGTATAACTGTGAACTGCGTGGATGCCAGCAACAGGATGACCAGCACCTGGTAGGAGGAAAATTTTTGAACAGTTGTGTTGGTTGTAGTCATAAAAACAGGAATAGAGATCGTTTTGTGTACCGCAAAGCTGTGAGTTATAAACAATATCCGGAAATATCTTTCGGCCAAAGGCGGGAAATGGGGGACAAAACCGGAAGTGGGACTGCCCGGCGGCAGCTATCTTTGCGGGATGGAACGCTTTGACCTGGAAGTGCGTGTAAAAATCGGACATCGTACGGTGTCCTGTGCGTTGCAAACCTGGGGATATTCTTACAGGATATTTGCTTACCTGGAAGGTTCCACGCTTGTTTTTGAACCGGATGAAGAGCGGAATTTTCGCGCTGTGCAGGCGCCGGATTTGCCGCAAGGGCACGTTGACCCGGAACTGGTAGCGGCTATTGCCACCGCGCTGGAAGAAGCATTTAAATAAAACCGGGCCGTTCCCGACAGCGCTACACACTATCGCAAACAGCCCGGTCTGTTCCTTTAATCATCCTGGTTATCCTTCTTCTTCGGCTTCCCAGTTGATGTCGTTTTCCGCGATGGAGGTAAGTCCTTCGTCGGTTTCTTTTTCTTCTTCAAGTGTTTGATGAAGAATTCCGGCAACTTCATTAAGGCCCATTGTTTTTGCGAGGGTCACCAAACCGCCATAGGAAGCAATTTCATAGTGCTCCACTTTTTGCGCCGCCATGATAATGGCAGCATCGCGGGTAAGCGAGCCTTCTTCAGTTTCTTCCACAATGGAATCTCCTTCTTTCAAAAGGCCTTCCATTGCTTCACATTTTTTTGCCTGGGCCTTTTTTCCCAGCATTTCAAATACCTGTTCCAGGCGGGAAACGTGTTCCTCGGTCTGTGTG
This sequence comes from Bacteroidota bacterium, assembly GCA_048498035.1. GTDB lineage: Bacteria > Bacteroidota > Bacteroidia > Chitinophagales > Chitinophagaceae > CADEDV01. Next base: position 106,779 of record JBEHYT010000014.1, on the reverse strand, counting down.
AGGTGTTCTTCAAATGCATTTTGGAGGGCTTCGCTGGTGGCTGCTTTCTTCATTTTAGGAAGCGCCTTCGTCAGATGTTTTTCCGCCCAGTAAATATCCTTTAATGCATCCATGAAAAATGTCTCCAGCTTTCCGTTTCCAATCACGGGTTCTTCGCTGCGTGTGCGGCTTTTAGTAGCCGTAGCTGTTTTCGATTGCATAATACTGTTTTTTTTAAATGAGAATAATAGTTGGCAACACATACGCTCCAAAGCATGTGCCATCTGCAATCAAGGGCAAAAATGAAGTTGTGGTGCTTCCAACTGTGGAATTTGAAACCCGCTCTGTGCAACCCCGCTTCGAAAAGGCAACGGGCTATTGGATGTGCAAAACTATCACCGCTGGCGGCGGGCGACTTATTCACATTTTGGGGTAAGGGCACAGTTGTTGGAATTATTTTGCCAGGTGCGGCAAGCGCACCCGAAATTTTTATCAGAGTCCTCAACACGTGCCCGGTCGCGGGCATGCATTAGTGTTCATGAAAAAGCCCATCTGCAATAGCAGACGGGCTTTTCGTTTGAGATCAGTTTTTTATCGGCTTATTTCTTTTTACGCGCTGTTTTTGTTTTGCGCCTGGATGCCGCTTTTTTGGGAGCTGCTTTTTTCCGCGTTGCTGATTTTTTTGACGCTGATTTTTTGGTGCCGGATTTCTTTGTGGCCGATTTTTTTGACGCCGATTTTTTGGAGGCGCTTTTGCTCGCGGCTTTTTTCTTTTTGGGAACTTTGGCGCCTTCTGCGCGCGCGTCCGACAAACCAATTGCAATGGCTTGTTTTTTACTGGTCACTTTTTTCCCGTTGCTTCCACTTTTGAGCGTTCCTTTTTTTCGTTCGTGCATGGCCCGCTCAACTTTACTGGCTGCTTTTTTTGAATACTTCGCCATAAAATTTGTTTGGATGAATAATGGGTTGTCGGGATTATAACACAAAATTGTTACCAAACTGGCAAAGCGGCAAATTGGTTGTATTAAGGGCTATGGGAGCAATGTTTTCCCCTTCCTGCGTCCTTTCTTACCAATTCGACAATTTGATGATTCGGCGATTCGTTAATTTGATAGTCGCTATTTCCAATTGGCGAAGTCCTGGATTAAGCAGCACATTTTCACATTAGCACATTAATCACATTTCCACATTTTCTTCAACCATCGAATCATTGTTGTCCGGCGAAAATAAAAATCCAAATTTGGCGTCTGTTCACTAACCTGAATACCAACCCTTATTTGACCCGCACTTTGTCCAAATTTAAAACAAGCCCTCTTATTCAATGAGAGGCTTTATTTCTGCTATCCGATAAAATTTTATCCAGGCATTAGTGATCAATAAATCGGTTGACCGCGTCGCGTTCTTTGCGGCTCCCGGCGTTCCTTGCGATACCGCATTTATGAAGAACTTTTTTTGTAACGCAAAGGCCGCCAAGGTTTCGCAAAGGCCGCAATAAAAATTCATTCACACAGTATTTCATTCTCTTGTTCAAAAGCAATGATAATTTCGGTTGTGCAATAAATTTTTCCCGGACACTAGTGATTCAGGGATTCGTTAATTTGATAGTCGCTATTTCGAATTGGCGAAGTCCTGAATTAAGCAGCACATTTTCTTCAACCATCGAATCAGCGAATCGCCGAATTAATGAATTAATCAGCACATTTGTATTTCCTCAGTCTGCCAAATACGGCTCAATTATTTTTTGCCAGATCTTGTAGCCTGTTGCATTCATGTGCAGGTTGTCGTTGAGATAGATTTCCTGGCGAAGTGATCCGTCGGTATTTAACATCGCATCATACACATTGATAAAGTGTGCATGCTTTTTCTTTTTCAGCCATTTCCGGATCATTTTATTCGCGGTTTTCATTTTGTCGAGCAGCGCTTCGCGGGATGGGCTCGGCTTCATGGAAATATATTCCACGGGGATTTTGGGATATTTTTCGCGGATAAGTGCATAAAGCTGTTTTACCCGGTTTACAACTACTTCGGGCTCTATTCCGCCGGGGGCGGAAAAATCATTTTCACCACAATAAATAACGATTTGTTTTGGATGATACGGAAAGATGATATCATTTGCATAATAAATTACATCTGGAAGCGAGGAGCCTCCAAAACCGCGGTTGATGATCGGGTGGCTGGGAAAATAATCCTGTACGTCTTTCCATTTTGTAAAGGACGAGCTGCCAATAAAAAGGATCTCATTGGCGGGCGGCATATGTAAGCTGTCTTTTTTCCTGAATTGTTCAATTTCGTTCGCAAATCGTTGCGGCTGCGCATACAGCAGTCCGCCAGCCATTAACAACAGTAGAAGAAGGGAGGTTTTTTTCATATTTGTTTTAATTGACCGCTTTTAGCCCAACCGTGCGAACTTCAACGCCAGGCAATGCAGGCAGGGAGTTGGCTGGTTTGTCGAGATAAAAATATGCGGTTGATGAGTAATCGTCGCTTCGGTAAAAGAGTACGCCCCCCGGTTGAAATTGCTTGTCTGTAATGGGCGGGGCGTCCGGCATGGCATTCAGTTTTAAATAACCATGGATAGAATTGGCCACCACGGGTTTCATGGGCACTTGTGCCTGGTACAGTTTGCGCGCAGTGGCAAGGTCGGTTCCTCCAATCTCCTGGATGGTGACCTTCAGTTTCTTCGAAAATAATATTACATCAGGTACATGGTAACGATAAAAGGCGTAGTACCCGCTTTTGCCATCCGCTACGAGGCATCCCTGGTATTGGTGGTTAAATGTGCCAAGCCCCCAGGCGGCGCCTACATAATCCTCCGTACCCGTTCCATTGATGGTGGGGTGAAGACTGTCGCTATCGATGTACATTTTCACTTCCCCTTCTCCCCACCAGGTAGTGCCATAGAGGCTGTCTGTGATAACGCCGATATTGGTTCCCAGGAATCTTCCTTTTCCCTGCACGGCTGGTAATATCTCATAATCCGTTCCCGGCGGATTTTTCATGGCTCGATTCCAATAGGCATGAAAGTAAAGCGCGTTAGTATCGGGCTGAGCAGTAGCAAGCAGATCGATATCGTAAAAAAGGTTAACGGGTTTTGCGCTTTCATTCAGGAAAACCATTTTTACGTGCTGCCGAAACGGCATCGGGATAAAGCAATTGAACGATTTTCCTTCGGGATCACTAAAGAAAGCAGATTCAAAGGGGCGTTTTTGACCAAGACCAATTCCAAAAAAATCACCCAATGGAACGTCCACGGCAGGTGAAGTTGCATCATCCCAAAATAGCTGCAAACGCAGGGAGCGAAGCATTACTGGTGTGCGCTCACTCACCGTACACCAGATTCGTTGTACAATACCCGATCCGGAATAATCAGCGAGGATACGTTTGCCGCCCGCCTCAATGGTTTCTGTAGCATGTCCCTTAGCGCCATTGTTTTCAAGACCGCCCTGGCCCGGCGCACCTGTAGCATTTTCAAAACTGATCATGCGGGAGGCGGCATTTTCGGGGAGGTGATACAACTGTTGTGCAACAGCTTCTTTATTTACTGCCAGCATGCCGCAAACAACCAATAACAACGAACATATCGGAGACAGGCGTTTCATGCAATTACCAGTGTTTGAGGGTGCGTAAGAAATGTGTTAGTTCACCGGCTACCTGTTGTTGTTCGGCTACAGTTGGGTGACTGGAACAACCGCTTATCGACTGGCGTGTAAATGTATAAGCCGCCACGTTGCGATCCCCATGTGCGTGAAAGTAATCGCGAACGGCCGTGGTATAGTTGACCAACGCTTTTTTCAGATCGGGGCTGGCCATCGGACTTGTCAGCAAAACAAGCGTTGCTTTGGGATACCATTTGCGGAGACGCTGTGCAAACTGCACATAAGCTGTACAAAAAGCGGTTGAATCCTGGATGCCGTCGTTTTGGCCCAGGCAAATCGTTACCACTTCGGGTTTATAATTATTAAAATTCCAGTTCAGCGAATCACCGGCCTGGTTGATTTTATCATATACCTGTGGCATCAGGATGGTTTTGTTACAGCAACTGTGGATGAGTCCTATTCCCGATACCGCACTCAGGTGCCAATCGGCATTTAACGCGCGGGCTGTAGTGGGTCCGTAGGCCATCCAGGCATTGTGCTGATCAAACCACTGACCTTTACCGCAACTTATTTCTGATTCATCTGCACCATAACCGCAGGTAATGGAATCGCCGATAAATTCAATGCGATGTTTTGGCGCCTTTGGTTTAAGGAGTTGTTTACAAGTAACACCTGCAAAAGCGATATATCCATTTTCACTTTCCGTGTTTTTGCAAATGATGATTGTATGTTCTCCGGGTGTTAATCCTTCAGCCAGCACCAGCCTGTTTTCTTTGCCGGTTAGCTGCAAACGCTTTGGCGCCTGGTCGTCCACCTGTATTTCTATATAATTGTGTACCGTGCCCCAGCGAACCTGGTCGTTAATTTGAGCCGTACAGTAGGTGCCGTTGAACCGAATAGTAAGGTAGGCGCCGGATGCCCAGCATTTGGGCTGCAGGGGCGAGGAGTAATCGAACCGACCGGTATACCGCAGGTAGTTGTGATTGGCAGGGTAGAAGGTGCTGTCGGCCAGCCGTGCATTTGTATCGCCTGCGACCAATAGTAGAAGTATTGCTAAAGCTAAGTTTCGTAGCGTCATGGTATTAATTGAGCATTACACAAAAAGTCGTTTTCCGGAAAGGTTGCGCCGAAATTCCATTGGCGTGCATCCTTTTTTCTTTTTAAAGATGCGGTTAAAATTGGAAATATTGTTGAATCCGCAGCTATAGGCTACATCGGATACCGATTCATTGGTATCAATCAGCATGCGGGACGCGTGTCCCAGCCGTACCTCGATAAGACTGTCTATAAAGCTGATACCGGTGCGGTGCTTAAAAAAGCGGCTGAAAGATACTTCTGTCATATTTGAAAGGCGGGCTACTTCGGAAAGGCTGATGGGCCGGTCGAAATTGGAATTGATGTGTTCCATCACTTTTTCAACGCGCCTGCTGTTATAAGACGATTCGGCGTTGCTGAACGATGCATCCGAAAGGGTGCGCATATTTCGAGAGGTGGAAAGGTCGTGTAAGATGGAAAGGAGTTCGAGTACTGAATCGAACCCGTGTTTTTTCTTCAGGCTTACCAGCCGGGGGCTTACCCGCTCAATGGTTTCGCGGGAAAAAAGAATGCCGCGGCTGGAGCGCTCCAGCATTTCCCGGATATAACGAAGCTGGTTGCGGCGGAGAAACCTCTCGTCCAGGAGGTCTTTATGAAATTGTACGGTTACTTCATGTATGTTTTTACTGCGGCAGCGATGGGTTTCCCATACGTGGGGAAGGTTTGAGCCAATGAGGACAAGTTCCAGGTCGCCGATTTCTTCTACGTGGTCGCCAACGATCCGGCGCGCGCCGCGGGCGTCGGAGATAAAATTCAGTTCCAGTTCTTCATGATAGTGAAGAGGGAAATCAAACAGCGCTTTATTTCGATCAAAAAAAGTAAAACAATCGCTTGTTGTGAGCGGCGTAATCTCTTTTAATATATCATTGCGCATGGGGCAAGCAAATTTGTTGAAAAATCGGGATAAAAAAGTATTATCAAATGGCTATCCCCTCATAGTGATCGAAATTAGTAATTCAATTGAAGAGTTGGATTAAAATTACACACATTTTTTTCTAACATGTTTTAAATGCATTAAAAATAGATAAAATAGTATTAGAAGTTATATCGTTGCGAAAACTACTTTTGAACAAACAATTGCTTATGCCAGGAATTTCAAGACTGCCTCACTTCCTGATGGCCTGTGTAGTAGTTCTTTTCTCCAGCTTTGCCTATGCGCAAACGCGCGTGATCAGCGGTACGGTTACAGATGAAGGCGGAATGCCGCTTCATGGTGTTACCGTTGCCGTTCAATCCAGCAAGCTGGCCACCACCACCAGTGCAACCGGTACCTTTTCTATCAATGTGCCGGCTTCTGCAAAAACACTTGTATTTTCTTTTGTGGGTATGGAAGAACAACAGGTTTCCATCGGTACACAAACTTCAATTACGGTAAGACTCCGTTCACTAAGCACATCACTTTCAGATGTAGTGGTAGTGGGATACGGAACAGTTCGCCGTGGCGACCTGACCGGTGCCGTTAGTAAAATTGGGCGCGAAGCGCTCAACCGCGAAGTGCCAACCAACGTATTGCAGGCATTACAGGGTAAAATTGCCGGTGTAAATGTTACGCAAAACGATGGAGCGCCCGGCGCGGGTATCAGTATCCGCATCCGTGGTTCCAACTCGTTCCTGGGTGGAACGGAGCCACTCTATGTAATTGATGGTGTTCCCTTCAATAACAGCAGTTCAGGTTCCACACCCGCATCCATCGGTGATGATGAGAAGCAGACGCTTAACGCCCTGTCTTTTATCAATCCCAACGACATTGAATCTGTTGAAATCCTTAAAGATGCTTCGGCTGCCGCTATCTACGGTTCCCGCGGTGCGAATGGTGTGGTATTAATTACCACCAAGCGCGGCCGCTCCGGTAAAGACCGCGTAGAGCTGAATGTCAATATTGGTATGGCAGAAGTATCCCGCCGCATTGATGTATTAAGCGGCTCGGAATACGCAGCGTTCCAAAACCTGGCTTACAGTAATTCCAATAAATACGAGGGAAATAATTACCGTGTGCCCTATCCTGCAGATTCACTACCGGATCCCAATAATCCCGGTCATAATTATTATGCTCCCGGACCGGACGATTTTATCAATAACGACCGCGACTGGCAGGATGCTATCTTCCGTCGCGCTCTTTCTCAAAGTTATTCGGTGAACCTTTCTGGCGGCAGTGATGGCGGTAATCATAGTCTCACCTTCAGCTACCTGAACCAGGATGGTACTATTACCAATTCAGATTATACGCGTTTTGCCGTAGGTATCAATCTCAACCGGAACATTAGCAAAGTATTCCGTATGGGAACCAGTACATCCGTTGCCCAAACCGTTACGAACGGAGTAAAAACCGGTACTGATAAATATGATGCTGCCAGCGCGGGTATCATCCGTTCTGCATTGTTTTTCCCAACTACTATCCGTGATCCACTGGCGTATGACGGTGTGGGGGAATCCGCGTTTATCACCAACCCGTCTATTTATGTAAATGATGTGCTGAACCGTGTAAAAGGGTTGAACATTTTTTCTTCCAATTACGTAGAAGCAACCATTTCAAAAGCATTCAAATTCCGTCAGAATCTCGGGTTTAACTATGCTTCCAGCCTGCGTGATCAATATTATCCGCGTACGGTATATGAAGGTTTTGCAGTAAAAGGATGGGGGCTTAAATCAGATAATATCTGGAACAGTCTTGTATCTGAAAGTATCCTGACGTTTGATAAAAAGCTGGGTTCGCATCACATCAACGTGGTGGGCGCCAGCACATTCGAACGTGTAAACGGGCAGAATAAACGCACCGAAGCAAAAACATTCCCCAACGACCTGTTGAAGAATGAAAACCTGGCCTCCGGTGAGGTGGTGATGCCGGTGATCACCAATCGCTATCAAAGCACGCTGATCTCCTTCCTGGCCAGGGCTAATTATAGCTATGAAGACCGTTACCTGCTAACGGTTTCCTATCGCCGTGATGGAAGCAGCAAGTTTGGTGAAAATAACAAGTGGGCCGGATTTACATCTGCAGCACTTGCCTGGAAAATATCCAGTGAGAAATTCATGGAGCCTGTAAAAGCGATCTCTGATCTGAAACTCCGCCTTAGCTACGGTGAAACCGGTAACCAGGGAATTGGTTCCTATGCTTCACTGGCAAAGCTCAGCGTATATAATTATGTGTTTGGCGGTGGTGTACAAACCGGTCTTGCCAACGATCTGTATTCCGGTCCGGCCAATGAAAAGCTGAAGTGGGAAACCACCGATGCCTTGAATGCGGGGCTTGACCTGGGTATGTTTAAAAACAGGCTGGGCTTGCATGTGGATGTATATCGTAAGGTAACGCACAACCTGTTGCAGAACCTGATCATCCCGTCTTCAACCGGTTTCCAAACACAACTGGTTAACTCAGGGTCTGTAGAGAACAAAGGACTTGAAATTACGCTGGAAGGAACTCCCGTTAGCACGCCACGATTTGAGTGGAATGCCAACTTCAATATCTCGTTCAATCGCAATAAGATCCTCAGCCTGGGTGATGATGTAAAAGAGCAGTATGCACGAAATATCTCTACCAATGATGCTCCATTTATTCAAACGGTAGGTAAACCTATTGGCGCGTTGTGGGGCTATGTGGAAGATGGATATTATGACAATGAAGCAGAAGTGCGTGCTGATCCTATTTACACGTTCCAGTCGGATGCCTATATCCGCCGCCAGGTGGGAGAAGTGAAATACAAGAACCTGGACAATGATCCCACTTCTATTTCACTTACGGATAAAACTTTTATCGGTGATGTAAACCCGGATTATACGTTTGGTTTTACCAATACGTTCAAATACGATCGTTTTGACCTGAGCATTTTTGTGAATGGTGTACAGGGCAATGATATCATTAACATGAATACCCGCTTTAATGCCAACCTGGGTACGTCTCGCAACATCACACAGGCGCAATACGATGGCGCCTGGGCAGAAGGAAAGGATAATACGAATGCAACGGGACCCAAGATCATGCGCCAGTTTTTCCGCAACCTGTTGTTCACACGTCGGTTTATCGAAGACGGAAGTTTTGTACGGATCAAGAATATTTCACTTGGCTACCAGGTACCGGTAAAAAGTAAAGTGATCAGCGCGATGAAGCTGACGCTTGGTGTAAACAATCTTTACACATTCACCAATTATTCCGGGTACGATCCTGAGATCAACAGTTATGGTGATAACCCGGCGCTTTTTGGCGTAGACCTGGGCGGTTATCCCAATGCACGGACCTATAATTTTTCGATCCGTTGTAATTTTTAATAATAACGATTAAAAACGTTGTATGAAAAGAAATAAATCGTTTTTGGCCATTCTTGCGGGTGTTGCGGCGCTGCTGTCTTTTTCATCCTGCAAGAAGCAATTGACGGAAAAACCCTATTCCTTCCTTTCGCCGGAGGCCTTTTACAAAAATGAAAGTGATGCCAAGACGGCGATCAACGGGGTATATGCTGAATTGTATACCTATGACTTATACCTGCAGCCTTACTGGAACATGACTATCCTTGATGATGATCATGTTTCGGGTGCCGACTGGTTCCTGGGAACAACAGGCGCAGGAAACCCGCAGGCTTATTTTGGCGTAAATGGACCATGGGTAGGTTGCTACGTAATTATCGCCCGCGCGAATACCGTGTTGGAAAAAGTTGCGCAGATCACTGATATCACACCGGATATGAAGAGCCGGATATTGGGAGAGGCCTATTTTCTCCGCGGATGGGCTTACTTTCAACTGGTGCAGGGTTATGGCGCCGTGCCGCTGCGCCTGCATGCGCTTAGCGTAGACAATCCCGAAACAAATGTTCCCCGCTCCCCGGTGAAAGATGTATATGCGTCTATCATCAGTGATTTTAAGCAGGCTGAAACATTGTTGTTCCCATCTACCGACAGCCGCTCCGGTGAAGCCGGCCGCGCTACCCGCGGTTTGGCGAAGGCCTTCCTGGCAAAAACATATCTCACTATGGCTTCCGGTTCGCTTGCCAATGCAAGTGTATCGGTGCGTGGTGGCAATGATAATAACTATTATACGTATCAAAAGACGGTGGTAAAAGGACTTGAAGGACTTGATTCAAGAGCGTATTTCATTCTTGCGCGTGATAAGGCGCAGGAAGTATTGACGAGTGGAGACTATGCGCTTACAGCTAATTGGAAAGATATCTGGAGCATCGCCGGAAGAAATTCAAAAGAATTTCTTTGGGAGGTTCAATCGCTTTCGGGAACGGCTTTTGTAAATAATCTTTGCGCTTATTTCAATGCCAGATCAACATTTGGTACGGGCGCGGTATGGATGACCAATAATCATTATCGTGATTATGAAGATCCCGATAAGCGTGTACTGGACGGTGTATGGCATAATTATCAAACACTCCAGGGTACGTACGTATTTTATCCTTCATGGCAATCGGCGCTCTACAAAGTGGTAAACGGAATTACGTATAATAACAATGCGACGGCGAACTATGAAAAGGCGTATGTGATCAAGTTTAGTTCTGTGGCGGATCCAAATGTTGCCAACAGCGATGCGTTCTTCCCCATGATGCGCTTTTCTGAAGTTTACCTTATCTACGCCGAGGCAGAAAACGAAGTAAACCCTGCGTCTACAGATGCATATACGGCATTAAATGCAGTACGCACAAGGGCAAGCGCTACGGCGGCTACTCCGAATATGTCGCAGCAGGATTTTCGCAGTTTTGTGCTGGCAGAACGTGCCCGTGAATTTGCGCTGGAAGGCGAGCGCCATTTTGATCTGTTGCGCTGGGGCGTTTACCTGCAGGTGATGAATAAAATTACTTCGGGTCAAAACAATATTTCCAAATTGCGGGCAGAGCGTAACCTGCTTTGGCCTATTCCGCTGAACGAAATCAATTCCAACACCGCCATTACCGAAAATAACCCGGGTTGGAATTAACAGCAACCAATTAAAAAACCAACATCATATTCTGTAACGACATTTTATAAATCATGAAAGCAAATCGATTTTCCATACTTGGTGTAGCGCTGCTTTCGGCAGTAGTGCTGCTCAGTTCCTGTAAAAAAGACAGGGTTGAAGAAAGCCATGAACCGCCAACACTTACCTCGGCTGCTATTTTAACCGCACGCGGCGTGGATGTTAACTCGGTTGGATTCGGCGAGTGGATCGTACTGAAAGGAACACATTTGTCTACCACATTCAAAGTGGATTTTAACGGCGTTCTTGCGAAGGATTCACTGTTTTATGCTGACGATACTACGGTAACGGTTAAAATTCCAACATCGCTGCCCGACCCGATCAACAACCCGATCACCGTTACCACGAAATACGGCTCGGCTACATTGAATTTTAAAATTCTGCAACCAGCTCCGGTTATCACCGGCTTTGATCCTGCGGCAGGCAATCCCGACGATATTGTAACCATTACCGGCGATTATTTTAACGGCGTAACCGATGTGAAATTTGAAACCACTTCTGCAACGATTGTTTCAAAAACGCAGACAGAGATCAAGGTGAAAGTGCCCGCAGGTGTTACCTATGGATACATCTACGTTACAACTCCGGTGGGGACTGCCGTATCAGCAACGGCCTTTGGTTTCAAGTCATTGATCTATGATGATGCGATGCAAAACGGATGGACCAATACTTCCTACTCAAGTACCTATGATATGAATTTTACAGGTATTGTAAGAAGAGGTGCAAAAGCCATCAAGCATAATTTTACAGTTGGATTTGGCGCATGCCGTTTCTCCCATTCGCCGGCATATAATGCCAGCGGTATGTCTGCCGTTAAGATCTCTATCTACGGCGGACCGGGAACGGAGGGTAAAAAAGTGCGGATCACGATTGTTTCCGGCACCACGGTAACTATTTTGCTGACAGAAGGCCGGTGGACGGAATACCAGATACCGCTTAATCAGTTAGGTAGCCCTGCTACCATCGCGTCAATTACCTTCCAGGAATTTAGTGGTCTTGCCTCAACGATTTATATAGATGATGTAGGTTTCATCTAAGCAAAGCAGACAGTTCAGTCGGGGCCGGGAACAGCCGGCCCCATTTTTAAAAAAGAAGGATGAGATATCGACTTTTCATTTTGCTGTTATTGATTGCCGGAACCAGCCATGGCCAGGAGCTTAAAACAAAGAACCTGGTCATTGTTACGTTCGACGGATACCGCTGGAAGGAAGTTTTCGGCGGGGCCGATTCTATCAATCTTTTTGGAAATAAATTCAATAGCCAGGATTCTGCGTGGCGTATCCGGAAATACTGGGCACCAGACACGACACAGCGTCGCAATTTGCTGATGCCATTTTTCTGGAACACGGTTGCTACAAAGGGCCAGGTATTTGGTAACAGAACGGTTGGTAATAATGTGAATGTAACTAACCGCTACTGGTTTTCTTACCCGGGATATAATGAAATTTTTACGGGCTACCCGGATACGCTCGTCAATTCAAACAGCCATCCGGCCAATGCAAATATCAACGTCCTGGAAGCCGCCAATAAAACGGATGCATATAAAGGAAAGGTTGCCGTATTTACATCCTGGGATGCGTTTCACAAAATTCTGAATGAAGAACGTTCAGGTCTGCCCATCAATTCAGGCTTCAATAAAATAAAAGGCGATCACCTGTCGCCACTGCAAAATGCACTTAACGATCTGCAGGACTGGCTTCCGAAAGATTATGGACTTGGGGAACGCCAGGATGCCATTACCTATCTCGCGGCACGTGATTACCTGCAACAACATCATCCGCGGGTGCTGCAGGTGAGTTTTATCGAAACGGATGCGCTGGCGCATAGCGGTAAATATGATTTTTACCTGGATGCTGCTCATTATTGCGATGCAATGATCGCTGACCTGTGGAAGCAATTGCAGGGCGATCCGTTTTATAAAGATCAAACCACGCTCATCATCACGGAAGATCACGGTCGCGGATACGGCGACAATTGGCAACATCATTACTACACAGTAGAACATTCCAATGAAATTTTCTTTGCCGTAATGGGTCCTGATACTGCGCCGCTTGGCGAACACCGGCAGCCGGGACAACTATACCAGAACCAGTTTGCACAAACTATTGCCGCGTTTTTGGGAATTCATTTTGACAATGGACATCCCAATGGAAAACCGGTATCGGCCGTTTTACCTCCTCAATTGCAGCAACGATGAGACACCGGCTTTTTTATAGTATTACCTGTCTTTTTTTGGCAATGTCGCTTGTGAGCCAGGCGCAGTTGTCTGACCCGCAGGCTACAACGGCTACCCGTAATCTTTACGCAGGATTACAGGAACTGGGCGGCAAGCATCCGCTGGTTGGTCACCAGGACGACCTGGCGTACGGCGTTGGATGGAAGCATATTACTTATAATAGTGACGTAAAGCTGGTAACCGGCGATTATCCCGCGCTTTATGGTTGGGACTTAAGTGGTATTGAAAAAGACCATGCGAATAATATCGACAATGTGCCTTTTAAAAAGATCAGGGAGTGGATCGCGGAGGGCTATCAACGCGGCGGCGTGATAACGCTTAGCTGGCATCTCGATAATCCTGTAACCGGTGGTCATAGTTGGGATACGGCCGGTAACCCCGTAGCGGCTATTCTTCCCGGTGGGGCCATGCACGACACTTATACAAAATGGCTGGATCGCGTTGCGGCCTTCATTAGTTCACTTCGGGGAAAAAGGGGAGAAGCCATCCCGGTGCTTTTCCGGCCTTTCCATGAAATGACGGGAAACTGGTTTTGGTGGTGTAATCCCTACTGTTCACCGGAACAATTCAAAGAATTGTGGCAGTACACGGTAAAATATCTTCGGGAAACAAAGAAGCTGCATCAATTGGTGATGGTTTATAATACCGCAGGCTTTGAAGATGAGCCGGCCTTCCTGGAACGTTATCCCGGCGATGCATTTGCTGATGTATTAAGCTTTGATCTATACCAGTTTGCCGGACAAACCCGCCAGGGCTTCATCGACACCATGCGTTATGAAGTAAAAACAGGTGCTGCGGTAGCCGCCCGGAAAAATAAACTTTTTGCCATTGCCGAAACCGGGTTTGAAGCAGTACCGGATGCGCAGTGGTGGACCGCCGTACTGGCGCCCATACTGGAAGATCTTCCGGTGAGTTATGTGTTGATGTGGCGAAATGCAGGATATATGCCCTCTATGGGAAAAATGCATTATTACGTTCCCTATCCCGGTCAGCAGTCGGCAGCGGATTTCCGGAGTTTTCACGATGCCGGCAAAGCCTGGTTTGGAAAACAGGTACAGCAATTTAAAATTTACAGCAATCACCACCCATGAAGTTGCAACTGGTAGACATATTGATCCTTGTTTCCTATCTCGCCGGTATGGTGATGATCGGGTTTTATATGCGTAAACGTGCCCGTCAGAATAAAGACAGCTACCTGATGGGCGGCAAAAGCCTTCCCTGGTATATGTTGGGCATGAGTGATGCTTCTGATATGTTTGATATCAGCGGCACCATGTGGATGGTGGCATTGTGTTTCGTGTATGGATTAAAGAGTATTTGGATACCCTGGCTATGGCCCGTGTTCAACCAGGTATTCCTGATGATGTTTCTCTCCAAATGGCTACGCCGGTCCAATGCAACCACAGGCGCCGAATGGCTGGCCACCCGTTTTGGAAAAATTGGCAAAGGCGTTCGTTCTTCACATGGTGTAGTAGTAGCATTTGCATTGCTCAGTTGTTTCGGATTCCTGGCGTATGGTTTTGTTGGCCTCGGAAAATTTATTGAAATATTTATTCCATGGGACGTTGTAAAAGAGTATGTCCCCTTTCATGTTCCTGCTAATTTTGTTCCCCATTTTTACGGAATTATATTCACGCTCTTCGCTATGTTCTATTCCATTCTTGGTGGAATGCATAGTATCGTGCTCGGGGATTTTATTAAGTACATGATCATGACGGTTGCCTGCGTGTCTGTAGCCGTAATTGCAATGATCCATATGAAGGGACATTCCCTGAATGTACCAGGCGGTTGGAATACACCATTTTTTGGCTGGAAGCTCAATCTTGATTGGAGCGGGTCTGTGCCTGCAGCCAATTCGAAGATCGCCAGTGACGGGTTTGGACTTTTCGGCATTTTCTTTATGATGATGTTGTTTAAAGGATTATTCGCAAGTCTGGCTGGGCCGGCGCCCAATTATGATATGCAAAAAATCCTTTCCACCAGGTCTTCCAAAGAAGCTTCTAAAATGAGCGGATTTGTTTCCATTATTTTATTACCCATCCGCTATTCCCTGGTAATTGGTCTTACGGTACTGGCATTACTCTATTACAACCAACTAAACCTGCAGGGTGCAGACGGCGCTACCGACTTTGAACGCATCCTTCCGGCTGCGATGAATAATTTTTTACCTGTTGGGGTATTGGGTCTTGTATTGACGGGATTGCTGGGGGCATTTATGGGGACGTTCTCCGGTACGGTCAACGCTGCACAAGCTTATATTGTTAATGATATCTACCTGAAATATGTGAATCCAACTGCCAATAACCGGAGGGTGATGACGATGAACTATCTCTCGGGTATTGCTGTGGTGGCCATCGGCATTTTGCTGGGCCTGGTAGTAAAAGATGTAAACACGGTATTGCAGTGGATCGTTTCCGGGCTGTACGGAGGATATATCGCTGCCAATATGCTCAAGTGGTACTGGTGGCGGTTTAATGCCAGTGGTTTTTTCTGGGGAATGCTGTTTGGGATCGTTCCGGCCATTGGCCTTGCCATCTTAAAGTCGTTTAACCTGCTGTCCGGGCTTGATCTTTACTACTGGCCTTTATTACTTGTTCTTTCACTGATCGGCTGTATCGTGGGAACCTACGCTGCTCCTCCCACTGAAGAAGCCGTGTTAAAACATTTTTACACAACCGTAAAACCCTGGGGTTTCTGGAAACCCGTGCACAAACTTGTAGTGGCGGAAGATCCTTCGTTCCAGGGGAATAAGCGGTTTAAACTGGATATGTTCAATGTTGTACTGGGTATCATCGGGCAACTCTGCCTTACCATTTTGCCCATGTACGTAGTGCTTTGGATGAAGTTGCCTTTACTGGTCACTATTTTGATATTGGCCGTAATCATATTTATTCTTAAAAAAACCTGGTGGGACAAACTGGAGAATTGATTTATTAAAAAACCGATATGCGAGGAAAATTCTATGAACGTTTAGCAGCGCTTGAAAAAGAGCAGGAACTGCTGTTGATCCGTAAAAATGAAATTGCAGGAACCGGAAACGGAATAGTTGACCGGTACACACACCCGATCCTTACTGCAGCACACACACCGCTGCACTGGCGTTACGACCTTAACCCGGAAAGCAATCCTTTCCTCATGGAGCGGTTTGGTATCAACGCAGTATTGAATGCAGGTGCCATTAAACTGGACGACAAATACCTGGTCATCGCCCGTGTGGAAGCAGCCGATCGGAAATCTTTTTTTGCCGTGGCCGAAAGCCCGAATGGAATAGACCAGTTTAAATTCTGGGATCTTCCCGTTGTTATGCCGGAAACAGATGTGCCAGATACGAACATCTATGATATGCGCCTGGTGCAACATGAAGACGGCTGGATCTACGGCCTGTTTTGTACCGAACGCCGCGACCCGGAAGCTCCAAGCACCGATCAATCCGCAGCGGTTGCCCAGTGTGGCATTGCCCGCACCCGCAACCTGGTGGATTGGGAACGCCTGGCCGACCTGGTAACACCGTCGCCACAACAACGCAACGTGGTGCTACATCCTGAATTTGTAAATGGGAAATATGCGTTCTATACCCGTCCGCAGGATGGCTTTATCAATGCAGGCACCGGCGGTGGTATTGGCTTTGGACTTTGCGATAACATGGAAGCAGCGCGCATAGAAGAAGAGATTGTTATTAACCCGAAAGTATACCACACGGTTTATGAAGCAAAGAACGGCGCAGGACCTGCGCCTATCAAGACCACCCACGGATGGTTGCATCTTGCGCACGGCGTGCGAAACACTGCCGCAGGACTTCGTTATGTGCTGTATATGTTCATGACGGATCTGAATGATCTGACAAAAGTGACCCATCAGCCAGCCGGCTATTTTTTAGCGCCGGAAGGCGAGGAGCGCATTGGCGATGTGTCTAACGTGGTATTCTCCAATGGATGGATCCTGGATGAAGACGGCACCGTATTTATCTATTATGCATCGTCCGACACAAGACTGCACGTGGCAACGACCACCGTGGAGAAACTGGTTGACTATATGATGAATACAGCGCCTGATGGATTCTCTTCTGCGGAAACTGTTAAAACGCTGCTGGATCTGATTCAGAAAAATCAATCAGAAAGCCTGGTAGACGTTCCGGCCCAGTCAGCTAACGGGAAAAAATGAAAGCCATTGATCCAATACCAGCTGTAATCAAAGAACGATTGATCCGTTACCGGGATGAACTTTCAGTTGAATGGGAACGTATTCTCGGGTTTTGGCAACAGTATATGGTGGATGAAACCAACGGCGGGTTTTTAGGTTCGCTGGATAATTCCAACCAACCACAGCCTGCGGCTGAAAAAGGTGTTGTATTGAACAGCCGGATCTTATGGACTTTTTCCGCAGCCTGCCGTCACCGGGCTAAACCCGGTTACAGGGAGATTGCAGATCGCGCCTTCAATTTTTTGCGCAATTATTTTTATGACGAAAAAAATGGAGGTGTGTATTGGTCACTGAACAGCGACGGAACCGTTGCTGACGGTAAAAAACAATTATACGGGCAGGCTTTTTACGTGTACGGACTTGCAGAATACTACAAAATAACTGCAAACAGCGAGGCGCTTGAAACTGCTAAAGCCGTTACTGCGGCAATGGAAAAATACGGGCTGGATAAAACAAATGGCGGTTACTGGGAAGCATTTTCGCGGAACTGGGGTGCGCTGGATGATCTTCGCCTGAGTGAGAAAGATGAAAACGCGCCCAAGACCATGAATACGCACCTGCATATTATTGAAGCGTATGCCAACCTGTATTCCGTATGGCCGGATGCAACATTGGGAAATGCGATCAGTAATTTGCTCGCCTGGTTTGAACGTTATATTCTCGAACCCGATGCGCGACAACTCCGGTTGTTTATGCAGGCAGACTGGAGCGGCGACCAAACCGATCGTTCTTTTGGCCACGATATCGAAGCCGCATGGCTATTGCAGGAATGTGCCCGGATACTGGGCGATAAAGTCTGGATCAATACGTACAACCAAATTGCTGCTACGCTGGCAGCGTCCACCCGCGATGGCCTTGACAAGGATGGCGGTCTTTGGTATGAGCAAAATAGACAAACCGGCCACTGGATTCGGGAAAAGCATTGGTGGCCGCAGGCCGAAGCCATGGTGGGCTTTTTCAATGCATGGGAATTGTCAGGCGATCCGTTATTTCTTGACCAATCCATTCGCTGTTGGGATTTTACACGAAAGAAATTAGTGGATACAACGAATGGCGAATGGTATTGGGGAATTGATGCCAACGAGGCTGTTCTTCCAAAAGAAAAGGCGGGATTTTGGAAATGCCCCTATCACAACAGCCGCGCCTGCCTGGAGATAATTACACGGATCAACGCCATATTGGGAGAAAAAAAAGTGTAGTACGCATTTTCTCAGGCAAACATTCTCACCGGGTAGCCTCGGCCTGTATTTCTTCCATATTAATCCGGAAATGATCCTCTTCATACACACATTCTCCATTACGAATCAGCAGCACCTGGGGCGACTCATGTCGTACATGAAACTTGTCTGCCACCAAATTGGAGAGGGAACGAAAACGCAACAGGTCCAGGAAATGAAATACTGCATTGGCAGGAGTGGCCGATTCAAGTTTTAACCGCATGGTTTCACTGAGCGAGCAGGTAGATGAATATTTGAAAATAACCTGTGGTTGCCCAATAGAAGCTTTTACCAGTTCGTCCAGTTGTTCCTTTGTTTCCAGGGGTATCCATTTCATAAGTAACTGTCTATTGTTGTACAACATTTCTCCCAGTAAAAAGTTCTGCCACCTACCAGTTATTAGCCTGGTCATTATTGGTTCGTTCAACCCGGCTGGGCGGATTGGTACGCCAGTTTTTATCATATCGTACAAAGAAGAGCAGCCACACGGCCCTTGCCAGGCGCATCAGGTAGGGTTGAAGTAATACCAGCAACACCGCGTTAAGCGCAATCCATATAAAAAAGCGATTATCGTCCGTGCTAAGCCCAATTAATACCCACCAGGCTATGAGCGATGCCACACTGAAGGCAACGGACAGTGCGTAGGCCACGTAGCTGGAACCGTAATAAAATCCTACCTCCAGTTCGAAAGGCTGTTTGCAAACGGGGCACTCCCTATGCATCTTCATCGTTTTGCGCAGGTGGTAGGGGTTGGGGTCTACGAACATATCTCCCTGGCGGCAGCGGGGGCATTTGCAGGCCATGATATTTAACACACCCGGTGTTTTTTCGGTTTTCTTATCGCCTGGAGTGGCAGTAAATGTGTCTTCCATATATGTTTATTTTGCCAGGAACTCTTTCCTGAAATCGTCAGGCGTTTGTCCTGTATTTTTTTTAAAAAAGCGGTTGAAATAGGAATTATCCTTGAAATTCAGTTGATAGCCAACTTCGGCAGCAGTGATGGCGGCGTTGGTCAGCAAACGTTTCGCCTCCAGCAATACCCTGTCACGGATCAACTCGCCTGCGGTTGTACCTAATAAATCCTGGCAGAGCGCGTTCAAGTGGTTGGGCGTAATATAAAGCAGGTCTGCATATTCCCTTGGAAGTCGCAGCGTTCGATAGTTGCTTTCTACCAGTTTCTGGAAATTTCGCAATACCAGTTGCTTTTGTGGCAAAATAGGATCACTTACCGGCGGCGCCAGGTGATCCTGGATCACCAGCAACAGGTAAAGGAGCAGGGTTTTCACTTTGTCGCTCCCATGCGTGGGTTTACGCTCCTGTACGTCTACGATCGTTTCCAAAATAGTTTCTACCGTTTTGCGTAGCCGTGCAGGCACCTGCAGCACGCCGTGCCGTGCATTGCCGTCTAGAAAAGTAAAACGCTCCAGGTATTCCGGATTGGCAAGGAAGGACAGGAAAAGATCGGCGGAAAAATTGACGATATAGCCGTCTACATCATTTTCAAAATTCCAGGTATGCACCTGCCCCGGAACCATTACATACAACTGGTTGACGCGCACCGGGAATTTTTCAAAATCCACAACGTGCGAACCCCGCCCTGCCGTAAAAAATACCATTTGGTAAAACGAATGGCGGTGGGGAAAGCGGAGTCCGGCATAATGCAGGCCCAGGTAGTGACAAAGGCGGTCAGCTACCAACTCCGTCTCTGTATTGGCCGGGTCGGGGGAGAGCTTGCAAATGTCGTAAACCGGGAAATCCCTGTCCATATTACAAAGATACAATCGCTATTGGCCGTCTCCATTACACTTTTCAGGGTGAGAATGGTACTTTTTACTGGTTTGGTGGTTTTAGTGGGATTGGATGGAGGGGCGGGGGGATGACCCCGGCGGCCACCCCTAACTGTTGTTGCGCTGTATGTTGCTGCAACTGGGTATATTTTAAATAGTCACCCAGGGTCTTTAACAATGCCGGATCACGTATAGAATATACATTTATGCTGCTTTTTTCCGTCAGAAAGACATAGATCATCAGTTAATGATGTAATTTTTAGACATTTTGTTTTGGTAGTAGTAAAAAATGATAATCAAATCATTGGAATTAATTTGTCTGAATGCCATGTTTCGACTTAGTTGAGCGGGGTATGCCGTTATCGTAATGTTCACACAGCAATTTTGCCACTTAGCGATCTCTTTCATTATTGAATCGCCGAATCACTGGTGTCCGGGGAAAAATTTGGCATATCCCACGAATTGGGCACTTGCATCGCTTGTGGCTTTTTTGCCTCCACGGCCGAAAAATAATTCGCTAATTCGGCGATTCAATAATTCGATTAGAACCAATCAGGTAGGAATAATCATTTCGCGATTGTTGGTATTTAGATCTGTAAACGAATGCTTGGGATTATCCAATCATTTTTAATTATTCATTTTTATCTGTTAGTTGTCAACTGGTTCGCCATTCCGCTACGCGGAACCGCACAAAAAGAAGGCGCCTCCGCCGCAACTGGTAGGTTAAAATACAATTCAATAACCTACAAATCGCCGATAGTAAGGGAGACTTTTACCGGACAGCCGAAGTAAGTGAATGCTTTAGAATAGTGAGAACGATTTGCGGAGAAAGGTCTTTCTCTTGCGGCCCTTGCGAAACCCTTGCGGCCTTCGCGTTACAAAAAATAGCTCAATAAACCCTTATTGATTTGACGATCCCTAAAGCCCAGATAAAACTTTACCGGACAGCCAAAAATCAACCTTCTTTTTGCATAAGGGGCTTGCTTTTCATTTTGGACAACGAATTGAGTAAATAAGCCTTCACATTCAGCTTAGTAAAACGGAACCGGTTTGAATTTTCATTTTCCCCGGACAACAATAATCACCGAATCGCCGAATTATTGAATTAATTTTCACATTAGCACATTTCCACATTAATCATTTTCCTGCATCGCTCTGAAAGTAAAAAGCCCCATTTCAACTGCGTTGAAACGGGGTCTTTGTGCCCAAGACTGGATTGCATATCCAGAGACTCTTACGAGGGGCGTACCCAAATCCCCCGGCCACCTGCGGTGTCCCCGGGCTTTTCACTTTCATCGCTTTTGCAAGCAAGACTTGCAGCGCTCTGAAAGTAAAAAGCCCCATTTCAACTGCGTTGAAACGGGGTCTTTGTGCCCAAGACTGGATTCGAACCAGCACACCGGTTAAGGCACTACCACCTCAAAGTAGCGTGTCTACCAATTTCACCACCTGGGCATCAGGGGTTGCAAATATACAAAGAAGGGGGATAAAAAAATCTCATTTTTCAACAAAGCTTCCCGCGGGAAAGCCTGGTTATCAGGGATTGAAGGCGTACTGGTATTCAATTTTACCGGTCATCTGCTTTTGCTTGTTAAACAATGCTTCCTTCGTCTTTAACCCCGTTTTGGGGTCAAAAAGATACCGCCAGATCAAATAACCCAGGTTCAGGCTGCTCAGCGTTGTGATCTTTTGAATCACACGCCCCGCTTCATCATATTCAAACATATAGTCGGGCAACATCCGTTGCGCTTTTTCATTAAAACGCACGATATCAGTAAGCTGGTGCTGGTCGTTATAATAGTAATAAATATGATCCAGCCGGGATTTTCGTTTATACAATTCTTCGTCTCCCACATTGCCCGCGCTGTCAATCGTAAAACGAACTTCAGTACTGTCCCCATTCAGTATCCGCCACATGGTTTTCGGCTTTCCATTGGCATCATACACCCACAGGTGAATTTCCTTTTCATTAAATTCATTGGCAGAGTCGGCCGTTACATTTTCAATGCGTAGCACTTTGCCATCGTTATCATAGCTGTAACTGGTTGTATTCCGCGTGCCCTCCGCTTCATCACTCGAGCCCGTCAGGCGACCCTGGGTGTCAAAACTGTAGTTAGTAACGGAAGTTGTTGTCCCATTCCTGGTAGTCACTTTCAGCCCCATGCCGTTATTGGTCACTTCCTGCCATTCATTGAAATCTGTATTCCGGGTGCCTTCACCGTCATATCCCGTAGCCGTTACGGTTTTAACCTTTGCCGCCTGGAAGGTTTTCATACGGCCGGCCAGTTCGGCCGTTCCAACGATGTCTGAATAGAAATATTGGGCATGGAGAGAAAACGAAGCGAAAATAAAAACCGTTACAAGCGCATTTTTCATGTTGGGATGTTGCTTAATAGGCAAAAATACCTGATTTACCACTAACGCAAAATAAAGACGCGTAGTATTGCCAGCCGGTTGTACAGGAACGCCCGGAATCTCCCAACTGTGTCATTTACCGCAGGATGATTATTTTTAACGAAAATTCAACTTGTCGCACACACCGCAACGAAAAGAAAAAAACTGTCTCAATTGTGGCACCGAGGTTATAGGCCGGTTTTGCCACGTTTGCGGGCAGGAGAACGTAGAGCCAAAAGAAACCTTTTGGCACATGTTTGTCCATTTTTTTAATGATATTACCCATTTTGACGGTAAGTTTTTTACCACGCTCAAAGACCTTCTTTTCAAACCCGGTTTTCTCTCGCGCGAATATATGCTGGGCAAAAGAGTGCGGTACCTGCACCCGGTGCGACTTTACATTTTCACTTCAGCCGTATTCTTCCTGCTTTTTTTCAGCTTTTTTGGGATCAATACGCATTTGAACTTAAATGAGCCCATTTCCCGGGAAGACCGGCTGGAAACACTGGACAACCTGCAGGCGATGTATCACAGAGATACTTCCAACCACTTCCTGAAAGCTGCCACTGCGCGTTTTGAAGATACCACGCGGCCCATCACCCGCAGGGAATCAATGGCGCTCTATAGCCCGGGGCCATCTGTTGTGGAATTGAACGGACGAGCCTATGAAAGCATCCGCCAGTATGATTCGATACAACGTGTTTTGCCCGATAGTTCCCGTGATGGTTGGATAATGCGGGGTATTACGCGGCAATTGCTGCACCTGAACGAAAAATTTTCAGCAGACCCGGAGGAAGCCGTTGATAAATTCAGCGAAGTGATACTGCACCGGCTGCCCTATATGTTATTTGTATCACTTCCTTTATTCGCGCTGCTGCTCAAACTGGTGTATTTCCGGCGAAAAGAGTATTATTATGCAGACCACGGCGTATTTACCATCCATCTCTATGTTTTTACGTTTATCCTGATGGCCCTGGTATTTGCACTCGATAAGATCAAGAACCTGACGCATATCCAGTCTATTAACTGGCTGGTAGTGGGGCTGTTCCTGCTGGACCTGTTCTATCTCTACAAAGCGATGCGTTATTTCTACCAGCAAAAGCGGGCGAAAACAATCCTGAAATTTATCCTGCTCACTATTTCATCCCTGCTGATGATTATTACGTTGCTGGCGCTATTTATTTTCTTTGCTGCATTCACCTTTTAAAAATTTGCTATGGAAAACAGGACAACCGCCGCCTTTTTACAGTTAATAAAGATCATGGATGAGTTGCGTGAGCAATGTCCCTGGGATAAAAAGCAAACCATTCAATCCCTCCGCCAATTAACGATTGAAGAGATGTATGAACTGGCCGATGCCATTACGGATGAAAGCTGGCCCGGTATCCGTGAAGAGCTGGGAGATCTGCTGTTGCATATCGTATTCTATGCAAAGATTGGACAGGAGCAGCAGCAGTTTGAACTGGCTGATGTAATTGAACAGATTTGTAAAAAGCTGGTAGACCGCCATCCGCATATTTATGGCGATGTAAAGGTGAAAGATGAGGAAGATGTAAAAAAGAATTGGGAAAACCTGAAACTGAAAGAGGGTAAAACCTCTGTTCTGGCAGGCGTTCCCCGCGCTTTACCCGCCCTGGTAAAGGCAATGCGCCTGCAGGAAAAAGCCCGGCAGGTAGGCTTTGAATGGGATCACCGCGACCAGGTTTGGGCAAAAGTGGAAGAAGAAACCGAAGAGCTGAAAGCAGCCCTGGCTAACGGTTCCGCAAACGAAATTGAGGAGGAATTTGGCGACTTACTTTTTTCACTGGTTAATTATGCACGATTTTTGCAGGTAGATGCCGAAAATGCGCTGGAGCGAACCAATAAGAAATTCATCCACCGGTTTAACCAAATGGAACAACAGGCCCTGCAAAACGGAAAAGATCTTCGCACCATGAGCTTGCAGGAAATGGACGCCCTTTGGAACGCCATCAAACAACAGCGGCCTTCGTGAATAAACGCCTGCAACATATTTTGCCCGGGAAATACTGGTTATTGCTGCTTTCCGTGGTGGCGCTTACACTTTCCTTCGTTTTTAATAAAATCTACACCACCCGGTCGTCTGTTACCCGCGAACAACGCCTTCTTCAACAAAATTTAAAGAAAAACGAGGAATCCTATCTCAAACTGTTAAAAGATACAGCAGAGCTGCGCCAATTGCTACTGCAAAAGGAGTCTCTTGCTGATTTTAACAAGCTTGCCGAGAAATCATATGGTGTTTATCTCTACCGCGCCAATGGCCAGGGTGGTGTAAACATGGCATTCTGGAGCGACCAGATCGTGGTGCCACCCAATGATATATTTGCCATGGCCGACGGAGAATATTTTCACCATCTTGCCAATGGGTACTATGTAACCGTAAAGCGAACGCTATCGCTTGCAGGGGTTGATGATAAGGTACTGGCATTCGGAATGATCCCGATTCGGTCTGAATTTTTTATCCAAACCGACTACCTCCCTTCAAGATTCCTGTATAGCCGGGATGCTGACAAACATATTATCATCGCCGATCATGCCACCCCATTCCCGATTCAGTCGATTTCCGGAAAGCCGCTTTTTTACATCGATAAAAAAATAGCTGTTGCAGTTCCGTACAATGATGGACTGACTATTTTTTTACGACTATTTGGAGTGTTTTTGCTGTTGCTCTTTCTTCACCTGGTGGCAGAGTCGGTGGCCAGGAACCGGGGTAGCTGGGTAGGCGTTGGTGTGCTGGTGGTCGTTCTTGTTTTTCTCCGGGTACTCAGTTACCAATATCCGTCATTGCTCAACCTCCGCCAGTTTGAATTATTTGATCCTGCCATTTATGGATCTAATGTTGTGCAGCGGTCACTCGGCGATCTGTTGCTGAATGCGTCCCTGTTTTGCTGGATGGTGCTGTTTGCGTGGTCTAAGCGCAATTCCCAGCCTCAGCCGGCGTTTACGGTTGGCAAACCGGTGCGGTGGGCGGTTGCCCTTCTTTCCCTCTGCCTGCTGATTTATTCCACGTTTATCCTGGCCAGTGTGATACGGAGTATCGTAGCTGATTCAAAGATTTCGTTTGATGTAACGGATTTTGCCAGCCTGAATAAATACACCGTTTACGGTTTTGTAGTGCTGGCCTGCCTTTCCATTTCCTATTATTATTTTACGCAGTTGCTATTCCGGCTGCTTTTCCCGTTGTTTGAAGGAAGGGCTTATATCATCTATTTTGCGATCAGTTGTGCAGGGTTGATCTATCTCACCGCCCGATCCGGGGATCCAACGGTATTATTTTATCTTCCGGTGCTGCTCTGGCTGCTGGCGTACACCTGGCTTGTTAACCGCCAGGGTCTTATTTTCAGTAGGATCAGGATTAATATTGCAGGCATCCTATTCTGGATATTTGTGTTCTCCATTTCTATTTCCGCCATTATGCTGGCGGAAAACAAAAAGGCAGAACTTTCACGCCGCAAAAGCCTGGCCTACAAACAAATTTCCCAGGCTGATCCGGCCAGTGAGCTGCTACTGAATATTGCGCTTCGCTACCTGGATACCGACTTCCTGCAGGAAAATTTCTATCGCTTTAAAGATCTTGAGAAAAGCAAGGCCATACGCGACAGTATTCTGACAGAAAATTATAGCGGTTACCTGAATAAGTACGACACACGGCTTTACGTGTATGATTCGGCGCACGCGGGGATCAACAACGAGGATTCTCAAACCTACGACGATCTGAACACCTTGCTAACCGTGCAGGCGCATCCCACTAGTATTCCCGGTCTGTTCTTTTATGAAACGTCGTTCGACAAATTTATCTACATCACCAAACGCGATGTGCCGGACTCCCTGGGCAATATCATTGGGTCGCTATTTGTTATTTCGAATCCTAAAAAGTTTGGAACCGATGCGTTGTTCCCGGAATTGTTCAAGCAGTTTCGCCAGAGCGACCTGGAAAGTTCTCCTATTTATTCCTATGCCATTTACCTCAACAAGCGATTGGCATCTCCGTCCAACAAATACCCGTTCCCGATCTGGATCACGGATCAGCAGGTGCCCCGCGATGAGTTTGAAATGCGCAGCAATGGGGCGTATGACGAGCTTTGGTATCGCGACAGCGATCAGAAAATTGTTGTGATCGCGCGTAAGCGCGACACATTTATCGAAACCATTACCCTGTTTTCCTATATTTTCTGCTCTATTCTTTTCATAGTATTCCTGGTGCAGTTGATCTCGATCCTTCTTCGGATCCTGATGAAAAAGTTGTTGCTCAAAAAGCTGGTGCAGATCAATATCCGCACACAGGTGCATGTTACGATCATTTTCATCAGTATCTTTTCTTTTGTGATTATCGGGATCTCCACCATCTCGTTCTTTATCGGGCGTTCTGAGCGGAATAATACCGATAAATTAAGCCGTACCATGAAGATTATGGTGAACGAGATGCAGAAAGAGCAGGCGAACCACAGCACCTTTGATGATGTATTGAAAATTTATGATACCGTTGCCAGTTCCAACCTGCAAAAGCTGGTGGATGAAGTAGCTGATATCCATGGTGTGGATGTAAATGTGTATGATCTCAATGGGGATTTAAAAGTGTCGTCTGAAGCCAATGTATATACCCGTGGTGTATTGAGCCGGAAAATGGATCCTACTGCTTTTTATCACCTCGACCGGTTGAAGCAGGTGAAGTTTTCCCAGGTGGAGAAGATCGTTGATTTTTCATATCTCAGTATTTATGCGCCGGTGCGCGATGAAACCGGGAATGCGCAGGCCTATCTTAATATCCCGTATTTCACCACTACACAGGAACTCAACCAGGAGATATCCAACTTCCTGGTTACGCTCATTAACCTCAATGCCTTCATCTTCCTGGTGGCGGGTCTTATTGCATTGTTTATCACCAACAGGATCACCCGGTCATTTTCTGTGATCAGTGAAAAGATGCGGGATGTAAATCTTGGTAAGTTGAATGAGGAAATTGAATGGAGCCGCGAAGATGAAATTGGAGAACTGGTAAAGGAATACAATAAGATGGTAGCCAAGCTGGAACAAAGCGCCGAGGTGCTGGCGCGCAGTGAGCGTGAAGGTGCGTGGCGGGAAATGGCGCGGCAGGTGGCGCATGAGATCAAAAACCCGCTCACGCCTATGAAGCTGAGTATCCAGTACCTGCAAAAAGCCATTGCCAATAACCTGCCCAATGTAAAGGAATTGTCAGCCAACGTAGCCAATACTTTGGTAGAACAAATCGACCATCTCTCGAAGATCGCGGCGGATTTTTCCCAATTTGCCAATATCGGCAATACGAATGTGAGCCATTTTGATTTGCATGATGTGATTGACTCCCTGCGGAAATTATATAGCGTGGATGAACACGTTGCAGTCAACTGGGCGCCATTGGATAAACCATTGATGCTGGATGCGGATAAAACGCAGATGAACCGGTTATTTACCAACCTTTTTGCAAATGCCGTAGAGGCCAGTACAGGCAAACCGGTATGCCGCATCCTGGTGCAGGAGGAACAATTTGATAATTACGTTCGTGTTAGTGTAAGAGATAATGGTGAGGGCATTGCGCCGGAGATGCAGTCGCGCATCTTTGTTCCCAACTTCACCACTAAGTCGTCCGGTACCGGGCTCGGACTTGCCATGTGTAAAAGCATCGTGGAGCAGGCGGGAGGAAAGATCTGGTTTGAAACCCGCGTAGGAGAGGGTACGACGTTTTTTATTGAGTTGCCGTTGTCTGATACAACATCCTAACTTCTTTTTTTCCGTTGTGCTGCCAGGAATTGTTCAAATTCGGCAAGGGAAAAGCTGCTCAGATTTTGCGCAGCCGTTAGTCCGCCTTTTTGTGCAGCCAGTATGCCGTACCGGATATCATCAAAACCATCCAGTGTGTGTGCATCTGGGTTAACGGAGATCAAGACGTTTTTTTGGAGAGCGTAGTCGATCCATTTCCAATCGATATCCAGCCGCCGCGGGTGCGCATTTAACTCAATCACCACCTGGTGCGTCGCACAGGCGTCTATTACCGCGATATGATCCAACGGGTAACCGTTGCGGCTCAGGAGCAGCCGGCCTGTCATGTGTCCTAAAATGCTTGTAAAAGGATTCTCAATGGCCCGCATTACCCGCATCATTGCTTTCTCCTGGTTCATTTTAAGATTGGAGTGCACCGAAGCGATAATAAGGTCAAAGCTGGCCAGTACTTCATCCCGGTAATCGAGACTACCGTCGTTCAAAATATCGCACTCAATACTTTTAAAAATGCGGAAGGGAGCAAGTTCTTTGTTCAGGCTGTCGACGTAACGGTGTTGTTCCACGATTCGTTCTTCGCTTAATCCGTTAGCATACGCGGCAGCTTTTGAGTGATCAGAGATCACGAGGTATTCAAAACCCCGTCGTATGAGGTCCCGGGCCATTTCTTCAATGGTATTGCTGCCATCGCTCCAGTTGCTGTGGGAGTGAATGAGTCCTTTTACAGAGGTGGCCTGGATAAAATCGGGTAACTGACCGTTACGTGCCTGGTCAATGGCTTTTGCCGACTCGCGGTAGAACGCGGGTATAGCTGCTAATTTCGCTTTGGTGAAAAAATCCTCGTCGCTATCGGCCTTGGTGTTTATTTTCAAAGCGGGAAATTCCTGGTGAAATTTTTCAAGAAATTCCGGGCTGCCACTTGTATTAAACAGCATTTCCGGCAGGTTAGCGCCGCTGTGATAAAGTTTGAGTTTTAGACCATTTTTTAATTTATACCGGAGGGTTGTTGCTGTTTCCTCCAGTAATTCCGGCGGTTGTGCGGTTTGAAATGCAGGTTTAATAACATCAACAGTCTTCATCACTACAAATTCCATTTCCTCAATGGTTATTTCCTGGCGACGATAGGCACCGGTAACATGAACGGCGGCTTCGCCGAACATTTTTTTCAGGTAGCCGTCTACCTGCGGAAAAACGGCTTCTAACTCTGCAAAGAGAAAATGCCCCTGGTTTTGCAGGTAAAAATGAATGGCTTCCACAACGTTTTGTTGGGTCTTTTCACCAAAGCCCTTAAAAAGGGTGAGGCGGTTTTCATTGCAGGCATAGAGTAATTCACCGATGGACTCAATTTCCATTTCTTTCCAGATGGTATGAATCTTTTTTGGACCGATGCCCTTGATCTGCAGCATTTCGATAACGCCGGGCGGGGTAGAACTGATCAGGTTGTTGAGTGCCTGCAGGTGGCCGGTATCCAGCATTTCCACTACTTTCTTGCCTACGCTGTCTCCTATGCCTTTGATCGAAAATAGTTTTTCGCGTGGGGTATCCTGGAGAGACACTGGCATTTTTTCAATATTATATGCCGCAATGGAATAGGTTTTGGACTTGAAGGAGTTTTCTCCGTGGATGTCCATCAGTTTGGAGAGGAGGGAAAAGTTATCGGCGATTGTAGCGTTGTCCATAGAGGAAAGATAGGAAATTCATGCTGGCTCCTAACCCCTGACTTAAGTCAGGGGCTAGGAGCCACATCTGTCAGGGGTTAGGAGCCACGTCTGCGAGCAAAACCCGCGACTTAAGTCAGGGGTTAGGAGCCAGGGACCGGAAGCAAATAAAAAAGTCCCGCTGATGCGGGACTTCTATTACTTTGAAAGAAAATTCGAAACTTATTTCTTTTTCTTTACAGCTTTCTTAGCGGCTTTCTTTTTGGGAGCTGCTTTTTTCTTAGCTGCTTTTTTCTTAGTTGCCATTTTTTTAGAATTTAATGTTTAGTAAAATGGGTTATCGTTAGTAAAAATAATAATTATTTTATACTACCCAAATTTTTTTTCCACAAAATTCCAAACAGGCAGTTTCCCATGATCAGGCTTCAACGCTGTTCACAGAAACAAAAGTACGGTTGTTGCGACCCTTACGGAACTCAACTACACCTGCCGACAACGCGAACAGCGTGTAATCTTTACCAACACCAACGTTCTTGCCGGGGTGATAAACGGTGCCGCGTTGACGAACAATAATGTTACCGGCAATCGCAGGCTGACCACCAAAGATCTTTACACCAAGGCGCTTGCTTTGGGAATCACGACCATTCTTTACACTACCTTCACCTTTCTTGTGTGCCATTATAAACGGATTTTAGAATGTTTTTGAATTGATGGATGATTAAGCGATTGAAGTTACTTTGATCTTCGTGTACGCAGTACGGTGGCCTTTCTTTTTATGAAAACCTTTCCGGCGTTTTTGTTTGTAAGCAATTACCGTATCACCTTTCACCTGGTCCAGGATCTCGGCTTTCACTTTTGTTTTTACATCACCGCCAATGGCCAGTTTGCCATCTGCATCCACCAGTAAAACCTCAAGGTCCATCTGGTCACCGGCCTTGCCTTCCAGGCGAGGAACATACAAAGTCTGGTCTTTCTCGACTTTAAACTGTTGTCCGGCTACTTTTACGACTGCGATCATAATCTTAAATTAGGGATGCAAAGGTAAGGGAAAAAATGGTGACGCCCAACAGAAAATCAAAGATTTAGCCTGCCAGTAATCCCCACCCGTATAAAAAGCCCGGTTTTGCGGGTGCTTGGCTTATATTTGTAAGCTCACCGGTAGCGTAGAACGTATGAAAATCAAGTCTTTCCTCGCCAGGCCGTTCGCGGCGTATGTATATAAAGGTATCCGTAAAGGTATGGCCACCGCGGTTGACGACCAGGAGAATATTTTGAAAAATCTCCTGAAAACCGGCCGCACCACCGAATTTGGAAAAGAGCACCGCCTGGAGCAGGCTGTTTCTTATGCCGACTTCCGCCAGGCCGTTCCGGTTGTAGATTATGAGCAGATGCGGCCCTGGATCGACCGGATCAAGGAGGGGCGGCACAATGTGCTTTGGAAGGGGCGTCCCATCTATTTTGCCAAAACATCCGGCACCACCAGCGGTACCAAATACATTCCTATCACTAAAGACTCAATTCCCAATCATATCAATACGGCCCGCAACGCCCTGCTTTGCTATATGGCCGAAACGGGAAATGCCGCTTTTGCCAATGGCAAAATGATATTCCTGTCCGGTTCGCCGGTTTTGGAGCGGGTGGGAGGCATTCCAACCGGGCGGCTTAGCGGCATCGTTAATCACCACGTGCCCGGTTACTTGCGCACCAATCAACTCCCTTCTTACGAAACAAATTGTATCGAGGATTGGGAAACGAAACTGAACCGGATCGTTGATGAAACCATCAGCCAGAACATGACGCTCATCAGCGGCATACCGCCATGGATGCAGATGTATTTTGATGAATTGATCCGCCGTACCGGCAAGCCCGTGGGAGAAATCTTTCCAAATTTTAGCGTGATGGTGCAGGGTGGCGTGAATTTTGAGCCCTACCGGGCTAAATTATTTGAAAGCGTGGGTCGCAAGGTGGATTCCATCGAATTGTTCCCGGCCAGCGAAGGCTTTATGGCTTTCCAGGATTCCCAGGAAGCTGAAGGATTGTTATTGAATACCAACAGCGGTATTTTCTTTGAATTTATCCCGGCATCGGAAATTGGCGCCGCTAATCCTACCCGCCTCTCGCTCCGCGACGTAAAAGTTGGAGAAAACTACGCATTGATCATTAATAGCAACGCGGGACTCTGGGGTTATAATATCGGGGATACGGTTAAATTTGTTTCGACTGATCCGTACCGACTGGTTGTAACCGGCCGTATCAAACACTTTATTTCCGCCTTCGGCGAACACGTGATTGGCGAAGAGGTGGAATACAGCATGCTAAAAGCCGCTGAAGAAACAGGCGTACAGGTAACCGAATTTACTGTTGCGCCTTTTGTAAGCCAGGATAAAGGTAAATCCTACCACGAGTGGTTTGTAGAATTTGAAAAAAAACCGGGCAGCCTGCAGACCTTTGCCGAAAAACTGGATATTAACCTGCGAAAGAAAAATGTATATTATGACGACCTGGTAGGAGGTAATATCCTCACCCCCTTGAAAATCACACCAATCCGGAAAAATGGGTTTATAGACTACATGAAATCCATTGGTAAATTGGGTGGACAAAACAAAGTACCCCGGCTGAGCAACGACCGGAAGATTGCCAGTGAACTGGAAAAGTGGGCTGAATAAGCACTGGCTGCCGGGGCGTGAATTATGATTTGCTAAAATTAAAATGCTGTAAGTAAACTGACACGAAGCGCTTACAGTTTGCCGCTGAAATATGGAGCAACAACCACAAAAACGAATTGCCATCTTTGGTTCCACCGGGTCTATCGGCACCCAGGCACTGGAAGTGATTGCCGCCAACCCCGATAAATTTTCTGCCGAAGTGCTCACCGCTCAAACTAATGATGAACTGTTGGTAGCGCAGGCAAGGCAGTTTACTCCCAATATTGTAGTTATAGGCGACGAAAAAAAATATGCCCGTGTAAAAGAGCAATTGGCTGATACAGATTGTAAGGTTTTTGCAGGGGAGCGCGCACTGGAAGAAGTGGCTGCGATGGATTGCTACGATCTTATGCTGGCCGCAATTGTTGGCTATGCGGGTCTTAAACCTACGCTGAAGGCAATTGAATCCGGCAAAGCCATTGCATTGGCCAATAAAGAAACCCTTGTGGTTGCCGGTGACATTGTAATGCGCAGTGCGGTAGAGCACCGTGTGCCCGTGATCCCCGTTGATTCCGAACATTCGGCCATTTTTCAATGCCTCGTGGGAGAAACCAGGAACCGGATTGAAAAAGTGATCCTGACCGCCTCCGGCGGACCTTTTATCGGGCGCAAGCCGAACTATCTCGTCAATGTAAAGCGCGAACATGCGCTTCAGCATCCGAACTGGAGCATGGGCGCAAAGATTACGATCGACTCTGCCACGCTGATGAATAAGGGACTGGAGATGATTGAAGCCAAATGGCTTTTTAATCTTCGGCCAGAGCAGGTGCAGGTGGTGATACACCCGCAAAGCATCATTCACAGCATGGTTCAATTTGAAGATGGAAGTATTAAAGCCCAAATGGGCCTTCCTGACATGAAACTGCCTATCCAGTACGCGATGGCATTTCCCCGGCGTATTCCGAATCAGTTTCCTCGATATGACTTCAAAAAGGTGAATACCCTGACGTTTGAAGAGCCCGATATCAAGACCTTCCGCAATCTCGGACTGGCCATCACCGCGCTCGAAACCGGCGGCAACCTGCCCTGTATCATGAATGCGGCTAACGAGATTGCAGTGTACGCCTTTCTCCGCAACCGGATCAACTTCCTGGATATGACCGATGTAATCGAAAAAGCCATGGAAAAAATCCCCTTTATCGCCAATCCTACACTGGAGGAATATTTTGAAAGCGACGGCGAGGCGCGTAACTTTGCAGCCGATCTTATCAAGCTATAAATAACTTTATAACCCGATCCATGTCGGGATTTTTTTTAATAGACGCCATGACATTACTCGCTATTAATTGGTCGAATGTAGGCCTGCAGGTTTCAGAACTACTGTTGGCACTTTCCCTGCTCATCGTATTACATGAGTTTGGACACTATATAACTGCCCGCTGGTTCAAATGCCGGGTTGAAAAATTCTTCCTGTTCTTTGATCCCTGGTTTGCGCTGGTGAAAAAAAAGGTGGGAGATACCGTGTACGGAATCGGCTGGTTGCCGCTGGGCGGATATGTGAAGATTGCGGGAATGATTGACGAAAGTATGGACAAAGAGCAGATGAAACTGCCGCCCAAGCCCGACGAATTTCGCAGCAAACCAGCCTGGCAGCGGCTGATCATTATGCTGGGCGGAGTAATCATGAATATCCTGACTGCTTTTGTGATCTATGCATTTGTGTTGATGATCTGGGGTGAAAGCAAAACGCCCAATGCGTCAGTCAAAAATGGAATATGGGTGCGGGATTCAGTGATGACTACCGAACTCGGTTTTCACAATGGAGATAAGATAATTGCAGTAAATGGTGATACTGTGCGCTATTTCGAGGATCTGTCGCAGAAAATCATAATTGGTGGGAAGAACGTGCTTATCCAACGAAATGGCAAGGACACGGTGATCAACCTGGATATCGGTACCATGGGCAAAATTATCAAAAAGGGTAAACGGCGTCAATTGATGATGCAACGCCTTCCAACTATTTCCGGTGATTATAAGGAGAAAGATACTTCATTTGCAAAGGGTGCCGGCTTGAAGGAATTTGATAATGTGATTGCAGTGAACGGAGAGCCCGTTGCATTTATAGACCAGCTGTTAGAAAAACTGTCTGATCATAAAAATGATTCAGTGCAGTTAGCTGTATTACGTGGTTCGGATACGTTACAGTTGCGGTCCCGCGTGAATGGTGACGGAATGATTGGTATGACAGGCCTGTCTGAAAAGCAATATGACAGCCTCGGTTATTTCACGGTTGTGACAAAAAAATATGGTTTCTTCCAGGCTTTTCCTGCCGGCATTCGTCTTACAGGTGAAAAACTACAGGGATATATCGATCAGTTTAAAATGATCCTGAATCCTAAAACGGGAGCGTATACAGGATTGGGCGGTTTTAAAACCATAGCGTCAATTTTTCCAACCGGCGGTTGGGATTGGGAAGGATTCTGGAATATCACCGCCTTCCTTTCAATCGTATTGGCGTTTATGAACCTGCTGCCGATACCGGGACTGGACGGAGGTCACGTTTTGTTTACGCTATACGAGATCATCACCCGCCGTAAACCGAGTGATAAATTCCTGGAATACGCGCAGATCGTAGGCTTTGTAATTATTATGGCACTGATGTTGTACGCCAATGGTAACGACTGGTTTGGATGGGGAAGGAGATAAATGCAAATGTGAAAATGTGCAAATGTGAAAATGTGCTGATGTGGAAATGTGCTAATGAAAATGTGCTGATGTGAAAATGTGAAGATGAGAATGTAAAATATAATGGGGGCGTTTGGTTTTGACAGCATAGCTCTTTGAAAGTATAAGCATGTCCTGCGTTGCGTAATTAGCAGGTAAATCTGAATACGCAAAACACAAATGGCAATACTCAGTATGCCATGGCTGCCTAATCAGTGATTAAGTAGTCATTAGGGCCGCCGGGCCGGTTCGCTTGTTTCCACGCCCCGCCGCCGACTCAAAACAAAACAAGTTGCGACAACCATAGGCTGTGCCGGTTGTCTAAGACCTATTCAGCTACGGAACAGATCGGTTGTTGGTTTCCAGTCTGCTTCCCGACAAGCCAAAACCGAATAAGCATGTAGAAGGCTTTTGAAGATCATGTTTGGACACCGGTTCGACTCCGGTCGCCTCCACAGGTTCATCCCTAACCCTGGATTTAAATCCAGGGTTAGGGAATCCAGGGTTAGGGAATCCAGGGGCAGGAGCAAAGAGGAATCTCCTATCTTGCAATCATGATTGCATCACCCCAGGCGTGGTATGAGCAACGCCTTTCAACTCTAAGCACAAGATTAAAAGCACTGCAAAAAAAAGACAGTTGGCTCGGCTGGCTTCGGTTTATAGCACTTGCCGCCGGCATTGCTGCTGCCTGGCTGTTGTTTTCAAAAAGTCTTTTACTGGCGATTGGCATTTTACTGGTTTTCCTGGTGGTTTTTATACGGCTAGTGTATATCGATGCCGATAATGCTACGGCAATCGCCAACCTTACCCATCTTATCACACTTACAGAAACAGAGATACGTTATCTGGCGTACACATTTGCAGACCGCCCCACCGGCAAAATATACGAACCGGCATTGCATCCCTATGCAAATGACCTGGATATTTTCGGACCGGCTTCGCTTTTCCAATTGCTCAACCGCGCCCCATCTACGCAGGGTGAAAAGGCGCTGGCACAACAATTACTTTCACCGGCTTCGTCGGCTGAGGTGCTTGAACGGCAGGCTGCCGTGCAGGAACTGGCTACAGACCCCACATGGATGCAACAGTTGCTGGCCTATGGCCATACCGCATCCGTTAATGCAGACACAGAGGCCCGCGTTAACACCTGGTTGCAGCAATCTTTCCGGTTTTCAACCGCACTCAGTTGGCGCATTATTCGGTGGATCTTCCCATTGGCAAGTTGCAGTGTAGTAATTCTCTTTGCCAGCGGTTTGCTGCCAGAATCACGTTTTTATTTTTTGCTCATCCTGTTTTTTTTCCTGGGTATCCTGATCGCCAGCCGGGTTACAACTGTCTATAACCAACTTAATCGATTGGCGCCGGCCATTGAGTCATTGGCCAACAGCATTGCCCATATCGAGAACAGGGCGTTCACCGCTGCACGACTGCTAGCATTGCAAACGCCATTAAAGAACAGCGCTGCACAAGCATTAAAATCATTGGGAAATATCCTGGCACGGTTAGACTACCGGCTCAACCCAATGGTGTCAGTGCCTTTAAACGCACTTTTTGCATGGGATCTTCAGCAGGCAATTGCGTTGGAGAACTGGAAACGCCGCTACCGAAACGACTTATCGCAATGGTTTACCATTCTTGGAGAAATGGAGGCGCTTGTGTCCGTGGCCACTCTTCATTTTAACCAGCCATCCTGGCATTTCCCGGAAATTATGGACAAGCCCATGCTCCTGGATGCAACAGATCTTGGGCACCCGTTGATCTCTCCACAAAAACGCGTAGCCAGCAGTTTTCATAGCAACGGCCCTGGTGAGATTGCGCTGGTAACGGGCTCTAATATGGCCGGCAAGAGTACATTTCTCAGAACAGTAGGAGTAAATATTGTGTTGGGAATGATGGGTGCACCTGTATGCGCCGCACGGCTCCGACTTTCACCAATGCAGGTAATGAGCAGTATGCGGATTGCTGATAACCTGGAAGAAAGCACGTCTACATTTTATGCCGAACTGAAAAAGCTCAAAGCGATCATCGACGCTGTTAACCAGGAAGAGCCTGTGTTCCTGTTGCTGGATGAAATATTAAGGGGAACAAACTCCACCGATCGGCAGAAAGGTTCCGAAGCGCTGATCAGGCAGTTGCTGCGCAAAAAGGGCACGGGAATTTTAGCTACGCATGACCTCTCGCTGGCCCGCCTGGCAGAAGAATATCCTGAACAACTTTCCAACTATCATTTTGATGTACAGGTGACAGGAGAAGAACTATTTTTCGATTACCGCCTTAAACCAGGCATTTGTAAAAGTATGAATGCTTCCATACTAATGAAAAAGATCGGGATAGAACTATAGTAAGTTCCGCAAACCGTCTGTCAGCAACGGTTTCAGCATATTTGGCATTTGTCAAAAAAAGCCTTAATGGGATACACCCCTTGAGACTAAGAGAAAACATAGATATATTTGTAAAAACGGGAAAAAAGTCGGCGTAAGTAGCGGGTTAGGAGCCAGTTGTGATGATAAGTGTAACTACTTAATTTTTAGATTATTATTTTTTTCTTTTCGAAATCCGTCTTTTTTTGCAGAAGAAACCAAGGTATTTTACGTAACTTTTACGTAATTAACCTTATCGCTTATAAGAATAATTTTACAAGTCAATAATATCCATGGAAAAGATAAACATCCTCCTTGTTGATGATCACCGTCTTATACGTGATTCGTGGTCATTCATTCTCAACAGCGATCCCCGTTTCATTGTAATGG
Organism: Bacteroidota bacterium; assembly: GCA_048498035.1. Classification (GTDB taxonomy): domain Bacteria; phylum Bacteroidota; class Bacteroidia; order Chitinophagales; family Chitinophagaceae; genus CADEDV01. The sequence goes on along the minus strand of JBEHYT010000014.1, from coordinate 68,797 downwards.
GAGAAACCAGCAGCGGCGAAGAAGCAATCGAAATCGCCAAAGAAAAAAAGCCGGACATTATCCTGATGGACGTTAACATGACGCCCGTCAATGGCTTTGAAGCTACCAAGCAAATCCGAAGATTTTCTCCGGGATCCAAAGTAATAGGGGTTTCCATGCACTCCATGCCCGCATATGCAAAGCGCATGCTGCAACTAGGTGCCATGGGTTATGTAACCAAAAATTCTTCAAAGGAAGAGATGTTTACCGCCATCCTGGAGGTGACAGCCAATCGAAAATATATCTGCGAAGAGGTCAAGAACATTCTCGCACAGCAGGAACTGGAAGAAGGAACGGCGGCTATTACAGATATGAACAATCTCTCCCGTCGTGAACTTGATATTATTCAGTTGATAAAAGAAGGCCTATCATCCAAAGAAATCGCGCTGCAACTGGATATTTCTCTAAAAACTGTGGAAGTACACCGCTACAACATTTTGAAAAAACTCAACCTGAAAAATACAGCGGCACTTGTCAACTTTATCAACACACAGGGATTGTAGGTTGCCTGCTTAGCGTTATATTTATCAGACGCGTAAAATCTTGATGCAGGCCCATGACTTCATTCTCCATACGAAAAGCAATCGTGGTGGGCTTCATCGCGGCCCTGGGCATTATTTGCTTCTTTGCGTTCTATACCTACCGCAATATGAAAAAAGGCGAGGAGAATGAAAATCGCCTGGGAGAAATATTGATTTCCTTAAAATCGGTTGAGGCTATTTATGACGATCTGCAGAATATTGAAACCGGCCAGCGCGGTTTCATTATTTCCGGAGATTCCATTTTCCTTCAACCCTATTACCAGGGTCGTGATCAATTAAAAGAAGATTCCAATGCGATCCGCGCCTTGATTGTTCCCGATATTCAACGTCGAAACGACATCAATCTCCTGCTTCATCTGGTGCGTGAAAAATTGGAATTTGTAGATACTACCATCCGGACCAGGAGTGAATTGAACAAAGAGGCTGCCGACAAACTGATTGCCACTGAGCGTGGGAAAAGGATCATGGATAGCGTTCGGGAAATTGTTACCCGGGTAGAAGCCGAAGATCGTGACGTAATGAACAGGCGCAACGCTCAATTTGACATAACAGCCCGCCGCACCACCAATCTTTTTTTCTGGCTTGCCGGACTTTTTCTCTTTTTCTCCATTGCTTTTTTCCTGCTGATCCGCAGGGATGTAAGGAAACGGCTGCGGTCTGAACTGGTGAGCGAAGTGGACCGGAAAACAATCGAATTTAAAGACATCCTGGACCGGATTAGCGATGGATTTATAGCGGTAAACAGAGAATGGAAATATGTGTACGTAAATGATAGCGCGGCCCGGCTGATGCGCAGGACGAAAAAGGAACTGATTGGCAGCAGCATGTGGCAGCGGGAAGGGCAGGAGGGCACTGCTTTTTATGAGGCCTGCCATCGCGCCCTGAAAAACCAGGAGGTGATTATCTTTGAAGCGCTGGGTCCTATTACACAACGCTGGTACGAAAATCATATTTACCCTTCTAAAAACGGTCTCTCCATTCATTTTCGTGATATAACCGAAAAACGTGAAACCGAAAGCAACCTGCGTGAGCTTTCGGAACGTTTTAATATTGTTGCCAATGCCACCAACGATGTTTTATGGGAAGCGAACCTGAAAGATGGAAGCCTGTGGTGGAACGATAATTTCTTCGAGAAGTTCGGCTATCGCCGTGAAATGGTGATGAAAACCGGTGAAAGTTGGGAGAACTATATTCACCCTGAAGATAAAGCGCGGGTGATTGGTGCCGTAACGGCAGCACTGGCTGATAAAAAAACAATTACCTGGAAAGACGAATACCGGTTTGCAAAGGCAGATGGAAGTTTCGTCAATATTTTCGATCGCTGCTTTATTGTACGGGATCAGCAGGGTGTAGCCGTCCGCCTCATCGGCTCTATGGCTGACGTAACTGTGCTGATGCAAACGCGTGACGAGTTAAAGATCAACGAGCGCCGGTTGAAACTGATCTTCGACACTACTGTAGATGTTCTGTTTGTATTAAACGTGGAACCTGGAAATCAGTTTCGCGTAAGCGCCATTAATAAATCGTACCTGGAAATGACCGGGCTCCCGGAGGAGGCGATCATTGGAAAACCGCTGGATGAACTATTGCCAGAGGAAGAATTGCCGGCGAGACTGGAACGATTTCGCGAAGCGATTGAGACACACCGGCCGCTCCGCTGGGAAGAAACCCGGCAATACGCCACGGGCAGTCGGGTAGGTATCATTTCGGTATCCCCCGTATATGACGACAGCGGTAAATGTGTGCTACTAATTGGGAGTATGCACGATATTACCGATCGCAAAAGGAGTGAAGAAGCGCTGCGCCAGAGCGAAGAACAATACAGAACGCTTGTGGAACAGGCAAGTGATGCAATCTTTATCGCTGAAGCCAATGGGAAATTCAGCGCTGTGAATCCGGCAGGGATAAAACTGTCGCAATACTCTCTTGCAGAGTTGCAACAACGTACCATTTATGACCTTGCCGATCCTGAAGAATTAAAAGCACATCCGTTCCAGTTTGATAAAATGCATACCGGCGAAGGCGCCCACTCTGAGCGAAGAATGTTTCGCAAAGATGGTTCAGTGGTGGACGTAGACATAAATGCAAAATTTCTTTCAGATGGTCGTTTTATTGCATTTGTACGGGATATTACTGAACGAAAACGAATTGAACGGGAAGTAGCCAAAGCAAGAGATTTAGCGGATACCCTTATAGATAGTTTGCCGGGAGTGTTTTATTTTTACGATCAGAATGGTAAATTTATAAGATGGAACCGGCGTTTTGAAGCAGTTACCGGTTATTCATCCGAAGAGATTGCAGAGATGCACCCGACTGAATTTTTCGATGGCCCTGAAAAAGCCTATATCACTGAACGGATCATGGGTGTGTTTGAAAAAGGGGTTAATGACGCCGAAGCTAACTTCCTGACAAAGAGCGGTGAGAAAATTCCGTACTATTTTAAGGCAGCACTGATTAGTTATGAAGGTAAGCCCTGCTTGCTGGGTACTGGCATTGATATTGCGGAACGTGTAAAGGCTGAAAGGGAACTTCAGGAATCCTTTGAAGAAATTCGCGAACTGACAGAATATGTGCAGAATATCCGGGAAGAGGAACGCGCCCATATTGCCCGGGAAATACATGATGAACTGGGCCAGCAGCTAACAGTGCTGAAAATGGATGTGTCGTGGCTTAACAAACGGGTTGGTAACCTGAATGAGCAGGTGCATAACAAACTGGTTTCGCTGACGGAAATGCTCGATGGAACAGTGAAAACAGTACGCAGGATATCGTCGGAACTGCGGCCAAGTTTGCTGGATGACCTGGGCCTTGTGGCGGCGATCGACTGGCTACTGAAGGATTTTGAACGTAGGTCGGGTGTGACTACTTTCTTCGAAGAACCGGTGAATGAGGTACAGGTGAATGATGCAGAAAAGATCGGGCTGTTCCGGATCTTCCAGGAATCATTGACCAACGTGGCGAGACATGCACAGGCAGCAACGGTACGCGTTGCGCTAAAGCGCGAAAATGAAAATATTGTATTGAGTATACAGGATGACGGAATTGGCTTTGATAGTAAAATAGTAGGCGTAAAACGGACGCTGGGGATTCTTGGAATGAAAGAGCGCACAACAATGCTGGGCGGACAGTACGAAGTAAAAAGTACGCCTGGAAAAGGAACCCTGGTAACCGTTTCTATACCGATAAGGCAGGCAATTAAACAATAACCTATATTCTCATGATAAGAATTCTTATAGCAGATGATCATGCAATTGTTAGAAAGGGTTTGAGACAGATTATTCTCGAAGAATTTCCTTCTGCAAAAGTGGAAGAGGCTAACGATGCAGAAAATCTGGTAAACAAATGCCTGCAACAGGAATGGGATGTTGTGATCTGTGATCTCAGCATGCCTGGTCGCAGCGGGTTAGACGCCTTACGCCAAATCAAACAAAGCGCTCCCAATATTCCTGTTCTTATCATGAGCATGCACCCTGAAGACCAATATGCGCTGCGGGTGCTGAAGGCTGGCGCCTCGGGGTACCTTAGTAAAGAGTCGATCCACGATGAACTGGTGCGGGCTATTCAGACCGTTATGCTGGGGAAAAAATTCATAACTCCCATTGTGGCTGAAAAGCTGGCGGACGCATTTGACGCTGATTCCGGCCGGCAACAGCACGAATTATTATCGGATCGGGAATTTGACGTGTTCAAACTCCTCTCCGGCGGCAAATCGGTATCGGAGATTGCTGCACAATTGTCGCTTAGCGTAACAACCGTAAGTACTTACCGGGCCCGGATACTGGAGAAAATGAATATGAAGTCGAACGCAGACCTCACCCGTTACGCCCTTGAGAAGGGGCTGATCTAAATCTTCTGTTTGTAGTATAAATACTACTCTCATAACCCGCCTTGGCCTACAGCCAAAACTAGTCATGTTTGCTATTTTCATCCGGCAATTCCCTGATACCACGGGGTTTAGCAGCAACCATCATGCTCAGAGTACTTATTGCTGATGACCACGAAGTTGTGCGGCGCGGATTAAAGCAAATCCTGCTGGAAGATTTTTCTTTTGCACACATTGAAGAAGCCGGCGACTGTCCTTCACTGGTGGAAAAAGCACTTGGTGCTGATTGGGATATTATTGTTTCCGATTTGGCCATGCCGGGTGGAGGTGGATTGGAAGCGCTTAAGCAAATCAAACTTGAGAAGCCCAAAGTTCCTATTCTTATTTTAAGTATTTACCCTGAAGAACAATATGCGCTTCGCGTAATGAAAGCCGGGGCTTCAGGCTACCTGAACAAAGATGCCGCTCCTGAAGAATTGGTAGTAGCCGTAAATCGTGTACTTTCCGGCCGCCGCTACATCACGGAAGGGGTTGCCGAGAAACTGGCCAGCAAGATCGACCGGCAGGATGATGTACCCGCACATGAACTTCTGAGTGATCGGGAATGGGATGTATTTCGCCACCTGGCCAATGGTAAATCCGTAACAGAGATCAGCGATATGCTGAGCCTCAAAAGTACCACCGTTAGCACCTATCGTACCAGGATATTGGTAAAAATGAACATGAAAACCAATGCCGACCTGATCCAGTACGCTCTTGAACATAAACTATTATAAGGGTTTTCTTTAGTCCTGTAGTATATTTCCTACGTGTATTTCAGTTAATTAAGTACAGTTTAATTGTCTGGTTTTCTATTTTTTTCCAAATCTTTGCATCGTTATTTTGCGGCATGAATTCCGCAGTTACCCGTCAGGACAAGTTGCTCCTTCTTATCGTTGATGACAACATGTATTTTGTAGAACGCATGGTTGCGTTGCTGGAAGAAACGGGTAATGTGGGATATATCAACGTGGCTTCGGATTATGAAGAAGCGCGTCACCTGCTGAATGAAGAAGAACATGATCTCGTAATATTGGATATCAATCTTCCGGGAAAGAACGGGATCGAGTTACTTCGGCAGATAAAACAACCGGGTGGATCCTGCAAGGTGATCATGGTAACCAATCATGCCGACGAATATTACCGGCAGCAATGTAAAGAACTGGGAGCTGATTATTTTCTCGACAAGTCAAATGATTTTGGCAGAGTGCCGATGATTGTAAGTAGCTATAGTCTGGAATTGAATTCATAACCCTTGAAATACCAACCGGTGTATGCCCAACCACTGGAAATTTTTACGGAGCATGATCAGCACTGCTGATCTGCGCAGCGAGCTGTTCCTGTCTCTCATTAATGAGCAGGGAGAGATCCTGTGCGCCAATGCTACGATGCAACGCAACCTGGACCTTGAAAACCCCCGCAGCCATTCCATTAATTTTTTTCATCTTCTTCATCCGGAACATAGCACCGACTTTCGTGAAGCAGTTCTGCGCGCCCGGGCAACCAACAAGCCGACTACTACCGAGTTGTATTTGAAGAACGGATATTACCATCCTATGAAATGGCAGATCAGCCATGTAGAGGACGGAAATTCCGGCTTGAGCGGCTATTTCTGCATAGGCTATAAACTGGTCGATGATGAACGAATGCAACAATTTAATAAGGTGGGCGCCAGTAATTACCAGCTTATTGTGGAAGGGCTGAACGCCGGTATTCTTTTCCAGGATGAACGCGGTGAGCTTATTGCAGCCAACAGGAAGGCGGCCGAAATTTATGATACAACGCTGGAACGTCTTTACCAGCTTCGTAATATCGGAGATACATGGGATACCTCATGGAAGATTTTCACTGAAGATGGGAAACCTGTTCGTTTTTCAGAAACACCTTTTATGAAAGCCATCGCCACAGGGCAGTCTTTCAGCGAAACCCTCGTGGTACAGCTCGCCTCCGCCGAAAAAAGACATATTCTTTTTCATTCCCAGCCATTACTGGACGAATGCACTAAGAAGCCCATCTCGGTTGTAACGTCTATTGAAGATGTAACATGGGAACGACTTCTTTCCGGCTTCGCCCGCGACAACGAAACACTATTTCATTCTTTCCTTGAAAAAACACCTGCACTGGCCTGGGTGTTGGATGAAAAGGCGAGGCTCCTTTTTGCCAGCCGCTCATTCTATGACTATTTTGGCCTGAAGCCGGAATTGTCTGTCAATCGCCATATCGTTGACCTGGTTCCAGCCACCGTGTCGGAAGCGCTTTATAGTAAGCACATGCAAGTGCTGGATACCGGCCGCTCCATAGACGTTACCGAGAAAGTGAAATGGGCAGACGGTACCAATTTTGTTTTCCAGATTCACCTGTTTCCCATTGCAGGAGCCAATAACCGCATATTAGTAGGTGGCCAGGCTGTTAACCTCGCCGATAAATATGCAGCCGAGAAAAAACTACGTGAAGCAAATGAGCGGCTCCTGCTACTGACGCGCGCCACCAACGACGCCATTTGGGAATGGGATATGCAAACCGGGCAAATTTTCCGCAATGAAGCACTGATGAATATGATCGGCTTTCATGCCGATGATTCAAAAGGGCTTACCTGGTGGTTACGCCGCATACATCCCGAAGACAGGAATCGCGTAACCGATAAGATCAAAGATACTACTGACAAAGGTCAGCAGTCCTGGGAAGACGAATACCGGTTTCGCTGCTCAGACGGTGAATATAAAAACATCACAGACCGGGGATTTGTAGTGTATGAAAACGGATTGCCCGTAAAGATGATCGGCTCACTCCAGGATGTAACGGAGATACGGAAACTGGAAGACCAACTGGTGCAGGAAAAATTGCAACGACAAAAGGAAATATCTGAAACCGTGATCCGCGCCCAGGAGAAAGAACGTACACGCATCGGTCATGAATTACATGACAATGTAAACCAGATATTGTCTACCACCCGGATGTTTGTAGACATGCTAAAGCCCGCGTCGGAAGAAGAACAGAAGATCAAGGAAAAAAGTATTGAATACCTGATCACTGCTATTGAAGAGATCAGGAAACTGTCGAGGGAACTGGTAGTTCCGCAATTCCGCGAAAAAGGCCTGATAGACAGCATCTATTCCATGGCGGAAGATATCCAGATGAGCAGTTCGCTGCGTATCCGGTTTGTGCACGATAATGACGCAAACCTGCTAAGCCCGGGAAAGAAGATTACCATTTTCCGGATTGTACAGGAGCAATTGAAAAATATCCTCAAATACAGCCAGGCTACACAGGTAGATATAGTGCTGCAATGCCGCAATGAAAACCTTCAGCTAATCATTAAGGACGACGGAGTGGGTTTTGATCCTAAACAATCCCATCGCGGAATTGGCCTTTCCAACATTCATGATCGGACCGCCTATTATAATGGTTCCGTTGATATCCAGTCGGCTGTAGGCCAGGGGTGCACATTAACAGTTCAATTGCCGGTACTGGATTAAAAAAAAGCAGGAACATAATGTTCCTGCCAGTGTTGCAGATCGCGTTTTTCGTTGTCCAAATAAAGAAGTCGGGTTAGGAGGCCAATCCTGCCTGCCGGTAGGCGCCTGGCTTCACCCCATAAAATCGTTTGAAGATGGAAATGAACTGGCTGGCTTTCTCATAACCCAGCGAATAGGCAATTTCCGTCACATTTGCCTTCCCTTCATCCAGCAGTTTGCGCGCATGGATCATCTTTTTCTCCAGGAAATATTCGTAAATGTTCTTCCCATGAATTTTTTTAAAATGGCGCTTCAGCGTTGATTCACTAATTGACAACTCGGCCGCCATTTCTTTCACATCCGGCAATCCGCCGTCCAGATTATCCATCAATTTTCGCGCAGCATCAGCTATCTGTCCCTCATGATAGAGCGTGGTACCACACTGAACAGAAATCCGGTTATGGATTTTCTGGAAGAAATCAGTAAGCAGCCCCAGCACACGTGCCCGCAGAAAAATGCGGCCCGAAGCAGACTGGTGAAATACCTGTCCAATCAGTTGTTCTTCATTGCTGCCGGTTGATTCGCAGATGACCAGCGGCTCAGGGTTGGTTACCTGTTGTTGAAAAAAGTGATCCCGGAAATCCACATCGCTGAGGATATTTGTTTGTAACCAGTTGGGTGAAAAATCTATCGTAATGGCGCGCATCGCGCGGCCGGAAAGAAAGCGAAGGCTGAAGTTGGCATTGCTGCTGATCAATTGGGTGTTCCATAAACGGTTCACTGTATTCTGCTTTACTCCTTCCAGCAATACGGATTCCGGCGTGATATAATAAACGAGTGTGAATGTGCGGGCACTGGGCGCAGTTGGTTCCTGTTGCAGCACCACCTCGCTGTGTAACGTACAATCCCAGATGCGAACAGAAAGGCCTTCTTCAATAGTAAAGGATTGAATACATCCACTGCCGATTTGGGAGTTTAATTGAAACTCATTGGAAGAAACCCAGCTTCCACACGCCTGTATACGGTCAAAAAGAGAATTGCCGGTGGACGTTTGCAGGTACGTAGTTGAACTCATAGAGGTTTGATTTGGTTGTAGGTTGGTCTCTATGATTATCTACGTGCAGCAATCGTGCGCGGATTTTATTTTCACTAAGGTTTAACCCTTAAAAGTTGATATTTTTTTTAAGGTGTCCCGGGGAGTAGCTGTGGAATTTCTTAAACATATGAATGAAGTTGCTGGTTTTTTCATAACCAAGGCGATACGCAACCTCCTTCACAGTAAGTGGTTTTTCAAGCAGGAGACGTTTTGCATATTCCATTTTCTTCTCGAGATAGTATTCATAGATGCTTTTACCAAACATCATTTTAAAATGACGTTTGAGCGTAGATTCACTCAACGCCACCTGCCGGGCAATGGCTTCAATGGATGGAAGGTCTTTTTCGAAATGTTCTTCCAGCATTTTTTCAATTTGCAGCATTTTTTCCTGGTGCAATACGTGGGTATCCAAGAGTTCATTCGCATGTGCGCTAAAGGTGCGTGTGAAGAAGTCGGATACCAGCGATAGCGTTTTTGCTTTGAGATAAAGTGTGCCTTTGGCGCCCGACAGGGCATTTTCATGCAGGTCGGCAACTGTTTTATATTCCTGGCTCGAGCCGGCGTCCAGCACCAGCGGTGCGCGGGAAGGTTGTCGCATGCGCTCCATAAAGTTGCTAAACAGCGGATCGTCTTCAGAAAACTGGCTGTTTACCCAGTCTGCGCCCAGTGTAATATCTATGGCACGAATTGGATGACCGCCCAGGATTGAAAATTCAAAATCCAGGTTGCCGCATGCCAGCATAATAGAAAGGGGATCACGTAACGTGATCTGCTTGCGCAAGGATGGAGAGCGGATGGCTATTGCCTCCGGCGAAAATATGTACACAAGGGAAAATGATAGCGCATCACTGGACCCCGCTTCATGATGAAGCATAAAATCCTCTTTAAGATTGAAATCCCAGGCGCGGATGTGCAGACCTTTCTCGAAATCAATCTTTCGGATCATTCCATTACCACGGTTAGTTGGCAATTGAATGATGTTGTTGATGCTACGACCGCCGAGCGCGGCGGCGAGATCGTGAAATGACTGGGTGGAGTCTATTTCACGAAATAAATAGGCTGACTGTTGCATTGGCTTCTTTTAGGGTTAGGTGGTGTTTTCCCAAAAGCTCTTTTCTGAGCCTTAACCGCAACTATTCAGTCATACCCGCAGGTTATTTCAACCATACGATACGGATAACATAAGTTATAATACTACCTATACTTCGTTGTTCTACTTAAACTGATCGGATTAGTAAGATACGGAGATTTTCCGGGTACGTCAATAAGTATTAGTACTTAATTTATCTTTTGTATGTTTTTGAATTGATCGCTTACGGGCATTTTTTGCAACATCGCTGGTAGAGATCAGCTTTTTTACAATTTAGTTTTGGTTTAACAATTATTCGTCGCCCACCAGCGATCGTATAACAAACTGATCTTCCTCCAATCTCCCACCAAAAGCCGTATCCATCTTCCTGCAAAGCCATCCGAATTCCTTTTTAAAAACCGCACGGTGATTCTCAAACGTGAAGGCCGGTCCCTATTGAAACCTGCAAAGCAAGTTTGCGTCGCGGCAAACGGAAGCTAGCAAGTCCGCCACTTCACATCGTGTTTTAAAACAAAACATCACCAGTTTTTAAAAGCAATGTTATTGCTTAATGGATACGTATTGCCCTATTGTTCATAATAAACGACCAGAAAATGAAAACGAAACTTTACACCTTCATCTTTGCGTCAGTTGCTGCTCTTGCAGTGAATGCGCAACAAGAAACCGCAATTGCCAACAAGCAGTCCTTACCAAAGGGCGTGCAGGAAAGCTGGTTTGACGCTGCCACTGCAGTGGTCAATACAATACAGTACGATTTTTATAACGGTCCTCAATCAGGATCCTATCGTGTGGCCAACAATGCTAACAGACTTGGATTTGAAGTAAGTGCATCCGGCTATACCGCCGGCGCGCTTCGCTTTAGCCCCAACGAGGAAAGCTGGACAGTAGGGTTCCGGCTTCAAATGCCGGAGATGAGCGGGGCCTATATAATGTATAAGAAAGACCAGTCAATCACGTACCAATGGGAAAAAGCAGCCGTGGAATATGTAAATGATCCTTCCGGATTCCGCCAAAATTTTATTGTCAGCGCAAAACCTAATGCTGAGGGGCCGCTGACGATCCGGATGGCTATTGAAACGTCCATGGATGTTTCACTCCGTGGTCCTAATAAACTGGCGTTTTCAAATGCCGGCAAACCCAAAGAGGTTAAGATGTACTACCAGGATCTGAAGGTGTGGGATGCCAATCATCAGTCCCTGGATGCCCATATGGAACTGGATGAGCAATCACGCCAGCTCTCCATCGTGGTCAACGATGAAAACGCCGTGTATCCTATTACGGTTGATCCGCTGAATCAGACAGCAGAATGGACTACTTCTGCTGACGGTATTTTGCCCGGCCTGCTGACCAATTTGCAGTTGCAGGTGCAAACCACGTACGGCTACACCGTTACCGGCCTGGGTGATATCAATGGTGATGGATTTGATGATGTAGCGGTAAGTGCGCCAACCATGGCCGATGTTATTTCCGGCACAGGCTCACTTTCCAGCGTAGGCGCCGTATTTGTTTACCTGGGTTCTGCCACGGGGCTTTCTACCACACCCAGCAAAGTATTGCAGCCGAATACAGCCGTAACGGGTGCGCTGTTTGGTCTTAGCGTGGATGCTGGCGATATTTCCGGTGATGGTAAGAATGATATTGTTATCGGCGCGCCGCTGGATCGTTACCAAACCGCGGTAGATGGATTGTTTGGCGGAACGGTAAATGTAAACGTAACTGCGGGCAAGGTCTATTATTATCGGAGTGAAGATCTGCTGGCATCTTCCAATCCAACGCCGTTTTTACAAATTCGCCTGCAAGGCTCCAACTATTTCAGCCTGCTGGGGAATTTAAGCGTAACCCCTTTGTTTGGCTACGCAGTTGCAGTTACCAACGACCTCAATGCCGATGGTCGCGCCGACCTGATTGTGGGTGCGCCAACCTATGCCGGTGTTAATATTCTTTCGGTAAAGAATGGTGCCGCCTATGTTTTTTATTCTGATAATCTCAATACTACGTCACCTGCAGAATTAAGCCTGCCAACACCGTCACTGCTTGGAATTACTTCATTCCCGCTGTTGAACTCATCCGGTTTACTGTATGGATTTAGCGTGGACGGAGTGGGTGACTTTAATATGGATGGTAAGGCTGACGTGGTGGTGGGTGCCCCGGCAGGTATTGATCTTTCTTCACTCGGTAGCATATTCACCGGCCAGGTGCTTGGTGGTAGCGCTTATGTTTATTATGGATCGGGTACAGCGTCCGGCATCAATACCGCTATTGGTTGTAAATTAACGGCAGGTTCTTCAGGATTGCTGGGCAATGCCGCTAACCTGTTTGGTTATAAAGTAAAAGGAACAAGAAATGGTGCTGGCGCACGAAATGGTAACATACTTGTAGGTGCACCTGCAGGAAGTGTTTTGAGTAATGTAGTGAACGGATTACGTGTAAAGGCCGGGCAGATCGGTGTATTTGTAAGAAGTGCATCGCTGCCAGCCAGCCCCAGCACCGCAGTTACGCCTACACAAACGCTGAGCTCTCCACGCTCATCATCTATTCTAAGTATCCTCTCCGGCCAGTCGATCAACCTTTCCCTATTATACGGCGCCAGTATGGATAATATGCTGGATGTAAACTGTGATGGCATCGGCGATTTGATTGCTGGTGAGCCGGCATCCACAAATGTTCCCCTGCTTGGCGCAAATGTGGTAGGCGGATCAGCTTACGTGTACACCGGTAAGTCTGATGGAACTTACAACAGCACACCGATCTGGACACTCACCACTTCAGTATCTCCGCTGTTGGGGGTGAATGCAACTTCATTGATCGGTTATAGCGTTGCCGGCGCCCGTTATATCATGGGACGCAGCCAGGGTGTTCGCGCACTGGTAGGTGGTCCGGCAAATGCACTTGATTTTGGATCCGGGCTGTTGAACCTGGGAAATACATTGGGTACCACGCTTTCATTTGTTGCAGATAATAATGGGTTGGGTAAAGCGTATCTCTATTCATTTACAAGTTGCAATATTACACTGCCTGTAAACCTGGTTGAATTTACCGGCAACAAGCACGATCTTACTGTAGAACTGGGATGGACTACCGTATCAGAGGACAACTTCAGTCATTATGAACTGGAACGCAGTACAGATGGTATCCGCTATACAACGCTCGCGATGGTATTTGCAAAAGGCGAACCGCGGAATAATTATGGATATACCGACCGGCATCCGTACATGGGCGTTAATTATTACCGCTTGAAGATGATCGACAAGAACGGTCAGTTTAAATATTCACAGGTAGTAACAGCCAGCTTTGATCAGAAATTACCAGCTGATGTGGTAGTAGCGCCTAATCCTGTAAAAGGAAGTCAAATCCATGTTAAACTGATTGGATTGAGCACAGGTGTTTACCGAATGGAATTGCACAACTCAGCAGGCCAGTTACTACAGGCGAGCTCACTTCGCGTAACGCAGTTTGAACAATTTGAAACAATAACACGTCCAGGCAATACGCCTTCGGGTATCTATTGGTTGAATGTGTATGACGATACCAACACTAGAGTAAAAACGGTGAGGGTTTTTATGAACAATGAGTGATCAATTCTCCAAGACAAGGTAAAGGAGACACGGGGCCGCTTTCCAGTGGCCCCTTTTTTATTTATGTCGTTTCTCCAATACGTTGATCACATTTGCCAGCGTATAACCTTTTGCCTGTAGCAACACGAGGTAGTGGAACATAAGATCTGCGGCTTCACCCAAAAATTTTTCTTCGTCCTGGTCTTTGGCTTCTATTACCAGTTCCACCGCTTCTTCACCCACCTTTTGTGCGATTTTATTAATTCCTTTTGCAAATAGCGAAGCGGTATAGGATTCAGTTGCAGCTGCAGATTTTCGCGCAGCAATTACCGCTTCCAGGCGGGCGAGATCAAAATGCCGGTTCGTTTCTCCAAAGCAGGTGTCAGCACCGGTATGACAAACCGGGCCAATAGGATCCGCTTTGATCAACAAGGTGTCGTTATCGCAATCTGTTTGAATGTTTTTTACGAGCAGGAAGTTGCCGGATGTTTCACCCTTTGTCCACAACCGCTGCTTACTTCTGCTGTAGAAGGTTACTTTGCCGGTTGATCTTGTTTGTGCCAGTGATTCCTCGTTCATAAATCCGAGCATCAATACATTGCCCGAAGCGGCATCCTGGATGATGGCAGGAACAAGTCCGTCTGCGTATTTAGAAAAATCTGGGGTCATGATTAACTGTATAAAAATGGATGAATTAAAGTCGAACAGGAATATTTTCTCCCTGCAGGAACGCTTTTAACTGCGGTATTTCTATTTCCTGGAAATGAAAAATGCTTGCTGCAAGTGCTGCATCTGTTCTTGTTTCTTTAAAGATAGAAGAAAAATGTTCCATCGTACCGGCGCCGCCGGAGGCGATCACGGGAACATTTACGAGTGCTGCCACGGCGCCGGTGATATCTTTTGCAAATCCCTGCCTGGTGCCATCATTTTCCATCGATGTCAATAGAATTTCCCCGGCACCGCGCCTTGTACTTTCCAGCGCCCACGCTGTTACTTTCAGGTTGGTGGGTTTGCGGCCGCCATGGGTTACTACCTGCCATTCATTTTGAATTATTTTTCCGTCAATGGCAACAACTACACACTGGCTTCCAAAATTTTTTGCCAGTTGGTCTATCAGTTCAGGGTTTTGAACAGCAGAGCTGTTAATGGATATTTTATCAGCGCCGTTTTCCAGCAGGATGCTGACATCTTCAACAGTTGATATACCTCCGCCTACTGTAAAAGGAATGTTGATGTGCGTGGCAATGGAGCGAACAAGTTGTGCCAGCGTCTTTCGTCGCTCATGCGTGGCGGTGATGTCGAGAAACACCAGTTCGTCTGCGCCTTCTTCACAATAACGCATGGCGAGTTCCACGGGATCGCCGGCGTCGCGGAGGCTGATGAAATTAGTTCCTTTCACCGTTCTGCCATCTTTAATATCAAGGCAGGGTATGATTCGTTTGGTGAGCATATCAAATAAAAAAACGTGTTAAATCATTCAGGCTGATCCTGTTTTCATAAATCGCTTTGCCGATGATCACCCCTTTACAGCCAGCCTGGCGAAGTTCTTCCACATCATCCACAGATCGCACGCCGCCGCTGGCAATCAGGTCGATGGAAGGATGTTCATTCAGCAGTTTTTTATATAAAGATGTGGCAGGTCCTTCCAGCAAACCATCTTTTGCAACATCTGTGCAGAAAAACCATTTTACGCCTTTGGTCTTATAATTTTCAACCAATTCAAAAAGGGAGAGTGGTGTGGTTTCTGTCCACCCGCGCACGACTATTTTTTCATTCTTCACGTCAGCGCCAATGATAAACCGTTCTGCGCCAAACTGGAGCAGCCAGCCGGAAAATTGTGTTTCGTCTTTTACGGCAATGCTTCCCACCGCCGCCCAGGTGGCGCCTTCGTCAAAGCAGATAGATACATCTTTGGAGGTGCTGATGCCACCGCTGAAATCAATCAGCAGTTTGGTTTTGCCTGCAATGCGCTCCAGCACTTTCCAGTTTTTTACGGTACCTGCTTTGGCGCCGTCCAGGTCAACGAGATGAAGGCGGCTAAGCCCTGCATCTTCAAACTGGAGCGCCACTTCAAGCGGGTCTTCGTTGTAAATTGTTTTCTGGCTATAATCACCCTGGGTGAGGCGCACGCATTTCCCATCAATAATGTCGATTGCAGGAATAATATCCATCAGTAATCACTTAAAAAGTTTTTTAAAATTTGTTCACCAACGGCAGCGCTTTTTTCCGGGTGAAATTGAACGCCCGTGAAATTTCCTTTTTGCAACGCTGCGCTGTAAGGTTGAACGTAGTCTGTTTCTGCAATGGTAAAAGGAGACAGCGGCGCATAATAACCGTGCACAAAATAACAGTAGCTATTTTCCTTTACGTTTTCAAACAACGGGCTGTTTAGATTGGTAATCGTATTCCATCCAATCTGTGGCACCTTCAGCGGTTGCGAACCGGGGTTGAAATGTTGCACGATCACATTTTCAAAAATCCCGAGACAGGCGGTGTCATTTTCTTCGGAATGGCTGCAAAGTAATTGCATACCCAGGCAAATGCCAAGAACCGGCTGCGTTAAGGAAACAATCAATTGATCCAGTCCGCGTTCCCGGAGATAACTCATAGCGGTGCTCGCTTCGCCTACACCTGGAAAGATCACACGATCAGCGGCACGGATTTCTTCGGCATTATCAGTTACCGCTGCGCGAACACCGATGCGTTCCAATGCAAAAAGAACGGATTGGATATTTCCTGCGTTGTATTTGATGATCACTGTTTTCATAGTACACCTTTGGTGCTGGGTAATTGCTGGTTGCCTGGTTCCCGTTTTATCGCCATGCGAATACTTCGCGCAAGCGCTTTAAAAATCGATTCAATTTTATGGTGTTCGTTATCGCCGCTTACTTTGATGTTAAGATTGCAGCGTGCCGCATCAGAAAACGATTTGAAAAAATGATAGAACATTTCAGTGGGCATATCGCCTACGCGCTCCCTGGAAAATTGAGCGTCCCAAACCAGCCATGCCCTGCCTCCAAAATCAATACCCACCTGCGCCAGCGCATCATCCATGGGGAGTGTAAAGCCATACCGTTCTATTCCTTTTTTATTGCCAAGCGCCTGGTTCAGGCTTTCGCCGAGCGCAATCGCGGTATCTTCAATTGTGTGATGCTCGTCTACATGCAGATCTCCATCTACCTTCAATAACAGGTCCATCCCGCTATGCCGGCCAAGTTGATCCAACATGTGGTCGAAAAAGTGTAGCCCAGTGTGGATATCCGTTTTACCGGTGCCATCCAGGTTTAATTCGATATGGATTTTCGTTTCGTTGGTATTGCGGTCATGTAGTACGCGTCGCTGGCCTTGGGCCAGCAATTCATAAATCGCTTTCCATTCCGGCGTTTCCAGGGCAATGGTATCCGCCAGTTCTTCCATACTATTGGATACTTCTGCACCTCCAAGCCCAGGGTCATTATTTAACCATATTGCCTTACAACCCAGGTTTTTTGCCAATTGCACATCAGTGATGCGGTCGCCAATAACGAACGACTGCCCAAGGTCATAGCCTTCGTTATTGATATATTGTGTTAACATGCCTGTGCCAGGTTTGCGCGTAGGCAGATTTTCGGCAGGAAGACTTTTGTCAATAAAAACCTCGCTAAACCGGATGCCTTCATTGTCCAGGCATTTCATCACAAAATGCTGTACGGGCCAAAAATCAGTTTCGGGGAAGGATGCAGTGCCCAATCCATCCTGGTTGGTAACCATTACCAATTCATAATCCAGCTCCCTCGCGATGCGTCCCATCCAGCGAAACATATCGGGGTAAAATTCAAGTTTGTCGAAGCTGTCGATCTGGTACGTTGGTGGCGCTTCGCGGATCAGCGTTCCATCCCGATCAATAAAGAGGATTTTTTTCATGCCTGGTATGCGATTAATGCGTTGATTAATTTTTCGTTTTCTTCCGGTGTTCCAATGGTGATCCGCAGACAATTGTTGCAAAGCTGCACATTGGAACGATCTCTTACAATAATGCCCCTGCCCGACAGGTATGCGTATTTCCCGCGCGCATCATCTATTTGAACAAGAATGAAGTTGGCGTCTGAAGGATACACTTTTTGCACAAACGGCATTCGCAATAATGCGGCGGCCAGGTTTTCCCGTTCTTCTGCGATTAATTGAATCCAATCGTTTACGGTTGTTATTTGGTCCAACGCATCCAATACCAGTTGCTGTGTGGCGGTGTTGATATTGTAAGGATATTTTACTTTATTCAAAAGGTTGATGACTGGTTCACCCGCAAATGCCATTCCCAGTCGCAGACCGGCCAGTCCCCATGCTTTGGACAGCGTTTGCAGGATCACCAGGTTGGGATATTCGGTTAGTTCGGGTATAAATGTTTTTTGCCGGGCAAAATTGATATACGCTTCATCAATCACTACCAGTCCGTCAAAATTATTCAGTAGCACTTCAATGTCTTCCCGGTGAATACTATTGCCGGTTGGGTTATTAGGGGAGCAAACAAAGATCAGCTTTGTAAAAGGATCAATAGCGCTTTCAATTTTGTCCAGGTCCAACTGAAAATCTTCCGTAAGTGGTATTTTTTTTACAGCCACGTTATTCATCTCAGCGCATACTTCATACATGCCATAGGTGGGAGCGAAGAGCAACACATTATCCCGCCCGGGTTCACAAAAAATGCGGAACAGGAGATCAATGGCTTCATCACTTCCGTTTCCAAGAAAAATATTTTGTACGGGCACCCCTTTGATGCTGCTGATCTTTTGCTTTACCTGCAGTTGCAGAGGATCGGGATAGCGATTGTAATCGCTTGCCAGTGGTGACCCAAAAGGATTTTCATTGGCGTCCAAAAAAACTGATGCATCGCCGGTAAATTCATGCCGGGCAGACGAGTAGGGCATCATTTTCCGAATATTATCCCGCACCAGGTTATCGAGGTTAAAGTTCATTTCTTATGAATTTAAGCGGATCGCAATTGCATTCCGGTGAGCTTCCAGTCCTTCGGCGGCAGCCATCGTCATCACTGTATCGGCGATAGCCGTAAGGCCTTCGCGGGATAGCTGCTGGAAGGTGATTTTTTTTATAAAACTATCAAGAGAAACGCCGCTGTAAGCGCGCGCGTAACCGTTGGTAGGTAATGTGTGGTTGGTGCCGCTGGCATAGTCGCCCGCGCTTTCCGGTGCATAATGCCCGATAAAAACCGATCCTGCGGCAGTGACATGTTCTGCGAGCAGCGCGGCATTTTCACAGGCCAGGATAAGATGTTCGGGTGCATAAGCATTGGAAAACTGCATCATCTCCTCCTGGCTATTAAAAATAATGATACGGCTGTTGTCAAGCGCCTTTTGCGCAATTGCTTTACGCGGTAATACCTGGAGCTGCGATTGTATAGCGGCCTGTACCGCCATGGCTTTCTGTTCGCTGGTGGTTAATAACACCACTTGTGAATCGGGGCCATGTTCTGCCTGCGAAAGAAGGTCGGCCGCTACAAAATCCGGGTTCACGCTGTCATCTGCAATTACCAGCACTTCCGAGGGGCCGGCGGGCATATCGATGGCGACGCCGGTTTGCTGAACCAGTTGTTTAGCCAGTGTTACATACTGGTTGCCGGGTCCGAAGATCTTATATACCTGCGGGATTGTTTCTGTGCCATAGGCCATAGCGGCGATGGCCTGCACACCACCCACTTTAAAAATGTTACGAATGCCACAGGCCTGCGCTGCATAAAGAATGGCAGGGTGAAGCGCTCCGTTCGGTTGCGGTGGACTACAAAGTACTATTTCCTCGCAGCCTGCAATAGCCGCTGGGATTCCCAGCATCAGCACCGTGGAAAACAGGGGTGCGCTGCCCCCGGGAATGTAGAGGCCCACTTTTTGGATTGGCACTGATTTGCGCCAGCACCGGATGCCGGGCATGGTTTCCAGGGAGGCAGATTGTTCCCGCTGGTTTTCATGAAAACGGCGGATATTGGCTGCAGCCTGGTCGATGGCCGACTTAAGATCGCTTCCCAGGTTCTCCATGGCGGCGCTCTTTTCCTCATCAGTTACGAGGGATGTTTTGATACGCACGCCATCAAATTCTTCGGTAAGATCGCGCAGCGCCTTGTCGCCTTTTTTTCGAACCTGGTCCATGATCCGGCGAACCTGTTTTTCAAGATCAGCCGCATCGGCCACGGGCCGCGCCAGTAGTGACGGCCAATCAGTTTGAGCGGGATTTTGAATTAGTTGCATAGCTGTTATACAATCATTTTTTCAATGGGGATGATCAGGATGCCCTGGGCGCCATTTGCTTTTAATTGTTCAATTACATTCCAGAAATCGGCTTCGTTGATAACCGAGTGAATGGAACTCCAGCCCGTTTCTGCCAAAGGTAAAATGGTTGGACTTTTCATGCCGGGTAAAAGACTGCAAATGGTGTCTACTTTATCGTTGGGCGCATTGAGCAGAACATATTTGTTGTTTTTCGCTTTTTTTACCGACCTGATCCGGAACAGCAGGCTTTCCAGGATGATTTTTTTGCCGGGAGAAAGTGCGCGGTTGGCGATGAGAACTGACTCTGAACGGAGGATTATTTCCAGTTCACGGAGTTCATTGGTAAAAAGGGTGCTGCCGGAACTAACCAGGTCACAAATTGCATCGGCGAGTCCGATACGGGGCGCAATTTCAACCGATCCACTGATCTCATGAATGGCAGCCTGTACGTCGTTTTCCTGGAGGTATTGTGAAAGAATGTGGGGGTAGCTGGTCGCAATTTTTTGGCCCTGCAGCTCTTTTACAGATGTGATAGTTGAATTTTTGGGGATGGCCAGGGAGAGGCGGCATTTTCCAAAACCAAGTTTTTCAACGGGATCCACCTGTTTGTTAGATTCTTTTACAACATTCTCACCAACAAAACCGATATCGGCTACTGCGTCCTGTACGTATTCCGGGATATCGTCGTCCCGGAGAAAAAATACTTCGACGGGGAAGTTGGGGGATGCAACACGTAGCTGGTTATTGCCGTTGGAGATTTCAATGCCGCATTCTTTTAACAGCTGCATTGAGCCTTCATAGAGCCGCCCCGATTTTTGAACGGCGATTCGTAATGTTTCCTGCATAATTTCTGGTTTGAACCGATAAAAAAAGGGCTTACCGGTAAGTAAGCCCTTTGTTATAATGTACACACAACAATCACGGCCTACCCTGGCAGAGCAAGAAATGATGATGTGTATGTGTATTTTGTGTCATGCCCTGCAAAAATAGGGATAATTTGGAATGCACGCGAAATTGATTGTTAATTTTTAAATTGTGGAGGTATGGCTACGCCTCAAAACAAACGAAACTGGATGTTGCTACAGGCTTTTCGGCCTTCGCTTCGCGATGGAGAACGCCGGGATCCGCTTCGTACCTGGCGGCTGATCTCACAGAATAACACGTTTATCATTTATTTGTCCGTACTACTGTTCGCTTTTTATGCATTTACCCGTCATGGCCTTAACTGGATCGCCTTTTTAACGTCGCTGATTGTTAGTTTGCCGGTTGGTTTTATAATCGCCTATTTTGAAACGCGGGCGATGGAATTCAGGCGGCGCCACCGGCGAACCGGTTTTTTTCTTTACCTGTTTTATCGCACGTTTCGTATTACATTTGGTTTTTTGCTGCTCTTTTTCGTTATCATGAATGTGGCGATCCTGCTGGGGATCAATACGGATGAAACAATCTTTCCGCATAGCCTGCATGATTTTTTCGCGACGAGAAAATTATTTGAATTCCTTGGCCTTGCGCTTCTCGTTTCCCTGTTTTCCAATTTCATGGATGAGTTGCACCGCAAACTGGGTCGTGATGCCATTTTTAATTTGATCTTCGGAAAATATCACCAGGTAAAACAGGAGTATCGTCTTTTTCTTTTTATTGATCTGAATAACTCCACAGACATTGCCGAAGAAATGGGTGAACTTGAATACAGTCATTTTATCCAGGATTATTATTATGATATCAGTGAGCCCATCGCCCGCTATTTTGGAAGGGTGTACCAGTATGTTGGAGATGAAGTGGTGGTAACATGGCCGGTAAAGCGGGGCGTAAAATTTGCTTTATGCATCCGTTGTTTTTTTGCGATCAAAAAGCAGATCAACCGGTACCGGGAACAGTATATGAAGCGTTATGGAAAGGCGCCTTCTTTCAAGGCGGCGCTGCACGGCGGTTATGTAGTAGTGTCGGAGGTGGGAAAATATAAGTCAGAAATTGCGTATCACGGTGATGTATTGAATACAACGGCGAGGATGCTGGCTAAATGCCATGAACTGAACGCAGAACTGCTGGTGTCTGACTGGGTGGTAAACCAGGTTGAAATTCCCCGGTACCTGAAAACAGAAAAACGGGGCACTTTTCAATTGAAAGGAAAGCAGCAGGAAATTGAATTGTATTCTGTTGCCATGGCGAGCCGCAAACTGGACGAAGAAATTGACCATCCCCGGGGACTATTTCGGAAGCGTGTGCCGCTAACCGCTGCTGATACACGGAAATAAAAAAACCGCCTTCCGGCGGTTGGTGTATAGGAAAAAAAGTTGATCAACTGTTTTGTGTTGGGGGAGCAGTGTGATGAACGCCCCATTGATTGGCCGGACAGCCATACTTCCGCGATGCGCAGGAAGAAAGGATGGCAACAACGGCCAGGAGTAAAAAAGCGGCTACAAAAGTCTTCTTCATTTTTTAGGATATTTTGAGGTTATAACGACAAAGCTCACAAATTATTTTCCAAAAAAGAAGCCCTGGGTATCAATTTCCGGCTGTTGGGTAGTTATTTATATATAAATAGTTGGTTTTCCATGCTTCCGGCAGCGGTTCGGGGAGAAATTAGCTTTTTAAAAGACAAGCTAATCCGTTACCTTTACGCCCGTTTTAATAATGACCCAATATAGAACTGATGCTGCAGTTGAACAAACCGATTGCTTTTATTGATCTCGAAACTACAGGTGTGAACCTGGGTACTGACCGGATCGTTGAAATTGCAATTGTGAAACTCCTTCCCGATGGAACCAAAAGTGCAAAGCGCAAATTGTTGAATCCCGGGATACCTATTCCGAAGGCGTCAAGCGACATTCATGGCTTTACGGATGAGATGGTGAAAGATGCGCCAACTTTTAAACAGGTGGCACATGAATTGAAACAAATGCTTGATAATTGCGATTTTGCCGGTTACAATTCCAATCGTTTTGACATACCGATGCTGATGGAAGAATTCCTGCGCGCACAGGTGGATTTTGATATGAAGGGTCGCAAAATGCTCGACGTTCAAAATATCTTTCATAAAATGGAACCGCGCACACTCAGTGCGGCCTACCGTTTCTACTGCAATAAGGAACTGGAGGGAGCACATGGCGCTGAAGTAGATGCCACGGCAACCCATGAAATTCTGCTGGCGCAGTTGGAACGCTACTCGCACCTGGGCACAACCGTAGAGTCTATCCTCAAAGTGCTGGGTGAAGAACAAATTGTTGATTTTGCCCGCCGGTTTGTTTTTGAGAATGGCGTGGAAGTCTTCAACTTCGGCAAATTCAAAGGACGTCCGGTTGCAGAAGTGCTTAAAGCTGAACCACAGTATTATGATTGGATGATGAAAGGCGATTTTCCCCAGCACACCAAGCAAAAACTCACGGAGATTTATACCCGTACGATGTTGAAAAAGGGTTGATATTCACCGTAAGACGGTGGAATTTTAACAGCGCGCGCTGTCCGGATTGTCGTAATTTTACCTCGATATAAGCACCCAACTTGGAAAAGCTAGTCGTTATACCAACCTACAACGAGAAGGACAACATCGCTAATATCCTGCATGCGATTTTTAACCTGCAGGATGATTTTCATGTGCTCGTGATTGACGACGGCTCCCCGGACGGCACCGCCGATATCGTAAAAGGACTGCAGGCAAAGTTTCCCGGGCAGTTATTTATTGAAGAAAGAACGGGTAAATTAGGTCTGGGTACCGCTTATATTCATGGGTTTAAATGGGCCATTGCCAACAATTACCAGTTCATCTTTGAGATGGACGCCGATTTTTCCCATAATCCCAATGATCTTCCCCGTTTATATGCAGCCTGTAAGGAGGGTGGCGCCGACCTTGCAGTTGGCTCCCGGTATGTAAAGGGTGGAGGGGTTGTAAACTGGCCTACCAATCGAATTCTGTTGTCAAAGGGAGGTTCTATTTATACCCGGCTAATCACCTGGATGCCTGTTAAGGATCCTACCGCCGGATTTATGTGTTATCGTAAGGAGGTCCTGGAAACCATCAACCTGGACGAAATTGTTTTTGTAGGCTACGCCTTCCAGATCGAAATGAAATTTGCAGCCTGGAAACTGGGTTTTAAGCTCAAGGAAGTGCCCATTATGTTCCAGGATCGCACTTATGGCGTTTCGAAGATGAACAAGGGAATTGTAAAGGAAGGAATTCTGGGGGTGTTGAAACTGCGCTGGCATAGCCTGTTTACCAATTATCGCAAACGCGTAAAGAAAGACGCTGAGCCCGCTGAAGCGCCCGTGATGGACAACAAAGAGGTGCTGTCTGAAAGTAAATAACCCTTCTTTTCCTACTTCGTTTCCGGAATTTTGATAGCTTGCATTCCCATGCGCAAAGCGTTTCTCCAACTTCATATTGCTGTATTCCTGGCAGGCTTTACGGGAATTCTTGGCCGGTTAATTACGGTCAATGCCGGGATGATTGTGTGGATCCGTTTGCTGTTTACCGCCACTACCATGTGGGTGCTGTTCCCGGCTTTAAAACAGGTGGAGAAAATACCACCGGCACTGCGATGGAAAATCATGGGAGTTGGGATTATTGCCGCTTTTCACTGGCTTACATTTTATGCAGCCATCAAGGAATCCAATGTGTCGGTAGCATTGGTCTGCTTTGCCGCCACCAGTTTTTTTACGGCATTGTTTGAACCCTTCTTTCTGCGAAAGGCCATCAACTGGGGAGAGTTGTTGCTGGGACTGGTTACGATGAGCGGTATCTATGTAATTTTTCATTTTGATACGCATTACAAAGCCGGCATATTGCTCGGTGTTTCATCCGCCATCCTGGCGGCTATTTTCCCCATCTTTAACCGGGAATATCTAAAGCAAACCAATGTGCAAACCCTGCTGCTTTGGCAACAAACGGGCGGATTCATCGGGCTATGCGTGTTATTGCCCGTATTTTTTGCAGCATATCCCGCCCGTGAACATTTCTGGCCGGGATGGTCAGATATCGGCTGGCTCCTCGTTTTATCCTGGGGTTGTTCCGTGGTTGCATTCCAGTTTTCTTCCAATGCATTAAAAAAGTTATCTGCATTCACCGCCAGTCTCACCTTTAACCTGGAGCCTGTTTATGGGATCATCCTTGCATTTATTATTTATAAAGAAAATCAATACCTGAGTAATTGGTTTTATGTGGGCGTGGGTATCATTGCGCTTGCCCTGATTGTTCATATTTTTATACTCGTTCAACGCGAGAAAAAAATTACGGTGGATGGCACAGAATGACTATCACCAGCGCATAATCGATTATTACCGCAGCACGGAGCATGCCTACAAAGACTCCTGGGATCTCGCCAGCAGTCTTGCTATTCACTACGGCTTCTGGGATCATACCGTTCATAGTTTTCGCCAGTCGCTGCTGCGAATGAATGATGTAATGATTGCCGCAGCAGGTATACAGTCAGGCGATGTGGTTCTTGATGCAGGCTGTGGCGTTGGTGGCAGCAGCATCTATATTGCAGGGCAAACAGGTGCACATGTTACGGGCATCACACTTTCATCCAGGCAGGCCGAACAGGCTATGCAAAACGCTACCGCACGTGGCGTTGGCGACCGCACCCGTTTCGAGGTAATGGATTATGCAGAAACAAGTTTTGCAGATGCCAGTTTTGACGTAGTATGGGGATGCGAAAGTGTTTGCTATGCAGATAATAAAGAAACATTTATCCGCGAGGCGTTCCGGCTGCTGCGGCCAGGAGGGCGCCTGGTAGTAGCCGATGGTTTTGTGCCGGTGTTCAGCAATAATGATCACCCGGTGATCCGCAACTGGCTGGATGGCTGGCAGGTGAATTACCTGGAAACGCCCGAACGTTTTTCGGAGTTCATGCGCACCACCGGGTTTGATTCAGTCAATTACCGGGATATAACCGCGGAAACCACGCATTCCTCCAAACGCCTGTACCGTTTCTACTGGCTGGCTTCAGCCTATGTTAACTGGAAAAAATTGAGGTTCTCCAACAGCGCCACAGCACTTCAGATCGGCAACATCCGCGCCTGCAAATTCCAACGCCAGGGCATGAAGAAAGGTCTCTGGCAATACGGCATCATTACAGGAACAAAACGCTGATACAGTTAAAAGTTAACAACTAATAATTAATAATTAAAGAGGAGAGATGTAGTCAACAGCGGATAGATAAAAATTAAACAACGAAAATCGGAGCGTTGCATTTTGGTAACTGCATTTCCACATTAATCTTTTTCCTCTGCTATCGAATCACTAGTGTCCGGGTAAAATTTGGCATATCCTATGAAGTTGGGCAATTGCAACGCTTGCGGCTTCTTTGCCTCCACGGCCGGCGGGCCGAGTTGCAGCTCCGGCGCTGTTTTTTGTGCTTGGCAGCGCCATTCCGCTGCGCGGAACCGCACAAAAAGAAGGCGCCTCCGCCGCAACTGGTAGGTTAAAATACAATTCAATAACCTACAAATCGCCGACAGTAAGGGAGACTTTTACCGGACAGCCGAAGTAAGTGAATGCTTTAGAATAGTGAGAACGATTTGCGGAGAAAGGTCTTTCTCTTGCGGCCCTTGCGAAACCCTTGCGGCCTTCGCGTTACAAAAAATAGCTCAATACAACTTTAATGATTTGCGGGTCCCCAAAGCCCGGATAAAACTTTACCGGACAGCCAAAAGTCAACCTTCTTTTTGCATAAGGGGCTTGCTTTTCATTTTCCCCGGACACTAGTGGCTATCGAATCACTGAATTAAATAATTGCATTCAGGCCGTGGGGCCACATTAGCACATTTATCACAATTTCACATTTGCCTTCCATATCGCTGCCGGGAGAAATGGTAATGATTGCCTTTCCGGCGAATAATAAACAGGTTACTATAGTCGCTCTCCTGTAAATCTCCGGCTACAACGGTATGCCCAACCAGCTTATTCGCAAGATCATCGATGGTGTTGGAATGCCCGGCGATCAATACATTACCTTTTCGTATTTTTTTCAACTGGCTGATAAAAATATCCATGGAGTCCATCCGCGCACTATAAGTAACCACCGGAACCTGCGTAGCTTCACTAAGCGGTTGCACGGTGTTCCTGGTACGCTGGTAGTCGGTTGAGAAAATAAAGAAAATGTTCTTATCAGCAAGGCGATCGCGTAATGCCAGTGCGCGTTGTTGACCCGCTGCTGAAAGCGGTGGATCACTTGCCATCATCCGGCTGGCACCGGCCGGCACGGGTTCTTTTTCAGCATGGCGAACAATATAAAGCGTATTGGTGCTTGCACAGGACTGAACCAGCAATGCAACTATTATGGCAACAAAAACTTGTTTCATGGTTGTTGGTTTTAACAATTCCAGGTTAAACGCATGGTACAGAATTTACGTCTTTTTTGTAAATTAGGTTAATCCTACGAACCTGAAAAACATACCGTATGAAACAATTATCAGAAACCTGGTTTGCGGAAGGCCGCATTGATTTCGAATTGAAGAAATATACCCTGCTTGCCTACCTGAAAGAAGTGAGCGCCTGTTTCAATGAAAACCGGTTGTACCCCCAGCTTACGGATGTGATTTTTCATTATCACAATATTGTTTCGTTTCGCGAAAACAAAAAGTATCTCCAGGAACATTTTCCGAAAAAGCTGACCGGAATTAAATTGGAGCAACTGCAGTTATTGTATGAACGGATGATCGAAGATGATGAGCTGATGCAGGAGCTGGAAGAGATCATTCATTACTCGGCCGGCGCGATCCGGAATATTATTGAAGAAGGCACCGAGCTATATGAATTTGTGCAGGACAAACTGACGATAGCGCCGGTAGGATTAGTGCCGTTGGATACGCAGGAGGGCTATTTTTTCCTTACATCCGGGCATACCCATTCCACCATTGTTTATCGGTACCGGCTGTCTATTTTTGAAAAACACGATGAACGGTTCAGGGCGATGCGAACCACGCAAATTGACGAGCGGCGTACCAGCATCGGCACCACCTACGAACAATTGAAATCGGAGTTGATCCGTTATCGACGGGAACTTCCTAACCCGGCGGTGTATGTAATAGAAACAGATCTTCAATTCCCGGTACATGAAACCCTGTTGCCCATTGCCAAGCGTAGCCTGGTTCGATTTTTAAGCCAGGATGCGGCCTAATTCTGCGTGGGTTAATATTCCCGGTCGGGGTTGAAGTTTTCCAGCTCTTTCGCAACTGCAGTCAGGAAGGTGGCGCCCAGACTTCCATCCACGATGCGATGATCGTAACTCATGCTGAGGTACATCATGTGGCGAATGGCAATGCTGTCTCCGTGTGGCGATTCAATTACCACGGGTCTTTTCTTAATAGCGCCTACAGCTAAGATGGCAACCTGCGGTTGGTTAATGATCGGCGTGCCCATCAGGCTTCCGAATGTGCCTACGTTGGTAAAAGTAAATGTACCACCAGCGGTATCGTCTGCTTTTAATTTACCGTTCCGGGCAGCGTCGGCGAGGCCGTTTACCTGCCGCGCCAGTCCAACCAGGTTTAGCTGATCCGCATTTTTAATAACCGGTACAATCAGGTTTCCGCTGGGCAGGGCCGTAGCCATGCCGATATTGATATCTTTTTTTACAATAATCCGGTCGCCGTCAATTGAGCAGTTGATCAGCGGGAATTTTTTGATGCAACGAACAATCGCTTCAACAAAAAGCGGCGTAAACGTGATTTTTGTATTTTCTCTTTTTTCAAAGTCCTTCTTTACCCTGTCGCGCCACAATACCATATTGGTAACATCGGCTTCTGTAAAGCTTGTTACGTGTGGGCTGGTGTGTTTGCTGCGCACCATATGTTCCGCGATCAGTTTCCGCATCCTGTCCATTTCTATGATCTCTACATTTCCTGTGTAGTTAGTAACGGACGTGTTGCTTCGGGCCGGTGTGTCCTGGCGGGGCGTGGCTGTAGTTTCCCCGGATGAAGTTCCCTTTTGCTCAATAATAACCGGTTGGGAGGCAGGTGCCGCAGTTTTCCGACCGGACGCCAGGTATTGAAGAATATCTTTTTTCGTAACTCTTCCCTCGTTGCCCGTTCCGGGAATATTTTCCAGCTCACTCATACTAATCCCTTCACTGGCTGCAATATTCAATACCAGTGGGGAATAAAACCGGCCGGTTCCAGCCGATGGTGACCGCGCTGGCGTAGTATGCGTAACTACGGCCTCCTGAACGGGTTGTTCTTCAGGCTCAGCAACGGCCGCTGGAGCTTCCTGTTGAACAACGGGTTGGGGCGGGGGGACTGTTGTTGTGGTGGTCTCGGCCTGCGCAGTCCTGATGCGGGCAATGGCAGTACCAATCGGAACCACATCGTTCACCTTAAACAGGATTTCTTCGATAACGCCGGATGCCGTACTGGGAACCTCACTGTCCACCTTATCGGTGGCGATTTCCAGGACGGTTTCGTCCATCTTTACAGCATCCCCGGGTTGTTTGTACCATTTCAGAATGGTTGCTTCCATGATACTTTCGCCCAGTTTCGGCATTATTAGGTCAACAAGAGCCATAGATCAGTTTTTTGTAGCAGCAATCTAAATAATCACCCGTTTTGGACGGGTAAATTTGCGCTCAAAGGTAATGATTTACGTTTTATCGGGACGATCAACTGTTAGTCAAAATGAATTTCCGCAAAAAATTCAGCGCCTGTGAAGCGGTCATCGCGATATTCCGTTGCCGGTCAAACCGCAGGTGGAGTTGAAGGGTTTCGATACGTGTTGCATCTCCCACGGCGATCCACACGGTACCAACCGGCTTTTCCTCCGAGCCGCCACCCGGACCCATAATACCGGAGGTAGCTACTACATAATCCGTTTTCAGCTGTTCCAATGCGCCTTTCACCATTTCCCGCACCGTTTGTTCACTCACCGCACCTTCAGTCCGCAACGTTTGTTCCTGTACGCCCAATACGTCTTCCTTTACCTGGTTGGCATAGCTGATAATGCTCCCCTTGTAATAGGCCGATGATCCGGCAATACTCGTCACGAGGTGTGCAATATAGCCGCCCGTACAGCTTTCGGCAGTGCCCATTGTTTTATTTTGCTGTTGCAATACACGGCCAATCACCACCTCCAGGCCCGCATCGTCTTCTGCCACCAGCCAGGGTTTCACTTTTTCGAGAAGTTGCCTGAAATAAGTATCAATTTCTGCCGACAGCGCTTCGCTGTTTTCACCGCGGGTGGTAAGTCGCAACTTCACCATTCCATAGTTGGGAAGATAGGCGAGTTTGACATGCGCAGGAAGAGCCCTTTCGAAATCAACCAACTGCTCGGCAATCATAGATTCTCCCTGGCCCGCTGTAAAAGCCGTCCGGTGCAGAACGGCTGGCATTTTAAACGTTTCTTTCAATACCGGGATCACCTGGTTGGTAATTAGGCCTTTCATTTCATGCGGTACGCCGGGTAGTGATATAAATACCGTGTCATTTTTCCGAAATAACATCCCCGGTGCCGATCCCCGCGCGTTGTGCAGTACCGTGCACACGTCGGGAACTTCAGCCTGCTTCAGGTTGCGTTCGAGAATGGGTCCGGGCCTCCGGTATACTTTTTCAAAAAGATAATGTACATGTGCCAGCACATCCTGGTTCACCACCATTTTGCCACCAAAATACCTGCACAATAGCGGCTTTGTAATATCATCTGCCGTGGGGCCCAGTCCACCGGTAATAATCACAATGCGGGAACGTGCAGCCTCTTCATCAAGTGCATTCCAGATATCATCGTACACATCGCCTACGGCTACCCGTCGGTGCACCCAAACCCCGATCCGGTTCAATTCCTGGGCAATAAACGCACTGTTAGTGTCAATTGTCTGGCCAATCAACAATTCATCACCAATTGTAATAATGGACGCATTCAAGCTTTCCATTCGATCCTGTTTTAAACACAAATATCTGTTGATATTTTCACTTCTGGGTTTTTGCTCATTCTTCCGTTTGATTCTTTAATGCTGTTTTCATGTTTTTCAAAAGTATTAACCAGTAACTTCGGGGCAAGGGGATTTTTACCATGAAAAAATTGTTTTTTTCTCTTGGAATGCTGTCGGGAGTATTGTATGCACAGGCGCAGACGGTGCAGCAACGGCTGCAATCCGCCATGGATAATTTTGGGAATGACGACCAGCTTAAACATGCGGCGTACTCACTGTACGTAATTGACGCAAAAACAGGTGATGTTGTTTATGATCTTCATTCCCAGTTAGGATTAGCGCCCGCGTCCACTCAGAAAGTGATTACCAGCGCGGCCGCCTTTGAGTTGCTGGGCAATAATTTTCGTTTCAAAACCTATATCGGTTATACCGGTGCAATAACAAATGGTGTTCTCAACGGATCACTCCGGATCACCGGGGGTGGCGACCCTACATTGGGCAGTAAACGCTGGCCGGAAACCGATGCAAATCTGGTGCTGGATCATGTCACAACCGCTCTTCGGGAAAAAGGTATTCGGAAAATTTCGGGCAATCTGCTGGTAGATGATGCGGAGTTGGGAATTCAACCGCTACCTGAAGGTTGGATATGGCAGGACATTGGCAATTACTACGGCGCCGGCTGCCAAAGCCTCAATTGGTATGAGAACCAGTACGACCTGGTGCTGAAATCCCCGTCGGTACAAGACAGAACCACCAGCGTGGTGGCTACCAACCCGGAACTGCGTTTTTTCAACCTGCAAAATTTGATCACCAGCGGACCGGAAGGCAGTGGTGACAACGGCTATATTTTTTATCCGCCCGGGGCTGATCGCGGATTTGCAACGGGAACCATTCCGCCCGGACGCAACCGTTTCAGTATCTCAGGCTCCATTCCCAAACCGTCCAAAGAATTTGGCGCAGCTGTACAAAAATCACTGTTGGCTGCAGGTATTCCCATCGGCGGCCCAATGCAATTCCTGGCAGATTCCGTTGCTACCGGCAGTGTTGAAGCATTTGTGCCTACACCGGTGCTGCTGGATTCCATCCAATCGCCTGTGTTGGATTCGGTTAATTTCTGGTTCCTTCGCCGCAGCGTAAATCTTTTTGGTGAGGCCCTGGCCCGCCAGGTAGGCTATCAAACAGACGGGGATGGCAGCACGCGTCATGGCGTTTCACTGATCCGCGATTTTTGGAAAAAACAGGGACTTCCTGCTGATGAATTGAACACCTATGATGGATCCGGGTTGTCACCGGCCAACCGCGTTACCACCCATTCTCAGGTTTTTGTACTTCAATATGCCAAAACAAGACCATGGTTCGCTTCTTTTTATAATGCACTCCCGGAATACAACGGCATGAAAATGAAAAGCGGTACGATCAGCGATTGCAAAGGGTTTTGCGGCTACCAGGTGTCTAAAAACGGGCGGGAGTATATATTCTCTTTCCTCGTGAATAATTACGACGGAAGGGCTTCGGAACTGGTAGGAAAAATGTATACAGTACTTGACAATCTCAAAAATTACTAGAGCCCAAAACGTCGCAGGAAACTCATGTCCATATCAATCAGCCAGGGCGACGCAAATGCAGCGATGCAAAGAATAAAAACTGTTAGTTTGCCGACCAGCGACATATCCTGGATCAGGTGCCGGTGTAAAAGTCCCTGGATTACCTGCATAATGCGGTCTTCTTTTTCACTATACTGGTACGGAGGCCCCGCAATTTCATTTCGGAAACCGGTATGTTCCTGCACAACAATGTCGCGCACTTTCCAGTATTGTTCATCGGAAAGTTCATCCCAGGAGCAATCCATGTTGATATTTTCTTCTTCCACTTTTTTCTCCACCCTGTTAAGATTACGATCACCCACCAGTCGCAACAGCATCATAAAAGGAAATACAAGCAGGGGAAGACCGCTGGGATAACCAAATACAAAAAGTGCGATATAAGCGATGAATGCGGCAGACAGGATCACGAAAAATTTACTGATCCAGCCATCCTCATCCAGGAATACACGATTAAGCAATTGCCCGCCGTCCAGCGGATATACAGGAAGCAGGTTGATGAGGTTGAGCAAAATAAAGGCAAGACCAATGGTTTCAAAAGAAATATGGCCGATATGGGCAAACGGGTCCGACTGGCCATGCAGGTAAAAGATAACGCCGACAATGATACCGGGAAGTGGCCCGGCCAGGAGGATAACTGCAGATTCTTTTTGAGAAACATCCCGTTTGGATCCCGAAACATAAGCGCCGAGCAATGGAATAAAGAAAATGCCGAGGTCTTTGTAGCGAAATGATTTCATGGCCAGGAAATGCCCCATTTCATGAAAAATAACAATGGCTGTGATGAGCAGCAACATCTGGTACGTAGGAAAGATATAATAACCAATGGTAAGATAGATCACCAGGCTCACAATGGAGCGCATCCAGATAGCGGTAGCAGAAGCGGGCGGGGCTGTAAATTTTGGAGGATAAACAGTGGCCCGCGGCTCGGCTGTTGCATCTTCCTGGTGTTGTGGTCCCTCTTGTTCCTGCAATTGCTCCATTGATTAATAATTATCCTGCTCCGCTAAAATTAGCTAAAATAGGGTTGAATCCGTTCCAGCAAAGCCTGCGGCATCGTGGTTTTTTTCAGGCTTCCGGCCTCCACGAAGTAAAGCGTCACCCGCCCGGTTACCAGCAGGCTGCCATCTTCATGGTATACCTCATGATGAAAATCGATCTTATGCTGTAACGGAAGTTCTTTCAGCGTTGTTTTGATCGTCAGCAGATCGTCGTACCGCGCCGGTCGCAGGTATTTGCAATGTACGTCTACCACGGGCATGATAATACCCATTTTTTCCATATCGGCATAGGTAAATCCAAGATCCCGGATCGATTCCGCGCGGGCCGATTCAAAATAGGGGAAATAGTTGCTGTGATAAACAACACCCATCTGGTCCGTTTCCGCATAGCGGACCCTGATCTTAGTTTCGCTGGTAAACATTGGCTACTGCTTCATTACTTTCCAATCAGCCTGTCCATACTGATCTTCCCGGGCCCGGTAAATAATAACACGATAAAGCCGGCCAGGAACATGGTGGGAACAATTTGGGTATTGGGATATTGACTGGCATTTGAAAAATGGCCATGATTTACATAAAAAACGATTACCGCCATGTTAATGATCAGCGGGATAGTGGCGAAGCGCGTCATCAACCCCAGCAGCACAAAAATGCCACAGAAAAATTCTGCAAAAATGACAAGGATGTAGGAGACGGTGGAACCGACATGAAAAGGATCAGTGAACCCCGGTGAATATTGCGCAAAATGCACCAGTTTGAGATAACCATACGGTATGATCAACCCGCCGAGCATGATGCGTAACAATAAAAAGGCAAAAGACAGTGAATTGTCTGAATACTTTGTTGAAAAAAGCTTTTTCATGGAAGTTGCATTTTGATGTTGCAATAATAAGAAAAACGCGCGGATGATCGAAAACCTTCGTTAACATTGCAGAATTACGCAACTTAACGCTCTATTTTCTCATCCTGGGTTCGATTTTTGCAGTTGCAAACAACAGCAACCGGCTCCAAATGCTGGAATAAAATGTTAAAACAAATCGGTTTGCGGACTTATCCACACCTGTTTGGAATGATGTTTGGGCTGGGCTGAAAATATTTTGAAAATTGCAACGTTAATCCACCAACGGAATAAAGGACAACCTTCATGAAGAATCAAATTGTACTTCTCGTTGCGGTCAGCAGCAGCCTCTCTGTATTTTCCCAGTCAACCCGTTTCTATTCTGATCCCCAGGCCTCTTTTAAAGAAGCCAAGGACTATTTTCAGAAAGAACAGTATAGCCTGGCCTACCCGATTTTTAAAGAGCTGCAGCATGACCTGCGTGAAACTGACCGGATCAACCGGACGATCACCGCGCAGGAAGTTGACTATTATGCTACGGTGTGCGCCCTGAAGCAAAATGAGAATCGCTCGGAAGAGCACGCCAAAGCATATATCGATTACGAAAAAAATATTGCCCGCGCCCAGATGATGAGCTTTCATTTGGGAGAATATTATTTCCGTAAACAGCAATTTGGAGATGCGGCCCGCCAGTATGAAATGACCAATATCGACAATCTCAGCAACCGCGAAATTGCCGATATGAAGTTTCACCAGGGATATGCTTATTTTACCCAGCAACGTTTCCGTGAGGCCAAGCCACTCTTTAATACGATCCGCGCTATTAAAGACGATCCCAATTACCTTGACGCAAATTACTATTACGGTTTTCTCGCGTTCCGCGACGGCCAGTACA
The DNA here is from genome assembly GCA_048498035.1 of Bacteroidota bacterium. Taxonomy (GTDB): domain Bacteria; phylum Bacteroidota; class Bacteroidia; order Chitinophagales; family Chitinophagaceae; genus CADEDV01. The sequence goes on along the minus strand of JBEHYT010000014.1, from coordinate 33,717 downwards.
GTGACGCACTGCAAAGTTTCCGCGTAGTGGAAAATGAGAAAGATTATGCCAGCGTAGTACCGTATTATATTGCCCAAATCTATTACCTGCAGGGCAAGAAGGAAGAAGCGATCAATTACGTGCAGAATAAGCTAAAGTCTGGCGCCAATACCCAGTATTATGACCTGGAGCTGAAACAACTGATCGGGCACGCCCATTTTGAGCGGAAAGAATACGCCATGGCGCTGCCGTACCTGGAAGAATATGTTAACAAATCCTCCAAAGTACGCCGCGAAGATGTGTACGAACTTTCCTACTGTTACTACCAGGCCGGTCAGCTCAATAAGGCCATCGACGGGTTTAAACAACTCAGTGGCAAAACAGATTCCCTTAGCCAGCACTCAATGTACCTGCTGGGTGATGCATACTTGAAGACCGGTCAGAAAAGCAATGCACGAAACGCATTCCTGTTCTGCGCTTCCAACAGCAGCAATCCTACCCAGCGCGAAATTTCACGCTACCAGTACGCGAAACTTTCCTATGAATTAGGGTACCAGGATGAAGCACTGAATACATTGAAATCATTTTTGTCCGAATATCCCAATTCCACCTATAATGCAGAAGCCCGCGAATTGCTGGTATCTGCACTTGCCAATACCAATAATTTCAAAGACGCGCTCTCATTGCTGGACGGGTTAAAAAATCCTTCGGAAAATGCAAAACGGCTCTACCCGCGAATCCTTTATGGTCGCTCAGCGGAATTGATCAATGACGGCCGCCTCGCCGAAGCCGATGGATTACTCGATAAGGCATTGAAAGATCCAAACAACGGGCAGGTATCGCCTTATATCAATTTCTGGAAAGGGGAGCTGGCCTACCGTCGCAATGATATCGACAATGCCATAAAATATTACAATGCCTATATTTCCGGAGGTGCGCCTACCACCGGTGAAGTAAATGCATTCAACGCCCGGTATAACCTCGGTTATTGTTACCTGCGCAAGGAAAACTACGCCGCCGCACAATCATTCTTTGAGCCACTGGCAAAAAATCCGGCTTTGAATTCCGGCGACCTGGTGCAGGATGCGTATGTCCGCACCGCGGATTGCTATTTTATGCAAAAAGACTTTACGAAGGCCAAGGCGATGTATGACAACGTGATCAAATTCTCCTGGCCGGCTGAAGATTACGCAACCTTCCAAAATTCCATGATCTCCGGGATTAAAAATCCAACGGAGAAAATTTCCCTGCTCAACACCATGACCCGCAAATTTCCAACTTCGTCGTTGCTGACAGACGCCAACATGGAAATTGCAAATACATACATGGCAGAAGAACGGTATAAAGATGCGATCCCGTACCTGAATACCATACTTAAAACCACATCCAACAGCAGCATGAAACCCCAGGCCTATCAAAAACTGGGAAATGCCTATTACAACCTTGATAATAACACCGAGGCCCTGAATCAATACAGGACCCTGGTTACACAATATCCTAATGCACAGGAAGCCGATGATGTGCTGGAAAATGTACGTTCTATCTACGTGGAAAATGGTAAACCTGCAGAGTATGCCGACTTCATGCGGCAGGTAGGCAGGCCCATCAGTATTGATGCAGAAGATTCATTGACATGGTCTGCTGCTTATGCGCAGTATGAGAATAATAATACAGCAGGAGCGCTAACTGCATTCAGTAGCTATCTCCAAAAGTTTTCTTCCGGCGCTTATACGCTTGATGCTAATTTTTACAGCGCTGAAATTTATAATGCACGAAAGGATTTTAATAACGCGCTTCGCGGTTACGAATATGTGGCCTCCAACGCCCCCAACCGTTACGCAGAAAAATCAATCCTGGAGGCAGCCCGTATCTATTTCTTTGAACAGAAAAACTATCAGAAAGCAGAGCAGTATTTTGTGCAGTTGAAACAGGTCAGTTCTTCACAGGAAGATAAACTGGAGGCCATGCGCGGGCTGCTGCGCTGCCAGTACCAGTTGCAACAATGGTCTGATGCCGTAGACAATGCCAAGGAGCTTACATCTGCCAAAGGCAGCAGTTCAGATGACAAAGCCCTTGCAAATATGGCTATCGCTAAATCCTACCAGGTGGGCGGCCAGTATGATCTTGCCATTGCCAACTATAAATCTGTAATTGCACAAAACAAAGGCGCCCTTGCGGCGGAAGCAAGATACGAGATCGCGAACAGCTGGTTCTCGGTAGGAGGTCACCTCCCGGAAGCCGAAAAAGCGGCGATGGAAACGATCAACAAATCAGGGTCGTACGATTTCTGGGTTACAAAATCCTATATTCTCCTTGGGGACATCTATTTCAAGGAAAAAGACTATTTCAATGCAAAAGCAACATTCCAAAGCATCGTAGACAACAGTTTGAATGCTGAATTGAAATCAGAGGCCCAGGCCAAGCTGGACCAGGTAACTGAAGAAGAAGGCAGAAACAGTAAAGTAGGTAATTAACAAAAGCCCCACAAAATTTCAACATGCGTATGAAACAGCCCCGCTATATTTTTTTCCTGGCAGCATCCCTTGCATTTGGAACCACTGCGATGGCGCAGAAAGATACATCCGGCAGTAAATCAGTGGATATCCACTCCTCGTTCAAGCCGGTGCTGAAAGAATCTGCCAAGATCAACTTTAACGCAACCCCACCACCGTCTGATACTACAAAGCCGGTTCTGCAATATAATATCCCCAATCAAAACCTCGCGCTGGCCTTTCAGCCGGGTTCTTTGAAACCATTGGCATTAACGGTTGACTCCGTTGGTAAATTTGACAACAGCAATTATATCAAAGCCGGGTTTGGTAGCCTGCGTACCCCATACCTCCAGGCCGGTTTTTCCTTTGGAGACGGTACCAACGCCGGGGCCAATATTTATGCAAAACATGTATCCTCCCAGGGAAAACGCGATTACCAGGATTTTACCAATACACAGTTTCGCATCAGCGGCTATTACAAATCTGCCGGGAACAATGAATGGGACGCAAGTATTGGAATGAAGCAGGATAAAACCTATAAATACGGCTACGAACCCCAAAGCCTTTCCTTTACCAAAGATTCCCTGAAACAGAATTTTCAGACCATCAGCGCACGCGTTGGCCTGCATAATATCAATGCCACTTCATTCGGACTCAATTATTCCCCCGAGGTAAAAATTGATATATTCAGCGACAATCTTAAAAACAGCGAAAGCAACACGGTGATCAACCTGCCGCTGGAGAAAACCGTAGGCGAAAATTTTGCCGTCAACCTGGGCTTGAATTTTGACCTTAGTCGCGTATCTCCCAAAAACAAAACGGCCATCAACAACACCATGTATTCCATCGCCCCGTCTGTGATCTACCGCAACGATCAACTGATGCTGCAGGCAGGAATACGCCCATCCTGGGATAATAAAGAATTTAAAATGTTCCCGAACGTCCTGGCAGAAATTGGTACCAGTGACAAACGTGTTTATTTCCAGGCGGGCTGGTCGGGCTATATGCGCAAAACCTCCTATCAATACCTGGCGTCGCAAAACCCCTGGCTATGGATGCCCGCAACATTTAAAAATACATGGATAGAAGAGCGCTTCGCCGGGTTTAAGGGTTCCCTGGATGATCATATCACTTACAGCGCAAAGATTGGCTTTAATAAAATTAATAACCAGCCACTCTTCGTAAATGATACTACCACCGGGCTGGGCGGAAAATCATTTGTAGTGCTGTATGAGCCCCGCATCAATGTCCTCAACCTGGCCGGCCAGGTAGGCTATACCCAGCAGGAGAAATTTTCATTCCTGCTGGGATGGAATTTCAACAAATACACCGGGCTGAAACAGGAACAAAAAGCATGGGGCTTATTGCCCATGGAAATGACTGCCGATATGCGTGTGCAGGTGGTAAAAGATCTTTGGCTAAAAGCCGATGTTTTTGGCTGGACAGGTCCCCAATATCGCAAAGCCAATCTTGACAACGGCAAACTAAAAGGAGCATTGGATCTGAATGCCGGGCTTGAATTCAGGATCACCAAAAATGTAAATCTCTGGGCGCAATTCAATAATATCACCAACCAGGAATACCAACGCTGGAATCAATACCCGGTATATGGGTTCAACTTTGTGGGCGGAGTCGTATTTTCGTTTGATCAAAAAAATTAGATGTACGACGAACTGTATCAATACCTGGTTCATCACAAAGCCCTGCATTTACCAGGGATCGGTAGCTTCCTGTTAGAGAGAAAGCCCGCAACAGGTGATTTTTCCAATAAACAATTATTACCGCCTTCACAAACCATCGCCCTTCATCACGGCAATATCCAGCCACCACGCAGTTTCTTTGCCTGGTTGGCAAAATCGTTGAATGCAGATGAACGGGAAGCCGTGGTACGATTCAATGATTTTGTGTTTGATCTCAAAAAAAAGGTGCGCGAAGGTTCCCGGATTACCTGGAGGGGAATTGGCACATTAAGCGCCGGACTCGCCGGTGAAATTCGTTTCGAAACAGCCCTTCGCGATCAACCCGAGGGACCACCCGTAAAAGCGGAAAAGATTCTTCGTGAAAATGCAAGTCATACCGTGCGGGTAGGAGAGGATGAAAAGACCTCGGAACAAATGATGGAATACCTGAACCAGCAACCCGGCCGCAAAAACTATTGGTGGGCCTGGGCCGTAGCGCTGGTACTGGTGCTGGTTATGTTTATCGGCTGGTATTTTTCAGAACATGGCGTGTCTATAGCATCCACCGGCAACAACTCCGCCGCTCCAACAATTCCATCGCCCGTTTATTATAAAAATCCCTGAGAAGGATCGCTATTCCTCATTTTCAGTTTACTTTGCGCTCCTGATGGACTCCCTTGTACATTATACCCATTGCCCGGCTTGCGGATCAACTGCTTTCCGCGAAGTATTTCCAGTTCGCGACTTCACCGTTAGCCAACAGCAATTTATGATCGTGGAATGCGAGCAATGCACACTGCGATTTACACAAGACGTGCCAACCGCGGAAGCGATTGGACCCTACTACCAGTCGGAAGACTATATCTCCCATACCAATACATCGCGCGGACTCGTAAACCGGCTTTACCTGGCTGTGCGGAAACGTACCATGCTCCGCAAACGGAACCTGGTACAACGGGAAACAGGTCTTCGCACGGGGCGCTTGCTCGACATAGGCAGTGGCGTAGGCACTTTTGCAAACACAATGCAACAGGCCGGATGGACGGTAACCGGGCTTGAACCGGAAGATGCAGCCCGCCATAAGGCAAAGGAATTGTATGGTATCGCCTTGCAACCCATTGAACAATTCTTTCACCTGGAAGCAGGCAGCTTTGATGCCATCACGCTCTGGCATGTGCTGGAGCATGTGCATGCGCTGGACGACTACCTCCGGCAAATGGAGAAATTGCTCAAACCCAATGGCAAATTGCTGATTGCCGTTCCCAATTTTACATCGCGGGATGCGGCTGTTTACAAAGAATTTTGGGCCGCCTATGATGTGCCGCGACATCTCTATCATTTTTCGCCTGCGGCGATGCGAACGCTGGTAGCCAGGCACCAACTAAAATGTGAGTCTGTACGACCCATGTGGTTCGATAGCTTCTACATTTCAATGCTCAGCAATAAATATAAATTTGGCAAAACAAAGTTGCCGCTGGCTTGCTGGAATGGGTTGCGATCTAATCTTGCAGCGCTGGGCAACACGGATCGCTGCAGTTCCGTGATCTATGTGATAGGAAAAGATAATCCTGCTTCCTGAACCGTATTATTTTCCCAATTGTATTTCGTATAACTCCGGCCACAGTTTACCCGTAACATACATCTTGCGTGTAGCGCTGTCGTATGCAATACCGTTGAAATAATCCACCCAGGGATATTTTGAACGCACCTGATTGCCAAGGGCACTGCAATCAATACGGCCTTCCACCACGCCGGTTACGGGGTTTATCTTCAGGATGTCGTCCGTTTCATAGCGGTTGGCATACACAGCCCCGTCAATATATTCAAGCTCATTGGCATTGTTGATCAATTGCCCTTCATAGGTAATTGGAACATTACGGAGAAAACGGAAGGTGCCAGGTTCATAAAATGCAAGGTTACTGCTGCCATCCGACACGATCAATTCCCGGCCATCGGTAGTGATGCCCCAACCTTCGGTTTTGAGCGGAAATGTCTGCAACAACCGAAAGCCATCGAGACTATACATAAATACCTGGTGGTTTTGCCAGGTTAGCTGGTAAATGGTGTCGTGCAGGATGGTAATCCCTTCCCCAAAATATGTTTTGTCAATAGCGTGTGCCGCAAGGATTTTCCCGGTAGTTAAATCCGTTTTCATCACCCGTGATCTGCCCTCCAGTCCCGTACTTTCATACATGGCTCCTTTATATATCAGCAGGCCCTGGGTGTAAGAAGTGGTATCGTGCGGGTAGGTATGCACGATCTGCCAGGGAATTGTGGTTACTGCAAGACTGGAGTCGGTCCCGGTTGTATTTTCTTTCGATCCGTTATTACAGGAAACGAGGATGAGCAGTAAAAAAATAACACAAATCGCTTTCATACAAGTGGTAAGAGGGTTCAAATAGTGCGAATAGGAAATTTACGATAGCCGAAAAATACGTCGTAAAAAAAGCAAAACAATTGATTTTAACATTTATATTTGGATCAGCGGGTCAATCCGCTATCTCCAAATCGTATCCCTGGAACGCCATTACGGTATTTCCCAATTATCCTGATTTTTTTTCCAATACTGATGAACGACTCATGGCCGTATAATTACCGCTATGCCGTAACCCAAATGAATTAGGATTTATGAAGGTGATACGTTTCTTCGGACTGGCTGCTTTTCTCTTCCTGGCTGTTTTGACTACCTACGGGCAACGCGCCTGTTCCAATTATACATACCAGCAACGCATTGTTGCCGCCAATCCTTCGCTCGAAGAGCATTTTCGCGCTATTGAAAATTTTACCAGCAACCAACTCAACCACCGCCCTGCGGCCCTGGCAAGAGACCAGCAGGAAAATATAATTCGTATACCCGTGGTAGTGCATATTCTCTACCATTATCCCGGTGAAAATATTTCCGATGCAGCCGTAGTGGCGCAGATCGCCATCATGAACCAGTGCTTTCGCAGGCTCAATGCCGATACTGCAAACACACCTTCCCGGTTCAAAGGAGTGGCAGCAGATACAAAAATTGAATTTGCACTTGCTACCTCCGATCCGCGCCGGCGCAATACCAATGGCATTGTCCGCAAATACACGCCCATCACCCAATGGATAGATGACGACAAAATGAAATTTTCGGCACAGCAGGGCGACGATGCCTGGGACAGTAAAAGTTACCTTAATATCTGGGTCTGTAATCTCACCAGCGTAGCCGGTTATGGCACCCTGCCGGGTGGCGATGCCGCAAAAGACGGAATCGTTATAGCAACCGGTGTTTTTGGTCCGGGTGGCGCCCGTGCAGGCTACAACGGTGGTAGAACGGCCGTGCACGAAGCTGGTCACTGGCTCAACCTCAAACATACCTGGGGCGACGAATACTGCGGAGATGACGGGGTTTCAGACACTCCCAAACAAAGTGGCTATAGCTCCGGCTGCCCTTCGGGTATCCTGACAGCCTGTGACAAAGATCCTAACGGGATCATGTACATGAACTACATGGATTTCACCAGTGACGATTGCGTAAACCTGTTTACGGTTGGACAAAAAGAACGTATGCGCACACTTTTTGCCGATGGAGGCGCTCGTGCCGCGATCCTGCTATCTACAGGCTTACAAGCTCCGCTGATCTATGAAACGCCATTGCCTTCAGAAGATCCAACCTGGCTGCATCCGCAGTTGTATCCCAATCCCGCCACCACGCAGATTACACTGGATGTGGCGTATGATACACGCTGGATTGGAGCCACGCTTACGCTTACCAATCTGCAGGGACAACGCGTGATGCAATTGGTGATTGCCGGCAAGCAACAGGTGATTGACCTAAGCAAGCTACAGCCGGGCATGTACCTGCTTACAGGTAAAAAAGACGATGGGGAAGCGATCCGGCAGAAGATCGTGAAGCAATAAATACGAATCTGCGGGCGCAATCAGCGTGTTCTCAGGAAATAGATCACTAACATCGCGATCAGGCCCAATGCTACACTGGAAATTACAAAACGTTTGGTATCCCTGAAACGAACTAATCCCATGGCCTGCAGGATGAAGATCAGCGCCATGGCGCCGAATACACAGATCACGGCAATTAATACCAATGCAACCGCGGTGCCTGCCAGTTTGTTATTCATGGTTCAAAAATAAAAGGATCACCGTTGCGATGATCCTTTCTGAAGATAAAATTTTATTCTTTTTACAGGTGAATAGCTTCACCGTAAGCCACTTCAATGGCGTCTTTCACGCTCTCACTGATGGTGGGGTGGGGGTGAATGCTGTTCAACACTTCATGATAGGTTGTTTCCAGTTTACGACCCACAACTGTTTCCGCGATGATCTCGGTTACATTGTAACCGATCATGTGCGTGCCCAGCCATTCGCCGTACTTGGCATCAAATACCACTTTTATAAAACCTTCCGGGTGTCCTGCCGCTGATGCTTTACCACTGGCGCTAAGCGGGAATTTGCCCACTTTCACTTCATAACCGGCATCACGCGCCTGTTTTTCAGTATATCCCACGGAGGCAATTTCAGGATAGCAATAGGTACAACCCGGAACATTATTGTAATCCAGCCCTTCAGGCTGATGGTTGTATTTTTTCTCGTTATAGCCAATCGCTTCCACACAGATAATACCTTCCTTGGAGGCAACGTGCGCCAACGCCTGGCCGGGAACGCAATCGCCAATGGCGTACACACCCGGTACGTTGGTCTGGTAATATTTATCAACCATGATGCGTCCCTTATCGGTTTTAATACCCATTTCTTCCAGGCCAATGCCTTCAATATTGGCCGATACACCTACAGCGCTCAGCAGCACATCAGCTTCCAGCGTCACTTCGCCATCAGCCGTTTTTACTTTCGCCTTCACACCATCACCGGAGGTATCTACAGAAGTCACCTCGCTGTTTGTCATAATGGTAATGCCATTCTTCTTGAAATTCTTCTCCAGTTCTTTCGAGATCTCTTCATCTTCCACGGGCACAATGCGCGGCATAAATTCCACGATGGTTACTTTGGAACCTATACTGTTGTAGAAATATCCAAATTCAACACCAATGGCGCCGCTACCTACCACGATGATGGAGCGGGGTTGCGCCGGAAGGGTCATCGCTTCACGGTAGCCGATGATCTTTTTGCCATCCTGCTTCAGTGCAGGCAATTCACGGCTCCGGCCACCGGTGGCGATAATAATATGTTTTGCTTCTACAGTGGAGGTAGATCCGTCCGCCGCAGTTACTTCCAACTGGCCTTTTGCTTTCAGCTTCCCAAAACCATTCACCACATCAATCTTGTTCTTTTTCATCAGGAACTGAACGCCTTTGCTCATTTTATCAGCTACGCCACGGCTGCGTTTGATGATGGCATCAAACTTGGGTGTACCCGTTGCTTCAATACCATAGGCTTCAGCATGTTTGATATCTTCAATCACCTGGGCGCTTTTCAGCAGGGCTTTTGTAGGAATACATCCCCAGTTGAGACAGATGCCACCGAGGCTTTCTTTTTCGATAATTGCAGTCTTAAAACCTAACTGTGCCGCGCGAATCGCCGCAACATAGCCCCCGGGACCGCTGCCGAGCACAACTACATCGTATGCCATGACTTAACTTGATTAATTGATGAAATAGAATTTAACCGATCGAGGTGCAAAGTTAAGGAATGTGCAGGATTGAAGGGGATCGGTAATGGTAAATGCATGATCCTTACCGACTACAACGCTACAGGCCAGGGGAAAGCCCAGGAGCTGCTTTAAACAGCCCCGCTATCAATAGCCAAAGAAGTCTTGCGATCCGCCACGGGCCCCGGAAAGGCCTTCCAGGGCATTTTATGTCCGGTTATCCCTTCAGCCCGGAGGATAATGAGGATGGCATCTTATTTTGATTGTAAATCAATTGATTATCAATATCTTTGCCAGCCAACATCCATAAAACGCTGCCGCGGTCTGGTTGGATCAAAAGCAGGGCGGCAGCGGATTTCAGGGGTTTTGCACAGCTGGGTAAAAAAAACAGTTTGAATGCCCTGTAAACTTCAAGTATTTCCCTTACCTTTGCCGTCCCGAAAAAATCGGAATTAAAATCGAATCGTCATGGCCAGAGTTTGTCAGGTTACAGGTAAAACGCCGATCGGAGGTCACAAAGTGTCTCACTCCAACATTAAAACGAAGCGTCGTTTTCTGCCTAATTTGCAGAAAAAGAAGTTTTACCTGGCCGAAGAGGACAAGTGGATTACGTTGAAGGTTTCAACGGATGCAATCCGCACCATCAATAAAAAAGGCCTTTACACTATTGTAAAGGAACTGCGCGCTAACGGAGAAAAAATCTAACGTATTTAAAGTAAACTATCATGGCAAAGAAAGGTAACCGTGTACAAGTGATCCTGGAATGCACGGAGCATAAGACAAGCGGTCAGCCAGGCACCAGCCGTTATATCACGGTAAAAAACAAGAAGAACAATCCAGAACGCCTGGAGCTGAAAAAATATAACCCGATCCTGAAAAAGGTAACGGTTCATAAAGAAATTAAATAATTGACAGGTTGGCTACGCCGAACCTGGCTGAAAATAGTTCACCCTTTTTAATCTTGCATCATGGCAAAAGCAGCTTCTAAAAACGCGAAAGTAAAAGACTTGAAGGCATCTGCCGAAGCGAAGAACTGGACAAAAGTGATCCGCGCTGTACGCAGCCCGAAAACTGGCGCCTATACGTTCAAAGAGCAGATCATTCACAAAGACAAAGTGAAAGATTTCCTGACCCAGAAATAATCGGGTCGGCTAACGAATACCAGGAAGCTGTTCGCACGTACGAACGGCTTTTTTTATTTTACTAACCGCCAATGACGGATCGCTACGGGCAAAGTCGGTAGCTTTACAGCATAAGAGGATGCAGCCTTCGTCAACCGTTAAACATGTAATTATGGGTTTTTTCAATAAACTATTCGGGAAAAAAGAAAAAGAAAGCCTCGACCAGGGTCTTCAAAAAACCAAACAAGGTTTCCTTGCCAAAATTACCCGTGCCGTAGCCGGTAAAAGCACCATTGATGAAGAAGTGCTCGACAACCTGGAAGAAGCACTCGTAAGCGCCGATGTGGGTATTGATACCACGCTTAAGATCATCGACAGGGTGGAGAAGCGCGTGTCCAAAGACAAATACATGAACGCTTCCGAACTCAATGGTATGCTGCAACAGGAGATTGAACAACTGCTGGTAGATGCACCGTCGTCCAATAGCTATGCCTTTGACTCAGACCTGCCCGCAAAGCCGTACATCATCCTGGTGGTGGGTGTAAACGGTGTAGGCAAAACAACCACCATTGGCAAACTCGCCTATAATTTCAAGAAAGCAGGTAAATCAGTATTACTCGGCGCAGCCGATACATTCCGCGCAGCGGCAGTTGATCAACTTACTATCTGGAGTGAACGCGTGGGCGTACCGATTGTAAAACAGGCCATGGGCAGTGATCCCGCTGCTGTAGCTTTTGATACTGCGCAAAGTGCAGTAGCCAAACAATCCGATGTGGTACTGATTGATACCGCGGGCCGCCTGCACAACAAAGCCCACCTCATGGAGGAGCTCAGCAAGATCAAACGGGTGATCCAGAAAACCATTCCCGACGCACCGCATGAAGTGCTGCTGGTGCTGGATGGGTCTACCGGTCAAAATGCCCTGGAACAGGCGCGGCAATTTACTGCAGCTACTGACGTATCAGCCCTCGCCATCACCAAACTCGATGGTACTGCCAAAGGAGGTGTGGTATTGGCAATCGCCAGCCAGTTCCAGATACCCGTAAAATTTATCGGCGTAGGAGAGAAAATGGAAGACCTGCTGGTATTTGATAAACATGAATTTGTCGACAGCCTCTTCAATCTTGAGAAGGAGTAACGTCTTTTTCAAAATTCCGCCAGGAGATTGCTAATAACACAACTGCCACAACCAGCGCGATAGCGGGCGCCAGCCAGTTCCACGACAGGCTGAAAAATATAAATACGATCCATACGCCAAACACCAGTTGAAGATATTCCTGCAAATTGGAAGGTTGGGCGTATACGAGCGCATGCAGGAGCAGTAACAGCGAAGGACCTGTTATTGCCATTGCTGCAAATAACCACGGGTCCAATTGGAAAAACGCCAATCCTTTTAAGGCATATAATTCCGGCAACAAAATCACCAGGTACAGCAGGAACATCGCTGCTGTTGTTCGTAACAATCCCAGCGGAAGGTTGCGATATTCGTTGAGTTCCGTTTCCAGGAACAGCACGTTTCGAAACACCAGCACGCCATGCCCGCAAAGCAGCGTGGTATAAAATAACCCCAGCATCCGCCGGTCCAGAAGCGCGGCATCCGTTTTTACGAAATAATAAAGTCCAAAGAAACCGGCCAGTTTAAGTAACAATAAACCCAGCCATTGCCGGTTGGCAATAAAACGAAATGTAAACGAAAACAGGCCTGGTGGGAGTGGTAAGCGAAGGCGTAGTTTGGTTTGGTGTGTAGGTAATCCGCGTTTTAGCCAAAACACCAACAGGTAAGCGCTTAACGCTATTAAGGTTAAAAGCGTAAAGGTTACCAACGCGAGGGATAACAGGTGATGACTATAAATGCCCGCCGCCACTAACAATAATGCATAACAAAGCCAGGGTAACCACAATTGAACGGTTATAATGGCCGCCATCCGGAACCGATGTAGACCTGGTAGTTCATTTAAGCCAAACAGGTGCAGGTACTGCGGTTGTTGCAGCAGTCCGCGATAGAACAAAACGATCAATATCGCATACAGCATCCACACCGTTAGCGCGCCGATAAAAAAGACCGGTGATGTGAGAATGCCTAGCGCAATATAATAGTTGCTGTGAATGGCATCCATAAATGAAGGTTGAATGCCGAACAACATGAAAAAAAGAAAGAGCAGGAAACCGCCGTACCGGCGATAAAAAGGCACTACCACACCGCGTATCAAAACCTGCCTAAGCATTGCGGGGTTGAAGTTGGATTTGTCCGTTGACAAGGTTTGCAACGCTGGTAAAATTAAAATGTCCCGCATCCACCTGGTGGTGGGAGGTAAGCAGGAATGAAATGCCTTGCCGGTGCTGGTGCAGGATGAGGTTAGCCAGGGACTGCTGCGCAAGTGGGTCCAGCGTTGTAAATGGCTCATCCAGCAGGATCCATTTCGGTTGTCCGCAAAAAGCCAGGAGAAGGGACAATTTCTTGAGCATTCCGCTGGAATAGGTGCCGGTGGGTGCAGACAAAAATTGATCAATGCCCAATTGCCCACATAAGAAATCGTGTTGCGAAGCATCGCCTTTTTTCAATGCCTGAACAAACTGGCACAGTTCCGTCCCGGTCAGGAATGCCGGAAAACGAGGTTCGGCTGGCGCATGATTAACGAGTGCGCGGTATTTTAACGGCTGTTTCTTTAATGACTGGCCTGCTGCACGCACTTCTCCCTCAAAGGGCAGCAATCCGGCCAGGATGTTCAACAGGGTTGATTTACCGGAGCCGTTGGCGCCGCGTAACCAGTGAACACCTGGGGGAAACGACAGGCTTTCTATGGTAAGGACGGTGCGCCCTTTGATTTTTTTGCGTAGAGAGGTAAGTTCCAGCATCTTAGGTGATCAAAAATAGGGATGGTATTAACAGGGTAATATTAATCAAATTCTGCTGCTTCAGTTACCTTTGCGATGAATTTATGAAAACAAAAACATTACGGAAAGACAAGGTCAACATCATCACGCTGGGATGCAGTAAGAATATGGTTGACAGTGAAGTATTAAGCGGTCAGTTGCTGGCCAATGATATTGATGTGGTGCATGAAAACCGCAAGTTGGATCACAATATCGTGGTGGTAAATACCTGCGGGTTTATTGATAAGGCAAAGGAAGAAAGTATCAATACGATTCTTGACCAGGTGGAGCTGAAGAAACGCGGCAAGCTGGATAAAGTGTATGTTACCGGTTGCCTGAGTGAACGCTATAAAAATAACCTGGAAGCGGAAATACCGGAGGTTGATGCGTTTTTCGGAACGATGGAATTGCCACTCATTTTGAAACAGTTTGATGCTGATTATAAGACTGAATTGTTGGGCGAGCGGCTGTTGGCTACGCCCCGGCATTATGCTTATATGAAAATCTCAGAGGGATGCAATCGTACCTGCGCATTTTGTGCCATTCCGCTGATGCGCGGGCAACATGTGAGCAAAACAATGGAAGACCTTGTAAAGGAAGCGGAAGGATTGGTGAAAAAAGGCGTAAAGGAAGTGATGTTGATTGCGCAGGAACTTACTTACTACGGTCTCGATATTTATAAGAAACGGATGTTGCCGGAACTGCTCAACAGGCTGGCCGATGTAGAAGGACTTGAATGGATCCGTTTACATTATGCGTACCCTTCTAAATTTCCGCTCGAGATCCTGGATGTGATGCGGGATCGGCCAAACATCTGCAATTACCTCGATATGCCCTTGCAACATGCTGCCAACAATATGCTGAAGGCCATGAAGAGGCAGATTACCCGCGAGGAAATGGAAGACCTGACGGCTGCCATCCGGGAAAAAGTTCCCGGAATTTGCCTCCGCACCACATTGATCACCGGTTTCCCGGGCGAAACGCCGGACGACGTAGAAGAACTGAAAGGATTTTTGCAGCGTCAGCGCTTTGACCGGGTGGGAATATTTACCTATTCCCATGAAGAAGGAACTTCGGCATACGGATTGGAGGATACTATTCCGGCGGAAGAAAAAGAACGGCGTGCACAGGAGATCATGGAAGTGCAGCAGGAAATCTCGTTTGAACTGAACCAGGAAAAAGTGGGCAAGGTGTTTAAAACACTTATTGATAAAAAAGAAGCGGGTCGCTATCTTGGCCGTACCGAATTTGACAGCGTGGAAGTGGACAATGAAGTGATCATTCACGCACCGGGAAAATTGCAGGTGGGAGAATTTGTAAATGTGAAGATCACGAAAGCGTATGATTATGACCTGGAAGGGGAAGTGGACAATTAATAATTAATGGTGAAGAGTGAATAATAGATAAAAGTTGACAGATAATGGATGAAAGTTGATAGTTAATACGGAGTGGTGATGTTGGGTTATCGCTGATTTTCACATTAGCACATTTCCACATTAACACATTTCCACATTAAACAGCGAATTACCGAATCATTGAATTAGCGAATTATCCCCATGCCTGACTTTCAGTTTTTGAATCGAGACTTGAGTTGGCTTAGTTTTAACCGTCGTGTGTTGGCGGAGGCGTCTGACGCATCCTTACCGCTGTATGCGCGGATATCATTTCTTTCCATTTTTTCTTCCAACCTCGATGAATTTTTCCGCGTTCGCATGCCAGCCATCCTCGCGTTTAATGAGCTTGACTCTAAAAAGAAACACCTGCGGGATGAATACCCGGAAGGATTGTTGCAGGACGTTAAAGAACGGGTGCAGGAAGACCTGGAGCAGTATGGCAGCATCCTTACACAGCAAATCCTGCCGGGGCTACGTGGGGAAGGGATCAACCTGTATTATGGACAGCCGCTAATGGAGGAACATCGCGGTACTATTCGCGATTATTTTTTGTCCCGCGTTTTATCATTTTTACAGCCCGTTTTTTTACGGAAGGATAACCAGGCAGAAATATTCCTGGAAAACAATGCGCTTTATTTCCTGGTGGAGGTTGAACGCACCAGCGATCCGGGAACGAGAAGCTATGCGCTGCTGAACATTCCTTCCTGTTCGCTACCACGTTTCCTGGAATTGCCGGAGAGTGGCGGTCTCCATCATATCGTTTTCCTGGATGATATTATCCGCGACAACCTGCAACTCATCTTTCCAGGCCATATTATCCATAATGCCTACAGTGTAAAACTGACCCGTGATGCGGAAATGGAACTGGAAGACGAGTTTTTGGGTGATATAGCAGACAAGATTGAGAAGCAACTGGAAAAGCGCGACCTCGGGCATTCCACCCGGTTCCTTTACCAGCATGGCATGCCGGATGAACCCATGCTTTTTATTAAAGATTACCTGGGCTTAGGGGATTTAGAAATGGTAGAGGGTGGACGGTACCACAACCTGAAAGACCTCGGCAGCCTGCCCAATCCTGTCGGGAAGCGATTGAAACCGGTGAACTGGCCGGCCATCCCGCATCCGGCGTTTCAAACCAGGCGTTCCATTTTCCAGACAATAGCAGCGCGCGAACGACTTCTTCATTTGCCCTATCATTCCTATAATTATATCCTTCGTTTTTTTAATGAGGCGGCTATCGATCCGGATGTATCCGAGATTTATGTAACGCTATACCGCGTGGCTGCTGATTCGCAGATCGTGAACGCGCTGATCAGTGCAGCAAAGAACGGGAAAAAGGTAATTGTGTTTGTTGAACTGAAAGCCCGTTTTGATGAAGCTAATAACCTGCGCTGGTCCAAGAAAATGAAGGCCGCCGGTGTAAAGATTATCAATAGCATACCTGGGCTTAAAGTGCATGCAAAAGTTGCATTGGTAAAAAGAAGGGAGGATAAAGAGGATCGTTTGTATTCACTCATGGCCACTGGCAACTTCAACGAAGCCACGGGACGGTTTTACACAGATCACGTTTATTTTACTGCTAATCCCGTTTTTGGGGATGAATTACAGCAATTGTTCAACTATTTACAGGTTCGTATGCAACCGCAGGCATACGGTAAAATACCGTTTAAGTATCTACTTGTTTCGCAGTTCAACATGGTGAAGCAGTTTGGGAAATTGATTGATCGGGAAATTGCGCATGCAAAAAAAAGAGGGAAGGGGCATATTATTATCAAGTTGAACAACCTGCAGGAGCGGGCGATGATTGAAAAATTATACGAAGCCAGCAATGCCGGTGTAAAAGTGGATATGATTGTGCGTAGTATCTGTTGCCTGGCGCCCGGGATACCGGGTCAAAGTGAAAATATTACCGTTCATCGGATTGTAGACCGCTACCTGGAACATGCACGCATTTTTGTATTTGACAACAACGGGCAGCCGGAATATTATATGGGAAGTGCTGATTGGATGAACCGCAACCTCCATAGCCGGATCGAAGTTTGTTTCCCGGTACTGGAACCGGAATTGTGCAGGCAACTACAGGATATTCTTGATTTTCAATTAAATGATTTTAAAAAGGGCGTGCTTGTGAATGCGGCGTTGGAAAATGTCGAAATGCCCGGAGGCGCAATTTCTGCGCAGGAAGCTACCTACAATTACGTAAAAGGATTAAGTTAGCGGCATGGCAGCCACAGGATCCCGTTTTTTTCTTCGCATTCATCCTATGCAACGCATTCTGCTGAGCATCGTAGTAAGCGCAGCCGTGTTTGCATTTACGATTGAAGTGCATGTTAGCGAACTGTTGCGGGTGATGTTGTTGTGGGATGTATTTGCGGCCACATTCCTCCTTACCAGTATTACCATCTGCTTTTCCCGTTCTGTGGAGCATATCCGGCGCTATGCACGCCAGGAAGACGGAAGCCGGTTTTTTGCCTTCCTGATGATCCTTGTGTCCTCGTTTGCCAGTATGGTGCTGCTGGCGTTGCTGATCGTTTCTAAAGACAGGGCCGTAACACAGGCTGCTATCTACTTGCCCGTTATCATTGCGGGCATTTTGCTCTCCTGGGCCATGGTTCACCTCATGTTTACCTTCCACTATGCGCATCGTTATTATGGTGATGATGAACAGGAAGAGAAGGCTGCGGATGGCGAGAAGCCGCTCAACTTCCCGGGCGATGATGACCCGGACTATCTTGATTTTATGTACTTCTCATTTGTAATCGGCATGACGTTCCAGGTGTCTGACGTGGAGATCCAGTCGAAGGTGATCCGCAGGCTGGCGCTGGTGCATGGATTGCTGGCATTCCTGCTCAACACATTTGTGGTGGCGTTGACGATTAATATTATTGCGGGATTGGGGAAATAGCAAATGGCAAATGTGGAAATGTGCTAATGTGCTAATGTGATAAATGGGCTGATGTAAAGGCGCTTTTTTCGTTTATCTCTTTAACTTTTATCTGTTATCTATGAACTATAATAATGTGGTGATTAATTCAATAATTCGGCGATTCGTTGATTCGATAATGTAGATAAATGTGGATGTGCTAATGCCTGGATAGCGGGGAATACGAGCATGCGTTTTTTGAAAATGAGGGCGTAGAGTCGTTAATGGCAATGTCGGGATGAAAATCTTCGGTCACCTAGCAAAGAGTTGAAAACAGTTTTTCAAAAAATCCTGGTCATGTTGTTGATAAAACCTTTAATTTAAACGAATGATCATTTTATGAAAATGACAGATGAAAAAATGCAAAAAATTTTTGCAGAGAATTATAGTCGTAATGAAGAAAGCTTACAAAATACAATCAGGCTTTTAAAGGAGGCAGGTTATTCCCAGATGGAAAGTTTAAAATGTTTAATGCATGAGCTGAATTTAAGTATAAAGGAAGCAGATTTAATAATCTTAAATGCTAAAGCATGGTCTTCTGAAAGAGAAGATAACTTAAAACTGAGGGGCGAGTTGGGAAAGCAGTTGGAATAGCAGTTGGAATAGTATTTCGATAATCCTGTTTATTGAAAAGAGCTACGCGGCTATCCATGCATGCTGCCTGACTCGGAATTATATGCACCTTATGGGTTCTGCTTGCAACGAGTAAACGGGTTCAGTTTTAAGGGGCTTCAAAAAGCCTTACTTCATCCAAATAATAAAAGCTATTACAGCGAAAGGCCGTAAATTCTGAAGGGGGAGGCTTTCAATATCCCAAATGGTTAGGAGGCGATAAGGTAAGATATCTCATTCATGGTTTTGGCGGCCTTGGTATTAGAATGTAATCAAGACTTTTGATAAAATCCGATTTTATGTTTGGCGTGAGATACTGGCTCCACGAACAATTTTTTTCTTCTTGTCTAATAACGCAATATTGAGCGAGCGCGTATGCCCAAGCCTGTTGTTTTAAATGACCTTGTTTTATAAACCTCCAACCCTCATTTGAGTTGAAGAGTCGGAAGGATGCGTTAGCGTTAAAAATTCCTAGTCCGTAAAATACAGTCAGCAAATCAACAAGATATCCATTGTATTCTCTGATGTTTTTCGTATAAAGAATGACATGCGCAATTTTGCTGGCGATGGTGGCAATCATATTTTCTGGAAAAAGAAACTTTGCGCGGTCAAGATAGATAATATGGTTACCTAACGGGTCCATTCCTGCATAAAACCCTATGTATGTATTTGGATTTTCTCTTTGCGTATATATTTTCTGGATCAAATCATTTTGGAGTTCTATTAGGTTATCTTCATAAAAGTGAAGCTGTATTTTTTTATGGTCCATATCCATTTGGTCGGCAATAATGGGCAGTAATTTTAACGCGGTTGCTTCATTATTTTCAAAATCTATTGGAAAATCCTCTTTAATCGGGCGGAGCACTTTTTTGTACTTAATGATATCTACGCCAAATTCCTTTATTAGCCATTGATAGGCGTTGTCTAACCATGCTATTAACCGATATTCGATTGGTGGAGATATTTTTTTCTTGAATAACATTTTGGCGCACTACTTTTTTATCTTCGATATGATATGGTGTCGATTCAGTAAAGAAGGATTGGTATTCTTAGTGTGTTTATCAGTTTTGTTGGTATCCGGAGCGGTCTGCGTCTCTTTACTTTCAGTCTTTTGATCGTCCTTCCTGGTTTTGAAAGTTAAATAATAGCGTTTGAATTTCCCGTGGATTCCCAGCTCTTTCATAGCTGAAACTAGCTAAAATAGTCAATCCCCCGGTTGTTTCTGAATGATATTTTTTGAGGTTTTTGCCTGCCGGCCAGACTGCGGCGGGGTAGTTTGGTAGCCAGAATGAGTTGCGGAGGGTATTGGGTTGATCTGCTATTAAGTAACTTAAATGGGCAGAAAACTGATCTCCTAAGCGTTAGTTGTGCATCAAATTAAATTGCAGCGGCTGACGAATGGGAGGCGCGGATAGCGAAATCTCGGTTATTTTTGCAGAAATTATATCGTTCAATGAAGCATCTTCGTTCACCGTTACAGATAGAAGTAACCAGGTCTTCCCGGGTTCCACTTGCTATCCTGCTCGTTGGGTTAGCATTTTTCTTCTTCTTTGTATCCCGCTGGTTCTCTAAGCTTGGAGAACAGCCGCCCGGGAATGCCGGGAATGATTTTTATAATGCCCAACTAAATGATACCATTACTCGTGTAGATCAGCTATATCCCGACAGTTGCCTGTATCAGCTTTGGATCAGCAATTATTCGAAGCTGTTTGTAGTAGTTGATGTTTGTAAATATCCTCAATTGAAAGATATTAGTGCGCAAACAAAAATTGTAAAGGACTCCAACTCTAACGCCTGTGTTTTCAAGAAAAACGAGACTGGGGAACTGAAGCTTGAGCTCGAGGTTGTGTACTGAAAGTTGGTGACTGGGGTAAGCCCGGCTGTCCGTAGCATTTTCAATCAAATAAAACTGGTTTGCGCTCTTGAGCCGAAGCTCAGGAGCGCAAGAAAAGGATTTCTTGAGCCAAATAAACAACACTATGATGGATAAAAACTATAATATTGTAATCTTTACGGGTAATCTGGATGATGAATTTTTAGTAGCTGAAGTTTATCAAGATCGTATTTTTATGCTTTCGCTTCAGGATTCAGAGTCTGGAATTGTTGTTGACTTAAACTGTTATAATAAGCGAAAATGTAGGCGTACCCGAAGTTCGGCAGTTAGAAGTTATAGAAATATAATAATTTTAAACTGTCAAACATTATGAAAAAGAGCAGATTTACAGAGAGCCAGATAGTGGCTTGTATCCAAAAGCAAGAAGCGGGGATTCCAGTCAAGGAGATTTGCCGGGATCTCGGAATTAGCGAACCGACGTTTTATAATTGGAAAGCAAAGTACGGAGGTATGCAAGCCAGCGAGATCAAAAAGATGAAGGATATGGAAACGGAACTGAGCCAGTACAAAAAGATCGTGGCTGAGCTGACCTTTGAAAATCGTGCGATGAAGAACTTCATCGAAAGAAAGTTATAAAGCCTGCTGATAAAAGAGAAGCTGCTGAGTATTTTGTTGAAACAGAGCGGTGTAGTATCAGTAAGACCTGCCAGATCGTGCAGCTACCACGAAGTACCTACCAGTATAAGTTGAAGCCCAAAGACGACCAGGCGGTCGAGCAGCTGCTCGATGAACTGGTTAGTAAACACCCAGCCATTGGATTATGGCAGTGTTACTACCGTTTACGTAACCGTGGAGTCAGGTGGAATCATAAAAAGCTCAGGAGAATCTACCGCAAAATGAATCTAAATATTCGCCGCAGAGCCAGGAAAAGGCTACCAGAACGGGTTAAACAGCCATTGCTGGCATCCACAGCGCCCAATCAGATGTGGAGTATTGATTTATGACAGATCGCTTAGAGGATGGCAGAAGCTTCCGGCTATTGAATGTAATAGATGATTTTAATCGCGAATCGCTGGCCATTGAGGTCGATACGTCATTGCCATCGCTTCGTGTGATCAGGGTGCTGGAGCGAATAATAAGCCAGCGGGGAAAGCCCTCGAACATCCGTACTGACAATGGTCCGGAGTTTATTAGCCACAAACTTGAGCAATGGTGCACAAAACAAAAGATTACACTGCAATTTATCCAACCAGGCAGACCTATGCAGAACGCTTGGCCCGGTTGCAGTTCCATCACGTTGGTACCTGCAGTTCTCCATCGTTTCAGGATTTCCCAGTCGATCCAGCCGACCTGTTCAGCCACATCATCCTTGTAGTCTGTATGAAAAAAGCCAATGGTATGCATGTACTCGTGCGCGATATGGTAAGCATAGCAATACGCGGGCGATAATTTCTTTTCATCAAAAAAACAACCGGCTGACAGGAATAGATTTTTTTTTACATTTTTTGATGAGTGTCCGAATTCATTATCACAATCCTGCAGAAATAAATCAAGTGTCACATCGTTCTCCCTGAATGTACTATCCAAAACTATCGTCCCGCTGAAACGATCACTGCATTTCTTGCGGTTGTCAGCACAATACCATTTATAGTTCCGGCAGGTAAAATCTAATTTACTCATTACTGCTTTGAAGTCAGGAGAACTTAAAAGAACAGAGGCGATATGCAGGGCACTGTCGGCTAGTTTGTTTGAACCGGGGTAATTGGGCGCTGTCATTGCGCCCAACTTCAATATTACTGTACGCGCATCGGCAGGTATTTCAGTTACTGAATCGAAGGCGAATGCGCTTTCCAATTGCCCAGTAGGTTTATAGGCGATATTACAAATCTCTACATCACGATTATTTTCATCGGATGATGGGGATGATTTAATGATCACTTCCGTCTGTAATGGATCTGTTTTTGTTACCGGCTTTGTGAAAAAAGTTACGACGAGCAACATAAATGCGTATATGCAAAGCCAGCTCAGTGCAAGTAAGTAATAATCCTGGGCCATAGCCAGATTATCCACTTTAGCATTGATGGTGTTCTGGTTACTCCGGGTGTTGTTCGCGATATTCTTTAATAAAGCCTTGTTCCATTTTTTTTCTTTGCCAGCAATATTAATGTCATCGAACGACAACTCATCGTAACTGCGCCGTTGTAATGTTTTGACAGCGAAATAAACAGTCCGCGCAGCATACAAGCAAACAATCGATGAAATAATAATCATCAACCTATAAGTCCATAAATCCTGCTTATTGGAATTAACAAGTGTAGCTGAGGCAAGAACAAGAGAGGAAGCTATACTGATTGTGCTTAAAAATAATGCTGCCTTGCTTTCCGTTCCTTTTCTTCTATCCTCCTCACTCGCGTAAATTTTCTCCTGCCATTTAATCGCCTCGTCCAAATGTTCGTCATCGATCACGATCTGAGACAATTCAATAGGCGGCGGGTCCTTGGGCTTTGGACCTGTCAAGGTTGGCCAAATGAAAGGGTTGATCTTATCCCATAGCTTTTTCAATCAGTAAGTTGGTTATTTGTTTTGAAATATTCTGACCTGTTTGTTTTTCGATCCAAGCCCACTGACCATTGGGATTTATTTCAAGGAAAATGAAGTTTCCTTTTTTATCCAAAATGAAATCAATCGCCCCGAAAACAAGGTCCAGTTTCCCTGTTAATTTAAGGCATTTCTCCGTGATACTGGCAGGCAAATCAATTGTCTTATGAGGAAGCGGATGTCTTGCTTTTCGCCAATCCACCTTGGCTTCCTGGGTTTCCTGCGATTCAATACGGGCCGCGAATACTTGATTACCCACAACCGTGACGCGAACATCTGCCTCCTTACCGATCAACTCCTGTAAATACACGGGGCAGCTTTTCACCCTTTCAATATTATTGTTGTTGAGCTGAACGCGGCTTGTAAAAATCACGCCTTCTTCATTACGCCCTTCTACCAGGCCGGATTTAATAGGCTTAATAATCGTCGACTGGTTGCTTGACAGATAAAATTTCAGTGCTTTCGAAGGGATACTTGTTACAAGTGATCGCGGGATATCGAAGCCTATTTCCTTCGCCAAGCGTAATTGGTATATTTTATTTTCTGCCTGTCGGATGCTCCACACTTTATTTATCCAAAACGATTTTTCTAAGATCCGGTATAAACCCTCTAGCATATAAGACATTTCTGCATATACAAAACTGATTTCCCCTTCTGTTAATCCATTACTTTCAAAATCAATCTCCGGCCGCCGGAAATACACGGACTTTACAATACATAAATTAATTGTTCGCTGTAAACGTTCATCCCAGAGTTCGAAAATGTCATTTTCAAAGTCAAAGTTTACAAAGATTGATTTGCCTAACTCGTCTGTATTGAACCGGTAGAATGAAGTATTTTGTCTCGAAAGTTCCTGAACAATAAAATCGGTCGTGACATCTTCCTTGTTTGTGATAAGAAGGATTTTGCAATCACTTGTCATCGCTCTCCCTTTTGGTAAAGGTTTTCGTCATGAATTCTAGCGTATGCTGGGGGCGGTCATCCCGTTCTCTTTTTCGCTCGGTCTTTGTTTGCATTTCAACAAGCCAATGCTGGTCGTCTTCCTCTCGTTGTCTTTTTGTTTTGGTCGTCATTTCGGTTTGTTCCACAGAGAGATTAATGAAAGGTATTGTTCTGCCTTTCTCTTCCACTACATTTAACTGTTGTTTATAATCGTAAGAGAAGATTTTTTCGGGACTGTCGTCCGAACGCTTCTCTTTAAAATCGAAGATTAGGGGTTTCATGTGCCATTAATTTGAGTTAAAGTTATAGATTGCTGGGAGAAATTCCTTTTACTATCTTTCTTTTTGATTATCAATTATTACAGTGCATTTACCATCGTCGAATTAGCCTCGAAACTAGCATAAAAAAAACCCGCTTAGACCGGGGATTCCTAATCAAAAACCATTAGCCATTAATCCTTATCCTATGAAAATTCAAAAACAAAATAATGGTATTAGCTGTGCTAATGTCAATCTCAATCTCCGCTCTTCATTTTTCCCATTTTTAATTTTTAACGTAATAGGTGTTAACCAGCATCCTGTGGCGCTGGGGAGTTAGCCATTGCCGAATCGCCGAATTAGCGAATCATAGAATTGTACCAACTGGTACAAATTTTGTCCCTTTTTCCGTGGTGACAAAATATCAATGCGTATGACAGCAGCAACTTTTCCCGCCAATCGCCGCCTCAGGAGCATGGAGCCCATCGCTCACCTGGACAAAAATAGTCCTCATGCGGAGCGCCTGGTAGCTCCTCCCGTT
The DNA here is from genome assembly GCA_048498035.1 of Bacteroidota bacterium. Lineage (GTDB taxonomy): Bacteria > Bacteroidota > Bacteroidia > Chitinophagales > Chitinophagaceae > CADEDV01. The sequence goes on along the minus strand of JBEHYT010000014.1, from coordinate 8,878 downwards.
ATTAACCTGGAGGAAAGCCATGCGGAATATATCGTGTACGTGATGCAATCAGGCATGAAACGGGAACACCTGGGCGTATTGGTACACAATGAATTACTGACTATAAGTGGTGGAAAACCAGAGAATTTACATGAATTGGACGATCGCTGCGAATACGAATTTTCTGCATGGTCCCGTACCTACCGCCTGCCGGAAGATGCCGAAACGATCATGACCACCGCCGTTTTTCGGAACGGAGAACTTGTTTTACATATTCCAAGGATGGAAAAAACCATTCAATTTCAACCACTGGTAATACCAGTGTATTGAGGGGAAATACTTAGTTTTTTAAAAAGTAATGGGTAAGGCTGTAGATGAATTTCTACACCCCACCTGGTCTAAAACATGACCTTTGATTGGTATCAATGACTATTTTTTTCGCCCCTTAAAAGGCGTTGCTTTGTATCAACAACAGAAACACTGGCTATTGTTCCAACCTATGAAAAACGAACAAAGTCCAATATCCCTGAAGTACCCTTTTTCTGATCCGATACCCTTTGAGACTTCCCTTTGAAAACGACTTGAGATCCGTACCCTGTGTAAAAACATTTTTCGTAACCCTAAATTTCGCAAAATGGCCCCTTCGTACTATGAAAACAGGGCGGGCAATGTAAACTTGCACGCACTGGTGCAACAACTATCGGGCAACTCGCCCTACACAAGTCAACGGGTGATCAACGATATACCCGATCAATTCACCGTAGCCACGGATGTTCGCAAATTGTCACTCGTGTTGCAGGAGTTGCTTCAACAAGTGGCTGAGCGTTGCCCTAATGCCGACATCCGCATATCAGCAAAAACTTATCACGGCGTGGTATTGCTCCACATCAAGGAACAGGCAAGACTAAACACCCCGGAGTTTGCATGTGAACTGGTAAAGATCCAGGATATCGCTGAGAAAATGGGCGGCACCGTTAGCATTACCAGCTATCGCAACGGCACTACTACAGTTACCTTTAGTTTCATCAATCGGCGCTACGCCGCCTAACTTCCTCATCGGTTATTAACACGCGGTTGGGTGAACGGCATAATGATTGTCGTACCTTAGTCCTCATTGAAAGGTATTAAACGACAAGCATGTTTATTGACTCCACAACAGAACAGATCAACCAGGTAATGAATGAAGCCTGGGCCGGATTTCACCAATACAGTAAATTATCGCTACGCCAGCGCGCAGATTTTATGCGTGCAATTGCGGCCCAACTGGAAGCAGATGCAACACAATTATGCGAAGTAGCTGGCGAGGAAACCCATCTCCCGGAGGCACGCCTTCGCGGGGAACTCGCCCGTACCCGGTTCCAGCTAACATCCTATGCAGACGCCTGCGAACGCGGCAACTGGCTGGATGTTCGAATTGACACCGCTAATGCTGCCAAAAACCCAGCTAAACCCGATCTGCGCAAAATACTCGTGCCCCTGGGCCCCGTAGTGGTCTTTGGAGCCGCTAATTTCCCGTTTGCCTACTCCACAGCCGGAGGGGATACGGCCTGCGCCCTGGCCGCCGGATGCCCTGTAGTGGTAAAAGCCCACCCCGGACATGCAAAAACCAGCCAGTTAGTGGCCGACGCCATTCAAAAAGCTGCCGCCAACAGCAATATGCCACGCGGCGTTTTCTCACACGTTCACGGCGCTTCTTTTGAAGTGGGTAAGGCGCTGGTGGAACATCCTTTTACCAAAGCAGTCGGTTTCACAGGTTCATTTGCCGGCGGCAAGCAGTTGTTCGACTGGGCGCAACAGCGCAAAGAACCCATTCCCGTTTTTGCAGAAATGAGCAGCATCAACCCGGTGTTTCTTCTTCCCAATAAACTGAAAGAATCGGCCGCTGCTACGGCCCAACTCTATGCGGGTTCCATCACGCTTGGCGTTGGACAGTTTTGCACCAACCCCGGCCTGATCTTCGCCGTAGACAACAGTGACCTGGATGAATTTGCCAAATTGCTGGCCGCAGAAATTGAACGTGTGCAGCCGGCTACTATGCTCAATCCCGGCATTTTTAAAAATTATGTAGAACGACGTGCGAATGCTATTGCACAGGAAGGGGTGGAATTATTGGCCGTGTCTGGCACTGAGCCACAATTAAACGAAGGAGCGCCAACGGTAGCTGTTACTACCGCCGCCACATTTATCAATAATCCCATTTTACACCAGGAAGTTTTTGGGCCCTATTCCATTATTGTAAAATGCAAAGACCGCCAGGAAATGCTGGAGGCGGCACAGCAACTGGAAGGACAATTAACTGCAACGCTGATGGCTACGCCGGATGATATCCGGGAAAATGCGGAACTGGTGGATGCCGTTCGATTGATTTGCGGACGATTTATTTTCAACGGTGTTCCCACTGGTGTGGAGGTTTGTTTGGCGATGCAACACGGCGGACCTTTTCCTTCTACTACGGATTCACGTTTTACATCGGTAGGTGCTGATGGCATTCGACGTTTTGCGCGACCAGTAGCGTACCAGAACTGGGAGAATGAATTTTTGCCCGATGAATTGAAAAATGAAAATCCGCTGGGCATATGGCGCACGGTGAATGATGAATTAACGCGGGACACGATTAAATCATAGCCGGTTTCGATTGATCTTCGCGATAGTGCTTCCAGGAAAACCAGGAACTGATTCCCAACGAGAGTACAAACCAGGAGCCAAGGATTGGAACCACTGGCTGAAACAATCGGCTGGCGCCGAACCAGTCGCGTTGCCAAAATAAAAAGGCCAATCCCAAACCGGCATACAACGCCTGCCACAGGAGCGCCGATCTATTGCGGTCCATCATATCAGTGAGTGCATACACCGCAACAAAAATAAATGCGCCGTACCAGTAAATAAATGACGTATCCAACTGCTTAATAGCAGCAATATTCCCAAAAAGATAACTGATCAGCAGCAGGATGCCCGCCATCTGGATCCAACACCAGGCCTTGAACAGGGGAGAAGCCGGCGTTTCATATTTTTCAAAGGCATATACATTTTCAATTTTGTGTACAGGAAACCGTTCTTCCATATCTGCAGGTCGGTACCCTGTGGGTTTAAACCACAAGGTAAATTTATCCTTCCAGTGGCGCGTGCGCCAGGCATCACACACCATCAGCCAGGCATGTTGAAAATTAATGCGGATGGGGTTCCAGGTTTGCGCGGGGCGCGTAATGCCATACACAGGAGGAACTTCCTTTAATTCTTCCTGGAAAGTGCCAAACAACCGATCCCAGATGATGAAAATTTGCGAAAGATTTTTATCGAGATATTCCTTGTTTACTGCATGATGCACGCGGTGATGGGACGGTGTTACGATGATATACTCCAGGAAACCCATGCGTTTGATATGCTGGGTATGATACCAGAACTGGGCAAACAACTGCAGTGGCCCAACGGTGGCAATTACCTGCAATGGCACACCCAGCAATGCTGCAGGGAGTAGCAGGAATGCAAATGGATTAATAAACAGTGTGATGCTTTGACGTAACGCACAAGCCAGGTTGAAATCCTCGCTGCTGTGATGGATGACGTGGAGATTCCAGAGCAGGTTCATGTGGTGGCTCCACCGGTGCATCCAGTAACCGGCAAAATCGATGGCCAGAAATGCAACTACATAAGTGACCCATGTATTTTGAATATGGTAGAGCGCAATATGCTTCACCAGCCAGCCATAAGTGAGAATTTGAATTGTAAGCGCCAACACATCTTTGGTGACGTTTGTAACGCCGCTGGAGAGGCTGGAGATCATATCCAGCGTTCGCACCGTTTCCCGGTGCTTGCGCCAACCGTACCATTTCTCAAAAAGAACAAGCAGGAGAAAGGCGGGCATGGCAATGAGTAGTATCTTTCCGTACGTTTCCATTGACTGGCAATCATTACAAAAATAAAGAATAAGTAAGATAGCAACGTATGAAAGTAGTTGTTGTTGGCGGCGGGGTAATAGGACTTTGTGCCGCCCTGTATCTCCGGAAAAGCGGTCATTCTGTAACAGTTGTTGACCGCAACGATATCCGCGATGGCTGTTCATTTGGCAATATGGGATACATTTCACCCTCTCACTTCGTGCCGATTGCCACGCCAGGCATTATCCGCCAGGGACTTCGCTGGATGACGAGTTCATCATCGCCATTTTATATTAAACCCAGGCTAGATCCTGACCTCCTGCGCTGGTGTTGGCATTTTTGGCGCAGCGCCACCCCGCAGCATGTGGAGGCAAGTGCGCCACATCTAAATAACCTGTTACAATTGAGCAGGCAGTTAATGAATGAATTAAAACAGGAGTTGCCATCCTTTGAAATGGTAGAACGCGGCTGCTGGATGCTTTGGAAAAAGGAAAAAACGGGCGACCATGAAAAGCATCTTGCTGAACAGGCGCATCAATTCGGTTTGAACACTATTTTTTGCTCGCCGGGAGAGGTGCAGGCCCGTGAGCCGGACATAGAAGTGCAGGCAGCGGGTGGAGTGTTGTACACCGATGATGCACATGTGAACCCGGCAAGTTTTATGCATGCGCTATACGAAGCACTAAACCAGGCGGGGGTGGAATTTATTTTGAATAGTGACGTACAGCAGGTTGAAATGAACAATGCAGGTATTGCTGCGCTGATCACTAACCGCGAACGTATTACCGCGGATGAATTTGTATTGGCGAACGGCTCCTGGATGGGCATTACAGCGAAGAAGATGGGTGTTTTTTTACCAATGCAGCCGGGAAAGGGCTATAGCCTGCAATATACAGGCCGCGAAAAAAACCTGCAGCATCCCGCCATCCTCGTTGATCATCGCACGGCCACGACGCCCATTGGTTCGTGGCTTCGGATTGGCGGTACCATGGAATTAAGCGGTCATAGTGAAAATGTGCTATCCAAAAGGGTAGAGGCGATTTATAATAACTTCAAATTGTATTATCCGTCCGTAAACCTGCCACTTCCTGATTTTTCGAAGGCCTGGTTTGGCTATCGGCCGGTAACGCCTGATGGAATGCCCTATATTGGCCGCCACGGCAAATTGGGAAACGTAGTGTTTGCAGGCGGACACGCGATGCTTGGTGTTTCTGCGGCTGCCGCCACCGGAAAGCTGGTGGATGATATTGTTGCCAGGAAAGCGACGCCGTTTTCACTTACGGCCTTTGATCCGCAACGCTTTGGGTAAACTTTCCGGCTTTCCGGGTGTTATTTGCCCGGATGCCGGGCAAAACATCGTTAATTTTGCCGCGGCTGACGATGGTCTATTTCAGTCTTTTTATCTTTACTTATGCAGCAGACTGCTACGCGAATACCTTACCGGCAAACCAACGCATTTTCCAGGATCATCACCGATTACCTGGATGAAATTCCAGCCCTCGCACCATTTTACGCCCATCCGCCTACTCCCGAAGGCATCGGCGAAGCCATCGCGCAGCGCAAAAAATTTAATACGCCACGAAGTGTACTCGTTGCTACATTGCAGAAGCAATATGCAGATGTCGTCACCACTACGGCTACGGCAAACAATATAGCTGCGCTTACACAAGAGAATACATTTACTGTTACTACTGCTCACCAGAACAATATCTTCACCGGTCCGCTCTATTTCATTTACAAGATTGTTCACGTGATCCGGCTGGTGGAGGAGTACAATAAAAAAATGCCGGACTACAAATTTGTACCGGTGTACTATATCGGGTCAGAAGACGCAGACCTGGAAGAATTGAACCATATCCAGCTTCGCGGGAAAAAAATAGTTTGGAACACGAAACAAACAGGTGCGGTTGGGAGAATGAAGGTTGACGCCGATGTGCAGCGCATGATCAATGAAATCGAAGGACAATTGTCTGTGCTTTCGCATGGCATGGAAATGATAAGCCTGCTCAGGCAGGCATATCGCACGGGAATATCCATTGAAGCCGCAACGTTTGAATTTGTTAACACGCTGTTTGGCCGCTATGGCCTGGTTGTACTGTGTCCCGATAACGCCGCATTAAAGGCGTTGCTGAAGCCAGTATTCCGGGATGATCTACTGCAACAAACGGCCGCGGGAATTGTGCAACAAACGGCTACTGAACTTACCGAAGCTGGTTATAAAGTGCAGGCGCATGCGCGCGACATCAATCTTTTTTACCTGGCAAATGGCATTCGGCAACGTATTGAAAAAGCAGGTGATGAATGGCATGTAGTAGATACAGACACCAGGTTTACAGAGCCCGAACTGATGCAGGAACTGGAGCAACACCCGGAACGGTTTAGTCCGAATGTGATCCTGCGCGGTTTGTACCAGTGTACAATTTTGCCGGATGTCGTATTTGTTGGGGGTGGTGGTGAAACAGCCTATTGGTTCCAGTTGAAAAATCTGTTTGACCATTATAAAGTCCCGTTCCCTGTGCTCGTGCTGCGCAATTCATTTCTTTTGCTTGAACAAAAATGGGAGGAGAAGATGCGTCACCTGGGGCTGGAAGTGCAGGATCTATTCAACGGTGAAGAAAAATTGTTGAATGAACTGGTGAGCCGTGAAAGCGATCATGAGCTTACGCTGAACGGCAAACTGGCATCTACCGAAGAATTATATCAACATATTCGCGGACAGGCGGCTGCTATCGATCCCACCTTGGCCAACCATGTGGATGCGTTGAAAACCCAAACGCTACGCAGGTTGGCAGAGTTGGAGAAAAAAATGCTGCGTGCCGAGAAACGTAAGTTTGAAGATCAGCACCGGCAGTTGCATACATTGATGGAAAATCTTTTCCCGGGTGGTGGTTTGCAGGAACGAAAAGAAAGTTTCCTGTATTATTATGCCTTGCTGGGACCTGCATTCCTGGATCACTTATATTCGGCTTCACTTGCACTGGAGCAGGAATTTGTAGTGCTTTCCGTTTAGTCTAATTTTTTCGAATCGATATATTGAATAGCTTACTGCTACCATTATCATTATCCGCTGTCAATGCCAGTTGCAGGAAATTTTTCGTAACACCGGTGATACAAACGGATTCAATTTTTTGTCCTTTAAATGCCGGGTCAAGCGCTTCGAGATCTATTTCCCGGTCGGGATTGATGGCAGCATATTTTAATTTACCGCTGATATTGTCAACAATCCATAAGTAACTTTTACCGATGGTTCCGTCTTCGTGCACATTCTGTGTTGCTTCTGTGGACACAGTCACAATAAGCTGGTCGCAGCAAGCTGCGTAAGTAAGTCCTGAAATGCCGCAAAATGTTTTTGATGAAGTTGCTGCGCCTAATTTGATCAGTTTGATCTGCGTAGTATCCTGCTGTTGCCAGAACAGCGGTTCGGTAACAACCAGGTAATTTTTAGGGAAACCGAGGTGTCCGCGGTTGGCAAACAGGAGTTTGTTCTGTGTGGTGGCCGCGCCTTCCAGGTTTATTTCCGGTAATCCCGTGCCTCGAATGCGGGAAAGAAATATCGCCGTTGAAAAACGCGTAACAGTGCGATTGTAGGGATCAACTAAAATAGCCGAATCGCGCTGTGGTGACAGTGAGCCGGATCCCATCAGCAGCAGGCGGGGCTGACGTGATACATTGACAACTGTTATACTTTCGATATCTGCTTTTTGCTCCTTTGGTGTCCTGGCTTGTTGCCCGGGAAAAAGACGTATGGAATCCAGCACTTGCCAGTTGCTGTCTAATACGAGGACGTGAGTAGCGTCGTCGCCCATGATGTACAAACGATGATCAAGCCATTCCGCGGCGGAAGCAGAAGGGTAGAAGTCGAGTTGACGTGCGGTATGGAAAAAAGCGGAGCGGCGTTTGCAACCGGCCAGCACAATAACCAGGAGAAATGCGTACAGAAAGCCTGCCGGAAAAAAGCGGCAGGAGGAATGGGAGGAAGGCCCGGATTTAATCAAACTGGTTGTTCCATCCTTTTTCACGAAGGTGATTTACTTTATCCAGCACCTGCTGTTCCATTTTTTCTTTATAAGCGGCAATTGCATCGCCTGTCTTGCTATCATAGGCGCCGATGATTTGTGCTGCCAGCAACCCAGCGTTCTTTGCTGCATTGAGGGCAACAGTTGCCACAGGGACGCCATTGGGCATTTGAAGAATAGACAGGACAGAATCCCATCCATCGATGGAGTTGGATGATTTAATAGGAACGCCAACAACAGGAAGGGGAGTTAAAGAAGCAACCATGCCGGGAAGGTGTGCGGCTCCGCCTGCACCGGCAATAATCACTTTTAATCCGCGCTCACGGGCTTGCTGCGCATATTCTACCATGCGGGCCGGAGTACGGTGTGCGGATACCACCGTTAGTTCAAAGGGAATATTCAGTTGCTGTAAAATATCGGCAGCGTCCTGCATTACCGGCAGATCGCTGTCGCTACCCATTATGATACCCACAAGTGGAGACATGTAATTTTTTTTACAAAGCTACTAAGCAATTGTCGAATTCTATAATTCTATAATTCGATAATTCGGCGATTCGCTGCTTCGACAATGGGAGAAAGTCTTTAATGTGGCAATGTGAAAGTGAAAGCCCTGTGATCCTTTCGTTGTTTTTTACGCTTTTAATTTTTATCTATTCACTTTTCACCTTCTCTTGCGTTCGCTGCGGTTCCTGGCGATACCGCATTTATGAGGAACTTTTTTTGTAACGCAAGGCCCGCCAAGGTTTCGCAAAGGCCGCAATAAAAATTCATTCGCTCAGTATTTCATTCTCTTGTTCAAAAGCAATGATAATTTCGGTTGTGCAATAAAATTTTTCTCCGGACAACAATAATTCGGCAATTGCCAAAAGTCTTGTGGAAATTCTCTCTATTATCGAATCATAGAATTACCGAATCATTGTTGTCCGGGGAAAATAAAAATCCAATTCCGGACCTCTTTACTAGCCTGAATATCAAAGATTATTTAAGCCACTTTTTGTCCAATTTAAA
>JBEHYT010000013.1:0-113300 GCA_048498035.1 Bacteroidota bacterium | reverse complement strand
AGGGGGCTACCCTACTAAAATAGCGCCTCTAAAACCCCTAACTTAATCATTGTCAACCCCAGTAAAATCAAACCTGACTTTTACCGGACAACAGTGATTCGGCGATTCGATAATTAAGGGAAACACCGTTAATCGGCCGATGCGAAAATATAGAAACGGGAATCTCACGTTTTTCGTTGTCATTGAGATGGTTCCCGCATTACTTCCAGCACTCCGCGTCTAAATTCAGGCAAGAAACCGATTTCCAGCATTTTATGTCAAAATAAATAAAATGGATGTTCTTAAATATCGCGTCCGCACCACCGCCTCCGAATTTGATTTTCCAGCAATTAACGGCCTGGGCGAAAATTCAATCGACTATCAATCGGAACCCAAAATGAACGGTACTAAACTATTGCTCACTATCGCTAATAAGTATGTGCTAACCGACATGGACGAAAATAAGCGCTACGATGTCCTTTCGGTGAGGTGTGACTATGAAGTGTCTGCTAATTTGATAAGAACCAGAGAGGACGTTTACGCCTTTTACGCTGATGCAATGCTGGCACTCAATGAAGCCTACCAGTTTGTGAAGAATCAATTTTCAACCTTACCAAAAATTGTTTTTCCACTCCCGCCAATTGACAACTATCAAAAAGAAATTAACCGCGTTTTGGCCCTTTTAAATTCTCAAAACTGATTTACATGTAATGTGCTAATGTGATTAATGTGGAAATGTGCTAATTAATTCAGTAATTCGATGATTCGGCGATTCGATAATGCAGGAAGATGGAGTGATGTGGTAACATGATTAATGTAAATCTTACATTTCTGGTTAATTTTTAACTGTTAGTTGTTCACTATCATCTGTTCTCCATTAACTATTGATTTTTATCCACTAGTGTCCGGGAAAAATTTTATTACACAACCGAAATTATCATTGCTTTTGAACAGGAGAATGAAATACTGAGTCAACGAATTTTTATTGCGGCCTTTGCGAAACCCTGGCGACCCTTGCGTTACAAAAAAATTCCTCATAAATGCGGTATCGCAAGGAACGCCAGGAACCGCTATGAACGCAACAGTATGTGAAAAGTAAAAATATAAAAAGTGTAAAAAAAACAATGAGAAGTTCACGGGATTTTCACTTTTACACCAATGACTTTCTCCATTGTCGAATCCGCGGACACTAGTAATTTTTATCTGTTAGTTTTTAACTGTTAGTTGTCCACTATTATCTATTAGTTTTTAACTATCCTCACTTTCCTGTCCAATTTTCTCTATCCAAACTCCTATATTGAATGGCTTCGGCCAGGTGTTCAGGTTGAATGTGTTCAGCTGCGGCAAGGTCGGCAATGCTGCGGGCTACTTTTAAGATACGATCGTAGGCGCGGGCTGATAAGTTCAATCGCTCCATGGCTGCTTTCAAAAGTTGTTGCCCCGTTGTGGAAATGGGACAAATTTCTTTCAACAGGTTACTGCCGATCTGTGCATTACAATAAATGCCTTCACGTTCAGCATATCGTATCGCCTGCACTTCCCGCGCACGAATAACTCGCGCGCGGATGTCGGCCGAGCATTCTTCCACTTTTAAAGACGACAACTCGGAAAACGGCACCGGCGTTACTTCCACATGCAAATCGATCCGATCCAGCAACGGACCGGAAATTTTATTCAGGTATTTCTGCACGGTGCCCGGCGCACAAACGCATTCCTTCTCCGGGTGATTATAAAAACCACAGGGGCATGGATTCATGGAGGCGATCAACATAAACGAAGCCGGGAAATCCATAGACACTTTTGCTCTTGAGATGGTCACTTTCCGTTCTTCCATCGGTTGCCGCATCACTTCCAGCACCCCGCGTTTAAATTCAGGCAATTCATCCAGGAAAAGAACGCCGTGGTGCGCCAATGATATTTCGCCGGGTTGCGGATTTCCTCCCCCGCCTACCAGCGCCACATCGGAAATAGTATGGTGCGGCGACCGGAATGGCCGCTGCGCTACCAACGTTGCATTTTCCGGCAGGCGGCCGGCAACAGAATGGATCTTGGTAGTCTCAAGCGCTTCCTGTAAGGTGAGTGGTGGCAAAATGGTTGACAGGCGTTTTGCCAGCATCGTTTTACCAGCACCAGGTGGCCCTACGAGAATGGCATTGTGCCCACCAGCCGCCGCTATTTCCAGGGCCCTTTTGATATTTTCCTGGCCTTTTACATCGGCAAAATCGAAATCAAACTGCAACTGCGCATTCAAAAATTCGTCACGCATGTTTACTACTACAGGCTGTATCTCCTTTTCTTCCTTTTCAAAAAACCTGATTACCTCATTGATATGCGATACGCCATACACATCCAGTCCACTCACCATACCCGCCTCCCGTGCATTTGCCAGCGGTACAAACAACCCGGCAAATCCTTCCTTTTTTGCCTGGATAGCAATGGGCAACGCACCTTTAATGGATCGCACTTCGCCATCCAAACTTAACTCACCCATGATCACATACCGGCTTACAGCTTCCACGTTTTTCATTTGGTCTGTTGCTGCAAGCACACCAATCGCGATTGGCAGGTCGAAGGCGGTTCCGCTTTTGCGAATATCCGCCGGCGCCAGGTTGATCACCACCCGCGTGCGCGGCATTTCAAAGCGGTTGGCTTTGATCGTACTTTCTACCCGGTGCAGGCTCTCCTTCACAGCACTGTCGGGCAACCCCACGATCATCGGATCCTTCCCCGTTTGCGACATCCAATTGACCTCAATCGTGATGGAAACGGCTTCCACTCCATACACTGCACTTCCAAACACTTTTACCAGCATGTGTGAAGATAACAGTGCGGAGAAGGCTGTTCCAAGGGAAAAAAACCGCAAAAAGAGGGAAAAAGCGGAAAAAAAAGGAGTAAAAACAGATTAAATATATAATAATTATTTTTAATTTAAAAAATTGCAAGTGGTGTTGAACAAATCAGTGGCCATACGGTTATATTGCTCAACCGGCGCCTCCCACAGTCACGAACAGGGATTCGTATCTTCGCTACTGGCTTTTCGCGGGGCCCAACGCAACACCACATTATGAAAGTATTATTCCGTTATCTCAAGCCTTATAAATGGCTCGTTACCCTTGTGCTGGTACTGGCCGCCGTCAATATCGGTTTTTCGCTGATTGACCCGATCATTTTCGGTAAACTGATCAACCTGGCTGCACATCACCAGAAAGAACACCAGTTTTCCTGGCATAATTTCTTTTTTGCCAAGAATATTGTGTCGGAAACCAGCTTTGTAGCCGATCAGCATACCGGCGCCGTTACCGCAAAAACATCACAGGTGATCCTTTGGGGCGTTGCGTGGCTGCTGATTGCATCCATTACCGTGGCAATGATCAGCAGGATCGCCAAAGCTTTCCAGGATTATTTCCTGAACCTTATTACGCAAAAATTTGGCGCCACTGTTTTTACAGAAGGATTGCAACATGCCATGAAACTGCCGTACCAGGAGTTTGAAGATGCGCGCAGCGGTGAAACACTCAGCATTCTGCAAAAAGTGAGAATAGACACCGAGAAGTTTATTGCCGCCTTTATCAATATCCTGTTCCCGGTTATCGTGGGAATTGCTTTTGTGGCAGTATATGCATCATCCATCCACTGGAGCCTGCCCTTAATTTATTTTGGCGGAATTTTCCTGCTCACTATTATTTCCAACCTATTAAGTAAAAAAGTAAAAATCATCCAGCGTAAGATCGTTGGCCAAACCAATGCGCTGGCCGGTGCCACCACAGAATCACTACGAAATATCGAGTTGGTAAAAAGCCTGGGCCTTACCCAGCAGGAAGTAAACCGGCTGAATAAAAATACATTTAAGATCCTCGGCCTCGAACTTACCAAGGTAAAACGCATCCGCAGCATCAGTTTTGTTCAGGGCACTTTTGTAAACACCCTGCGCCAGGTAATCCTGTTTATGCTGATGTATATGATCTTCAAAAACCGCATGGATGCCGGGCAATTGGTAACCATGCAGATCTTCTCCTTCTTTGTTTTTGGCCCGCTACAGGAAATTGGCAATATCATCCTTTCCTATCGCGAAGCACAGGCTTCACTGGAAAATTTTGATGAGCTGATGAAGAAAAAGCCCGAACCGAATGCAGCTGACCCCAAACACCTGGGGCCTATTCAAACGCTCGACTTCGACAAAGTGGCTTTCAAACATCAAAGCGCTTCGTTCCGCGCTATCAACCATATCAATTTTTCAGTGAAACGGGGAGAAACGATCGCCTTTGTAGGACCGTCCGGCTCCGGCAAAACAACATTGATGAAATTGCTGGTAGGATTATACCGTCCGCAGGAAGGACGGATCCTGTACAATGGCATTGATGAAAACAATATCAATTTTGAAGACCTGCGCACACAGATTGGATTTGTAACGCAGGACACACAGCTCTTTTCCGGAACCATCCGCGAAAACCTGATGTTTGTAAATCCCGGAGCAACAGAAGAGGACCTGAACGACGTACTTCGCAAAGCATCCTGCCAGAACCTGCTGGCCCGCGCAGAAAAAGGGCTGGACACCATGATTGGTGAAGGCGGACTTAAACTGAGCGGTGGTGAAAAGCAACGTCTTTCCATCGCAAGGGCATTGCTCCGCAAACCCAAATTATTGTTGTTTGATGAAGCAACCTCCGCACTTGATTCCATTACTGAAGAAGAAATTACCGACACCATCCGTGAAATATCGCTGGAAGGTGACCAGATCACCATCCTGATCGCCCACCGGCTTAGCACCATCATGCATGCCGACAGAATTTACGTACTTGAAAAAGGAGATGTGGTAGAAACGGGGCATCACCAGCAACTGCTGGAAGAAAAAGGACTGTATTACGCCATGTGGCGACAGCAGATTGGTGAACGCAAAAGTGAGCGGCTTGCAGCGGTACGCTGATTGATTTATTCCTTCACGGAATTTATTATCTTTCGGCTATGTTCGGATCTCTCTTTAGTAACCCAGTCAAAAAATTGCTGGCGCAACAGGCTGCAATTGTTGATATACGAACGGTGCATGAATATGACCAGGGCCGTATCCGTGGCTCCATCAACATCCCACTGGATCGAATCCCGGCAAGTATCGAACGTATCGCAGATCTGCAAAAACCGGTAATTGTTGTGGGATCCGGTGATGGCCGCAGTGGAAATGCCACGCGATTTCTTCGTAAAAATGGGATATCACCCATTGCCGATGGCGGCAATTGGGAACGCGTTTGGAAAATAATGCAACGATCCTGATCACTCCTTCGGGCGATCACGACCCCACAGATCAGTGAAGAAATTTGATTTTTCCAACCCTTCCATATCACTCAATTCCAACTCAAGCGCCTTGGTGCTCTGCGAAATTTCAATAATGGAAAGCGCAAGCGAGATTAATAAACTCAACAGGCTGACCGCAAAAATGTATTCCGTAAAAACACCCCAGTTGCGGTAAACCCCATACATTGTTACTACGCAACACAAAAAGCTAAACGCACCAAGACCCTGCATCAACCTTACGAGGTTTATTCTTACACGGAGGATGCGTATCTGCTTAAACAACAGGTGATTTTTTTCACCGCGGATATATTCGTCATGCAGCTTGCGAATCAGGTTGGCAAGCGCCAGGTAGCGATTGGTATATGCCAGCAATAACAAACTGATGGCCGGGAACAATAGCGCCGGTGTATTAAACGTAATTTCCATGGGATCAAGGTATGAAAGGAAATTCAAATACTAATGTGAAAATGTGCTAATGAGATTATCGCGCTAATGTGAATAATGTGAAAATGAGCATACAAACTTCAACTATTAATTATTAGTTATTCTCTATCATCTTTCCCCTATTATTTATTCTCTATTAGCTATTAGTTGTTATCCATTATCTATTAATTATTAATTATTAATTATTAATTATTAGTTATTAGTTATTAGTTATTAGTTATTCTCTGTTATCTATAATCTATCAACTTTTATCTTACTTATTGGAAAAATCCAACGGAATATTCAGTTTAATTGAAAAATTGCGACCCGCATTAAACACACCCTGGCGTCCCGTTACATTGTTCACATCCGTGTACTTCAAACGGCTCAGGTGATTCTGGTAGGCTACATCAGCAATATTCAGCAGGGACAGGTTTAGACTAAACAACACTTTCTTATGACTCATGAAGTCAGCCCCGGCACCCGCATTCAACAACGTATATCCATTGGTAGCCGTTTCTGTATCATAGCCGTAAAAAGGTTTGTCCTGGTCAAAATTATGCTCAACATCAAATTTGAAATAAAGATTGGTGAGCGACTTCCCCGCTTTTTTGAAATTTGCACGCAATTCACTGGTTAGCTTGGTAGCAGGAATCAGCGGCAGATTATCGGTGCCGTCAATTTCCTCGCTAAACCGGCCGCGTACAAATGAAATGGAATTTTCAAAGTGCAGCCAGTCGAGCGGATGCGGATGAATATCAAAATTGGCTTCAATACCAGAAAGCGCTGCGTTGTGCTGGCCAAACTGGTAAGCCGTAATATCTTCTCCATCAACATTAACAGTAGAATCGCCACCGGCAACCGCCTGCAGTTTACGGTAGAAAACAAAATTGTTGATCCGGTTATAAAAAGCGGCGATACCAATGTTGAAGTGCTCATAGTTTACCTCCACCCCACCATCAAACTGCCAGCTATTTTCGGATTTCAAATCCTGGTCTCCGTATTCATAGCGATTTGTTCCTTCATGCGCGCCATTGCTGCCCAGTTCGGCAAGCGTGGGTGCACGAAACCCGCGCGCAATATTTGCTTTCAGCGTGAGGAAGTCCGCCGGTTCATAACTAATACCTACACTTCCGGATACATTGGAAAAATTCCGGTGAAATGCCGTGAATTTTGGCGTTCCGCCATCGTCCATTGCTTTGCTGTCTACCGAGCGATTATCAAACCGCATACCGCCGCTTAATGTTGCCTTTTTGAAAAAGCGTTGCGTAAATACAAAAGCGCCGATATCAAACAGGTCATAGTCGGGGATCAGGGCTTCAGCACCTTTGTTTTTATTATCCTGCTGCATACCTGCCAGCCCAATGGTAGTATGCCATTCATTCATCTCCGGCAGTTGCCATTGCAGGTTGTAGCTCAATGTTTTTAAATCAAAAAACAATTCCTTCTCCGAAGTATCTTCGGGATTGCCAAACTCCTGACGCAGGTTGTCCTGGAAAGCCAGGTTCACTTTCAACCGGCTTTTCCGGATGGCAAAACTATTATCACTGGTTACTTTATAGTGTACAATATGCTGTTGCGGAATGAGCGGCTTGCGCGCATCCAGTTCTGCATCGGTTGCGATATGTTCCATTGGCGTACCCGCATACAGGATAAACTGCCCGGTAGCATCATCCCTGTCTCCTTCTACAAGGCCAAGGTGTTGATCAAAACGGCTTAGAATAAGATGGCTAAAACCCCAGCTTTTATTCAACCCGATATAACCGCCAAAATTCTTTTCATTAAATGCGGAATTCAATACACGCCCATCATATTTATTTCGATAATTGCCCGCATCCTTGTACGTGCCGTACATATTCCAGTTCAACCCGTTTTTATTACCGGCAATATTTCCATTAATGCCAAAAAGGCCGTTATTGCTCTGGTAGTTGGAGATAATATTTCCCTTCACCGTTCCTTCCGGCACCGGTACATTGGTAATAAAATTCACCACACCAGCCATTGCATCGCTTCCATACATTAATGATGCAGGTCCTTTTAATACCTCCGCCCGCGCAATACTCAATTCATCAATTTCAATTCCATGTTCATCTCCCCACTGCTGGCCTTCCTGCCGCACACCGTCATTAATGGTTACAACACGATTGTAACCCAGGCCGCGAATAATGGGTTTGGAAATGGCCGGTCCGGTAGACAACTGCGAAACGCCCGGAATTCGGCTTAACGCATCCACAATATTGGTGGATGGATTTTGCATCAGGTCCGTCCGCCGAAGCGTAGCTACGGGGATCGGCGACTTTCGAACGCTGGTTGCGCTGGTAACGCCCGTTACCACCACCGCCTGGTTTTCAGTGATCACCGGCGACAGCGCAAAATCTTTCGTGGTATTTCCATACAGTTCGAGGTGTACCACCTGGGTTGCATAACCACTAAATGAAACCTCTACCACGTGATGTCCTTCAGGGATATTATCCACGCGGTATTGCCCATTGGCGTTGGAAGCCGCACCCACCCGGTCGTCCGGGAAATAAATAGTGGCTCCTGCCAGCGGCTCACCCGTTTTTTCATCCGTAACCTTGCCTGATAAACTGATTTTTACCCCCTTTGAAGCGGAGGGCGGCGCTGCCAGATTGGTTTGGGCCAGCCCTGTCAAACTCATTAGCAGGGCGGCAAAAAGAAAGAGTCTTGCCATGTTTAAATTTGATACTTGGTTGCAAATATAATTTGCAACAGGGTTTCATCCAAGTTTTTCTGATGAACGGTGAAAAAACCGTGGCAGAACGCGAAAATAAAGGTCTCGTGGCAGCTAAATAGCTCATTAACATTGTGATAATACAGCTTTCACCAATGAAAAATCCCCGCTGTTGCGGGGATCAGGTCATTTTTATCGTTTTCTTTTCCAACGAATCCCGAGAAAATTCACCGGACCCTGGCCACTGCATTATCAAATTTAAAAGCATGCTTCCTTACCCAAAAACAGTGGTGATCCCGACGGTCAGTGAATTAATTAGCACATTTTCACATTAATACATTTCCACATTTGCATTCCCTCCATTATCGAATCGTCGAATTGCCGAATTATCGAATTAATTAGCACATTTTCACATTAATCACATTTCCACATTTGCCTCCCTAGCTAATATTCTCAATAATACCGGCAATTCCCTGTCCACCGCCCACACAGGCGGTCACCATTCCATATTTCTTGTTCAGCCGTTTCATATCATTCAGGTTTTGAATGGTCAGTTTGCACCCGGTGCAGCCCAGCGGATGTCCCAGGGCAATCGCACCCCCGTTGATATTCACTTTTGCAGGATCGAGGCCCGCTTCGCGGATAACGGCCAGCGACTGGGAGGCAAATGCCTCGTTGAGTTCAATCAGGTCCACCTGGTCCAGCGTCATCCCGGTTTGCTTCAGCACTTTGGGAATTGCAGCTACAGGGCCAATGCCCATAATGCGGGGATGAACGCCGGCAACAGCGCTTCCTACCAATCGTCCAATTGGTTTTAGCCCGAGTTCGTTGATCATTCGCTCAGACATAACGATTACAAACGCGGCCCCATCGGAGGTTTGCGAAGAATTACCGGCCGTAACCACACCGCCTGCAGCAAATGCAGGCTTTAATTTTGCAAGCGCTTCCAGCGATGTATCCGCACGCGGACCTTCATCGGTATCCACGATATAATTTCGTTTTTGCTTTTTGCCATTCTTATCCAGGTACACTTCCTCCACATTGATCGGCAGTATGCCCGACTTAAAAAAGCCGTTTTCGATGGCATGGATCGCTTTCTGGTGCGAGTGGAGGGAAAATTCGTCCTGCGCTTCACGACTAATACCATATTCACTTGCCACGGCTTCGGCCGTAAGTCCCATGCTGAGATAGTAATCGGGATCGTCTTTGGCGATGGAATAGGCAGGCACCGTTTTCCAGCCCGCGGTGGGCACCAGGCTCATACTTTCGGCGCCACCGGCAACAATGCAATCAGCCATGCCCGAACGGATCTTGGCGGTTGCAATAGCGATGGTTTCAAGTCCGGAAGCGCAATAGCGATTGACAACCATGCCCGGCACTTCAAAGCCCAGGGCGCGGGCGGCAATGATCCGGCCTACCTGGAGGCCCTGCTCAGCCTCGGGAACGGCATTGCCCACAATTACATCATCCACACGGCTGCTTTCCAGTTGCGGTACACTGGCCATTAAGCCGCGTATTACTTCCACCGCCAGGTCGTCCGGGCGAAAGAAGCGAAAACCACCCTTTTTTGCCTTTCCCACGGCAGTTCTGAAGCCTGCCACAATGTATGCTTCCTGCATAACGCTGTTTTAAATTTGGATAAAAAAGTTGTTTATGCAACTTTTCTGGTCAAAAGTAATCAGTCTTCTATTATCAACCAAAAAACGCCTCCAAAGTTCAGTTATCTTCGCGGCGGTATGTACACATTTTTGCGAAAAATCCTGTTTTGTTTTGGCCCGGAATGGGCGCATTATTTTTCAATGAACCTGTTAAAGGCGGCCTGTGCCGTTCCCTTGTTGCGGGGTTGGATCCGTAAGCGATTTACGCCTGTGAGCGTAGATGCTGTTTCGTTTTGCCACTTGCAATTCAGGAACCCGGTTGGCCTGGGCGCCGGTTTTGATAAAAATGCCCGCTACCTCCGCGAACTGGAAGCGCTTGGCTTTGGTTTTGTGGAAATTGGCACTGTAACGCCCATTGCACAACCGGGGAATGAGAAACCCCGACTATTCCGCCTTCCGGCAGATCGTGCATTGATCAACAGGATGGGATTTAACAATGATGGTGTGGAGCGGGTAACAAGACGTTTGGCCGCCTGGCGGCGAAAAAATCCCAACAGCAACCTGGTTATTGGTGGTAATATTGGTAAAAACAAGCAAACGCCGAATGAAGAAGCCTGGAAGGATTATGAAAGCTGTTTTCGCACGTTGCATGCCCACGTGGATTATTTCGTGGTGAATGTAAGTTCACCCAACACACCCGGCTTGCGCGCACTTCAGGATAAAGATGCCCTCCGCAAAATTCTCCTGCACCTGCAAATGATCAATAATGGCAAGGCGCAGGCAAAGCCGGTTTTATTGAAAATTGCCCCTGACCTCACCTCAGAACAAATAGACGATGTATTGGACCTGGCGCAGGAGATAAAACTGGATGGACTTGTTGTTAGTAACACCACCATCAGCAGGGAAAATCTTTCCGCTGCTTCGCAAAATACGGCCAAACAGGCCGGCGGATTGAGTGGTGCACCGCTGCAACAACGTAACACCGCGATGCTGCATTATATTTATGGAAAAACGAATGGGTCTATCCCGGTTATTGCTTCGGGCGGCATCTTTACGGGGAAGGATGCGCAGGAAAAATTAACCGCCGGCGCATCACTGGTGCAGGTATGGACCGGATTTATCTATGAAGGACCTGCCATTGTAAAACGAATCTGCAAAACGTTATAACCAACAGCATGGAACATCTTTTTACCAGTGAAGCGTTGATCAGTTTTTTCATCCTTGTTATACTGGAAGTGGTGCTTGGCATTGACAACGTGATCTTCGTGAGCCTGATCATGAACCGCCTGCCGAAAGAGCAGCAAAAAACATCGCGCCGGTTCTGGATGGTCAGCGGCATTATTATGCGCAGCCTGCTGCTGATGGGTTTGGGCTGGTTGCTAAAGCAAAAAGGAAAAGCAGTTTTTCATATTGGTGAAAAAGGATTTGACCTGGCCAGCCTGGTGATGCTGGGCGGTGGTTTATTCCTTATTTATAAATCGGTAAAAGAAATTCACGGCAAACTGGAAGGTGAAGATCCAAATGAGCAACTATCCGGCAAGAAAAAACTGGGCCTGGCGCAGGCGCTGTCCCAAATCGTATTGATTGATGCTGTTTTTTCGTTCGATAGTATCATCACCGCTGGTGGTACTGCAGATCACGTGGAGATCATGATCGCGGCAGTTGTGATCGCAATGTTTATCATGTTCCTGTTTAGTCCGGCCATTGCCTCCTTTGTACACCACCACCCAACCATCAAAATGCTGGCGCTTAGTTTCCTGGTCATGATTGGCCTAAGCCTGGTAATAGAGGGTTGGGATTCAGATCGCGCACATGAGTTGCACCTCAAAAATTATATTTATTTCGGAATGGCTTTTTCCTTTGTGGTGGAATTGTTGAACATGACCATGATGAAGCGCGCCAAACGAAGAAGGATTGTAGAGTTGAATGAGCCGCAGTTGAAGAAAGAGGAACCAAATATGTCAGACCAGGCCAGTTAATCAATAATGCCCGGACAAAATTCTGCCGGACAGCCGAAGTTAAATGCTTAACTACCTATAACCAGTTGCACCGCAGCCACCATGCCGGCGGTTTCCGTGCGTAAGCGCGTAGCGCCGAGCGTTGCCGGGAGATAGTGATGGCGAATGGCGAGTTCAATTTCTTCGGCGGTGAAATCGCCTTCAGGCCCAATTAAGACAATAGCATCGTTTCCTGCATTAGCAAGAGTTGATTTTTGCCCGTCTATGCAATGCGCGATATACTTGTGCTGTAGTGTAGCAAGTTCTTCCTGCCTGAAAAGCAGATCAAATGCAATGGGTTGGTGAAGAACAGGTAGCCAGGCCTGTTGGGATTGCAGCATAGCGCTTATGAGTATGCCCTGCAGGCGATCTTCCCTGAATTTTTCTTTCTCCGTTCGTTTGCAAAGCAGTGGAATAATTGTTCGCACCCCAATCTCTGTTGCTTTTTCAAGAAACCATTCGAACCGTGATGGATTTTTTAGCAGGGAAATACCAATGGTAACAGATGGTACTGGTGCGGGCAATGCATTTGTCTCCAGCACTTTTACCACGCATTGTTTTTTATGTTCAACTTCAATCGCGCAGCGAAAAATTTGTCCGCGCCCATTGGTGAGGTTCAGGAGTTCATCTTTTTTCATGCGCAGCACCTGGATGATGTGCCGGCTGTTATCTTCATCCAGCAAAATGGTTGACTGGCCATTTTCTGCAGAAGCGGAATAGAAAAAAGGAAGTGCCATAGTATAATCGCAGGTTAGAAGGGCTGATCGTCCTCATCTACGATATCATTCATGCGGCTGCCCGTTTGAATATACAATTTTTCTCCGCCGCCGCTATCTTCCACGGGGCGCCAGCCACCACCAGGCAAACCGATGCCGCTATACGGATCCTCGTCCCAATTGGTAAATTTCTGGATATGCAGCAGTGCTTTGAGTTTTACAGTTTCCAATGAACCGTTCCGGTGCTTGGCGATCTTTACTTCGGTAAGCCCTTTGATATTTTCGCCTTCAGCGCTGGTGGTTACATCATAGTATTCCGGGCGATACAGGAACATTACCATGTCTGCATCCTGCTCAATGGCTCCGGACTCACGAAGGTCACTCAATTGCGGCACGCGGCTTCCTTCTTTTGCGCCGCGTTGCTCCACGGCCCGGCTCAATTGCGAAAGTGCGATGATGGGAATATTCAATTCCTTGGCAAGGCCTTTCAGGTTACGGGAAATATTACTGATCTCCTGTTCACGATTTGAATTGCGCCCGTCTCCGGTACCGCTCATCAATTGTAAATAGTCGATGATGATCATCCCGATATTATGTTTGTTTTTGAGACGGCGGCATTTTGCACGCAGCTCAAAGATGTTCAGCGCCGGTGTATCGTCGATAAACAGTGGGGCCTGCGCCAGTCGCTGGATACCGCGGGCATACAGTTGTTTCATCTCATGCTCTTCCAGTTTACCCCGTGCAATTTTTTCCAGCCAGATCTCGCTTTCGGCCGCCAGGATCCGTTGTACCAGCTGGCCCGCGCTCATTTCAAGTGAGAAGAGGGCTACAGGTGTGGGTTTGGTGGGGTGCATGGCGGCGTTGCGCGCCAGGTTGAGGGCAAAGGCAGTTTTACCTACCGCGGGACGTGCAGCAAGAATGATCAAATCTGTATTTTGCCATCCATAGGTAACGCGGTCGAGGTGGGTGAAGCCGCTCGGAACACCCGTTACATCTTCATTTTTATGCCGGAGATCTTCAATCCGTTGTATCGTTTTTACGAGTACGGAATCGATCGTGTCGAAGTTTTTCCGAAGGTGGTTGTTAGTGATTTCAAATAGTTTGCTTTCGGCATCGTCCAGCAGATCAAATACGTCTGTCGAATCTTCATACGCGTCGCCGATAATTTCTCCGCTGATGCGGATCAGTTCCCGTTGAATAAATTTTTGTAATACAATACGTGCGTGCGCCTCGATATTAGCCGACGATACAACGGCATTTGTCAATTTGGTTACATAATAGGCGCCCCCCACCAGGTCCAATTCACTTTTTGTGCGCAGTTCTTCAGCAACGGTAAGGATATCTATTGGCTGGCTTTTATTGGCCAGGCTCTGCATGGAACGGAAGATGCGCTGGTGTGCATCCACATAGAAACACTCGGGTTTGAGAATTTCAATAACCGTATCAAATGCTGATTTTTCCAGCATTACTGCGCCCAGCACCGCTTCTTCCAGGTCTTTGGCCTGCGGTGGCACTTTCCCAAATACCATGGTACTGAGGTCAACGGGCGATTTTCTTCTCTGCTTGCGGTCTTTGTTTACGTTACTCAGGTCCATGTTGCGCTATAGCGATAAAGGGTTAAACCATTAGTTCTTCACCAATGACTGGGCTCAAATTCCGGCTTGTTTTAAGAAATTGTTACTTCTTTATTAAAGGAATGTTTCCCGTAGTCTGGCGGCGAAAATAAAGGGCAATATCGAATCTGGAAGTCTTTTGATTTCTTTTTTCTTTGTGCACTTTTTATCACCAGCAAGTTGGGGGTTTTCCACAATTCCCGCCGCTCCCTGTCTCTCTCAATTTACTCAAATCGGATTGCAAATTTGGTAAAAAGATTAGCACAATAGTGCAAAAAAATAGCTAACAATTGGTTGGAAAAACAACAATAAATAGAGCCTTCCGGAAGTTATAAAACAAACATGCCTGTTCCACAGGCAGTTGCTCGTACCAAAGCTGCTGGTCATTTTTCATTTTTAAAAAAAATTGGATATGGAAAACCCGCAAACACGCAGCCACCAACCCATTTTAAGCCGGGATCGCAGTAATTCCACCATCTGGGTGGGTCATTTGCATCCGAACGACCACGATCATGTTGCCGGGCAAACGTTTCTCGCACCGTCAACCGGCTTTTTGAACAACATCCAGTTGCAAATGAACTTAGTCCAGCATCCGGGTGAGCTCGTTCTTTCATTCTACGCTTTTGATCCCTCCGCCCAGCAGTGGGGTGCATTGCTGGCGGAAAGCCGGCTTAATGTAGCTGCACCGGATGGCGGCCAATGGATTTCCTTTGAACTGCCGCCAGTATCGTTACAAGGCGGCACGGTCTATGGTTTTCGCCTGCAAACTCCTGATGCGATGTTGGGGCTTGGCGAAAACATTTCCGGGAGCGCCAGCCCCTTTCCCGGCAGGGAATGGAACGCCGAATCAAGCAGTGAGCCCGGCCATTTCCTTTCCTATTTCAGCCTGGCTTTCCGGCTCGGGATGCAAAACTAACTGCAGAAGCCTGTTTTAGACGCTGCGGCTATTTTGTATCTTGGCCAAAACCTTTCCGATGGCAGCGAAAATCAGCCCGGCCAACTTCCTGGCGCAATCCGGCGTAGATGAAATGGTTGCAGCCCTGCAACAGCATTTTGCATCGCTTCAAAGCCCTATGATCGTTTCTGACGTAACGGATGAAGACGGACACCAATACGTAGACCTGGTACAGGAAGGTGGCGGTGTGTTGGGCATAGCGCTGGTGGGCTACACTTATGTGTTGGAAAAAATGGGTATTCGCTTCTTCAGCCTGGCAGGTACCAGCGCTGGTTCCATTAATGCCATGCTGCTCGGTTGTGCAGGTAATAAAGAAGACGAAAAATCGCCGCTCATTGTAGAGCACCTGGTGAATCTTGATATGTTCTCATTTGTTGACGGAAAATCCAGCAACTGGCGATTTACCAAATGGATCAAAAAAATGATCCAGCAACTGTTGCTTGGCAGCAAACTACTGCGCAACCTGCGCATCGTTGTTATGGTAGCGCTCCTCACCCTGCTTGCCGCTACCATCGGCTGTTTTGTCATCAATTTTTTCAAACCCGGCATTGCAAAATGGATTGGGCTTGGCGCCGGACTTTTACTTTTCCTAATAAGCGGTTTATTAATCTGGGGTATCAGTCGCATCCGCTACTTCCTGAAGTCGGGATATGGATTAAACGAAGGAAAAGTATTTCATAACTGGATACGCGATGTGATTTCTGGTTTTCATATTCAAAATGATCCGCAGCAACCTTCCATCCGGAACTATGCGGATTTTTCAACACACTATATGCGGGTGCCGCAATTAAGCGTTCGCCCCGATCCAAGACGAAGTAATAACCTGGCGCCCACGGTGCCGATGCTGACCCTGATCACCTGTGATATCATCAGTGAACGAAAAATTGAATTTACGCAGATGTGGGACCTGTATTGGGCAAAGGCTGAAGATCTGCATCCGGGTGATTTTGTGAGAGCCAGCATGTCGATTCCCTTCTTTTTTGAAACCTATTCGCTTGCCGACATCCGAAAGAAAAGTTCATTTGCCACCTGGGATCGTCATCTCAACTGGGAAAATGAAAAAAAAGCAATCCCGGATGTTGCACAATTTATTGACGGGGGAACACTCTCCAATTTCCCGATCAATGTATTTTACAATCCAAGTTATCCCGTACCACGGATGCCCACTTTTGGTATACGACTCCAGGATGGTGTATTGGATTATGCCAACCGGTCAAACAATACGCTGTTCCGCTACATTGCTTCGTGGTTCGCCACGATCCGTTTCAATTTCGACCGCGATTTTATTACAAAAAACCGTGCCTATACCATGGGTGTGAAAAATATTGATGTGCGGGCGCACAGCTGGCTGAATTTTTTCATGAACGATGAAGAAAAAATCACACTTTTTAAAAAAGGCGCCGAAGCGGCAATTGATTTTCTGAAAAATTTTAACTGGGAGCAGTATAAAGCAGAGCGATTGCGGAATGCAGAACTTTCAGCAGAACGATTTGATAATCCGAATAACATGGAAGTTGGTCCTTATGTACAACTGACCTAAAAAAACTGCCCGCAAGCGGGCAGTTCGTAATGTTGTTACAGGAATTTCTTTATTAATCGCCCCAGATCGTATCTTTTCCGTCGAGCCATTTTTTTACCAGGTCGGTAGTAATCGATTTGGGTCGTTCAATGGGCAAGCCAAGTGCGCGATCCCAGCAAAGGCTGGCCAGCACACCCAGGGAGCGACTTACAGCAAACATCACCGTATAAAATTCATATTCCTTCAGGCCATAATGAACCAATAGCGCGCCGCTGTGCGCATCTACGTTTGGCCAGGGGTTTTTTACTTTTCCAAGGGCCTGGAGAATGGGCGGTACTGCTTCGTACACATTCCAAACGGTTTGCACCAATGGATCGTCTGGCATATGCTTTTTGCCAAATTCCATTTGCGCGGTAAAGCGCGGATCTGTTTTCCGCAGCACGGCGTGGCCATAGCCGGGCACCACTTTCCCTTCACTCAAAGTCTTTTTCACGTATTCGCCAATCTGTTCTTTCGTAGGCAGGTCTGTTTTCAATTCATCCCGCATTTCAAAGATCCACTTGATCACTTCCTGGTTTGCCAGTCCATGCAGCGGTCCTGCAAGGCCATTCATACCGGAAGCATAGCTCAGGTAGGGGTCGCTGAGGGCGGAACCTACCAGGTGCGTGGTATGGGCTGATACATTTCCACCTTCATGATCTGCGTGGATGGTCATGTACAGCCGCATCAGTTCTTTGAAGCTTTCATCTTCAAAGCCCAGCATGTGCGCAAAATTCCCTGACCAGTCGAGCAGGCCATTGGGTTGTATATGATCACCAAAGCGGTATTTGCGCCGGTAGATATAAGCTGCTATTCGCGGAAGGCGGGCAATAAGATCCATTGAATCATCAAAAACGGCTTCCCAGTAGTCTTTTTTGCTCATGCCGGCTGCATATCGTTTTGCAAACTGGCTTTCGGTCTGCAGTGCCATTACGGCTACTACAAACTGCGTCATGGGATGGGTGCTAAGCGGAAGTGCTTCGATAGTATTGAAAACGTGCGTGGGCACGTGGCTGCGTCTTTGCCATACGGAAGTAAGGTGATGTACATCTTCTTCGGTGGGTAATTCGCCTACCAGCATCAGGTAAAAAAGTCCTTCCGGCAGGGGTTCACTTCCATCGGCAGCTTTGGGCAGTTTTTCGCGGAGTTCCGGGATGGAATAGCCGCGGAACCGGATACCGTCCTGCGCGTCCAGCAGCGAGGTTTCGGAAACCAGGCCGGTAATACCGCGCATTCCCTGGTATACCTGGGAAAGCTGCACTTCGCCAATAACTTTTGACCCGTGTTCCTTCAGAATATCCTTGATTTCAGTAGATGTAGCGTCTGCTTTGGCTTTAAACCGGTCTTTGATGATTCCCATGTTTCCAGAATTTTTCCGCTAATGATTTTCAATAGGTAAAGGTAGGCAAAGCCCTCCGGGCGACAAAAAATACCGGTTAATAATACGATTAGGAAAACGGGAACGTTGCCGAAAAAAAAGCGCTATTTCGGCGCTTTCCGGTACAGGTAAAAGGCCACAAATGTGAATACAATATTGGGCAGCCAGGCCGCCAGCAGGGGCGGAAAACTGCCTTTTGTGGCAAAAACCGTTGAAAACCGGTCAGACACGATAAAAAGCGCGGCAATCACAAATCCCAGCGCCAGGTGCAAACCGCTTCCACCGCGCGTTTTGCGGGCCGCAATCACCACGCCGATGATAGTGAGCAGGAAAACTGTAAACGGTGTAGCCGTGCGGCGGTAGGCTTCCACTTTATAAGCGCTAAGTCCTTCCGTACCCCGGGCCTCTTCCTGGCGAATGAAGCGGTTCAGCTGTGGCGTGGTAAGTTTATCTTTCAGGTATTCATCCTTGCGCAATTCATCGGGCTGCAGTCCCAATTGCAGGCTCAACGTGTCCAATTGTCGCACTTGTTCTCCGAGGCTGTCAATTTTCCGTTCAATTACGTTATGCAGTTTCCATCGGCGGGTAGCCGTGTCCCAGTTTACGGGCGCTGCGCGAAGATTATATACGAGTTTTTCGCCGGCAAGACGTTCCAGGAAAAAATTGGTGGCCACTTTGCTGGCCGTATCAAATCCCCGGAATCCAACATAAGTGTTGGCATCGATACGCCGGTAAAAACAGTTATCGCATTTAAAACGGTCGTAATCTTTCTTGGTCGGATCGTTTTTATCGAGGTAATTCGCCTGGAAGGCAGCTTTAATGGCGTTTGCTTTTGGTATTAAATAGCGGCTCCCCACCCACAAAACGGCGGTTAGCAATAATCCGCCCACGATATAGGGTCGCAAAAACCGGTTGAAGCTGGTGCCGCTGGCCAGGATGGCGATAATCTCCGACCGCATGGCCATTTTGCTGGTAAAGAAAATAACGGCGATAAATACAAAAAGCGGGAAAAGCAGGCTCCATATCCAGGGTACAAATCCGAGATAATACTCCCTGATAATACGCATGGTACCCAGATCCGCTTTTACAAAATCATCTGTTTTCTCACTGCTGTCTACTGCAACGGCTACTACTGTAAACAAAAGCATACAGAAGATAAACGTAACCAGGAATTTTTTCAATATGTACCAATCCAGCTTATACATTGCTGCGCGAAGTAACGATTTTTAAAGATTGCGGGGCCGTTGGAATCCATTGCCAGCCCCCAATCAATTGTTAAGACCTTTACAGCCTGGTTTGCAACTGTGGGATCATGGCTGATTTCCAGGCGGCATAGTCACCCGCGATGATATGACGCCTCGCCTCGCCTACCAGCCAAAGATAAAATGCCAGGTTATGGATACTCGCAATCGTTAAACCCAGAATCTCCTTTGCCTTTACCAGGTGGCGTAAATACGCTTTGCTGTAATAATTACTTATCTCGCAGGGGATTCCCTCGTCAATCGGGGAAAAATCAAATTCCCACTTTTTATTGTCAATATTGATAACACCCTGGCTGGTAAACAGCATGGCATTGCGTCCATTCCGCGTTGGCATTACACAATCAAACATATCCACTCCCATCCCGATGCATTCCAGGATATTCCAGGGCGTTCCCACACCCATCAGGTAGCGCGGGCGGTTCACCGGCAGGTGATCACAACACCAGTCGCATATCTCATACATCACCGGTTCAGGTTCCCCCACACTCAGTCCGCCAATTGCATTACCCGTCGCATTGCGGGATGCCACATCTTCACAGGATTGCTTCCGCAGATCACGAAAAGTGCCGCCCTGCACAATGGGAAACAGGTTTTGCGTGTAGCCGTATTTGTCTGGTGTACTGTGAAAACGATTCCAGCAACGATCAAGCCATCGCCGGGTAAGTTGAAGTGATTTATCGGCATAGGAAAAGTCACTGCCGCCGGGCGGACATTCATCAAAAGCCATCACAATATCACCGCCAATGGTACGCTGGATGTCCATGACGTTTTCCGGTGTAAATAAATGCCGCGACCCGTCAATATGGGACTGGAATGTGCAGCCTTCCTCGCTGATCTTACGGGTTCCCGCAAGAGAGAATACCTGGTACCCGCCGCTGTCGGTCAGTATGGGGCGGTGCCACCCGTTAAAGCGATGCAGTCCGCCTGCCTTTTCCAATACGTCCAGCCCCGGCCGGAGATACAGGTGATAGGTATTGCCAAGAATGATCTGCGCCTTTACGTCCGCTTCCAGTTGCTGCTGGCTCACGGCTTTTACGCTGCCCACGGTGCCCACGGGCATAAAAATGGGCGTTTCTATCTGGCCATGATCGGTAGTAACCAATCCCGCCCTTGCCTTCGACAGCGTGTCTGTATGCTGCAGTTCAAATGCTAAACTTGCCATAGCGGGTGCAAGATACGGCTAGCGGGGCAGTTTGCGCCACCAGCACCGTGCCGGTAACGCCGGGGGAAAGGAATTGGCGAAAATATGTTTCGGCTTCTGCAAGCTTTCTGCTTTGTCTGTATCTTCGCGCCATGCCGCCGATCAATTGGGCAGAGATACTTTTTTTCATTCTCGCCGCTCTAACTGCAATTCAAATCTTCTACTACACGTGGTTTTTTGCACGCATTTCCTTTTTTAAAAACCGTCCAAGGCAGCAATCGCAACAGCACCCGGTATCGGTGATTGTTTGTGCGCGCGATGAGGATGAAAATCTCGCCCGTAACCTCCCGGGACTGCTGGTGCAATCGTACCCCACCAGTAATGAAGTGGTGGTGATCAACGACAATTCCCTGGACGACTCCAAGTATATTTTACAGGAACTGAAGAAACGGTTTCGCTCCCTGAATGTGGTGGAATTGACCCAGGAAGCAAAATTGATCTCCGGGAAAAAATACCCCCTTTCCATCGGCATTCGCGAAGCGAAATATGAAGTGTTATTACTAACCGATGCAGATTGTGTACCTGCGTCAGAATTCTGGATCCAGAAGATGCAGGAAGCGTATGACCAGGACACTGAAATTGTGTTAGGATACGGCGCTTATCATAAAAAACCAGGGCTGCTGAATAAGCTGATCCGTTTTGAAACATTTCATACGGCGCTGCAGTATTTGTCATATGCACTCGCTGGTCAGCCGTATATGGGTGTGGGCCGGAACCTATCGTATAAAAAAGGACTTTTCCTTCGCAATAAAGGTTTTTCTGCCATCAACCATATCCCCAGCGGGGATGATGATCTTTTTATCAATCGCGTGGCAACGCCACAGAATACGCGTGTGGTTATTGATCCCGATGCGGTAACACTCTCCAATCCAAAAACCCGCTGGAGCGACTGGCTGCGGCAAAAATCAAGACATTATACTACGGCCAAATTCTACAAGCCGAAACATAAGTTCCTGTTGGGACTCTATTTTGTTTCACAATTCCTTTTTTACCCGCTGACGGTGGCAGTAGCATTGCTGTACGACTGGCGACTGGCTGTTGGTCTCTTTGGGTTGCGGCTGCTGGTACAGGGATTTATCTTTTATAAGGCTATGGCAAAAATGGGAGAAAAAGATCTGTGGCCCATTTTTCCCCTGCTGGATATGTGGATGTTCTTTTATTATATCATCTTTGCCCCGGCACTTTGGAAGAAACCCAGGAGACAATGGAATTGAATGCTGCAACAGACATCATACTGAAATATTTTTCAGACTTCAGTCCCCCGCAATTGCAACAGCTACAGCAGTTGGATGCATTGTACCGGGAATGGAATGAAAAGATCAATGTCATTTCGCGGAAAGACATCGACAGCCTGTATGAAAAACATGTACTTCATTCCCTGAGCATTGCCGCAGCTTTTGATTTTGCCGACGGCAGTGAAATTGGTGACCTGGGCACCGGTGGTGGATTTCCCGGCGTACCGCTGGCCATCTTTTTTCCCAACGTAAAATTTCACCTGGTAGATAGTATCGGCAAAAAACTGAAAGTGATTGAAGCCGTTGCTGAAGCTGCCGGGATAAAAAATATCAGTACCCAACACAGCCGGATGGAAGATATCCGGAATCGTAAATTTGACTTTATTGTTTCCAGGGCGGTTGCACCGCTAAAGGATCTCTGGCAATGGTCGCTGCCCCTGCTGAAAACCAATCCGCGCGAAGGCAACCAGCGGCCGGGGCTGATTTGCCTGAAAGGTGGTGACCTGGCGGCGGAGATCAGCGCATCCGGGCTGCGTCCGCGAATCATGGAAATACACGATATTTTCCCGGAGCCTTATTTTGAGGAAAAATACATCCTGTACACCGCGCGGTAAAACTACCACTTAGTGGTATTGATCATTTGCACCCGAAATTGGAATTTTGTTTTTATGAAGAATATTTCCGTTTGCATTGTGGATGACAACCGTGAATTGCGCAACGCGCTGGAAGAGATCATCGGTATGTCTGACGGGTATAAATGTGCGGGCACTTTTGCAACCGCAGAGGATGCGATCCGTCAACTTCCACTGGTAAAGCCGGATGTGGTGCTGATGGACATTAACCTGGGTGGTGCAGAGAGTGGGATTGATTGCGTACGGGCGCTAAAGCCGCGTATTCCGGCTACCAATTTCATGATGTGTACGGTGTATGAAGAAGATGAAAAAATATTTGAAGCGCTGAGTGCCGGCGCCAGCGGCTATATTCTAAAGAAAACCACGCCTTCCAAAATGCTGGATGCGATCCGCGAACTGTATGAGGGCGGAGCGCCCATGAGCAGCCAGATTGCCCGCAAAGTGGTGGCAGCGTTTTTAAACCGGCCGGCCTCCTCCGGCGGTTCAGAACTATCCACGCTCACGAACCGGGAACGCGAAATCCTGGAATTGCTGTCACGCGGGATGATGTACAAGGAAATTGCCCTGGCGCTCAACCTTGCCAATGATACCATCCGTAAGCACGTGTACCACGTGTATGAAAAATTGCACGTTACCAACCGGGTAGAGGCTGTGAATAAGTTTTTCGGCCGCTGAGGCAATTTTCATTGATTATCAATCATTTTCTTAAAAGATATACCACGAAAGTGGTATAGGCAGGCATCCTTAGAGGCTGTATTTTCGTCTTGTCTTCGAATCTGAATTAAAAGATTGCAGACCATTAATCATTAAACTGCACCCCAAAACCGACCTGAGCTTGAACGGGGCCTTAATCAAACGAAATAAAAAAACCAGCCCTGTTCCCATGGCTGGTTTTTTTATGCCCTGAATGCTATAATTAATTAGAAGGCCACTTCAGTTCCAGTTTATTATTTTTCCGATCCACATCCGCCATTCGTAAAGACGGGTCAATTTCCGCCGTCACGATATCAGTCAGTTTGCGGTCGGTTTCGATAATGTAGGTGTCCTGCGTCCAGCGCCACGCATCATAGACTTTCCGCGGAATGGCAGGATTTTCATTCGGCTTTTCCCCATACATCAGGCTTAGCGGTATATAATGCATTTCTTTTGTACCGTCTTTAAATGTCAGCTGAACATCTATCGGCATTGGCATCAATCCTATTTTACTGAGGCGAATGCGCGTTTTAGCGCCATCTGACCAAAGACTGTCTATCGCATAGTCGATCGTGCGTGTACCATTTACCCAATATTCTTTGTACCAATCGAGTTTCAGATCACTCACCTTTTCAGCAACATGCATAAAGTCGTCTGCATCGGGGTGTTTAAACCGCCAGTCGCGATAATAAGCCAGCAGGATATTATCCCGGGTTTCTTCTCCTACAATATAACCCAGCTGCACCAAAAAGATATCGCCTTTTACATAAGCTGCATTGGAATAGGCGTAATTGGTATTGTAATGATCCGCATGCGTGGTAAGGGCTTCTTCCTTGCCGCTTTTTACCAGTTGGTTGTAAGCCGCATAAGTGCCTGCATAGGCAAAGCTGGTGTCTTTAAACATCCAGGCCAGGATGCGATCCTCAGCGTATTGGGTAAATCCTTCATCCATCCAGGGGAATAGTGATTCATTGGTGCCCATCATCATCTGGTACCAGCTGTGCATCCATTCATGCACAACCACTTCCGGTCCTGCTCCTTTTAACAGCGTGGCCATTGGATATTCCATTCCCCCGTCTCCGCCCTGTATAAACGAATATTGCTTGTAAGGATATTTACCAAAGGTTTTATCCATATAAGGCAGTGCAACTGCCGCCATGTCCAGCACACTCTCCCAGTCTTCACGGTATTCTTTTACAAAATTATCCGCGTTGTTTCCATAGCGCGCTTTACCGCCGGCAGACATCGCTTCATATTGTGCTTTCAGTTTATCCGGTGCGATTTTATAAAATGCATTTAATACCATTCCATCGCGTACCGTTTTGGAAATATGGATATAGTCCGGATCTGCGGCCCATACAAAGTCGTGCACATTAGGCGCTACAAAGTGCCAGGTTAATTTATCGCCCGCAGGGCGAACTACTTTTGCACCAGTTGCTTCGTAACCATAGCCCACCTGGTTGGGATTTTGCAGGTAGCCGGTGGCGCCAATTACAAAACTTTTGTCGATGTGGATGGTAACGTCATAATCGCCCCATACGCCGTAAAACTCACGTGCAATGTATGGTGTTGGATGCCATCCATGCCGGTCGTATTCACAAAGTTTGGGATACCACTGGCTCATGCTAAAGCGAACGCCTTCTGCATTATCACGGCCGCTACGGCGGATTTGCACAGGCACCTGCGCTTCAAATTCAACATCAAATGTTGTTTTTGCCCCTGGCAAAATTGGCTTATCCAGGATCACTTCCATGATCGTTTCATAGGGCTTCAGCGTTTGCGTGCGGCCATTCATTTTGAGGGAAACGATCTTCTGGTAGCCGATCTCATCTGGCTTTAGATTTTTGATCCGGTCCCGAACGCGTCCGTCCCAATCGGTACCGCGGCCCGACTGTATCGTTCCCTGCCGGCGGCTGCGCTGGTCCATCATACTTTCCGGCTGAAACGCGTTCCAGTACAGGTGATAAAATACTTTATTGAGCGTGTCTGGAGAGTTGTTCCAGTATTCCAGTTTTTGCGTGCCTCGAAAGCGATTGGCCTGCGCATCCACATTTACATCCATTGTGTACTTTACGCGCTGTTGCCAATAGCAATCACCTGTTGTTTTAGACTGGGCTGCAGCCAGCAGCGGGGCGGCGGCAACCGTTAGCAATAAGAGTTTCTTCATTCGTAAAACGCTTTTAGTTTCCCATGAGTTTGTTGTTGAATCCAACAACCAGTTTAAAAAGATCTTCGTGTTCATTGAGCGGCAAAGTTGCAGATTTATCAAATACATCGTGGTAGGCAGTTATGCCTCCCATTGTATAAAAGAAAAATGCAGGCACTCCTTTTTCTGTAAAAAAATAATGGTCACTGTTAGCGGCTTTGCCGCGAACATTTATTTTCTTTAATAGATGTTGTTCATCATTTACCTGGTTCAAAAGCGAAAATTCACGGGGGAATTCAGTGGCATTTACCACGGTAATGCCATCTTCTCCTGTCCCCGCCAGGTCTGTGTTGAGCAGGAAGCGGATCTGTTGCAGCGGAATTTCAGGATGCTCTGTAAAATATTTTGAACCCAGCAATCCGGCTTCTTCACCGGCAAAGCAAATAAATCCAATACTATATGGCTGCGGATGCGCCGCATAATAGCGGGCAAGATTGAGCAACAGTGAAATGCCACTTGCATTGTCATTCGCGCCGGGAAAATAAGTGTCTTTACCCATGCCGCCGAGGTGATCATAATGGGCCGTGATCAGGATAACCGAATCAGGCCGCCTTGTGCCTTTCACTATGCCGCAGATATTTGCAGCTTTAAAAGAAGGAATTACTTTATTCTCAATATTTACTTTAAAAGAGGAAGGAATATCTTGCAACTTCTTTTTATCTATTAAGATGGCCGTATACCCTGCATCCTGCGGGGCTACCGACCAGGTTAGTTTGTCTTCCAGTTTTACAATGAGACGCTCATCGCGATTGATGAACTCAGTACTGTCTGTCTGATCCAGTTTACCACTGGCTTTCAGTCCCCGACTATCTTCACTAACAATATAATCTTCGCCCGGGGTAAGTTCTTTCCCGTTGATGGTTACGCTCATTTTTCCGGGAAAAGTATTTACCGGGTATTCAAAAGGCTGCATATAATCCTGGCCATTCATAGGCGTTACACCAAATGAACGAAACTCTGCAGCAAGAAAATCAGCTGCCTTATGCATGCCATCTTTTGTATATCCGCGGCCCCAGAAATAAGGTGAAGTTAGGGTGTCTACGATCTTATGTGCAAACTGCACATCCTGCGCCCAGGTAAACAGGGGGCAGCAGCAAAGAACAACAATTATTTTCTTCATTGGAAGGAGGTTTGACAGGTAGCAATTCAATGAAAATAGGGAAATTCTCCCAATGAAGCCCCTTATTAAAACACAAAATTGACCGGCGGTATCGGTTCTCTACCGCGGGTCAATCTGCTGTATTGCCCGTCACATAACGGGCAACTATTACTGCATTATTTTCGTCTTATAATGTATTGGCATCCCGAACCAGCCGGCCCTCTGGGTTGAAGTAAAGAAACTTCTTTTGCAGGTCATTCTTTTCCACTTTTAACCGGTATTGCGTTACATTTCCCGGGAGCATTACCTCTATCACTTCAGTTACATCCCGACCCGCATATTTACTTTTAGCAAGTCCGTCAGTTACTGCCGCAGGAAGCTCTTCCTTTGTCATATCCTTGTAGGTATGTTTCCAAATTCCTTTGTTGTTGTACTCAGCATTCATATGCGCACCATCCAGGTCGAAGCGAACGTTTACATTAATCACATCATTATCCCAGCGAACATTTTCTGCTGCAGGGTATTGCTTTGCAAAATTTTCTTTTGCTGTTTCCGGAATTGAGGTAACCTGCGCCATAGCAGGAAGAGCGGCAACAAGGCCGAATGCAAGAGAAAGTATCCAAATAACTTTTTTCATACAGTTGTTTTTCTATCTGAAAATCGAAAAAATAGTGCCAGAATTAACAAAAATTGCAAGTAGAAAGTGAAAATCAGCGGGTTATTGATCTGTACCGCCTACGATCAGTACAATTTCGCCTTTTATCGTTTTTGCGGAAAAATGGGTATGAACTTCCCGAAGGGTGCCCCGCGCAGTTTCTTCAAATAGTTTGGTCAACTCCCTGCTCACGGAACAGGGGCGATCCTCGCCAAGCCAGGTGATCAGATCCTCAAGTGTTCGCAACAGCCGCACGGGTGATTCATATAAGATGATGGTTCGCTCTTCTACGGCCAGCTTTTTCAGCAGGGTTTGACGGCCTTTTTTTAATGGAAGAAAACCTTCAAAGCAAAAACGATTGGTGGGCAGCCCGCTATTGACCAGCGCGGGTACAAATGCCGTGGCGCCAGGCAACGACTCAACCGCAACGCCATTCCGGATACATTCCCTGACCAGGAGAAAGGCAGGATCAGAAATACCGGGTGTTCCCGCATCGGTGATCAGCGCCATGTTACGACCGGCCTGCAGTTGTTCTACCAGGTGCTGAAGTATCTTATGTTCATTGTGCTGATGATACGGAGTAGTAGGTTTGCTGATACCATAGTGCTGCAGGAGATGCGCACTGGTACGGGTGTCTTCTGCCAGTATCAGGTCTACCGCGTTCAACACATCAACTGCCCGGAAGGTCATATCCTTCAGGTTGCCAATGGGTGTTGGAACGAGGTAAAGCATATTGTTATGCCTAGTTAACGTTCACCTCAAAATATTCCATTACCGGGTTGCTCAGCAATTTGCGACTGGCTTCTTCGGCAATTTGTTTGGCTTTTTCCGGTGAATCCGCTTCCACCTGCAAGGTGATATTTTTTCCAATGCGTACATCTTCCACGCCGGCGAGACCCAGGTTTTGCAATCCACCCAGCACGGCTTTGCCCTGCGGGTCCAATAATTCTTTAAGCGGCATCACTTTTATCTGAACGTTGTACGTCATGAAATTGATTTTTTAGGTTGCGTAAGCAAAGATACTATAACATACGCGATGAATACCAGCGGCACGGCCATCCATTGCAAAAAGAAAGCGCCGGCAATTCCAATTGCCGCCAATACCGCCAGCGGTAAAACGGCTTTGCCGCTAAAGCCTTTCATCTTGAGTGCCAGCATGGGTAGAGAAGAAATCATTAACCAGCACACCACCACGATGAAGCCATACCAGAACCAGGTATTCTGCATCAGGTGAACAATTTTTTCAGAGCCGGTAAACCAATAGATCAATGGCAGTGATGCAACGAGCAAACCAACAGCAGGCGTAGGCACGCCGCGGAAGGAAACGGCCTGGGAAAGATCCAGGTTAAATTTAGCAAGGCGATAAGCGGCCGCCGCCGGAACCAGGAACGCAGGCACCAGCGCCAGCACGGAAGCATCAAGCGCACCGCTATGCTGCGCATAACTCAGTTGTAAAAAATGATAAATGATCATGCCGGGCGCTACACCAAAACTCACCACATCTGCCAACGAGTCCAGTTGTTTTCCCATGGCAGAACTGGCGTTGAACAGCCGTGCAACAAATCCGTCCATGAAGTCGACCAGGGCTGCCAGCCCGATAAATAAAGGTGCCAGCACCCATTTCTCAGGCATATTGATTAGTTGGGAAGGCGTTGCAAGCAGGTTTCCGTCGGCATCCAGGGGAATCAATAGCAGACCAGGCTGCAAAACGCATACGATGGCCATACAACCAAACACCAGGTTCAGTAAAGTAAAAATATTGGGGACTTGTTTCATATCCGATCTGTATAACGTTTGGATTAACGCTTTTTCATCAGGGCTTCAATGTCGTCTGCCGTAATGGGAATATTTTTCATCAGATCCCTATTTCCCGTTTTGGTGATCCATACATTGTTTTCAATCCGGATACCCATTTGCTCTTCCTCAATGTAAATACCAGGTTCAACGGTCAGCACCATACCCGGGCGAATGGCTTCTACCCTATCGCCAAGGTCATGCACATCAATACCCAGATGGTGGGAAATACCGTGGTAGAGATATTTGCGGTAAGCTGGATTAGCCTTGTCTTCATTTTTAATATCAGCGCGTGACAGCAGCCCAATCTTTACAAACTGGCGGGATGCTTCTTCACCCACTTTTTCAGTATAGTCAATGATACTGATGCCCGGCTTCAGGAGGCTTTTAGCATAGTTGTGCAGGTGCAAACACGCATTGTACACCTCCCGCTGGCGTTTTGTAAATTTGCCATTTACCGGTACGGTGCGCGTAAGGTCTGCGCAATAGCCGCCGTATTCAGCACCAAAATCCATCAGGATCAATTCGCCGTCTTTGCACTCCTCGCTGTTGGTAACGTAGTGAAGGATTCGCGCGCGGTCGCCGCTTGCAATGATACTGCTATAGGCGGGGCCGGTGGCGCGCTGGCTGATGAAAGAATGCAATACTTCAGCTTCAATTTCATATTCCATTACGCCGGGCCGGATGAAGCGGAGCAGACGCCGGAATGTTTCATCCGTAATATCGATGGCGCGTTGCAACACTTCCACTTCCTGTGGTGTTTTAATACCACGGAGATCTTTCATGATACGGGCGGCCCGTGCATATTGATGCAGCGGGTAGCGTCGCTTCATTTCTTCAATAAACCGGTATTCACGGGTTTGCAGGAGTACCGACTTCCGATCATTTTCGTTGCTGTCGAGGTAAATCGTGTTTGCCTGGTGTACCCATCCCTGCAACATTCCTTCCAGGCTGTCGAGCCAGACAATGGTCTCGATACCGGAAATGGCCTGCGCTTCATGCACACGTAAGCGTTTCCCATCCCATTTTTCTTTTAATTCCATCGGGCGA
Organism: Bacteroidota bacterium; assembly: GCA_048498035.1. Lineage (GTDB taxonomy): Bacteria > Bacteroidota > Bacteroidia > Chitinophagales > Chitinophagaceae > CADEDV01. Next base: position 83,278 of record JBEHYT010000013.1, on the reverse strand, counting down.
ACCAGCACCAGTACTTCGCGGTATTTGGGATCCGGGTTATCCGGGAACAGGATGACCATGGAATCTTCCTGGGTAACACCGCTTAACCAGAACAGGTCGCTGTTTTGTTTAAAATTGTACAACGCATCTCCATTACTGGGCACTTCATCATTGGAAACAAAAATGGCGATTGCATTTTTCTCCATCCGGGCGGCAAAACGCTCCCGGTTTTTGATAAAGATCTGGTTATTAAGCGGCAGGTATTTCATTCGATTTACTTGTTTTCGGCCGCTAAAGATACAATACCCTTACAGCCAGCCAAATTTGAATACTGTTTAAAAAAAGGGGGTGGTTATTGCAGTTAATTCAAATGAACAGGCTCCTGGTAAATATTTATCAGGGTTTTACAAAATTCCTTGCCCGATTTTCATTGTGTAATACTAACACCCGTTTGTATCGGATGGGGTTTGTACTTTACCTTTGCTGCTTCAACAAAAGCGATTGCCTTTATGCCAGTTTCAACGATGAACATTCCAATCCGCCATCTTTCCCGCCTCGGTATCAAACATGTTGACTCAATTCATTACCAGTTATCGCCCGAAGAACTTGTACAGGACACGCTTCGGATGGGAGAAGGTGTATTGAGTGACACCGGCGCACTTGTTATCCGCACGGGTGAGTTTACCGGCCGTTCTCCAAAAGATAAGTTTACCGTAAAAGACACCATTACTGCGGACACTGTTAATTGGAATGAGTTCAACATCCCGATGAGCCCTGATCATTTTGAGATCGTATTGCAACAAATGCGGGATTACCTGGACAGCCTGCCCGAGATCTGGATCCGTGACTGCTATGCCTGCGCTGATGCACGCTTTCGCGTAAATGTGCGGGTGGTGAATGAAAAACCCTGGAATAATCTTTTTGCCTACAATATGTTCCTGCGCCCGCAGGAAAATGAGCTCGAAAAATTTGAACCCGAATGGCATGTAATTTCGGTTCCCGGTTTAAAGCTGGACCCTGCTGTTTGCGGCACCCGCCAGTCAAACGCCTCCATTATCTCTTTCAAACACAAAATAATTATCATCACCGGTTCCGGCTACACCGGTGAAACCAAAAAAGGAATTTTTACCGTTCTCAATTACATATTGCCGCAGGAGCGAAATGTATTGAGTATGCACTGCAGTGCCAATACGGGTAAAGATGGAGATACCGCCATTTTCTTTGGGCTTAGCGGAACGGGTAAAACCACGCTTAGCGCGGATCCCAATCGCCAGTTAATCGGCGATGATGAGCATGGGTGGACCGACGATAACATTTTCAACTTTGAAGGTGGCTGCTATGCAAAAACGATCAACCTTACAGAGGAAAAAGAGCCGGAGATTTTTAATGCTATCCGGCCGGGCGCGCTGGTAGAGAACACCTGCTTTTTCCCGGGCACGCATACCATCAATTTTGAAGATGCCTCCATAACGGAAAATACGCGTGTATCTTACCCGCTGGATTATATCAGCAATGCGATAGAACCTTCGATGGGTGGTTTGCCCAAAAATATATTCTTCCTTACCTGCGATGCATTTGGCGTACTACCGCCTGTTTCCCGCCTCAATGCAGGCCAGGCGATGTACCAGTTTATTTCCGGTTATACGGCAAAAGTTGCCGGTACGGAAGCGGGTGTAACAGAACCCAAGCCTACATTCAGCGCTTGTTTTGGCGCTCCATTCCTGCCCTTGCACCCGGGCAAATATGCCGCCATGCTTGGCAAAAAAATGCAGGAACATAATGTAAATGTCTGGATGATCAATACCGGCTGGACAGGTGGTCCTTACGGCATTGGCAACCGGATGAAACTGAGTTTCACAAGAGCGATGATCTCTGCCGCGCTGGATGGTAAACTGGACGGCGTAGAACTTGAAATTCATCCCGTATTTGGCATGGCCGTTCCAAAGTCCTGCCCCGGCGTACCGGCGGAAATCCTTAACCCCCGCAACACCTGGGAAAACCCGGAGGCGTATGACCAGAAAGCCAAATACCTGGCAGAACTCTTTATTAAAAATTTTGAAAAATATGCTGAGGGCGTATCGGAAGAGATCCGCGCTGCCGCACCTCGTATTTAACCGGTAGCACACCCCTTTTTTTTTACAAACCCTGTCCAACGACAGGGTTTTGTTTTTATTTAACGGCCATCAAACAACCCCAGCCGCCTGCTTTTCGTTTTTTACAATATGCATCGTCGAATTCTTTTGGTACTTAGCTGTAGCTGTTTTTTGTTGATTGCCCGGGCGCAATCTTCAAACGATGGGTTTATTGACTGGAGTGAAAACAGGCCGCTTGCCTGGGCCGATTACCAGGGTACACCAGATGCGTCTTCTTCGTCGGCCGCTTCTACATCAACACTGGTACAGGTACAATATGGCTTCAAGAATCAAACCGTTGACTTCCACATCCGGTGTTGCTTTTCACCTACGCGTTCCTGGGGATTGCACAAAGATGATTATATACTTTCCCATGAGCAGGGCCACTTTGATATTTCAGAATTATTTGCCCGCAAACTTTGCAGCAAGCTGCGCGACTATTCATTCAATCCCTCGACCTATCAAAAAGACCTCGACCGTATTTATAATTCGGTGATGAAAGAGCGGCAGGAAATGCAGGACCAATATGACCGGGAAACCAATCATAGTATCGACAGGACGGCGCAGGCGGCCTGGAAGAAAAAAATTGCCGGTCTGCTACGGGATTTTAGTGCCTATGCGAATTATCGCTAACGCAGATCCGATGTATTCACCCGTGACGGTGTTGCCGTTCCGGCAATGATGGACCTTGAGCTGATTGCGATCGCTTTAATGATCCGGGCCATGTTTTCCAGGTCGAGCGTCTTTACTTCGTCACTTACTTTATGGTAATTAGGTTCATTATCCATCTTGGAAGTGGATATCGTATGCGCGGGAACACCAAGCCGGGCCAGGGTTGCATTATCGGAGCGATAAAAGAGTTGTTCTTTGGTGTAAGGATCCGGGTAGAATTTAAAGTCTGATCCTTCCAGGTCTTTCTGCAGCAATTCTCCCATATTCGTTTTTTCATACCCGGTAATGTAGGCTGAATTAGTGCCCCATTTGCTTTCTGTGCCAATCATCTCAATATTGAACATGGCCATTACACTGTCTGGTTCAAACTGCTGTGAAAAATATTGGGATCCATACCCGCCAATTTCCTCCGCAGTAAATGTGGCGAAAACCAGTGTCCGTTCATTGTTGTGCAGGGCGGAAAAATATTTCGCCAATAATATCACAGCGGTGGTTCCGGCCGCGTCATCATTGGCGCCGTTGAAAATAGAATCTTCTGCGTTGGAACCGCCTACGCCCAGGTGGTCATAATGACCGGAGAAAACAACATATTCTTTTTCTTTTGACTTGCCGGGCAATACACCTACTACATTGGCCAGTTTGCGTGCCTCCAGTTGTTGTTTCACAGCAATGCTGAAATTTATGGGAACAGTGTTTCCCAAAACCAGGATAACCGTTTTAGAATTGCTAAACATGGCCCTTCTGAAGTAATTGGCAGCAGCAAATCCCTCTGAATAGCTGGGATCCACCAGTACGATCCGGTCTTTTTTGCCCTGCACCAGCCTGCCAACTTCTCTCCTGAAATTAACACCCGGTTTAATTGTATCGATCTCGAAGCCGGAGTTCTGGTTGATGATTTGTTTGGGAACGGTGCTGATGGCGATGGCGTTGCTGTTGTTGAGTGTTGTTTCACCCCAGTTTCCTTCTACGTTAACAGATAAGGAACGGATTACCTGGAAGCGTTGAAGAAAACCATCGGCGCCGTTAAAGGGTTGAAGACCGGCGGCCTTGAACTCGGCTGCAATAAAATCGGCGGCCTGGTCTATTTCGGGACTGAATGTTTTTCGGCCACGCATGGCATCTGAAGCCAACACATTTTCAATGCGGGCAACCTCGCGGCTATTGATGATCTTTTCCGTTTTTTGCGCCTGGCAGGCGCCGAAAAATGCAATGCCGGTGAGGGCAGTAAAAATTATTTTTTTCATTTTACAGTAGTGGTCGGGTAATGAAGAAGTATCAGAGACTCATCATCTCTTTGAATTTAACAGTTTGGCGGCGGCTGACTTCAATTTTTTCACCGCCTCCTTTCAGTTCCAGCAATAAGCCCCCGTTGAAATAGGGTTCTATTTTTTCGATCATGCGGAGATTGACGATATGTTTGCGGTTGGCACGGAAGAAAAATTTTTCATCCAGTCTTTCTTCCAGCGCATTAAGAGACTTAAGGATAAGCGGTTTATTAGCGCCAAAGAAAACCTTGGCATAGTTGCCTACGCTTTCAAAAAGCCGGATGTCGATCAGTTTCACAAACCAGCATTTTTCTCCGTCTTTTACAAATACCTGGTCATTTTCGCCAAGAATGCTGTTGTTTACATTTTCGGAAATGGTCCTGGTTTCACGTGCTTCCGGCAGGTGCAATTTCTGGATAGCGTCGGCAAGGCGCTTAGGTTCTACGGGCTTGAGCAGGTAATCAAGTGCATTTACTTCAAATGCTTTTAGCGCAAATTCATCATAGGCGGTAGTAAAGATCACCTGTGGCGCACGTTCCAGGTCGGACAACATATCAAAACCTGTTTTGCCCGGCATTTGTATGTCCAGGAAAATAAGATCGGGCCGTTGTTGTTCTATTTTCGTAACGCCTTCTTCAGCATTTGCTGCTTCGTCTATTACCTCAATTTCAGGAAATTCCTGCAGCAATTTTTTTAGTTCGGCTCGTGCCAGGCGTTCGTCATCAATAATGATAGCTCTCATGTGGTTTGTTTTAAGATACAGTTGAAGGGATCAGTACACGTGCCTGAACCAGTGATGGAGTAAGCTGTTCTATCATAAAATTTGCTTTATCACCATAAAGAAGGTTGAGCCGGTCGTTGGTACTGGAAATCCCGAATCCCTCCCGGTTTTTGTAGCCGTTAAGATGCCCGGTATTTTGAACAATCAGTTCCAGGAAATCTCCTTTAAAATCAGCTGTGACACGCACCACTCCTCCGTTGATCTGTTTGCTGATACCATGTTTGACGGCATTTTCCACCAAAGTTTGCAGCATCATAGGTGGAATTAGCAGATCGAGGGTATCATCTTCAATATCATATTCAATGCGCAGGCGGTCTTCAAAGCGCATATTTTCCAGGGCAAGATAGTCCTTTACAATATTCAATTCCCGTTTGAAGGGAACGGTTTCCAGCTTTTCAGCCTGCATGCTGCTTCGCAGGATATTGCTCAATTGTGTGATCCCATCGCGGGCGCGGCCCGGGTTTTCATCTACCAGCGCGCGGATGCTATTCAATGAATTAAAAATGAAATGCGGATTAATATGCGCCTTGATCGTTTTTAATTCAAGTTCTTTTACAAGCGCTTCCAGGTGCAACGTATCCAACTGCTGCTTCCGGCTTTTTTCAATATAATGATAAATAAAATAGAGGCAGGTCCAGATGAAATAATACACAAAGGTGGTGAATACATTGGAGAGATACACCTTATGAACGGCCACCGGTTTGTCGGTTGCAGGATATTTGGGCCATAGGTCAAATGAAGAAAGTATGGATGTTTCAATAACAGCCTCCACCAGCACAAATACCGTGGTGATGACGATCAGGTTGATGATCTGCTGCTGGAGCGGTTTTAGCAATACATCCAGCGTCATAATGGTAAATCGCATCAGGTGCGTGATAAGCAAACCAATACCTACAAAAATGAGAAGCCGCCACCAGAATACGGGGTCGCCTGTCTTTTTAAAGACAAATGCCGCCAGGAAGACATTGAGGAATACATAAGCACCCCATCCGCCGGCCTGGCTTAGCCAATATAACTGGTTTCTTTTTTTCATACCATGAAACGACAAATCTACTTAATCCGGGCAGTAGCGTTCCCCGTAAATATACCAGTGGACAATAGTTTTTACAAATGGGCGGCATTTGACCAAAAAATTGCCTGGTTTTTAACAGTTTCTGCCCTTTTTTGTTAGGCAACAAAGGCACCGCGGGTGACCTGAATATAGTACTTTTACATTGTTAAATTTGATGCATGGAAATTGTTCCCGGACCACTGCTCCAAACCATTGACTCTCCAGCTGATCTGAAACAGCTTCCCAGGGAAAAACTGCACCAGCTCTGCGACGAGCTGCGCCAGTATATTATCGACGTGGTTAGCGTACATGGCGGGCATTTTGGCGCCAGCCTGGGCGTGGTTGAACTGACCACCGCGTTGCATTATGTATACAATACCCCTTATGACCAGTTGGTATGGGACGTGGGTCACCAGGCATACGGCCACAAGATACTCACGGGACGCAGGGACCAGTTTCCAAGTAATCGTAAATATCATGGATTAAGTGGCTTTCCCAAACGGAGTGAAAGTGAATATGACACGTTTGGGGTAGGACATTCCTCCACCTCCATTTCTGCGGCACTTGGCATGGCCATGGCAGCAAAATACAAAGGTGAGGAAGACAGAAAGGTAGTAGCTGTAATTGGAGATGGAGCCATGACGGCTGGTTTGGCTTTTGAAGGAATGAATCATGCCGGGGTTGCAGACACAGACCTGCTTATTATCCTGAATGATAACAATATGGGTATTGACCCCAACGTGGGCGCCCTGAAAGAATACCTGACCGATATCACCACTTCAAAAACCTACAACAAGGTAAAAGACGATGTTTGGAACCTGCTGGGTAAACTGCCGGTGGGCCGGAATTTTACCAGGGCCATGGCACATAAATTAACCGAAGGGATGAAGGGGATGGTGAATAGCAGCGCTAACCTTTTTGAAGCGTTGAAGCTCCGGTATTTCGGTCCGATAGACGGCCACAATGTGGCCAAATTGGTTGACACGCTCAAAGACCTCCGCGATATCCCCGGTCCGAAACTCTTGCATATAATTACTACGAAAGGAAAGGGATATGCCCTGGCGGAAAAAGACCAGACCAAGTGGCATGCACCGGGCTTGTTTGATAAAATCACCGGCGAGATCCGTAAAAAGACATTCGATACGCCGCAGCCCCCGAAATACCAGGATGTTTTTGGACAAACGATCATTGAACTGGCGCAAAAAAATGACCGGATTTTTGGTATTACGCCCGCTATGCCTTCAGGCTCTTCACTTAAATTGATGATGGAGCAAATGCCCGACCGGGCATTTGATGTAGGTATTGCCGAGCAGCATGCCGTAACACTTAGCGCCGGTATGGCCACACAGGGTATGAAAGTATTCTGCAACATTTATTCTTCGTTCATGCAAAGGGCTTACGACCAGGTAGTGCATGATGTAGCTATCCAGCGCCTGCCGGTTATTTTTTGCCTTGACCGCGCCGGGCTGGTAGGTGATGATGGGCCTACGCACCACGGGTGCTATGATATTGCCTATTTCCGCTGCATTCCAAATATGATCATCAGCGCACCGATGAATGAAAGTGAACTGCGCAACCTGATGTATACAGCACAACTGGATACTACTGTTGAACCATTCGTAATCCGCTATCCGCGTGGAGAAGGTGTATTGCCAGAATGGAAAACCGAGATGAAAGAGATCACAATTGGTACCGGCCGCAAACTGCGTGATGGAAACGATCTCGTTATCCTTTCCCTGGGTCATCCGGGTAATTTTGCAGCTGCAGCTATCCGGGAATTGAAAACAGATGGCCTGAACCCGGGTCATTATGATATGCGTTTTGCCAAGCCGCTGGATGAAGCACTGTTGCATGAAGCCTGCCGCAATTACGCAAAAATCCTGACCGTGGAAGATGGCACGGTGGAAGGCGGCTTTGGAAGTGCAATGCTGGAATTTATGGCCCGCCATGGCTATAAAAACGATGTCAGGATGCTGGGAATCCCTGATCGACTGGTAGAACATGGCACACCTAAGGAGCTGCACCGGGAGTGCGGCTATGATGCTCCTGCAATTGCCAACGCTGTCCGTGAAATGCTTGGTGATAAGGTAGCGGTCTCATCGTCACTGTTGGGCTAGCTATTTTCCCTCTTTTTTATGGAATTCTGATTCCGGGGCATCTTATCCTTATTAGATGAAGTATGCCTTACCTCTGCTTGTAGCCGGACTTTTGTTCCTGGCGTTTCGCCCGCATTTACAGCCGGGGAATGTGGCGCGTGGGGTAGCACCTGCAAAAGGACTGTCTACCGGCCCACTCCGGGAATGGGGAAAGCGCGCACAACAGTTTGCTCTCCAAAAAGGCTACAATGCAAACCTGGTATTTCTCGTCGATATGTCAATTGCTTCCGGCCGGCCCCGTTTTTTTGTTTATAACACCCGTAAAGACTCCGTTCTTTGTTCGGGCCTGGTTACACATGGCCGTTGCAATGAGGAATGGTTGGAAGGACGCAAATACGGGAATACTGTAGGCTGTGGATGCACTTCGCTGGGGAAATACCGGGTGGGTTATTCTTACAATGGGCATTTTGGATTGGCGTTCAAATTATACGGGTTAGACAGTACCAACAACAAAGCGTTTGAGCGTTTTGTAGTATTGCACGCGCATTCCTGCGTACCAGAAGTTGCAACCGGTGATGAAATTTGTCAGAGTGATGGTTGTCCTACAGTTGCGCCGGGCTTTCTCCAAAAGCTGCGCACATATATTACGGGTTCACAAAAACCTATTCTTCTTTGGATCTATGAATGATACCTGATGCCATGAAATCAAAAAAGAGGCTGTCCTATTGGGCAGCCTCTCCTTTTATTCGTTAACAACCGGGGCTAATCAGGCCAGGGATGCTTCCATAGTTATTTCTGTATTGAGCAGTTTGCTGATCGGGCAATTTGCTTTTGCATCGGCAGCTGCCTCGGCAAATTTAGCAGCATCTATTCCCGGAACGGTTGCTTTTACTTCCAGGTGGCTGGAAGTGATAGCGCCGTTTTCAAGAGCGATAGTACATTTTGTGTCGATATTATCCGCGGTAAACCCGGCTGCATTCAGGACAAAGCTCAGCTTCATCGTAAAACAACCGGCATGTGCGGCAGCAATCAATTCTTCAGGATTAGTACCGATACCATCTTCAAACCGGCTTTTATAAGAATACTGTGTATTGTTAAGCACACCAGACTGTGTACTATTGGTTCCGGTACCTTCTTTCCCGGTTCCTTTCCAATTGGCTGTTGCGTAGCGTTTCATAATAAATGATTTTAATGATGATGATTATTCCTGTGAGTCCGGGTTGGCTTCTTCCATTTCTGCAAGGCGATCTTCCGGTTCATTGTATTCAATAATAAAATTATTTTTCCCTTCCCCGATCATGATCTTAAGAAACTTTTGCTGAACAAGTTCAAGCAACGAAAGAAAGAGGAAAATGGCATGCACGCGATTTTCGGCCACTTCAAAGATTCGTTCAAACGAGAGGTTTTTATTGGCTTGCGCTCTATCCAGCATATCCTGCCGGCTTTTCTCCATCGTGTAGTTGTATTGCACTACAGTATGCCGGGGTGCATCAGTGCGGTCCTTGTATTTCTGCATCACCCGCTCAAATGCCTTCATCAATTTGAAAAGGGTAATGTTCTGAATCTCGGTACCGTCGCTTGCTTCTTCGCCAATCTGCGATAGTTCCCGTTGGATATTACCGCGTTTTACCATCAGCATCCGGATGGCTTCCATCTCGGCCATTTCTGCAGATGCTTCCTTAAAGCGTTTGTATTCAAGGATCTTGTTTACCAGTTCCTGGCGCGGGTCAATTTCGTTACCCTGCGCATCCAGTTCTTTCCGCGGCAGGAGCATTTTGGCTTTAATCCGCATCAGCGTGGATACAAACAGGATAAATTCACTGGACAGTTCAATATTCAGCGATTCACCTGAATGGATATAATCCATGAAATCGTTGATGATCCGGGTAATGGGTATATTATAAATATCCAGTTCATCCCGTTCTATAAAGAACAAAAGGAGATCAAAGGGGCCTTCAAACTGCGGTAACCTGATCTGGTACGAGGTATTATTCACTATGCACGTTTTTCGGTAAACTCAAAATAAAAGTCCTGTTATAAGTATAACAGGACTCAAAAATAAGGTAATTCTATCTTAGAATTTGGCCATCACACCAACACCCAGCATAGAACGCAATTGGGTAGCGGGGCTTTTCTTCAGGGGGCCAAACATTTTTACGTCATCGTCATAGATCACGTCAAAATTATACGTTACCTGCAGCCAGTTATTTACTTTCATACCAATGGTATTGGTCCAGTAAATATCTACCTTGGTGGGCTCGCTTTCGGCAAAGTTGGAAAGCAGGTCCAGGCGGCTGTTATACCGTACATTTTTCATGATGTCTTTGTTAAAGAGCGCAGATACGTAGGGACCCGCTTCAAAACGAACCTGTCTTGTTGGGTCTACTCCGTAAAGACTTGCCAGGGAACGCTCTTCTGAACCGTCTGGTTTGATACCACCCTGGTAGTTGTAGCTATAGGGTTGGTTGGTAGCAATTACCCAGCGTGCGGCTACCGGTGACAGGAAGATGTCAAATCCGTTGCAGGCTTTGAAGTTGAAGCCAGGAGCCAACGTAGCATAGGCAGGAGCGAAAAACCGGCCGATCACGTTCGGACGACCTTCCTGCTCATAGTCAAAGCTCTCGGTCATCTGCGTACGCAGGTTAGCTACAAAACCAAATCTCCATTTCGGTGCTTTTAACTGGTAACCGTATTTTGAATAGAGATCAAGCTTATCGTCTTGTTTACGAACGCCCTGGGATGAGGTATTCACCATTGCGTAACCGATTGTCGCAGAATTTTGCCAGAGGTTTTTGCCCCAGGTGCGATTCGCATACAGGTTGGCGTAGGCTGCAAAGGAGAATGAAAAGCGCTCAGAACCGGCGGCCCAGTTACGGCTGCCTCCCTGTCCGCCAATCACGGACAGCATAACGCCTTTGTTCCAGGGACCGCTCTTTTTTTCTTTCTTTTTGTCCTGGGCCATTGCCGGCAGGATCATTACAAAAGCGAAGAATGTAAAGATTAGTCTTCTCATAATAAGTAGTTAGTTAGGTTACAAATGTAGTGGTCGGGTCAAACCTTTCCAAAGATAAGGGCTAATTTATTATCCCGAACGGGCAAAAAAAACCGGGAAAATGTCCAAAAAAATCGCCCGGGGGCATAAAAAAGCCTCTTCCCGGCTGGGAAGAGGCCCGAAAACATATTATTTTTTTAACGAATCTCTTATTTCGCGAAGCAGGGTCACCTCTTCCGAAGGAGGTGCCGGTGCAGCCGGCGCTTCTTCTTTCTTCTTTTTAAAGCTGTTGATGGCCTTCACAACGAGGAACAACACAAAAGCCACCAGGATAAAATCGATCACTGCCTGCAGGAATTTTCCATACGGGAACGCCGTTTGGCCAATCATAGCAGATAACTCATTTACACCACCCTTGCCCACCAGCAGGCTCACCAGCGGCATAATAATCGTTTCCGTGAGCGCCGTAACAATTTTTCCGAATGCGGCCCCTATTACTACCGCAACAGCCAGGTCAACCACGTTGCCCTTTATTGCAAATTCCTTGAATTCTTTAAGCATTCCCATAATAGTCAATTTAAGTGTGGAAAATTGATTTGAACATTTATTTTTTTAATCCCGGGTACTGCATTTTCAACCCCCGCAAAAGATCCACCAGGGCCTTTGCTACGATATATTCCTTATACCAGTTCTGGTCGGCCGGCACAATCGTCCAGGGCACTTTATTGCAGTATTCAAAGCAGTCCTCATACATCTGCATATATTCATCCCACAGCTTGGCTTCGGCAAAGTCGTTAGCGTTGTACTTCCACATTTTCCCGGGATCTTTCATGCGTTCATCCAATCGCTGCTGCTGTTCTTCGCGGGAAACGTGCAGGTAAAATTTCAGGATATGCGTGTTGTTATGTTCCTGTAACAATTCTTCAAAATCATTAATAGCTTTCATTCGTTTGGCAGCCGTTTCATCATCGCACCACTTATGCACCCTTGTTACCAGTATATCTTCATACTGGGAACGGTTAAACACCTGGATCATACCGCGTGCAGGCGCATGCTGATGGATCCGCCAGAGAAAATCATGCGCCAGTTCTTCAGGTGTAGGCGCCTTATATGATTTTACGGTAACGCCCTGCGGGTTCATATTTCCCATTACATGGCGAATTACACCATCTTTCCCGCTGGCATCCATACCCTGTATCACAATCAATACCGCATGTTTGCCTTCAGCATAAAGAAGATTCTGAAGACCATCCAGCTCATTTACCAGGTCTGCAAGTTTCTCCTTCGTTTCCTTCTTATCCCAATCTTTGGGCGCTCTTGTATCGATCGTCTTTAACTTAATCTGCCCCATAATTTTTGATTGATTCACAATATACTATTTCGCTGTCATTGGTAGATGGCTGTTTAAAAAATGATCCGTTAATCCAAAGTTGTTTGCAGAACTTTGCGCCGCAACCTGTTTATGAGTAACAAATTTTTTTCCTGGACCATCTTTGTCCTGCTCTGTATCATTTGGGGCAGTTCGTTCAAACTCATGCGTGATGGCGCATTGGGCCTTACAGCCGCCCAGATTGCAGCGGTACGTATCTTTTCCGCGGGCCTTGTATTTGTTCCGTTTGCCATTTTCCATTTTCGTAAGCTGCCGATGAACCGCATGGGCCTTGTCATTTTTTCAGCGGTGTTGGGCAACCTGCTTCCGGCCTTCCTTTTTGCCACTGCGATGACGCGGCTGGATGGCTCTCTTGGCGGAATCCTGAATGCCCTTACTCCGATCTGGGTGGTTGTAGTGGGCGTGCTTTTCTACAAAGACAGGATTGCCATGCAAAAAATAGTTGGCGTTATCACCGGCTTCCTCGGACTGGTCTTATTAACGATTGCTCCCGTGTTGCAGGGACAGCGGTCTATTAATTTCGACAATCTTATTTATACCGGCTTTATCCTCGTAGCTACATTCCTTTATGGGGTAAATGTGAACATGGTAAGTCACAAATTGAAAGGCCTCAACCCGGTGCATGTGGCAACGGTATCGCTCGCCTTTATGACCATTCCTGCCGGATTTATTCTTTGGCAACAGGGCTTCTTTGAATTGAATTTACATCAACCCCAGGTGCGCGACGCGGTATTATCAGCCACCATCCTGGGCGTTCTGGGCAGTGCCGTTGCCACCATTTTACTGTACGTATTGGTACAAAGGGCCGGCGGCCTCTTTGCATCACTGGTGACGTACGGCATACCATTCGTAGCGCTGGCCTGGGGTGTGCGCGACGGTGAAACTATCGGCTGGCTGAAAGTAGCCTGCTTGTTGCTAATTCTCCTTGGCGTTTATCTCGCCAACAGGAAAAAAGAGTAGCCGGATCTTTATACAGACATAATTTCCTTTTCCTTGGCGCCGAGGTGTTTTTCAACCAGGGCAATATACTTGTCTGTTACGCCCTGAACATCGGCTTCCGCATCTTTGGCGGCATCTTCACTCAGACCGTTCTTTTGTAGTTTCTTGATATTTTCAATTCCATCCCTTCTGATATTCCGGATGGCCACTTTTGATTGTTCTCCCTCACCCTGGCAGCGTTTTACCAGTTCCCGGCGGCGCTCTTCGGTAAGCGGTGGCAGGAAAAGGCGTATCAGCCCCCCGTCATTTTGCGGTGTAACCCCCATATTTGCGTTAATAATCGCGCGTTCAATGGGTTGCAACATATTTTTTTCCCAGGGTTGGATGGTGATGGTGCGCGCGTCAGCCACAGAAATATTGGCCACCTGGTTAATTGGCATCGGGCTGCCGTAATATTCTACCGCCAGTCCGTCAAGCATATTTGGATTGGCCTTACCGGCCCTGATCTTAACAAGTTCCGCTTCCAGGTGGTTGATCGCTTTTTGCATATTCGCTTCAGTATCAGCGATAATCGTCGAAATATCTTCTGCCATAGTAATCGTTTTAAAAAAATGCTGCCGCTTTTCGCGAAGCGCAAATCTAATAAAAGAGTAACACTCAAAAAAAATGCCCCACCTTCCGGCCGGGCAAATCAGGGTTTATTTTGATGTTTTTAGTTCTTTTCTGCAACGGAGGTTTCCTGTGTAAGCGTAACCACCTTGGAAGATGTTTTCAGCTTGGTGGCGCCATTGATTGTTTTGGCAATCACCATGGTACGGCGCGGCTTGCGGTAATACAAGAGGCCCAAACCTGAGAAAGAAAGTGTTAACATCAACAGGATCAGGTAACTGGGTCCCAGGGAGCGGCAGCAATAAGCCAGGATGATGAAAAACACATTGATACCAACGCAGGTAAATGTAACGGCAGCATGCCCCATACCCCTGTCAAGCAACAGGTGATGAAAGTGATTGCGGTCGGGCGTAAACGGTGAGCGGCCCTGCGCGATGCGGATAGCGAATACGCGTAAAGTGTCCAGCAGGGGAACAATCAGGATAGAAATGCCGATTGCCACAGAGGATTCAATCGGGATGGCAACTGATGAGGAACCTGCCACATTGATAAATCGTATCACCAGGATCGAATTGACCAGCCCGATCATCAACGAGCCCGAATCACCCATGAAGATCTTGGCGGGGTGATGGTTGAAGATCAGGAACGCCACAAGGCTGCCGGCCAGTGAAAAAGCGAGCAATGCATAAGCCTGCTGACCGATGGCAAAGAAATAGGTACCAAATACCAGCATGGTAAGGATACCGAGGCTGGCAGCCAACCCGTCAATTCCATCAATCAGGTTGAATGAGTTGATAACCACGATGATAGTGAGATATGACAGTGCGAGACTGAATCCCTCCGGCAACTGGTTCATGCCAAAAAGACCGTACATGCTATCCAAACGGATATTCCCAAGGTGAATCAGGATTGAAGCGGCAATTACCTGGCCGATGAATTTTTTACTGGCTGAGAGTACCACCATATCGTCTTTGAGACCGAGGAAGAAGATAACGAATGCGGCGGCAAAAAAATACTGAAATTCCGGGTTGAAACGCCCCTGGATGGAAAGGAGCAGTGCAAGAATAAAACCTCCAAAAATACCAACGCCACCCAGTGAAGCTACCGGTCTTGTATGAAGTTTCCGCTCATCGGGAATATCATACAACTTTTTTTGATCTGCAATCTGCAAAACGACCGGAATTGCCAAAAAAGAAATAATAAACGAAACCGAGGCCGTCAGCAAAACATCCAGCAATTGAGAACCTTCCAGCATTGAGCAGTTTTTGATCGGTACAAAAATAAGTTCGAAAGCCCGGTTTTCCTAATGTCAGACACTCGTTTTTAATACGTTACCGTATTAACCGTTAAAAGCACAGGATGATTTGATTTTTGTGACGAGAATGATTATCCCGGATGGATTTTGTATCGAAAAACGTTGCACTTTTGCAACGCAATGGTGGTTTGAAGCAACAAGATACAAAAAGTTTAAAAAGATCATAGTTTTTATGGCAGAACTTTCAGCAATCGCATCCCAGGTCAGGAGAGACATCGTTCGTATGGTACATGGCGCAAACAGCGGGCATCCCGGTGGTTCACTGGGCTGTACCGACTTCCTTGTGTCCCTGTATTTCAAGGTGATGAAGCACAATCCCGACTTTAATATGGATGCTACGAATGAAGACGTATTTTTCCTTTCCAACGGGCATATTTCACCTTTATTTTATTCTGTGCTGGCACGATCCGGCTACTTTGATATCAAGGAACTGGCAACATTTCGTAAGATCAATTCCCGTTTACAGGGGCATCCCACCACGCATGAGCATCTGCCTGGTGTTCGTGTAGCCTCCGGTTCACTTGGCCAGGGCATGAGCGTTGCAATTGGTGCAGCCCTCACTAAAAAGCTGAATGGTGACAAGAATATAGTGTACTCATTACATGGTGATGGAGAACTGGACGAAGGTCAAAACTGGGAAGCTGCGATGTTTGCCGCCCATCACCAGGTGGATAATCTCATTTCAACGGTTGACTGGAATGGTCAGCAGATTGACGGACCCACTAAAAAAGTGATGAGTCTGGGCGATTTGCCTGCAAAATTTGCATCCTTCGGATGGGAGGTCATCCATCTCGAAAAGGGAAATGATATTGATGCGATATTGAAAGCATTAGATACAGCGCATTCTTTCCTGGGAAAAGGAAAACCGATCGCCATCCTGATGAATACCGTAATGGGTAAAGGCGTTGATTTTATGGAAGGTTCTCATGAATGGCATGGCATAGCTCCCAATGATGAGCAATTGGCAAAAGCACTTGCCCAGTTGCCTGAAACACTGGGAGATTATTAAGCATTATTCATTCAGAGCGCAGTGAAAAATCCCTGCTAACTGCTCTTCGTGAGGGTAGCCAGGAGGCGATAAATGCCAATACAAAAACGGTAGCTGCTACGAGGATAAAATCAGCCCACTTCAGCTGTACAGGATAATAGTTGATAAGAAATGAACCTCCACCCAGTGGAATGAGGTGATATTTCAATTGTAAAATACCCAGCACGAAGGCCAGCAACATACCGGCGCCACCGCCGATCAGTGCCAGCAATAGGCCTTCTGTAATAAATATCCGACGGATAAAAGATGTTGTAGCGCCCAGGGCATGCAGGATATGCATGTCCTTTTGTTTTTCAAGCACCAGCATGGTAAGTGCGCCAATCATGGTAAATGCGGCCACTACAAGAATGAGGCATAACACGCCATAAATGGCCCAGCGCTCCAGGTTCATGACCGAATAAAGGCTGCTGTTTTGCTGGTATTTGTTTTCAACTTTGTAGCCTTTCCCAAACAATCGCGACACCTGCGCCTGCAGGTCTGAAACATCCTTTGGATCTGTGGCTGCTATCTCAATGGCGCTGTATTGATCTGCCGGCAGGCGGAGCGCCCGCCGCAGGAAACCGATATTCGTAATGCCATACTTGTTGTCAAAATCCTGCTGGATCTGGAAGATGTCTGACACATGAATCGTATCTGCGCTGATGTCTTCCATCGGATCTACCTGCTCCGAACTGCTTTTCCGCGGCATATAGATGTGCAGGTTGGGATCTGCACCGCCGCTGCCCAAATTGAGCGCAGCGGAAATACCTGCTCCCAGCACCAGGCGAGGCGCATCCGCTGTACCCAGGTCATAGACGCTGTCTACGAGGTGAGCTGCCACACCGCTTACATACCGATAATTTTCATCTACGCCTTTTATATAAAAAAAAGACTGGTTATCACTCGGTCCTTCATCTACCGCGAAACCTGGAGCCACATGTTGTAAAAATGCCCGTTCTTCAAGTACACATGAAAAATTGCGTATGCCGTTTACCCGCCTTAGCTGATCCAGTTGCGCCTGTGTTACCGTCATCACCTTACCAGCATCCGCTGAAATCCGCAAATCAGTGTAAAAAGTAGAATAAAGTGATTTTACAAGCCCCTCAAAGCCGTTAAAAACACTCAGCACCAGGATGAGCGATACAGTGCCGATGATAATCGCGCCCACGCTGATCCAGGCAATCACATTGATTGCATTCGTGGTCTTTTTTGCTTTAAAATAACGCCAGGCGAAAAGAAGATGCACCGGAAAAATTTAGTCTAAAAATAGGAAACAGGCATTGCACCGGTATACCACCGCGTACTATTCGTCTTTTTTCAGTTTTTTGAATATCTCTTCCATTTTAAAAACGTGGTCAAGCGTATCGTCCCGGTAGAATTTAAGCACTGGGATACTCCGCAGTTGGTGCCGCACCCTGGCTGCCAGTTCCTTTTTTATTTCATGTTGTCGTTCGCCAATTTTCCGGAGTGCTGCATCGGCGTCTTTAACCTGGAAAAAGCTGAGGTAGAAACGCGCTTCCAGGAGATCGGGAGTTACTTTCACGGAAGAGATCGAGATCATTCCGCCTTCCATCATATTCAGGCCCAGCCGTTGAAAGATGAGGTTCATTTCTTCATTTAACAACCCGGCAATCTGTTTTTGTCTTTTCCCTTCTTCCATAATGTTATAATTTATCACCTACCGACCTATTCTTTCGGCAGACGCTGTAAAATTACTTACTTTGCCCCGTTTAAGCACCCGTTTTGCGGCATGAAAAAATATTCAAGGATCTTTAGTTACCTAGCTCGCCACAAAGGAAAAGTTGTACTGTATTTCCTGTTCATCGTATTGTCCATCATTTTTTCCGTGGTTTCACTCGGAATGCTGGCGCCATTTTTTAATCTCATCTTTAAACAGGACAGCGCCGGGCTGGGTGGAAACGATAACCCCGTTTTTAAAGCTATTGAACAGGTAATGGTTCACCAGATCAACAAACCTTCCGGCCTTTTTTCTGGGGCTGTAGGTGTACTTGGTTTGCTTTGCCTGATCATTATCATTTCCATTTTCCTGAAAAACCTGTTTATCTATCTTTCCTATTATGTTTTAAACCCATTGAAGAATACGATTGTCAACGGGTTGCGGATTGAACTCTACAACAAGATACTGCAATTACCGATTGGCTTTTTTACTGAAAAACGAAAGGGCGATCTGATCAGCAGGATCACCAATGATGTAAACGAAGTGGAAACTTCTGTGGTGGGTACACTGGAAGGATGGGTTCGGGACCCGCTTACGATTTTGATCAATTTTGCCGTTTTATTTTACATCAGTTTTAAGCTCACCCTGTTTATCCTGGTGGTAATCCCGGTAATTGGCTTTGTAATAGGACGCATCACACGATCACTAAAGCAGCAATCAAACGAAGTGGCCCAAAAATATGGTGAGTCAGTATCTGTGCTGGATGAAACATTGAGCGGCTTGCGGGTGATAAAGGCATTTAATGTGGAACCGGTTTTAAAGAAACGCTTTCATGATGTGAACGATGAATTGCTGGACACAAAAAACCGGATCTCTTATCGCCGGGATATGGCTTCTCCCCTTTCTGAATTTATGGGTGTGATGATCTTTTGCGGTATACTCTGGTTTGGAGGGCAGCTGGTATTAAAAAAATCGCTCCTGGATCCGTCCGTTTTCCTCGCTTACCTTGCTCTTTTTTACAATATCATTAATCCCGTTAAAACGCTCTCCACTTCGTTTAGCAACATGCGTAAAGGAGCTGCGGCTATTGATCGTATTGAGGAGATCATGCATACACCGGTAACGGTAGATGATAATCCGGGTGGAAAAATACTGAGCAGCTTTAACAGCAGGATTGAGTTCCGGAACGTGCGGTTTGCCTATGACGACGTGGTGATCCTGGATAATATCAACCTGGTCATTGAAAAAGGAAAAACGGTTGCGCTGGTGGGCTCTTCAGGAGCCGGAAAATCAACCCTGGCCGACCTGATACCCCGCTTTCATGACGTTACGGGTGGAGAGGTGTTAATTGATGGAGTTAACATCCGCGCATATTCGCTGCAGTCTGTCCGCGCCCTCATGAGCATTGTAACCCAGGAGCCCATCCTGTTTAATGATACTGTTGCTAATAATATCCGTATGGGTAACCAGCAGGCAAATGACGAGGAGGTGATACAGGCTGCGCGCGTTGCGAATGCTGATTCGTTTATTATGCAAAAAGAACATGGTTACAATACAAATATCGGCGATCGCGGCAGCAAACTGAGTGGAGGTGAACGGCAGCGGCTTACCATTGCCAGGGCTGTTTTAAAAAATCCGCCAATCCTGATCCTGGATGAAGCCACGTCTTCTTTGGATACCGAAAGTGAGCGATTGGTGCAGGATGCCATCAATAATATGATGCAACAACGAACCAGTATTGTTATTGCTCACCGCCTTTCCACCATCCGCCATGCGGATGAAATTATCGTTTTACAAAAGGGAAAGATCGTGGAGCGTGGTACGCATGATCAATTGCTGGCACAGCAGGGCTTTTACAAGCGGCTGGTAGATATGCAGGAAGTGAAATAATCGTTGAGGCCTATAATTTGTGAAGCCCGGCCTTTACGGCATAAAGGGCAAGCGCTACCCTGGTTTTAACCCCTAATTTTTCAAAAAGTGCATCCCGGTAGCTTTCTACAGTGCGGGGGCTGCAAAACATCTTTTCGCCAATTTCTTTATAAGTAAGTTCTGTGCAGGCAAATTGCAAAAATTCGCGTTCTCTCGGGCTAAGCGCTACGGGTTCTTCCTTTTCAAGGTCGCCGGCAGCAAGTGATTGCAGTACGCGGCTGGCGGCCCAATCCGGGTAATACAGCCCGCGGGTCTTCATGGCCTCCAGGGCTTTTTCGAGTTCAGTTGGGTGAACATTTTTCTGGAGATAACCTCTCGCGCCTGCTTTGATCATACCGATCAATGATTCGTTGTCAGACTGCATGGTGAGTGCCATCACCAATACTTCGGGATGATGCTCCCGGATCCAGGCCGTAGTCTCAAATCCGTCCATACCGGGCATGGAAATATCCATTAAAACAATATCCGGAATATTAGCGGGTTGTGCGAATTTCTCCACCAGGGCGTCCCCGTTTTCACATTCATAAAGTACATGATAGTCTCGTAATCCGTCTATGATGGACGCGATGGCTTTTGCGATCAGCAGGTGATCGTCAACGATAACTATACGAGTTGGCATAACTAAGCGGTGCCCAGGTTCTTCTCGGGAATCGATATTTCCAGTAACGTACCCCTCCCCGGTTCAGCTTGCAAATTAAACAATCCACCAATGTCCTCCACCCGTCTTTGCATATTCTTAAGACCAATACCCCGGGACCGTACATTTTTGGCATCAAACCCTTTTCCGTTGTCTGAAACCGTAATCAGCAGTTGCTGATTACCATCCGTTACCTGAACGTCTATCCGGGTACAATCGGCGTGTTTCAGGCTGTTTTGGATAAATTCCTGGACTACACGTACCAGGAAGCTTTTCACGGTAACACTAATGATACGGTTACTATTGCAAACCAGTTGTGCATTGCAGATACCTGTGTTATTAACACGGTCACATTCAGCTTCTAACAATTCTTTCAGGCTGGTTTCCAGCATCCGGTTGGAGGCAAGTGTCCGCGAGAGGCTTCGTAACTCATCCAGGGAATCATTGATGACCGAACTGATCTCTTTGAATTTCCCGGAAAGTTGAGGAAATTCACCCTCGTATTCCAGCTTTTGTGTGTAGATGGTGGCAAGCGTTAGTTTTTGCGCTACGCTGTCGTGGATCTCCCGGCCAATAAACTGCATGGTTTCGTCCTGGGCTTTGAGCTGTGTATTCAGTAGCGCCAGCTTATGTTCTTCGTCAATTCTCTTCTTTTCCTGCTCATGCAGGATTTTTCTTTTTCGGTATTGGAACGTAAACAGGAGAATGCCTACCAACAGGACCAGCAGGATCACATTGGCAAAAACAATAAACCAGGTTATTTCGGTCGTCCCCATAATAACGCAATACAGAAAAATATATACATAAGCCAGTCAAGCAGTAGGCTGATTGCCCAGTAAATATAGAAAAGTGTCTTTGATTTGTAGTAAATGGTATTACGAAGCGCGTAATAGGGAAATGTACCCATGTAGAACACCAGGAGCCCCAGGCAAACCCAAAATATCATGCTGCGCCGATAATTCAGGATTTCATCACTGTGAATAAAACGCAAAAAGAAAATAATGATCGTTACTACCAGGGTTGCGTTTCCTACTGTGTAGGAGAACGAAGTAAACCAGGTAGGCGCTTTGTCTGTAAAAATATCAACAATCCAGGCTACGAGGTAAATACCGGATCCAATAAGTGGCCACCAGTTCCTTTTTGTTTCCGCAAAGTATTTGTGAAACAGCCATGCCAGGAAGAAGAATTGAACCGGGAGGCCGAAGTAGTTGAAGATTGCCGTGTTAACAGGCCGGTTCTGTTGGGTTATAAATCCTACGGTTTCTACGGCAACAATCACTGCCAGGTAAATGGCAAACCATTTCCAGTAACTGTTCTTTATTTTATTCCAGCTTAAAAATCCTGCAATACAGGCTAAGACCTCACATATTTGAAGCCCGTATTGCAGGACCAGCATCAGGGTTTTATTAATCATATCAATTAATGCGGGTGATGTGTAGAGCCGAGTCCGCTGCTGGGGAAATCACCTGTACCATCCGGCGGCGGTGACAGCGTGCCGTGATTCAGAACGCCTGGGCCGTCATCATTACCGCCGTTGCCGTGATGACCCGGTGGATGCTGCAGCCACTCACTCAATGGTGTGGGATGACACTTGTCTGGCCCGATCCAGTAAGGGTCAAAATCAATGTTGATACCCTTCTGCTGGTACGTTGCCGTAAGGAAAATGGTTTGGTGATTGGCATAAACCGGGTCAACACCCCAGGATTTCAGCGTATCCGCGCTTGGATATTTGCCAAGGTAAAAATGAACACCGAGGTTCATCGCTGATAAGTCGCAACCCTGTTTGCATAAGGTGTCCTGCACCTTTAACAGGTAGGCTTGAATGTCTGCCAGGCTCATCCACACCGCATGAGCATCTACAACAGGCGTTAATCTGCCATCCATGGAGATATACGCCTTCTCCTGGTCAGCATCATAACGATCTGCGATCAGTTTTGCGTTTTCCACGCTTAACATGCCGGCGGGTGGTTTGTCGCCATAGCCTTTGTTCAACGATTTAATACATTGTTGATCGCCATCGTCACCACCGGATGGCTTGTGCTTGCAGGCAATCAGCCATCCTGCAGCCAGGCATACTAAAAAGAGCGCTCCAAGGGTTTTGTTCATAATAATCAGTTTTGATTGAATAATGGATGAATGTCACAAAACTATTATGAAAAAACTATTTCGTATAACGTTAAAACAACAAGATATGATCCGTTTTTTAACGAACGATTGCTAACAACGACTCGAGTACTTTATTTTTTCGGAATAAAATCAGTGAAGTACTTCGCGGCTGATCACGATCTTTTGAATTTCGCTGGTACCTTCTCCTATGGTACACAATTTTGCATCGCGATAATATTTTTCAGCCGGAAAATCTTTGGTATATCCATATCCGCCAAAAACCTGCACCGCATCATTCGCCACTTTTACGGCAACTTCACTGGCATAATATTTTGCCATGGCAGCTTGTTTAGTAAGCGGTTGCTTCCTGTTCTTCAAATCACATGCCTGTAGTGTAAGCAATTCTGCCGCCATTATTTCGGTGGCCATATCGGCCAGTTTGAAAGAAATACCCTGGAAATTGGATATGGGCTGATCAAACTGGTGGCGTTCTTTGGAATATTGCAGCGCCGCTTCATAGGCTCCTTTGGCAATACCCAGCGAAAGGGATGCAATTGAAATACGTCCGCCGTCCAGCACTTTCATGGCCTGTTTAAAGCCTGCGCCCACTTCGCCAAGCCTGTTCGCGTCCGGTATACGACACTGGTCAAATACCATTTCTGCGGTTTCGCTGGCGCGCATGCCGAGTTTATTCTCTTTTTTTCCCGCGCTGAATCCAGGCGTGCCTCTTTCGACTACAAAAGCGGTAGCATTATTGCGCGTTCGCGGCTCGCCGGTTCTGCAGATCACAACGGCTATATCCCCGCTTTTTCCATGCGTAATCCAGTTTTTGGTACCATTGATCACCCATTCGTCCCCGTCTTTTACTGCAGTACAACGCATATTCCCGGCATCGCTACCCGTGTTTGCTTCGGTTAATCCCCAGGCACCAAGCCATTCCGCAGTGGCCAGTTTGGGCAAATACTTCTGTTTTTGCTCCTCATTGCCAAAGGTGAGAATATGACCTGTACAAAGCGAGTTATGAGCGGCAACGCTGAGACCAATCGATCCGCAAACTTTTGCCACTTCTTCAATCACGGCCTTGTATTCGAAATAAGAAAGACCGGCGCCACCATAGTTTTCAGGAACCAATACACCCATTAACCCAAGTTTACCCATCTCCTTAAATACCTGTAGGGGAAATTCCTGGCTTTCATCCCATTCCATTACGTGTGGACGGATATATTGCTGGGCAAAAGAACGCGCGGTTGCTGCAACCTGGGCAGTGATCTCACTGGTTTCGAAATTCATATAACTTTCTTCAACAATTTTTAAAAGATGTGCCATCCCGGATTGCAGAATGGCACATGTCGATTAGCTCTCAGATCATGGCAAGTTGATCGCTAAAGGCAATGCAAGATACATTTTTTTTAATAAAACTAACAGATGTTAGTTTTCATGCAAAGTCAAGAACAAGTCCGTCATACGCCAGGTGCATTCCCTCATCCAGTTCGGCTTCCACCTCGGCATGCAACCCAAGCTGGTGGGAAATATGCGTAAAATAAGCCGTTGGTATTTCCAGTTCGCGCACTAATTCTATTGCCTCGCCCAATGTAAAATGCGAGATATGTTCCTGTTTGCGAAGCGCATTCAACACCAATATGGCTGATCCGCGGATCTTTTCTTTTTCCACGGCATCAATTCGATTGGCATCTGTGATATAGGTAAAATTTCCGAAACGGAAGCCCAGCACCGGCATTTTCAGGTGCCAGACACGGATGGGCTGCACAGGGATATCGCCCACCAAAAAAGGAGTATCATCAATTGTATGCAGGTTCAGATCCGGAATTCCGGGATAGCGATGTTCTGCAAATGCATAATGAAATTCGCGGCGAAGCGCATCACCCGTAGCGGCTTCTGCATATAGCTCCATTGGCCGCCGGAGCAAAAAATTGTAGGCCCTTACATCATCAAGTCCGGCGATATGATCCTTGTGGGAATGGGTATAAACAACCGCGTCCAGCTTTTTCACCTGGGCCCGCAGCATTTGGTATCTAAAATCAGGTCCTGTATCTACCACCAATGTTGTGGTGGCAGACTGTACCAGGATGCTGGATCGAAGCCGCTTGTCGTGCGGGTCAGCCGACCGGCATACCACACAATCACAGCCAATCATTGGAACACCACTGCTGGTGCCAGTACCAAGAAATGTTATTTTCAGGGGAGGAGTCACGCTTCAAATTACGTAGAACCTTTGAAGTGACCTGAATCCATCAGGCTTTTCCTTCTTCCATTTTTGCAACCAACTCCAGATAGAGCCGTTTGCCATCATCCGTCAGCGCGTCACTGTCAATCTGCAGTTGCGGTATCAGGTCTACGAGCGTATTGATACGCCCTTCTATTTGCAGAAATTTATTAAGTACCACTACTCTTTTTGATTCCAGGATACAATAACCGCTCTGAAAATTTCCACGTTCATAACGCAGGATATATCCAGCCTGTTCAGGTATTGCTTCCAGCTTATCCAGTGTATTTTGTGTATACTTCATAGTCTTCTAAGGTTAGGTACAGTGTCTTCACGTTCGTCTTTTCTCCTAACTGGTTCAAAATTATTGGGATAAACTATGTTTTGCCCCGATAATTATCCACATTTCTGAATAACGATGGCAGTTGTTACTTACTCTGCATCTTAATGACAGGAACAATCATTTCTTCCAGGCTTACACCGCCGTGTTGAAATGTGTTACGATAATAATTAACGTAGTAGTTATAATTGTTGGGATAACACAGAAATCCGTCTTCTTTTGCAAAGATGAAAGACGAATTAACGGTAGGGACTGGCAATCCAGCCTCACGCGGATCCCGGAATGCAAGTACATCTTTGGGTTCGTAATTCAGATTGCGCCCGTGCTTGTAACGCAGGTTGGTAGTGGTTTGTTTATCACCCACCACTTTATATGGCGTTTTTACACGCACACTTCCATGATCTGTTGCCAGCACGATCTTGATATTCTTATCGGCAATTTTTTTCAGCGCCTGGTGCAGCGGTGAATGTTCAAACCAGCTTGCCGTGATGCTGCGATAGCTCATTTCATCTCCTGCCAGCTCCTTCAGCACTTCCATCTCTGTGCGGGCATGACTCAGCATATCCACAAAATTGTAGACGATCACATTCAGGTCATTATTAAGCAGGTTGTGCATATTATTGACCAGGTCGAGCCCTGCCTGGTTATTCACCACTTTGGTATAGGAAATCTTCAGGTCTCCTTTCCCTAAGCGCTTCATCTGCGCCCGGAAAAATTCTTCCTCGTGCAGGTTCTTACCACCTTCCTGGTCGTCATTTTTCCATTGGGAAGGAAATTTCTTTTCGATCTCCACGGGCAATAATCCGGAAAAAATCGCATTCCGCGCATATTGGGTTGCCGTAGGCAGAATACTGTAAAAACTGTCTTCCTCCGTTATACGGAAGCTCTCAGCAAAAATCGGCTGGATCGCTTTCCATTGATCAAACCGAAGATTATCGATCAACAGGAAAAAAAGCGGCGTTCCTTTTTCCAAATGAGGAAGCACCTTAAACTGCACCAGGTTATGACTCATTACAGGTCCTTCCGTACTTGTTGGCCCTACCCATCCTGAGTAATGGCGCGATACAAATTTGAAGAATTCAGTATTGGCTTCCCCTTTCTGGCTTTGCAACACTTCCTGCATTTCCGGACTGTCGCTTTTTTGCATTTCGAGTTCCCAATACACCAGCTTTTTGTAAATGTCCATCCATTCATTATAATCCGGGTTACTGTTCAGCGCCATAAAGAGGTTACGAAACTGCTGCTGGTAAGCGGTAGTGGTCTTTTCGGCCACCAGCCGTTTGTTGTCGATTATTTTTTTCAGGCTTAGCCATACCTGGTTTGGATTAACCGGCTTAATGAGGTAATCGCTAATCTGGGAGCCAATGGCTTCATCCATCAGGTTTTCCGTTTCATTTTTGGTGATCAGCACCACTGGCAGTGATTGATTAACTTCCTTGATCTTGGCCAGCGTTTCCAGGCCCGTGATACCAGGCATGCTTTCATCAATCAATACCACATCCACCGGGTTTTCCTTTACATAATCAATGGCGTCAAAGCCATTGGTAAAGGTTTGCACTTCGTATCCTTTGTTCTCCAGGAACAGCTTTTGCGATTGTAAACTTTCAATTTCATCATCTACCCAAATAATTTTAGCTACTGCCATGAACTTGATTTTTGCTGATGGTTGAATTCATCTATAATACACCGCCTGGTGATCCGCTATCTTCAAATGTAGCTTTTTAAGCCCGCCTTCAGTACTTTTGACGCCTGTTCAGCACCGGCCTTTAACAAAAAAGCAACAATGAAGCCAATTCGCAAGATCATCAACGACCCTGTATATGGTTTTATTACGATTGACGATCCCCTGATCCTGCAGATTATTTCCCATCCCTGGTATCAACGTCTGCGTAATATTCACCAAATGGCGTTTGCGCACCTGGTATACCCTGGTGCTGTTCATTCCCGCCTTCATCACTCGCTGGGCGCTTATCACCTGATGTGCACAGCGCTCGCCGAACTGAAAAGCAAAGGCATTGAAATTACCGCGGTTGAAGAACAGGGCGCTAAAATTGCTATCCTGTTACACGACATCGGGCATGGCCCCTATTCCCACGCACTTGAACATGAATTGATACCGGGCGTACACCATGAAACAATTTCACAACTGATTATTGAACGATTGAACGAAGAGTTTAACGGGCAGTTGACAACAGCGATCGAAATTTTTGCCAACCGCCATCCAAAGCCCTTTCTTCATCAACTCATTTCCGGCCAACTGGATGTAGACCGGATGGATTACCTGAACCGCGACAGCTTTTTTACGGGCGTTGCCGAAGGCGTTATCGGGTACGACCGGATCATAAAAATGCTCTGTGTACAGAATGGGCAGTTGATGGTGGAAGAAAAAGGAGTGTATTCAATTGAAAAATTCCTTGTCAGCCGCCGATTGATGTACTGGCAGGTGTACCTGCACAAGACGGTGCTGGGCGCTGAAATGATGCTGAAGCATATCTTTCGCCGGGCACGGCAACTAATAAAAGACGGGCAGAAACCCGAGGCCGCTACCCGTGCGCTCAACTATTTCCTGGGGTTGGAGCATTGCAATATCCGGGAAGACCTGGCGCTGTTTTGCCGCATGGATGATGCAGATGTGATGGCAACGATCAAAAACTGGTGTGAGCATCCCGACAAAATATTGTCGCTGCTTTGCCGTTCTTTGACAGACCGCCGGTTGTTTAAGGTAAAATTGCAGGGCGCCGCTTTTGACAAGGCATTGGTGTTGGAAAAAAAGGAAGAGGTGATGAAGTTGCTCAACATCAGCAACGAAGAAGCGGATTATGTTGTCTTTACAGGATTGGCCAGCAGCACTACCTATGATCCGTCTGATGAGCGCATCAATATTATTTTTAAAGATGGGACGATACGGGATATTTCCGAGGTAGATAATGCCCTGATACATCCCAGGCTGGCGATCCCTGTGAAAAAACATTATTTTTGTTACCTGCGGTACTAAAACCGGTGAACCTTAGCAGGAATCGCTTGTTGGTACTTATTCAAAAAAAAGCTGTATGCAATTTCCGGCCGCACAGATTGCGTTGATAGTAAACGGTAAAATTGAAGGGAATCCAGAAACCCTGGTGGGTTCATTTGGAAAAATTGAGGAGGCAAAAGAAGGTCAGTTGAGTTTCCTTGCCAATCCCAAATACGAAGACCATCTTTATTCAACGCGCGCTTCGGTGATCATCATCAATGAAAATTTTGAACTGAAACAACCGGTATCAGCCACACTGGTACGCGTTCCCGACGCTTACTCGGCATTTGCCACCCTGCTGGCCAAATACCAGGAACTGATGCAGCAGCAACTATCGGGCATTCAACAACCTGTTTACCTTGGCAAAGAGGTGCAATATGGAGAAAACGTTTACATAGGTGCATTTGCTTATGTTGGGGAAAATGTAAAAATCGGGAACAATACCAAAATTTACCCCGGCGCCTTTCTTGGAAATAATGTAGTGATTGGAGACAACAGCATCATCCACCCAGGCGTTAAGATCTACCACGATTGCCGTATCGGCAACCGGGTAATAATCCATGCAGGAACTGTAATTGGAAGTGACGGATTTGGTTTTGCACCGCAGGGCGATGGAAGTTTTAAAAAAGTACCGCAAATTGGAAATGTCGTGATAGAAGACGACGTCGAGATTGGATCGAACGCCACCATTGACCGTGCAACAATTGGCTCTACCCTGGTCCGTGCCGGCGCGAAACTGGATAACCTGATCCAGATTGCGCATAATGTAGATATTGGTAACAGCACCGTTATTGCTGCCCAGGCAGGAGTAAGCGGCAGCACCAAAATTGGTAATGGCGTAATGATTGGCGGCCAGGCGGGCATTGTAGGCCATATCCAGTTAGGCGATGGAGTAAAAGTAAATGCGCAAAGCGGTGTTAGCAAATCCATCGAGCCTGGAAAAGCAGTCACCGGTTCCCCCGCACATGATTATACATCGGCGCTTCGAAGCCAGGCGTTGAACCGTAAGTTGCCGGAACTTGAAAAACGTATCAAGGAATTGGAAGCGACACTTAAATCCCTGCTGGAAAAAACCGCAACCAGTCTTTAACATTCTCCCCATGACAACGCCCACAGACCAGGTAAAAAACTGGATCCGTTCCGTTGTGATCGGTCTCAACTTTTGTCCTTTTGCTGCACCTGTTGTAAAACAAAACGGTATTGTCTACCTTGAAGAACCGGGCTTGGAAGCGGAAGCCTGTTTGCAGGCCCTGGCAGCGCTTTGTGCGCGAATGGATGCTGACCCAGCCATTGAAACGGCAATTCTTATCATCACCGCCGGGTTTGAAGACTTTGAAGATTACCTGGACCTGTTAGACCTGGCCGAACGTTTTCTTCACCAGCGAAAATATGAGGGCATTTATCAACTCGCGAGCTTTCATCCACAGTACCGGTTTGCGGGCGAACCTGAAGATGACCCCGCCAATTATACCAATCGCTCACCCTTTCCCCTCCTGCACCTGTTGCGCGAAGAAAGCATTGAAGTTGCACTTGAGAATTTTCCCGATCCGGATGCCATCCCGGAACGAAACATTCGTGTAGCCCGGGAAAAAGGAATTGCATTTCTTCAACAGTTATTGAACAACGCCCGGACCGATCCGCCAGGAGCAAAAGACTGATGTGTTGTGGTACCCGGCAAAACGCGCTAAGACCGGAAATAACGGGCGATCAAGCGCTATTTTAACGGTTCGGATTGCCAACATTCTCCAGTATATTTGCTGCTATGAACCCGATCCCCGAAACCAAGTCGGCAGCAGCCCATAGCACCGGTTTTAACCCCGATAAACAACATACATTAAAGGCATCTGTAAGCATTTCCGGAACCGGTTTGCATACAGGCGTGCTGGCAGATCTTACCATGAAGCCCGCCAGCCCCGGATTTGGCCTGCAGTTTCAGCGGATAGACCTGCCGAATCAGCCCGTAATTAAAGCAGACTGCGACCTGGTCACAGATGTAAGCCGTGGAACTACGCTTGAATTAAATGGCGCGAAAGTGAGCACGGTAGAACACGTTCTGGCTGCACTGGTAGGTATGGGTATCGACAATTGCCTGATAGAAATCAATGGACCGGAAGTTCCTATCATGGATGGCAGCTCAGAACCATTTGTAGAACTGATTGAAGAAGCCGGGATCCTGGAACAGGATGCTGCAAAAATCTGGTACAGCCTGGATGAAAATATTTATCTCTACGATGAAAGCAAACGCGTGGAAATGGTAGCAATGCCTGCACGTGAGTACAATATCACTACGCTGATCGACTTCAACTCACCGGTACTGGGAACCCAGCACGCGGGATTAAAACATATTGCCGATTTTAAAACTGAAGTGGCGCCCTGTCGCACCTTTTGTTTCCTGCATGAACTGGAAATGCTGCTGGAACACAACCTGATCAAAGGCGGCGATGTAAATAATGCCATTGTGATCGTGGATAAGCCGGTGGATGAAAAAGAAATGAACCGGCTGCGGACGATCTTCAAAAAAGATCATATTGAGGTAAAGAGCGAAGGATACCTGAACAACCTGGAACTTCGTTTTCCCAATGAACCGGCACGTCATAAACTGCTGGATGTAGTGGGCGACCTTGCGCTGATTGGTTTTCCGATCAAAGCGAGAATTATTGCCAACAGACCAGGACACAGCACCAATGTTGAATTTGCAAAAAAGATCAAGCAGTACATCAAAAAAAATAAACACACGCGTGGGGTGCCGGTATACGATTGTTCACAGGCGCCCATCTACGATCAGCAATTCATTGAAAAAAAATTACCGCACCGGTACCCGTTTGCGCTGGTTGATAAGATCATTGAACTGAGCGACACGCACATTGTGGGTATTAAAAATGTAACGTTCAACGAATGGTTTTTCCAGGGCCATTTCCCCGGAAATCCAATTATGCCCGGCGTTTTGCAGATAGAAGCGCTGGCGCAATGCGGTGGCATCCTTGCCATCAACCTCAGCGGCGAGGGCCAGTATGATACCTATTTCCTCAAAATAGATAATTGCAAATTCAAGCACATGGTTCGCCCGGGCGACACGCTGATCCTGAAAATGGAACTTTCAGCCCCTATCCGCCGCGGTATTTGCGAAATGAAGGGAACTACTTATGTTGGCAATAAGGTTTGCGCCGAGGCCGACCTCGTGGCCCAGATCGTGAAACGCTGACCCCTTGCCTTGCTGGCATTTTCCTCCTGTAACAGGCTTAATTGACGGAACGGAATGCATTCCCCTCCGTAGCAACGGCAGTCTTGTTCGCGAGGGCATTACAACTACGCTTGCGGAATATTTCCTGTTTTCAGCCCTTACGGGTTCCCGTAACGTCCGCAAATTGCATTTTTCAACCAAAACAAGGAACGAAAAACGAGGCCCGGGAGGCGGCTTCAAAAGGCCTGACAAACGGTGGAAAACCAGTCCAAAAACGTTAAAAAAAGAGGGTGTTTTTCATCGCTGGAAACCACGTTAACCGGCGCGGTTTTCGTAAATTTGCCAGTCTCGCTTTTTTCCATTTTTAACTCGAAAAATGAGTACTGAAATCACAGAAAAAAAACCGGCAGCAGCAGGTGGCTACGGTGCCGATAGCATCCAGGTATTAGAGGGTCTTGAAGCCGTTCGTAAACGCCCTGCCATGTACATTGGCGATGTGGGTGTGAAAGGTCTGCATCACCTGGTTTATGAAGTTGTAGACAACTCTATCGACGAAGCACTGGCCGGTTATTGCAAGAATATCACGGTTATCATCCACGAGGACAATTCCATTACCGTGGAAGATGATGGGCGCGGTATTCCTACCGGGATCAATACCAAAGAACAAAAATCAGCGCTGGAACTGGTAATGACCGTTCTACACGCCGGTGGTAAATTTGATAAAGATACCTACAAGGTTTCCGGCGGTCTGCATGGGGTAGGTGTAAGCTGCGTAAACGCGCTGAGTACCCGGCTGCATGTAGAAGTGCAACGCGAAG
The DNA here is from genome assembly GCA_048498035.1 of Bacteroidota bacterium. GTDB lineage: Bacteria > Bacteroidota > Bacteroidia > Chitinophagales > Chitinophagaceae > CADEDV01. The sequence continues at coordinate 51,104 of JBEHYT010000013.1, read as the reverse complement.
GAAAGGTTTTTGAGCAGGAATACCATACCGGTATCCCCTCTTATCAGGTGCGCGAAATTGGTGTGAGCGAAAAGACAGGTACCAAAACACATTTTTGGCCAGATGCTTCCATCTTCACCACCACAACTTATAACCGGGATATCCTGGAGGGACGTCTCCGTGAGCTGGCTTACCTGAACCGGAAGATCCGCATTGTACTGGTTGACCGCCGGGAAATGGACGACCAGCAACAGCCATTTACAAAAGAATTTTACAGCGAAGGAGGAATTGTTGAGTTTGTAGAAATGCTGGATAAAAATGCCGGCCGAAATACATTACTCCCTTTTATTCTGCACGTGGAAGGGCATGATGAAACCACGAACGTAGCTGTGGAAGTGGCATTGAACTACAATGATTCATTCAATGAACATATTTACTCGTACGTAAATAACATCAATACCATTGAGGGTGGAACCCACGTAGCCGGCTTCCGCAGGGCGCTTACCCGTGTTTTTAAAAGCTACGGCGATAAAAACGGGTTGTTTGAAAAAGCAAAGGTTGAAATTGAAGGAGATGACTTCCGCGAAGGATTGAGCGCCATTATCTCCGTAAAAGTGCCGGAACCACAGTTTGAAGGACAAACAAAAACCAAACTCGGCAACTCGGAAGTATCCGGCGTTGTAGACTCCACCGTTTCCAAGGTACTGGATGCTTACCTGGAAGAAAATCCGAGAGAGGCTAAAAATATTATCAGCAAAGTGATCCTGGCCGCACAGGCCCGTGCAGCGGCGCGGAAGGCAAGGGAACTGGTGCAACGTAAATCCGTGTTGAGCGGAGGCGGCCTGCCCGGTAAACTGGCCGATTGTTCCGATCGTGATCCAGAACGCTGTGAACTGTTCCTGGTAGAGGGAGACTCTGCGGGTGGAACAGCCAAACAGGGCCGTGACCGCAGTTTCCAGGCTATCTTACCCCTTCGTGGTAAAATCCTGAACGTTGAAAAAGCGATGGAGCACAAGATCTACGACAACGAGGAAATCCGGAATATGTTTACCGCCCTTGGCGTTAAGATCGGAACGCCGGAAGACCCTAAAGCACTTGATCTTAGCAAACTCCGTTACCATAAGCTGATCATCATGACGGATGCCGATGTAGACGGTTCACACATCGCTACATTGATCCTGACCTTCATTTACCGTTACATGACGGAAATGGTGGGGCAGGGTTATGTATATATCGCACAGCCACCACTCTACCTTGTAAAAAAAGGCAAAGAGCAGGCATACGCCTGGACCGAAGAACAGCGGAAACAACTTATTGAAAAACTGGGCAACGGGAAGGAAGATTCCGTAAATATCCAGCGATACAAAGGTTTGGGAGAAATGAATGCTGACCAGCTTTGGGATACTACCATGAATCCTGACACACGCACGCTCAAAAAAGTAACCATTGAAAGCGCTGCCGAAGCAGACCGTGTGTTTAGCATGCTGATGGGAGACGAAGTAGGCCCACGCCGCGAGTTCATCGAAACCCACGCGAAATACGCCAAACTGGACATTTAACAACATTAATACGATAAAATGCCCCGCAACCCGGGGCATTTTTTTCGAATCGAATTGTTTTTTATTGAAAATCAGTGTATTGTAAGAATATTTTAGCACGATTTTCGCCACTTATCGAACTTTGAAAGCCTATCCCGCAAGGATTGCGTAATTTTCAGCTTATTACTAACTCTAAAACTATTGATCATGTCTGACGTAACACTGACCGCCTACAATGTGAAGACCAAGGAAAAAGGTGTACCTATCCAGGATGCGGTTGTAACCAAGACCGCGAAAGGAGCCTATATGGCACAGGGACACGATGGGAAAGGCAACAAACTCACAACCCTGGTGAATGAGCAAAAAGCACTTGCTGCAATTGCTGCCGGAAAAGCCAAACAAGGCTGGTAATCAATCTATTAAATGCTTATCACATAAAAAAGTTCCCGCCAATGGCGGGATCTTTTTTATTGTTACCGGTCCTTACCGGCTCATTGCTTCAGTAATCGGAAAGACTGCACTTTTCCTTCAGATTCGGCTTCCAGCAGGTATAGCCCCGAGGCATAGGTGCCGGCTGAAAGATCCACTAGCTGCTTTTGCAGGAAGCCTGTGGCAACCTGACTTCCACTCCACACCACCCTGCCACTGGCATCCAGCACCCGGAGGTGAAGCGTTTCCGTGGCATTGAGCTGGAAAACAAGGTTAAACTGCCCGGATGACGGATTTGGATAAATATCCCATTTTACCGCTCCGGAAAAGACCAGCGGCCGTATTTCAGAGTAGGTTGAACTTCCATCCTGGTCAATTATATGCAACCGGTAATAACGCACACCGGTTTTGCCGGGCTGGCGGTCTGTGAACTGGTAGGATTGATCAGCAGTGCTGTTACCCCTTGCCGCAACTGTACCAATCACTGTAAACCTGTTTTGTGCAAGTTCTTCCGTAGACCCCGCCATCTCTATATTGAAATGCGATACATTCCATTCTCCCGCCGTTGTCCAGCGCAACCAACCATCCAATCCGCCATTTATTTTATCAGCTGTAAAGCCGGTTAATTTCACGGGCAGCGGATGCAGGTTATCCGCACCTCCATTATTCAGCCAGAACTCAGAGAAATTTTTCACTTTAAATTCTGCATAGTATCCTTTGTCAAACGGCACTTTCACAGCCCTGCCGGAATTGATAAAACTCCAGTACCAACCCGTACTATTTGTTACATCTCCATCCTCTAATGAAGTATTAGGATCGCTGTATTTAGACACGCCAAGCTGATAAGCGGATCCTGGTTTGGAACAGCCGCTGCATCCTGTTGCATTCAACAATGCTTCCGTTTCACTATCCAGGAAATAGAATCGTACAACAGCAGAATCTGCCAGGTTTCTCGTGGCAGGCTTGATAGTAATATTCCTGTCGTGGTAATATTGGTTATTATAAAAACGAACAGCGCCAGTGTTAATATATGCCTGCACATCTGTGGCGCCTAATGGCTGATCATTGGGTTGAATGGACGCCACCAGTTGGCCACCACTCAGGAAGTTGACCCAATTGTGTGTGCCGCCTGCAATCACCTGGTTCACGGGCGCTCCCATAGTTGCGCCTGTGTAGATACCGTACGTGTTATCATATATATGTATATCATCCACCGCTATTCCTTCCCGGTCCAGTTCCGGATCTGCACTCATTACAAACCGCAGTCGTAACTGGCTGTTGTTGCTTTGCGGTAAACCGATGGTGGCCACATGCCAGCGCGTGTAATTGGTAACGCTCCACAGCGGCAGTGTGCCGCCATAATTCTTGTTGTACCAATTGGTTCCTTCTCCGTAATTGCCAAGTTTTGTCCAGGTAATGCCATCCAGCGAATATTCAACCCAGGCTGCATCACAGAGTCCGGCACCACAATCTTCCAGGTCCAGCGCCAGGCTAAAACTAAGCGTAGGATTTGTCATCCCGGATATATTAAAACAGGGCGAGTAGAGATAGGACAATTCATTATCGTGATAATATCCCGCCAGGCTTGTTTTCCAGGCATTGGAACCGCTGGCAGCGCCATTGATCCGTACGGATGCAGGCGTTCCCAATTCCCAGGAGCTATTGCGCCCCTGTGCATACCAGCCATTGGCACCCGTCTCAAAATTTTCAAGATAGGGGAATGCGGTTACAATCGATGAGTTGGTAACCGTTACACTGGCCGTATCATTTTCATGATAGCTATCGCCTGAGTAGTCGAGCCATACGCTAACAGTATGATCTCCCGGAGCAGACAGGTCAGCTGTAGTAGGATTGAATAGATATTGAATTGTAGCATTACCGCCAATGGAAGGAATTGTTTCTGCCGGGAACGTCGTTCCATCCACCTTCAACACGATAGGAATATTTGTTACCGTTCCGGATGTAGTGTTATGAATGGTTACTTTAACGGGCACGGCAGCATTCAGTGCACAGCCCGAGGCCACCGGTGTATCGATACTTACCATCTGCAGATCATTCGATACGCGGTATAAACGAATATCATCAAAAGTGTAGCCTGCGCCGGTCTGATTGTCGGCAGTCATGAAATAACCCGCCTGCCCCCATTTCACCTGGAAGCTGGTGGAGAACGCCTGTCCCGCATCATCCAGTAGTTGTCTTAATTTAATCCCCTGCACCCACTTATATGACCCATCTGCATCCGGCTGATTGGCTCCCAGGTCATAGGCAGGCATCCAACTATCCTGATCGCTTCCCCGAACCCAAACCTGGTTAGCAGGATCTGAGAGTTGTCCGTGGTTCTTATAGCGGAAATCCAGCCGGATATCATCCGAAATAGAATTAAAGAAATCCAAATTGTAGGTTGCAATCAATGCATTCTCCGTTCTTACGCCGGTATAATGGTCCGCGTCAAGCGTTAGCGCATGATCACCTGAGTAAGCGATCCCTGAATTGACAAAAGACCGCAGGCGTCCCGTTGCGGTGCTGGTAGTAAAATCATACCTGTCGCCACCGTCCAGTCCCATTTGATTGCCCCGTACAGTTTGCTGTGGCATTCCTTCAAAATCATCCAGCATCGGCAAACTGCTTAATGTAATTGCCGGATTGGGCAATTGCCTGAACAGTTTTTCAAGCGTATCATTTAACGGGTTCAGGTCACCGGGATGCTGTATCCAAATTTTCAGGTTGTAATTTCCTTCGGCCGACAGATCGGCATGAGTGCTAAAACTATAATCCAGTGTACCCGCTGCAGTTATCGCAGGACTCACAATGGTTTCAGTAACTGTAGTTCCGCCATTTATGCTATAGTTCATCGTAATATTCCCGGTAGAACTTACATCATCAAGATTTTTTAGGCGAACAGTTAGCGTTTCGTTGTTGCCAAGTACGGTGGAAGTGAGTACTCTTCCCGAGGAAGCTGGCGCAAGTATCGCATCCAGCGCAATATCATTATCTGAAATACTGCCGGCACAACCGCCCGTATTAGGTTGGCGGTAAATGGCGAAAGCTCTTCGGCCAGGTTTGCCATTCAGCCGCGGGCGAACGGATACCCAATAAAGCGTATCGCGTGAAAGATTGGAGAATACAAAATTAGTATCGGTTGTTATGCCTGCGGAAACCATTTCATCACCATGCAGGATCATCGGTTCATAGTCGGTTGCCCCGGGCACCTTCGTCCAGCTCACTTTGATATATCCTTCACACTGTTCGGCGTCCGGGCGTAAGCTGATGTCATTCGGCGCCAGCACAGTAAATACACCGCTGGTTTGAACGGCACCTGTTCCATTATTGGTGATGCGAACACGTGCGTTTTCAGTAAGAACGGAGGAATCAATAGTGAAGTTATACTGCCGGGCGGTATCGGCCACGGTAGCAATGGGGCTCCAGCCTGTACCATTGTCAAATTCAAGCGAAAAAGTGCCGGGCGTTCCTCCCCATGCATCCCAACTGATATAAAGCGAATCTCCCGGGTAAAAATGTTCGTCGCCAATAGGATACGTAAGCGTGGTAGACACTGGGATCGTGTCAAACACAAGTACATACGACTGGGTTGGATTCATAGTAACTGCAGTTCCCTTTACGCGAAATGTATAATTACCCGCGGCCGGATTTTTTAAAACAACCTGTTCGATATTATTGATATGATCTACACCCGTTGTTGCACTGTTAAGGATATCGGCAGGAAGTGTATCCAAGATATAAGGCAAGTGGGTGCCACTGGAAGGATCAACCACTTCCAGGTCAAGGTCATTCACCAGCGTATGAGCAGCCAGTACAGAGGCCGCCGTATCATTCCAGTATAGCATTACTTTTAGTAAAGCCGTATTCGCAGGCACATTTACTACCTGGTCTACCTGTCCGCCATTGGCCACGGCACCGGTAATATAATCATGGTTCTCCAGCATAATCGCAGAACGAAGCAGGTTCATCCAGCCAAAACCATAGGTGTAATCAGGGCCTTCGGGGCCAAGATCCGTTGCGCCGTTACAAAGAAGCGCTTTCATTAAGGCGTTGGTTGGATTTCCGCCATACAGGTTGCGATAATGTTGATATAACAGCGCAAGTCCACCCGAAACGGCTGGCGCCGACATACTGGTTCCGGTATTGGGCCAATAACTTCCAAATCCGGCTGACCACACATTACGTCCCTGCGCAGTTATATCCGGCTTAATACGCCCATCCCGCACCGGCCCCTTGCTGGATGCATAGTGAATGGAATCATTTTCCGTTGTATTACCAACACACACTACATTTTTGGCAGATTGATAACCGCCCAATACGGTGCCGTATCCGTTTATATAGCGTGAGCAGTCGGTAGCTCCAAACAGGCCGCTGTTACCCGCGGCAAAAACATTTTCGAGAAAAGGCATATCTGCAGCCTGTTGATCCAGTATCCGGGAATTCAGATCATAGGTCCCAAACAATTCACAGTCGTCTACAATCAATCCATAAGAATTATTGGTGATCACCATACCATAATCATCGTAATAGGAACGCATGGAGCGGAGTATCCCGGTTGTATTCTGGGAGAGAATGGTAACCTTGGGAGCAAAACCCGCAAATTTTTCCATCATAATGCCTGCACCGCCAAGCGTGCCCGCCGTGTGTTGACCATGGTTTCCACCAACAAGTGGGTTTCTGTTGATGATGCGATTGGTAAAATCAGGGTGCTGCAACAGGTCTGCATTATCACCGTGTCCCACTACCACACCTTTTCCATTCAATCCCCTGCCCAGCGAGGATGTGATTACATTGGCGCGTGCATTTGCAGTCACTTTATTATTGAGCATTTGCGGCTCGCCTGGCGCCGCCTGTATAAATTCTACAAAAGGCTGTGCAGCCAGTTCGGCAATGCGCGATGGCGCGATTCGAATACCGGCAACGTGATAAAACGTGTAGCCTGTATCAATCACTTCTATATTCCGGTTTGCCAATTCGTTTTTTATCGTCCCGAATGAAAATGTACGCGGATAGCTGAACCAGCAATCGATTGTTCCGGCAACCTTTACGGCATAGGCCGGAATTCTTCCTTCTGCAAGCACAGCCTGCATTTTTTGAACGGGAGACAGACTGGTCACAGCACGAACACCTGCTTTTTGAAGCGCTGCTGCTGGCAACGGTCCTTTTACCAGGGCAGTATAGGCAAATGCAGGAAGATAATCCAGCAGGGTTATTCCCGCCGCCGCCAATTCCGCCTTTGTCTTTTCGTTGGGAATAGCATTGAACTGTACCACAAAAAATGCGAAGCCACCGGTGCGCAATGCCTTTTGATCCATGCGTGCCAGCGATTCAGCAGTAATATTTTTTTCGGGGATAAAACTGCCCTGCTGCAGTTGCAGCCGGTAGCGTTCGTCCTGGGCTTTGGCAGTAATGCACGAAAGCAGCAGGATGGTTATCAAAGCAATTGGATTACACTTCATAGTGGATTGTACTGGTTGTTAAAATTAGTACAAATCCCGCAGAAAAGAAATCTTCTGTATCAGGCTGCCATACTGGTTCTGAGGCCTTTAACTCAACAAACTCAGGAATATCTTGCAATTGCCACCCATCACTCCTTTATTCCGCGTTTACTGCCCCGCCTCCGGCGATGCTGAAGTATGCCTGGCAGCGGGCCTCACTACTTCACTATGCATTCGTTGCAGGAAACGATGCATATCTTCCATAGACGCAATCGGCTCCACCACCAGTAAGAACAATTTGCCCACCTGTTTCAGCCTGGCTTTGTTAGTACCCGTTTGCACATAGGAAAGAATCTGTTGAAACACCGGCGCCTCAAAATAGGGTGAATCGGGCCGATTGATGAAGAAACAGCGTAGCGTATGATCTTTCAGACTCATTTTTTCAAAACCGAGTTCCACGGCCAGCTTCCTGCAACGGACCGTAGTGAATAGATCTTCCACCTGTTGCGGAATCGGTCCAAACCGGTCCTGGAGCTCATGCCACATTGCCTGCAGGTCTTCCTCGGTCTCGGAATTATCAAGTCGCTGGTAAAGGGAAAGACGTTCCGTTATGCTTTCCACATAATCATCCGGGATCAATATTTCCTGGTCTGTATCAATGGTGCAGTCCTGTACAAAATCGTCCTGCAATGCAATTTCTTCTTTGAACAGGTCTTTGAAATCGGTTCGTTTCAGTTCACGTATCGCCTCTTCCAGTATCTTCTGGTACATCTCAAAACCAATTTCCGCCATAAAACCGCTTTGCTCCCCACCCAGCAGGTTTCCTGCACCACGGATATCGAGATCCCGCATCGCAATCTGGAAACCACTTCCCAACTCACTATGTTGCTCAAGCGTTTGCAACCGCTTCCGGGAATCCGGTGGCAGTGTACTCATGGGCGGCGATAACAAATAGCAGAATGCTTTTTTATTACTTCTGCCTACACGCCCGCGCAACTGGTGCAAATCACTCAGCCCAAAATGATGTGCATTGTTTACGATGATCGTATTCACATTGGGAATATCCACACCGCTTTCAACAATATTGGTACATACCAGCACGTCATATTTACGGTCAATAAAATCCATGATCTTTTCTTCCAGCTTATGCCCTTCCATTTGCCCGTGGGCATAACCAATGCTCAGGTCGGGACACAAGCCCTGGATAATCGCAGCCATCTCTGCCAATCCGCTGATACGGTTATAAATAAAAAATACCTGGCCGCCGCGCTCCGTTTCAAAATAAATGGCATCGCGGATAAAATCCTCATTATATACAATAACCTCGGTCTGGATCGGTTGCCGGTTGGGCGGCGGTGTATTAATAATACTCAGGTCCCGCGCACCCATCAAAGAAAACTGCAACGTACGGGGAATAGGCGTTGCCGTAAGCGTCAGACAGTCTACCGTAGTTCTAAGTGTTTTGATCTTTTCCTTATGGGCCACACCAAATTTCTGTTCTTCATCAATAACCAGCAATCCCAGGTCTTTAAACTTCACTTCCTTTCCTAAAATGGCGTGCGTACCTACCAATATGTCTACCTTCCCTTCTTCCACCCGCTTGAGCGTTTCTTTTTTCTCTTTCGCAGATTTAAACCGGTTGATGTAATCTACTGTTACCGGGAAATCGCGCAGGCGATCACTAAAGGTTTTGTAATGCTGAAAGGCAAGAATAGTAGTGGGCACCAGGATGGCTGCCTGCTTTCCATCTACACAGGTCTTGAAGGCAGCGCGCACTGCTATTTCCGTTTTTCCAAAACCTACATCGCCACAAATCAGTCGGTCCATCGGCGAAGCCGACTCCATATCCCGTTTTACATCTGCGGTAGCCTTGCTTTGGTCTGGCGTATCTTCATAAATAAAAGACGCTTCCAACTCCACCTGCATGTAATTATCCGGCGCATGCTTAAACCCTTCCTGCGCTTTCCGCTTTGCGTACAATTTTATCAGATCAAAGGCAATTTCTTTAACTCTTGCCTTCGTTTTATCCTTCAGCTTGTTCCATACATCACTACCCAGTTTGTTCACCTTCGGCACACTGCCATCTTTCCCCGTGTATTTTGCAATTTTGTGGAGTGAGTTGATATTTACATAAAGAATATCGCTGTCCTTATATAGAATCCGAACCGCTTCCTGCAATTTCCCATTCACCTCCATTTTCTGCAAACCGCTGTATACGCCCACGCCGTGATCAATATGTGTAACGTAATCACCCGGCTGCAACTCCCGCAGGGTGCGAAGGGTAAGCGCTTTATTTTTATTGTACGCCTGTTTAACACGGTATTTATGATATCGTTGAAATATCTGGTGGTCGGTATAACAAACCAGTTTCAGATCCTCGTCCACAAATCCCTCGTGGATTGAGACTGACAGCGGGTTAAACACAACACCTGCATTCAGATCATCGAAAATTGTCTGCAACCGTTCCAACTGGCGGGGATTCTCGGCAAACAGGTAGATGGAAAAACCTTTTTCCTCCCAACCCTTCAAATCTTTAATAAGTATTTCAAACTGCCGGTTAAAGGCAGGCTGCTCTTTGGTAGAAAAACTGATCTCGAAAACCTGGTAAGAGGCAGGAAGTGTATTTGCATGACCAAAACTCACTACATGCCGTAATGCCACCTGCTGCTCAAATTGCGATGCAGTGATAAAATCATCCGTAGACACAGCCTGTTTCACCATCTTGTCCTCATCCGCTTCTTCCTTTGCTGCGGCTGCAGCATCCTGCCACTGTAAAAAAAGCCCCAGTTCATCTTCACCATCAGCAAGGCGCTCCCGGCACAGTTCAAAATCCTGCAACCAAACCACCGTATTCTCCGGTAAAAAATCAAAAATGCTTACATATTCATTCTTTTCAAACTGTGTGTCCACATTGGGAATGATGCTTACCTGCAATAGCTTTCGTTCACTAAGCTGTGTTTCAGGATCTACAATCCGAATGGAATCCACATCGTTCCCGAATAATTCCACGCGGTACGGCTTATCATTCCCAAACGAGTAAATATCAAGTATTCCCCCGCGAAGTGCAAACTGGCCCGGCTCATATACAAAGTCGGTCCGTTCAAAGCCATAGTCAGACAGTTTCAGCAATAAGGCATCGAGGTTTAAAACATCGCCCGATTTAATATGAATTATATTTTCTGAAAGCCGTGTAGGCAACACTACTTTTTCAAAAATGGCTTCCGGGTAGGTTACAAGTACTTTTTTATTGCCGCCTGCGGCGAAACGGGTTAGTGCCTCGGTTCGCAGCATTACGTGGGATGAGTTGAGAAGGCGGTAATTCTTTTTATTCTTGAATGACGAAGGAAAATAAAACAGGTCGAGTGCGCCGCTCAGGTTTTCCAGTGTATTGTGAAAATAGGCTGCTTCTTCAGCATCATTTAATACCACCAGGTGGTTTAATTGCGAGCAGGACGGATGCAACAGCGTGGCTGCTACCACAAATTCAGGAGCGCTGCCCCGCAGCTGTCGCAATGCAATTTTTTGAGATTGGGAAAAAGAAAGCCTGTCCGCCAACGAAAAAAGGCGGGGTGTCTGCTGATACAATTCCAACAAATTCGAAGCGCTCATCCGACTGCAAAATTACGATTTTTCTTTCATAGCAAAATAACCGGGCAGCATGGTAAAAGACAAAAAAAGCGGTATCGTCATCGACAATACCGCCTGGGCTACCAATCCAAGTAGCGTATTGAACCGTCCACTACTATTGTTTAAGGGGGATTTCACCCAGGTCCAGCACCTGGTCTGCCTTCACCTCCCTGTTTTCAAGTAATATATCTTTATAAGGTTCCCGTGCATCAATAATGATCTTGTAGATACCGGGCCTTACGTCCATCGAAAATTCTCCCTGCATAGTTGTAGTGGCCTGCGCAGAATCTGTGCTGCTGATTGCCCAGATGGATTGCGCCGCATCCGGCGGATTAACGCGGCCTACTATTGATGTTCTCGCCTTTCCAAAAGAAAAAGCAACTATGGCAACCAGCACGATCAACGCCGCAATAATTTTTGCTTTCATAGTTTAGCTTTTTACACCATGTAACTGCACGCAGTTGCATGGTATTGTGATAAAATCATTTCCACTGATGTAATTACGAATACTATGCCAAGCACCGCGTTTTGTGGAAAACTAGAAGCTGTGCTTGATCGCAAAAAAACAACAAGCGTATTTTCCCGCGCAGCATTTCCATGGCCGGGCCATGACAATCCTAAAATTGATCGTATATTACCATCAAAATTCCACTACATGGCCCTTCAACCCTGGCGAACCGGCAAGGTGATCCGCATTGAGAATGAAACGTACAATACCCGCAGGTATTGGATAGAAGTTCCCGAACTTCAATCTTTCGATTTTGAGCCGGGGCAATTTGTAACGCTCGATCTTCCCATTCACGAAAAACCCAACAAACGCTGGCGCAGTTATTCCATTGCCAGCTGGCCGGATGGAACCAATGTTTTTGAACTGGTAATCGTATTACTGGAAAATGGCGCCGGCACCACCTGGCTTTTCAACAACGCAGTAGTGGGAACAGAACTTACTTTTCGCGGCGCACAGGGCGTATTTACGCTTGATGAAGAGCATTATCATAAAGACCTTTTCTTTATCTGCACCGGTACGGGCATTGCGCCATTCCGCAGCATGGTGCAGTCCATTGCACTGCGCAATCTTCCCCATAAAAAATTATATATCCTCTACGGCTGTCGCACCCAAAAAGACCTCCTGTATTACGATGAGTTGAGAAAACTGGAGCAGGAACTTCCCGATTTTCACTACCTGCCCACGCTTTCCCGGGAAGAATGGGAAGGAAAAAAAGGATACGTACATTCCCTTTACGAAGATATTTGCCGCGAAAAACCCGATGCGGCCTTTTTCCTTTGCGGTTGGAAAAATATGATCGACGAAGCGAAGAAGCGAATCCAGGAACTGGGTTACGACCGGAAGTCGATACACCAGGAACTATACGGGTAACCGCCACTCCCCGGCCAACTTTTTGCGGGAAACATTATCTTGCGTGCAAAGCAATGTATGGAAGTCAAAAACCTCTTTGACCAGCAAACTTATAATGAAACGGTTGGACGCCTGTTGTCCTTAACGCCGGAATCATCCCGGAAATGGGGTAAGATGGACGTGGCACAGATGCTGGCGCATTGCAGCCAGGCTTTCAAAGTGCCACTGAGTGAAAAACCGCTTCCGCGAATGCTCATCGGCCGGTTGTTCGGCTGGGCCTTCCGCAGAAAATTATACGATAATACACCCTGGAAAACAGGATTACCTACGGCTCCAAACTTCAAGATCAGGGACTCCCGGGATTTTCAAAAAGAACGCACAACAACGCTGGACCTGCTACGCAGGTTCTATGAGAACGGCCCCGAAAAAGCCGCCCGTTTTGCACATCCTGTATTTGGAAAATTTACCGGTGAACAATGGGGCAAATCCATGTGGAAACACCTGGATCACCACCTGCGGCAATTTGGAAACTGAACTGCTTCGCGAACAACGCGGTTACGCAACCGTTACATGCTTTTCATCACCATTGCCTTCACTTCACTCAGCGGAATCCGCTCCTGTTGCATGGAATCCCGGTGGCGAACGGTAACCGTATTGTCTTCCTTCGTTTGATGGTCAATGGTTACACAAAAAGGTGTACCAATCGCATCCATCCGGCGGTAGCGTTTGCCAATGGCGTCCTTTTCTTCGTAAAAACAATAAAAAGAGGATTTACATTCATCCATTAATTGACGGGCAATCTCGGGCAACCCATCTTTTTTTACCAATGGCAGGATGGCCAGTTTGATGGGTGCCAGACTGGGCGGGAATTTCAGCACTACCCGGTCATCTTTCTTCTCAGGTGTACTCAAATCTTCAACCGTGTAAGCCTGGCTCATTACAGAAAGGAACATCCTGTCCAAGCCAATAGAGGTTTCAATTACATACGGCACATAATTGCCAAAAGGCTTTCCGGTTTCCGGGTTTATATCATTATCAAAATACTGCAGTTTCTTACGACTGTATTTCTCATGCTGGCTCAGGTCAAAGTCGGTGCGACTATGAATCCCTTCCAATTCTTTAAAGCCAATGGGGAAATCATATTCAATATCACAGGCAGCATCGGCATAGTGGGCCAGCTTCACGTGATCGTGAAAGCGATATTTTTCCTTAGGTGTGCCCAATGCCAGGTGCCATTTCAGGCGTTCTTCTTTCCAGTATTCATACCATTGCTTCTGTGTGCCAGGGCGGATAAAGAATTGCATTTCCATTTGCTCAAATTCCCGCATGCGGAAAATAAACTGGCGGGCTACAATCTCGTTCCGGAACGCCTTTCCGATCTGTGCAATACCAAATGGGATTTTCATCCGGCCGGTCTTTTGCACATTCAGGAAATTGACAAAAATGCCCTGGGCCGTTTCCGGGCGCAGGTACACTTTATTGTCTTCCGCTTCGGTATTTACAGAACCAAATTCGGTGGCAAACATCAGGTTAAACTGGCGGATGTCTGTCCAGTTGGCCGTGCCGCTTACTGCGCACTTGATATTGTTATCTATGATCAACTTTTTCAGTCCCTCAAAATCATCTTTTGCCAGCAACGCATCCATGCTGTTGAGCAGGTTTTGTGCTTCATCTGTCCGGTTGTCGGCCCGCATTTGGTCGGCATGCGCTTCAATCAGGTGATCCACACGATAGCGTTTTTTGCTATCCTTGTTATCAATCATCGGGTCGTTAAAATTATCAACGTGCCCGGATGCTTTCCAGGTGGTGGGATGCATAAAAATAGCCGCGTCAATACCGACAATATTATCATGCATGCGCGTCATGCTGTTCCACCAGTAATCTTTGATATTTTTCTTCAGTTCACTTCCCCATTGGCCGTAGTCATATACCGCCTGCAGTCCGTCATAAATTTCGCTGCTGGGAAAAATAAAGCCGTACTCCTTACAATGGGATATAATTTCCTGGAACCTGTTCGAATCGTTTGCCATAGCGGCAAAGATAATATGGGAATTCGATAATTCGTCGATTCGGTGATTCGGTAATGGAGGGAGATACAAATGTGCTAATTAATTCGATAATTCGTCGATTCGGTGATTCGGTAATGGAGAGAGATACAAATGTGCTAATGTGGTTAATTTGGAAATGTGCTAAATAATTCAATAATTCGACCATTCGCTGATTCGACAATTGAGGAAAGTCTTTAAAGTGGCAATGTGAAAGTGAAAACCCTGTGAACCTTTCATTTTTTTTACGCTTTTAATTTTTATCTATTCACTTTTCATCTTCTCTTGCGTTCCTGGCTATACAGCATTTATGAGGAACTATTTTTGTAACGCAATGTCCGCCAGGGGTTCGCAAAGGCCGCAATAAAAATTCATTCACTCAGTATTTCATTCTTTTGTTCAAAAGCAATGATAATTTCGGTTGCCCAATTAGAAACTAGTTATCGCATTTCCACATTCGTATTTGCATTTCATTATCGAATCACCGAATTGCCGAATTAGAAATTAATTATCACATTAGCACATTTTCACATTGTATCATTTTCCTCCCTTATCGAATTACCGAATTGTTCTCATCCCGGCTTTTCAACTCTTCTTCGTTCTTTTTTGTTTCGATAATGGTCTTTTGTTCCGGCTGGTGCTGGATAGACTGTTCTGATTCCACCTCAATCTGCTGTACCCATACGGCATAGCTGTTGGGATAAATCCGCGACCCGCGATGCAGAACGTACGCTTGTGTGAAACAGGCACCGAAGTACAGGATCGTAGACGAATAATACACCCACAACAGGATCACGATCACGGAGCCGGCAGCGCCATACGCGGAAGTAAGCCGGTTGTGCCCCAGGTAATAACTGATCAGGAATTTACCAACCATGAACAGGAATGCCGTTACGAATGCCCCCACCATCACATGTCTCCATTTGATCCGGGCATCCGGCAACACCTTGAAAATGGCGCCGAAAATAAAGGCGGTAATAAAAAACGTAAGCACCACGTTCAGGATATACACGATGATCACGGTCAGTTTCGGATGGCTCTCCATCAATTTATTCAACAACAGATCCATCCCGCCGTTAATAACAAGGGAAACAAGCAGGATAAATCCCAGCGTAATAATCATGGAAAAGGATAATAACCGGTTCAGGATAAATTTCCAGATCCCCCAGCCTTTGCTGGGCTTTGCTTTCAGTTTCCAGATCCGGTTAATGGAATCCTGTATTTCACCAAAAACACTCGTGGCCCCAACAATCAGCGCTATCAAACCAACAATCGTAGCAAACTGTCCGCCTGCCGAAGAAGATGCGTTTCGGATCGTGTCCTGTATATCCAGCGCGGCAGAATGACCCACAAATCCCTCAATTTGGCGGTATACGGTTCCCTCCACCACTTCACGACCGTAAAAAAGATCACTGAACCAGATAATGATGATCAATAGCCCGGGCAGGGAAAAAACAGTAAAATAGGCCAACGCCCCGCTGAGTTTCAGCACGTTAGCACCAACAAAGGAAGAAAAGGTTCGTTTAGTAATGCACCAGGCATCTTTGATAGACATACCCAATAAAAACATTTATAATGCCAAAATCCGCTATAATTTTTCATTATTCCGGTGGCGGTCGGCATCACGCGCGGTTTTCTTGGCAATATTGGCTTCCAGCGCCGTGGTCAGGTCTACCCCAGTCTGGTTGGCAAGGCACAACAACACCCAAAGTACATCGGCCATCTCATCACCCAGGTCGCGGTTCTGGTCAGACTCCTTAAAACTCTGGTCGCCATATTTCCGCGCCATCAGCCGGGCCAGTTCTCCAACTTCTTCCGTCAAAATAGCCATGTTTGTAAGTTCACTGAAATACCGGACGCCAATCGTACGGATCCATTCATCTACGCGTTGCTGCGCCTGCTGCAGAGTCATAACATTTTTTTTTGAGAGGTTACTGCAATATAGCATGATTATTGCCGTTAGAGACGTCCCGATCCGCACCTTCCTGCCCCTTGAAAGCCCTTTAAAACCAAATGTTCTATCATGATGCGTTCCCTTACCCGGCGAATTTTCGCCCTGGCAATCCCTGTATTGCTTGCCGCCACCACGCTATTGGCTCAGCCCGTTACAGATCCGGGTAAGCCGGCCAAACCTTACAAAGTACTTACATCCGGTAAGCAGGTAACTGTAAAAAGCACTCGTGCCATGAAAAATTTGATGGTGTGGACCTCTTCCGGCAATCGTATTGTTGAGCAACGGGACCTGAATCAAAGCAGCTATTCGTTCCGGGCAGATATTAAAGGAGAAAAGTATTTTTTCCTGATGGTGCAATACGATGGGATGAAACCATTTACCGAAAAGATCGGCATCAACTAGTACCTACTCCCTGTTTTTGGAATCGATCCAGATCGTAACAGGGCCATCATTTACCAAACCAACCTGCATATCAGCACCAAATACACCGGTAGCCACAGGCCTGCCCAGCTCATGTTCCAGCCGGGAAACCAGGTATTCATATAGCGGCACTGCATGAGGAGGTTTACTTGCCTTTAAATACGATGGCCTGTTGCCCTTGCGTGTGGATGCATGCAATGTAAACTGGCTTACCAGCATCAATTCCCCGCCCCTGTCTTTTAACGACTCATTCATCACACCCGCCGCATCATCAAAAATGCGCAGCTGTGTTATTTTCGGCGCCAGCCAGTCGGCGTCAGCCTGTTCATCTGCATCTTCTATGCCCACCAATACCAGTAAGCCGGCACCAATCCGGCTGTGCTCCTGCCCATGTATCGTTACGCTGGCCGATTGTACGCGTTGAAGAAGTACCCGCATAAAAGATGATTTGATTCAAAGCTAAAAAAATGAAAGTAAACGGCTGTTTGTTGTAGCTTGCAGTAGCGTTAGCAGATGAAAGACGTAAGATCAGAAATACAATTCCAGTCAACCCGCAGCGGCGGAAAAGGCGGCCAGAACGTTAACAAGGTTGAAACGGCCATCATTGCCTCCTGGCAGGTGGCGGAATCCCGCATGCTTACCGACGAAGAAAAACAACTGGTACTGGAAAAACTGGCTAACCGGATCACTACAGAGGGCTACCTGCAGGTAAAAACCCAAACACATCGCACCCAACTGGAAAATAAACAGGAGGCGATTGAGAAAATAAATGTGCTGGTAACAAAAGCACTGGAGAAAAAGAAAAAACGCGTGCCCACAAAAAAGAGCCGCGCAGCGGTTGAAAAACGGTTGGAGTCGAAAAAGCGGAAAGGCGAAATTAAAGCGGGGCGGCGAACCAAATATTAAATTAATAGCTTACCGCCCCACTCATTTTAATTGGCAGAACGACGTTTGCCCTTTAATGCTTCCAGGTTCACCTTTTGATTTTCGATGTCTTTCTGTGCATTTGCCTGGTCGTTCTCATTCTTTTTAATATCGTCCTGCAATTTCTTGATCTTGTTTTCCATATCGGTCTTGTCATCCTGTAGATCTTTCAACTTCTTTTCAGCCTTGGTTATTACGTCGCCCTGGGCTGTGATCTGCAATTCCAGGTTGGCAGCTTCCACGTCCGGCGTCAGTGCCTGTAAAAAGCTCTTGGACCGGTACACTTCATCCGGGCTAAACCCGCTGCGGGCATTGGAGCCGTCTTTATTAATGATAAGGTACAGCGTGGAGTTATCCTTGTCGCGCTTACTGCGCGGTTCAACTTTCACTATATAATCCAGGCTGTTGCTACTGATATCGGAGATATAGGCATCTTTAAACACATAAAAGCCTTTATCCTTGTTCAGGAATCCTTTTTCCTGTTTTCCCTTATAGCCAAGTTTGCTCATCTTGTCGAGGATGGCATTTTCCACCGCCTCCGGCGGATAACTGAAATCGATCACAAACGCCTGTTGTTTCTTTTTATCATAATCAACAGTACCCTCGTAAGCATCCTGGGCGATGGCATGAACACAAACGCCAACGGTGGCTGCAGCTGCAAGTATCCATTTACGCATGGTGAATTATTTTCAACAAAGATAATCAAGGTTGCCGTTCATCGCCGCTACCACCCGCTACCGGTGCGCTTTTTAGGAAAGCTTTGTTGTTTAAGCTCTTGTTTTCCTGTTGGGCTTCTTACATTTGCCTTGAAACTGTTAATCTTTTGAGTGGGATAAAAAAACTGGCCGGGCAAACAATGTGGTATGGAGTAAGTTCCATTGCCGCCCGCTTTATCAACTACCTGCTTACCCCCTATCTTACCTTTAAATTTTCTACCAGTGATTATGGTGAAATGAGCGTGCTTTACGCCTTCCTGCCGTTCATGAACGTAATCTTTACCTATGGCATGGAAACCGCCTTTTTCCGCTTTGCCAACCACGAAGACAAGACAAAAGTATACAACACCACCAGCGTTTCACTTATTTGCAGCACCCTTGTACTGGCTTCGGTTTTATTCATCTTCAAAGGCAGCATCACCAGCCTGCTGAAAATTGGAGATCACCCGGAGTACATGACGATGTGCGTGGCCATTATTGCGCTGGACGCGCTTACTACCATTCCCTTTGCCAAATTGCGGCAGGACAATCGCCCGGTTAAATTTGCCTCGGTAAAAGTGGGTGGTATCCTGGTAAATGTAGCATTAACTTACTTTCTGCTGAGCGTTTGTCCCAAAATAGCCGCCGCAGATCCTTCCGGTTTTATCGGCACCTGGTTCAACCCAAAATGGGCTGTTGGGTATGTATTGCTGGCCAACCTGGTTCAAAATATCATTACGCTGCTGCTGCTTTCCCGTGAACTCGTGGGCTTCCAGTGGAAACCAGATGCCGCCCTGTGGCGCCGGATGCTGATCTATGGTTCACCACTCATCATTGCCGGCTTTGCCGGGATGATCAATGAAACCATGGACCGCATTATGCTGGAATGGTGGGCGCCGGTAAAAACCGTAGATGCAGCCAAGGCCGAAGTGGGGATCTACTCTGCATGTTACAAGCTTTCCATCCTTATTACACTAGCCGTGCAGGCATTCCGGATGGGGGCAGAACCCTTCTTTTTTCGCCAGGCGCAGGAACAGAACGCACAACGTGTATACGCACGCGTTATGAAATTTTTTGTGATCACGCTCTGCTTCATGTTCCTCTTTGTAATGTTGTACCTGGATGTGTGGAAACAATTTATCCGTAATAAACACATGTGGGTAGGTCTGAAAGTAGTGCCCATCCTGCTATTGGCCAACATGTTTCTCGGCATTTATTACAACCTAAGCATCTGGTATAAACTCAGCCACAAAACGCTGGCCGGCGCCTGGATAACCCTGATCGGCGCAGCCATCACCATTGTTATCAACTACATTTTTATCCCGCATTTCAGTTATATGGCCTGTGCCTGGGCCACTTTTGCCTGCTATGGCACCATGATGGTGGTCAGTTTTGTATGGGGACAAAAAGCTTACCGCGTACCCTATGCCTGGAAAAAACTGGTGGCCTATATCGTCATCGTAGTGCTGCTGTATGGCCTGCACCAATTACTGCTGGCAGCTACGGCCAGCCGGATCTGGTACTATGGAACAGCTACCTGCCTGCTGGGGCTTTTCGCTTTTTTTATCATGAAAGTGGAACGAAAAGAAGTACAGCGCCTGCCTTTTATCGGTCGCTTTGTCCGCTAAAAATCAACTTTTAAAAACGGGTTATTCCGCTTTTCATAGCCAATGGTAGTTGCCGGGCCATGACCGGGGTATACGATCGTTTCGTCTGGCAGTGTAAACAACCGCTCGCGGATCGTTTCCAGGAGCTGGCGGTGGTCTCCGCCAGGCAGGTCGGTCCGGCCGATACTGTCCCTGAAAAGTACATCCCCACCGATCAGAAATCCTTGTTTTTCACAATAAAACGACACGCTGCCGGGAGAATGACCGGGCGTAAGTATTACCTGCAATTCGTCTGGCCCCAACCGGATGATCTGACCATCGTCCAGGGCCTCTACGGGGCCCTTGTAGCCCTCAAAGGGCATTTGCCAGCCATTGGCGGCGGCCTCAGAGTTGTCCAAAACAGGGCCTTCCCAGGCATGCAGGTGGGGTTTCAGGCCCCAGGTTTCATGTACAAATCTGTTCCCGAAAATGTGGTCAAAATGGGCATGGGTATTAAGCAGCAAAACAGGCTTTGTGGCTGTCTTGTCAATGCCCGTTTTTAATTCTTCCCGCTCTTCCGGAAAATAACAGCCCGGATCTATAATGCAACAGTCCCCCTGTTCGTTATACAACAAATACGTGTTCTCTTCAACAGGGTTAAATACGAACGACTTAACAACTAACATGGATGGTTTTTTCGTACTTTTAAATCCGGGGTGTGGCCTAGTCGGCCTGTCGTATCAAAGATACGCCATGGCAGCACGGCAAACGGCACAACCCGGGTGTTGAAAAGAGCGTTTAATCAAGATACAGAAACAGCAAAGCGTTTTATGAAGAAAGTCTCCAGCCTGATTGCCTGCCTCACGATCTTTTGGTCTGTGTCGTCAGTTGCCCAGGTCAGCACGGTCGAATTCGGGAAGAACCGCGTGCAGTATGAAAAGTTCAAGTGGAAATATTACCAGACCGACAACTTCAATACGTATTTCAGCCAGGACGGATTGGGCCTTGGAAAATACGTAGCCGAAGTGGCGGAGGCAGAACTGCCCGGTATTGAAGAATTTGTGGAATATGGATTGCAACGCCGCATCAACATTGTGGTTTATAACAATTTTGATGAAATGCAGCAGTCGAATATCGGGATGGCGGTAGACTGGCAAAATACCGGTGGTGTAACCAAGCTGGTCAACAACAAAATGATCCTCTATTTTGACGGGAACCACGACAATCTCAAAAGACAGATTCGCCAGGGGCTTGCCAAAGTATTGGTAGATAATATTTTATTTGGAGACGACCTGGGAGAATACGCCGCCAACCAGGCCCTGCTTGATCTGCCGCAGTGGCTGGTGGATGGTTACGTGGAATATGCCGCTGAAAACTGGAGCCCGGAACTGGACGACCAGCTTCGGGGCGTGATGCTGGCCGGTGACTATAACAACTTCTACCAGTTTGCATTTGAAAAGCCCAACCTCGCGGGCCACGCATTCTGGAAATATATTGCCGATAAATACGGCAAGCAAAAAGTAACCTACTTTTTCTACCTGGCACGTATCTATCGCAACCTGAACAACGCCTCCCAGAAGATCGCGAAAAAGAAATTCAAAGACCTGCTGAAAGATTTTATGCTGGAAACACCCCCCGTTTATTACAAAGATCTCCGCGGGCGGCGCAACAGTCCAAAAGGCCAGATGTCTGTGATCAAGGAAATTGGTAAAAAAGACTATATCCGTTTTAACGCCAACCCACAACCAAAGAGTTTTACCTACGCCCTCACAGAATACAAACAGGGTATTTATTCCGTGGTGCTGGTGGAGAATTTTTACCAGCGAAAAGTGTTGTTGAAATTTGGTTCCCGCACGCGGGAAGATGAGAAAAATCCCAACTACCCCATTCTTGCCTGGGATGGCAAAGGCTCGCGCCTTGCTGTTTTGTATAGCCAGGAAGGAAAGATCCACCTGTTTGTGTACGACCTGGTATCACGCGTAAAAACCATCAAGCAGGAACTTAAGATGTTTGACCAGGTGCAGGACATGAAGTACATGCTGGACGCAAACACGCTGCTGATGAGTGCGGTGCGCAGTGGTCAAACTGATATTTTTGTTTACAAGATCAATTCTCAAAGCATCGACCAGGTAACCAATGATATTTATGACGACCTGGATCCTTCATTTGTGGCGTTCCCCAATAAAACAGGGATTCTTTTTTCCAGCAATCGCCCGTCGGCCAATGCGGCCAGTTCACCGGATTCACTGCCAGGCAAACGGTATAATATCTTTTTGATCGATAACTGGAATAAGTCCGACTTCAAACAGATCACGCAGTTGTCGAACCTGAGATATGGCAATGCCCGCTATCCTTCCCAGTACAACACGTCGCACTTCACATTTGTTAGTGATGAAAACGGCGTGAATAACCGCTATGCCGGATTTTTCCGGACAGAACGCGCAGGGCTGGATACGCTTGTATTTATTGGTGATGAAGTATTGCGCAATCCGCCCAAACAGGAGGTAGACAGTGTGCTGACGGAATATGACAAAACGGATATCGACTCCGTGGGCTTTGTTTCCATTACCAATGATTCTGCTTATGTGTTCCCGCTTACCAACTACCAGAGTTCGTTGCTGGAAACACGGGTGGCTGGCGACAACCAGCAGGTGAGTGAGGTAATTCGCATGGGTGATCTGAAAACATTGTATCGACTGAAGGTGGATGAAAATGTACTGCACCGTCGTAATGTAACGGCGCGGCCGACAGAATACGTGCGGAAATTGCAGGAAGAAGAGAAAAAACAGCGCAATCTTCAATCACAATACAACGCGCCGGGGGCAGATTCGATACGGGCGGCGCAGGCTGATTTCTTCCAAAGTGAATTCAGCAGTGAGAAGAAGGACACGACGGCTACCGGGAAAGTGGTGGAAGGACCACCCGTGCCCAACATCCCGGAATCTGTGCTGAAAAAAGCAAAAGTGTATGAATACCGGCCACCAAAATTCTTTACAGATTACGTGGTTTCTGGCTTGAACAATTCCGTTTTCACTATTAATAAATTCCAGCCTTATGGCGGCGGTGGCGGACCAATCTACCTGTCAAACGGCAACTCTTTCAATGGACTGATCCGTATGGGAACATCAGACCTGATGGAAGATTATAAGTTTACAGGTGGTATCCGGATCGCATCCAATTTTATCGACAACGATGTGTTGTTTGGTTTTACCAACCAGCGTAAAAGGCTCGACTGGGGCATTACCTATTTCCGCAGCAGCAACCGGGTTTTGGTAACTGCAAGCGGCGGCGGTGGCTCATTTGATGCCAAAGAATATGAGAATTATTATCTCGTAAATCTTAAATACCCGCTTGACCGTGTGCGCAGCATCCGGGCATCTGTGGGACCGCGGTTTGACCGGTTGGTATTTAGCGCGGAAGATGTATTCTCATTGCAGATCCCCGATATCAAAACAACGTATGGCCAGCTGAGTATGGAATACGTGTATGACAACACGCTTAATCCTGCAAGCAATATCTGGCACGGGTTGAAATACAAGGTGTTTACCGACTTATTCTCGCAGCTCAGTGGATCAAACACATCTGAAGGCCGTATGCTTTTCAATGTTGGATTTGATGCGAGAAATTACCTGCCTATTTACCGCAATACGATCTGGGCGGTGCGGGCCGCTGGTGATTTCTCCTGGGGTGATCAGAAAGTGATCTATTATCTTGGCGGCGTTGACAACTGGTTCTCACCAAAATTCAACGATGCCAATCGTCCTGACCCAACGGTAACATACGCGTATCAATCGCTTGCTGAAAACCTGCGGGGTTACAGGCAGAACATTGCCAATGGTAACAATGCGGTGGTGATCAACAGTGAAGTGCGGATGCCGGTTTTCAGTACGTTGTTCAACAAACCGATCAACAATGCATTCCTGCGGAATTTCCAATTAGTGCAGTTTATAGACCTGGGTACGGCATGGACGGGTGATCCGAGCAAAATTGCGCGTCCCAGCACGATTTATACAGATTCCGGAGATCCGAATAATCCCATTACCATCCGGGTAAAGGCAGGTGGTATTGGTCCGTTTGCCGGTGGTTATGGTTTTGGCGCCCGGAGTACGCTGCTTGGTTATTTTATCCGGGTAGATGCAGCATGGCCGATGAATGTGTTCTTTAATGGCAAACCGATGTGGTACTTTGCCATGGGATTTGATTTCTAAGAAAAAAAATAACAGATAAAAAGCCGATGGGAATATCCATCGGCTTTTTTTATAACCAGGCGCCAAGCCGTTTTACGGACAGGTAGATCAGCGAGGTGAGAATACCCATTGCCGCAATCATTGCCCATGCGTATGTATATTGAAACGGATGCAATGCCATGGCGCCGGCATCCTGCAACAGATCGAGAGGGTTTACAACTACATCCCAGCTATTGTACCGCATTACGCGCCCGATGTAAATACCCCAACCGTTTAATAACATCACGGGCACCAGGAATAGAAATTCATTTCCACGAAGAAATGTATTGACTACGATGCGTTCCATTTGTCGAAGTGAAAGAATTCCCAACAGCAACCCGTTCCAGGCAAAGGAAAAGATCAGGACAAGATCATACCACCTGGAACTGCCCGGGTATGATTTGAGATGAAACAGGTCTGTGATGATATAAAAGGAATTGGGCAGAAACAACAGCCATGCAACAAAGCATACTGCAAATGGCCAGCGGCTTTCGAGCCAGGAGGGGCGCTTTTCCAACTGGTAGCTAACCAGGTAAGGAATAAGTGCAAGGAACAGGTTCCAGGGAAGCCAGCTGAAAAGAGAGGTTCCGGTGTTGATCATCCTTAGTACTACAAGGGCCATGGAAAATATACAGGAAATGGCCACGCAGAGATGGATGCGCGAATAATGCGATCGATTCGAACTGTGCGATTCAGAAGACATAATGGATGATTTTAGGTAAGAAAATGATGATCCCCGAAATACATGCACCAAGCGCGGTGAATAATACCGCAGCGGCAGCTACATCCTTGATAAACTTCACAGCAGGATCATACTGCGGTGAAAACCGGTTGGCCATCGCCTCAATAGCTGTATTGAAAAGTTCCGCCGCCCACACCAGTGAGATGGAAAGGCTTATTACAATCCACTCCATACTGCTGATGTGAAGCGCCACTCCCAGGGCAATGGCAGCCATAGATGCGCCGGCATGGATATAGGCATTATGCTCCGCTTTGAAAAAAGCACGGATGCCGGCCCACGCGAATCGAATGCTGCGCAGCCGCGCACGCAGAGAAAATGATATTTTTTTGTTGTTGTCCATTATTCACCCCATTTCATTTTTCGTGAGAAATACATGATCAGGCTTAATGAAATAAAAAGACCCAGGCTTCCCATCAGCAGTGCATATTCCTGTAGCTGCAGCGTTACAAATACATAACTATACGCGGTAATCAACACAAAACACAGGATGGCGCTGAGCCGCGATGAGCCAAGTACACCACGCAAAAACCATGTCACAAGTGCTGAAGTTGCCAGTGTGGCAATTCCATAAGCGAGGTTAAACCCGGTAAACTCAGAGATCGACAATAGCAGGAGATAAAAAACGATCAATGCAAAACCTATCAAAACATAGTTGATGAGCGACAAAAACCTTCGCCCCACCGTTTCTACCAGGAATGAAGCCGCAAATGTTAGCAGGATGCAAAGAATGGCATATTTCACGGAGCGCAGGGTTTTCTGGTAGCCGTTGAGCGGCACATAAAAACTGACACCGATCGCCGATTCATTCATTGAAAAAGAATTATCCAGCCACTGCTGCGGAAATTTCCTGCTGTGCGCCAGCGTTTTCCAGGTTGCGGAAAACCCGTTCTTTTCAAACGATGAGGAAACTGGTAGTTGAGGTCCTGTAAAAGATGGCTGGGCGGCAGTAGAATGCAATTCCATGCTGGTTTGCCTGCCTGCGGGAACAACCGTTAAACTTCCCGAGCCATTTACGCCGAGTAAAAGATGGAATGAAAAAGACTGAAGCGGCTCCTGCGGATCCAGTGCAACCGGCGCGGCCATGGCGCCGGGAAGCAACGGACTGTCATTAGATACAGACATGGGAATTTTCGTATTGTTCCAGTCAAGGCTCACATCCGATGTAAGTCCTTTGATATCCGATAGATCAACAAGGAGTTTGGCTTTGCTCCAGTCAACAATTATTCCCCGTTGATGCAGTTCCGGGATAGCCGGCACCAGGAATCGTCCAGACAAATTAATAGTAGAACTATAAAGCATCACTTTGTATAGTCCGCGCGAGCGCTCTTGGGGGGAAATTATACCATTAACGAGAAGTGAATCCGGCAGCAGGTAAAATTTGTGTTCCCTGCCCAATGTATCATGGAAGGGGATCATCAAAACGGGGCCGGTGACGGATTGTGATCCACCCCAGGCTGATGTGATGCCGGTTACCGCTTCTTCGTAATGAGAAGCGCGTTCTTCCACCAGGTTCTGAACAAAAAAGGCAGGGATTAGAAGCAGCAGGGTAATGCCGACAATTACCAATCCTTTGATAAATGTTCTATTCTGTTGCTTTGGTAAAATTTGATGTTGGTTTGTATCCATGATATAAGTATTAAAATAAAAGTGACTTGTTGTAGTGCTGATACATTGACTGAGCTTTTGGTTCTCAACTGCATTTTTTACAGTTGAGAACCACGAGGGTTCTGGAAAATTTTATGATACAACGGAAATTATCATTGCTTTCAAATAATGGGAACGACTTATCAAGCCGATCAAATTCCTATTGCGCACTTTGCGCGACCTTCGCGTTCATTGCGTTACAAAAAGAAGTTCTTCATAAATGCAGTATCGCTAAGAACGCCAGGAACCGCAGAGAACGCGAACCAGGGTTGGACTTTCATTTTCGCCGGACAACAGTGGTTCAGAACTAATCTTTTGCGGGCTATTCAGCGGCTTCCAAACCGATGTATCTATTGGCATTTGTTCATTTATTATTGTGACATAATTCCAGAAGTACCATCTAGGGACAAGTTTAACTTTGCGGTGCTCTGCATACATAAGAGCTGGAGCTTCCTGGATTTCAATACGCGCTGTCCGATTATTGATATTCCGGTACAATATTTCCGCAGTGCGCCATGTTTCAGTGCTTGAATCAAACAGGTGGACAAAGACAAAACAGGTGTAAAAAAAAGAGAAAATGGCGCCAGTAGAGGCGAGTGCAACACCATGGCGTCTTCCCCATTTACTAAAAAAAACGACGTTCGCGATCAGGATCGAGAAAATGATTTTTTCGTAAACGAAACGATGATAGTGAGCGGCGAAGTCCTGATTTGCAAAATCAAGTGGAATAACGGAAGCAAAACTGATTTGCCATAGAAAAAGGGCAACGTGGGCCATACAGGTAAAAAACAGGATCTTAGGTAAGTACCGCCACATCACGAGCATTTTTTATAGTTTAAAAAAATATCTTCCGCATGCTGCGTATTCGCAGCGATAAGCTGTTCAGTCTCCTCCAATATGAGCGTTTTGCGGTAGGCAATGGCAAGTGGCAGCAATCCAATGATGCCGAATGAACAATCCGCAAGCTGCCAGTACCAGGGGATGCCGCGGAAATGACCCGCAATCAGCGCGAATGGAATTACCAGCAGGCAGGCATACATACCAAATTCTATCACCCACTTATTTCGCACGGGATTGCGGTACGGACCAATAAACAGGATCGCGAGCAAGAAATGGGCAAAGGCCAGCCAGTCGTACCCGTAAAAAAGGAATGGGTAGCTGGCAGATACATGATGGATAGCTGTCAGCACCTGGTTAAGCCAACGGCCTACGGCTGAGGGGAAGGGAACAAAGGGCAGCAATGAAGATAGTTCCCATTCCACCGGGATAGCCGTAAGACCGCTGGCGGCCAGGCTCACCATAAAAAACAAAAGACAACGTCGGATAAGGCTTAATGGTGATTTCATTTTAAAAGTACTTTGTATTTCAAAGTGTATGTATAAAAAAAATTATCGTATCCCACGGATCATTGCTTCGAGCGCTTCAATATGGTCCTGGAAGGCTTTCTGTCCTGATTTTGTAGCAGCATAGGTGGTATTTGTTTTTTTTCCGATAAATCCTTTATGCACTTTTATATAACCGTTTTCTTCCAGGTTAACAAGATGCGTGGCCAGGTTGCCATCGGTTACTTCAAGCATTTGTTTAAGGTCGTTAAAATTTACCTCCTCGTTCACCATCAAAATGCTCATTACACCCAGGCGTATCCTGTTATCAAATACTTTATTGAGTCCGTTGATCGGGTTCTTCATGATTTCCGGGCCGTTTCCGGCGTATTTCGTTCATACTTCCACCACATCAGGCAGCCATATACAATGTGCAAGATACCAAATCCCACTCCCCAGAAATAAAGACCGCTGTGCAGCACCTGCGTATTAATAAGTCCGAGTACGATCTCCAGGTACCCGAGGTAGCGGATATCGCTTACAGTGTATTTGCTCGCGTTTACAAGTGCCAGTCCATAAAACACCAGGCAGGCCGGGGCAACGAATGTCCAGGCATTTTGCTGTAGCAGCGCCAGGATAAATAGTCCGCCAGACGCCAGCGGCACCAGCATATTCCAGATCAGCCGTCTTGATGGAAGATCCCAGAGCGACACACGATCGTTGCGCATTTTACGAAGCGTAAAAAGATACGCAAAAGAAAGAGCCAGCAACAACACAACGGCAGCGAGCGAGAGCAGGCGGTTCCGCAGCCCGGGTAAATCATTCATCGTTATTGCTCCAGTTTGCCATCCTGCAAAAAAATCGTGGATCCAAATCCTGGCGATCCAACATCCCGCAAGGGCAAAAATTCCGGCGGCAATGCCGGAAAAACCGCTCAGCGATATGAACCGGGAAGAACGCTCCATGATCCGGCGGATGTCATGCAGATCACGCAGCGAAGAAGATGATTGATCTTCAGTCATAAAAAAGCACTTTGTAATACAAAGTAAGTGAGTTTCCTTTATTTTTCCAAGCTTTTTTTTCGTTGGCTTCAAATTGCTGTTCCCATCGTAATTTTATGCCCTTGCCAGTGAAAGCCGGGCCATTGTTCCGGCGTCATATTTGAAGTGCTATTTTATGATTATGAGGATCCTGACCTGTACCGTATTACTGGCTCTCTTTGTTGGCGCTACTCCTACCCTTTATGCGCAGGGAAAACGTATTTCCGGCGTGGTGCAGGATTCTGTTAGTGAAGAACGTATTCCCTTCGCCTCCATTAGTTTCCGGCATTCCACCGTTGGCGATCTTACTGATTCTGCCGGTCGCTTTTCCTTCTATTTTGATCAATGGCCTGCTGATACGCTTGAAATTACCTGCGTTGGATACCAGCCCTTTCTTTTTCCCATTCCGGCCGACAAAGATTCCATCCGCCTTATTGTGCAAATGCCGCGCGGAACGTTTAATGAGGGAGTACGTGTGCGTGTAAAGGTTAACAAAGGACTCCTGCTTTGGAAAAAGATCGTAAAACATAAGCCGGACAATGACCGCTACCGGTTTGATAATTTTTCCTATGAATTATATAACAAGCTGGAGCTGGACCTGAAGAATATCAATTTTGAAAAGTTCGGCAAATTCAAACCGCTGCGTCCCATCAGCCAACTGATCCACGAGAATATTGATACGGCCGACGGACTTCGCTACCTACCGTCCTATCTCACCGAAGCCTTGTCTGACTACTACTACCAGAAAAAACCGCAGAAACGCCGGGAGGTGATCAAAGCGGCCAACACCAATGGCGTTAAGAATGAAAGCATGGTAAAGTTGCTGGGCGGAACAGACCAGGTGGTGAACGTGTACAACAACTTCATCCCGGTGATGGACAAACGCTTTGTAAGCCCGATCAGCGACAATGGCGATTATTATTATAATTACCGCGTGGTAGATACACAGTTTATCAACCACCGCCGCTTTTATCATCTTGTATTTACTCCCAAGCGCCGCGGGGGAGACACGTTTGAAGGAGATTGCTGGGTAAACGATACCAGTTTTGCCATTCAGAAAATGAGCCTGCGGCTGGGAAAAGATGCCAATGTCAATTTTGTAGATAACCTTACGCTGATACAGGAATATCGACTCATCAATGACAGCACCTGGTTTCTTTCCAAAGATAAATTTGTAGCTGATCTTTCCCCGCTGGGTAAAGACAGGCCTGGATTTATTGGTCGCAAAACAACCACTTACCGTAATGTGGTGGTTGATGACAGCAGTGTGTTGCGTGAACTCGCAAAAAACAAAATCCAGGAAGAAATTATCACAGAACCGGGAGCAGATGAGAAAGGAAAGGATTTTTGGAGCAGTGCGCGCCACGAAGAATTGTCCCGGACAGAAGCAGGCATTATCCGGATGATCGATACGCTTACCAATGCACCCGTGTTTCAGCGCTTTACCAAAACGGTTAATTTCATTGGCACCGGCTATCTTAATATCGGTAATTACCAGATAGGACCCTGGTTCAACTGGGTTACGCAAAACTCATGGGAAGGCTTCCGCATGCGGTTTGACCTGGGAACCAATAAAAATTTCGATAAACATTGGTGGTGGCATGGGTATCTCGCCTATGGCTTTGGTGATAAAAAATTAAAAGGAAAAGCCGAACTCTTTTACCTTCCCAAAAAGCATCCGCGGCTTTATCTCTACGGGTCTTATACTAATGATCTTGACTGGGGACAAACCTATTATGGTGAAGTAACATCCGACAATGTATTTGCGCTTGCCATTCGCAAAAACAATGTTCCCCTCAAATACCTGAAGGTAAATGAGAAGCGTTTTGAATTTTTCAACGAAACACGCTCGGGATTTTCCGGATTGTTTTCCGTGGTGAGCAAAAATTTTCTCCCGCTCAGCAACCTCGTCCCAAAAGATTCTTTCGCGGTAAATGTACCAGGAAGAACGGCGCTCAACACGTTTGAAATATCGGCCCGGTTCCGGTTTGCGTATTTGGAACGTTTTCTCGAAAACCAGTTTTTCCGCACCAGCCTCGGAAGCCCCTACCCGATTGGTGAATTGTATCTTACAAAAGGAATTTCCGGCGTGCTGCGCAGCAGCTACGACTATGTAAAAATATCCGCTTCCGTTTCTGACTATATCAAGATCCCGCCGTTTGGCACCATCTCTTATTATGTTTATGGAGGGAAAACATTTGGCACGCTCCCGTATGTATTGCTCGATATTGCCCCCGGTAATGAGTTATACTATTACAACAAATACGCGTTTAACCTAATGAACCGCTGGGAGTTTGTGCATGATCGCTATGCGGGCATTAATATTGAACACAATATTGGGAACGGAATTTTCCGACTGATCCCAAAATTGAAGTTCCGCCAGTTCTGGACGGCAAAAGCACTTTGGGGAAGCCTGTCTCCCGCTAATAAAGCATTTAATTTTAAACAGGGAAGTTCTTTCCAGACATTGGATGGACGCACTTACCTGGAATTAGGAACGGGTGTAGACAATATTCTGAAAGTATTGCGAATTGATTTTGTATGGCGGGTATTGCCTTCTAACCTGGAACGGCTAAATGATCAGAAGTTTGGTGTGTTTGGAAGCTTCCGCCTTACGTTTTAAACGATCGTGACTTCAATTCCCATTCCGCGGAGCGTTTCCAGCATATGATCGGAGATGCATTTGTCGGTGATCACCTGGTCAATATCTTCCAGGCCACAAATACGGCCAAATCCACGTTTTCCAAATTTTGATGAATCTGCCAGCACAATTGTTTTTTGCGAAGCCGCAATCATTTTGCGGTTCAGTTGGGCTTCCATTACGTTGGTAGTACTAAGGCCAAATTCAAGATCAATCCCATCTACGCCGAGGAATAATTTGCTGCAGGAAAAATCTTCCAGCACACGCTCCGCGTAAATCCCGGTTGCGGAAGAAGAACTCTTTCGCAATACACCGCCAAGGATCAGCACTTCTATTTCCGGATTCTGATTAAGTGTAGTGGCTACATTAAGGGCGGCCGTTATCACCGTAAGACTGCCCTGCGGTTTCAGGCTTCGCGCCAGCGATAATACCGTAGTTCCCGAGGCGATAATGATACAATCATGCGGCTCAACCAATGCCGCGGCAGCCATACCGATTTCATTTTTTTCATCAGAACGAATCTTCTCCTTTTCATTCACCGGCCGGTCGGCCGTATAGGGATTAGAAAGCGTGGCGCCGCCATGGGTTCGAAAGAGCAGATTCTTGTCTTCCAGCAGTTTCAGGTCCTTCCGGATGGTTACAGATGACACATTCAGATCATTGCAGAGGTCGAGAACGTTCACTTTTCCCTCCTTTTGAAGCCGGGCAAGTATGTACTGGTGTCGCTCAGCAAGGTTGTGCAAGGTGGAAGTTGCTTTTGACATGATGATGAATTTAGTCAGAATGTACTGGATTTCAAAACGATAGCAAAAAAATGCCGAACGGTCGTTTTTAATAACGAAAGCAAATGAAACTCATTTTTCTAAAATAAATTTCAAAATATTTTTATTTGGTAACAAAAATTTCATTTAGCTTTCGATTTATTATTGTTTAGTTTCATTTACATTCGAATCGAAAGTTATGAGTTTGTTAGCTGATCGTTTAGTGTACCGGGATCGTTTGGCGGATCCGCAGCAGGAGTGGGATGTTGCCGTTATTGGCGGCGGCGCCACCGGCCTCGGCATTGCCCTGGATGCCGTAGCCCGTGGATACAAGACCCTCCTGGTAGAACAGGCTGATTTTGCAAAAGGAACTTCCAGTCGCAGTACCAAACTGGTTCATGGTGGTGTTCGTTACCTGGCGCAGGGAGATATCCGGCTGGTACGTGAGGCAAGTGTGGAGCGCGGGCTTTTACACCGCAATGCGCCGCACCTGGTGCGGGATCAAACCTTTATTGTACCGGTTTATTCCTTCTGGGACCGTTTGAAATATACCATCGGGCTAAAACTGTACGACCGGATTGCCGGCCGGTTGCGGCTGGGGGCTTCGGTTTTTATTTCGCGTAGCGAAACGCTTCGCCGCCTGCCGGGCATCCGCGCACGTGGATTACAGGGTGGCGTGGTGTACCACGATGGGCAATTTGATGATGCCCGCCTGGCAATCAACCTGGTTCAAACCATTTGGGAGCATGGCGGTGATGCCATCAATTATGTTCGTGTTACGGGTCTTACGAAAAATACGGATGGCCATGTAAATGGTTTACAACTGCAGGATATTGAAACCGGCAGCTTATTCCAGGTAAAAGCAAAGGCTATCGTGAATGCAACCGGCGTTTTTGTGGATGACATTCTTCAAATGGATCGCCCGGGCAGCGCCAAAACGGTATGTGTAAGCCAGGGCGTGCACCTGGTACTGGATCGTAGCTTTTACCCTTCATCAGAGGCGTTGATGATTCCCCGCACATCAGACGGCCGGGTACTTTTTGCCGTTCCCTGGCATGAAAAAGTGGTGGTAGGCACTACAGACACCCCGGTGGAAGAAGCATCGCTGGAGCCGCGTGCCCTGGAGCAGGAAATCGATTTTATCCTGAACACGGCCGGAGCCTACCTGGAGAAAAAACCGGTTCGTGCAGACGTACTGAGCGTTTTTGCCGGTTTGCGGCCGTTGGCCGCGCCACAAAAAGGCGAGCACAAGACCAAGGAAATTTCACGCAGTCATAAAATACTCACTTCTGCTTCCCATCTCTATACCATGCTGGGTGGTAAATGGACCACTTATCGAAAGATGGGCGAAGACATGGTGAATCATATTGAACAGGACCTTGGGTGGACACATCGCCAGCCGGCAACTTCGGACATGGCCATTCACGGCTTTGCGGAAGGAACCAACTGGGACGATCCTTTTTATTTCTATGGCAGTGATGCTGCGCCGCTCCGGGCCGCTATTAATGGTACGGCCAATCAATGGCTCAGTGAAACACTTCGCATTCATCCGCAGCAGGTAGTGTGGGCGGTGGAGCATGAGATGGCAAGAACGGTAGAAGACGTGCTGGCGCGAAGAACGCGTGCGCTGTTACTTGACGCACGCGAAAGCAAACGGATTGCCGCCGCCGTGGCACGGATCATGGCACCACTGCTTAAAAAAGATGAACAATGGCAAACCGAACAGGTTGCCGCATTTGAAAAATTATCGGATCAATATGTTTTAAAATAAAAAACGGGCGCTGGGCGCCTCTTAATAATTACATAACACCAACCTAACGACTGCTTATATGAAAATGTTCTTCTTTTGCCGGCAAATGCCAGGAACAGGTTCCCCACCTTATCCGCTCCTGTCATTTCAGCGATTGCATTGCCCTGATCATCGTCATTTCATCAACCACAATAATTCAACTATTATGAGATCACTCGCCAAGTGTGCTGGCAACGTTGTGCTGTTGCTACTCCTGTTGATGGCTACCGCTACCACAGCCTTTGCCCAGCAAAAAACAGTAAGCGGAACCGTTCGCAACGTGGAAGACGGTACACCGCTGCCAAATGTAACCGTACAGGTTAAGGGCTCACAAAAGGGTACTACCACCAATGAAAAGGGATCATTTTCCCTGCAGGTGGCCAGTAACGATGTGGTCCTGGTCTTTTCCGCCGTGGGTTTTACCACTATCGAACAAAAAGTGGGAACAAAAAATTCATTTGCCATCGAGCTGACCAGCTCTGCAAAAGAACTGGAAGGCGTGGTGGTTACAGCGCTTGGCATCAAGCGCGAAGAAAAAGCACTGGGCTATTCGGTATCCAAGGTAAAAGGTGAAGATATCACCGAGGCCATGTCTAACAACTGGACCAACGCCCTAACAGGAAAAGTGGCCGGTATTAATATCGTAAAATCAGGCGGCGGCCCCGCCGGAAGCAACAAGATCGTGTTGCGCGGCGAGAATTCACTCGATGGCAACAGCCAGGCGTTGATTGTGGTGGATGGAGTGGTAATCAGCAGCAGCAGTGGCGCCATTACAGGCACCGGAAGCTCCGCTTACCTGCAGTCTGAATCACCGGTTGACTTCGGCTCCAGTTTGTCAGACATCAACCCCGAAGACATCGAAAGTGTCTCTGTATTAAAAGGTCCGGGTGCCACTGCCCTATACGGCGCACGCGGAGCCAATGGAGCCATCATCATTACTACCAAATCCGGCAGCAGTCGCCAGAAAGGACTTGGCATCACTTATAATTTCAATTTTGCGATTGACCAGGTGAACCGCTGGCCGGATTATCAATATGAATATGGCCAGGGCGCCAGCGGGCAAAATGACTGGTATTCTTATAACGCGTCTGAAGATGGCCCCAGCACCCGCAGCACCAGTTCTGCCTGGGGACCTCGTTTTGATGGCCAGCTTTTTTATCAATATGACCCGGTAACCCGCACTAAATCTGCAACACGCCTGCCCTGGGTACCGTATACCAACAACCGGAAAGATTTTTTTGAAACCGGTAAAACGATGACCAACAGTGTAACGATTGATGGTGGCAATGCCAACACAACAGTACGCTTGTCACTAACCAACCTGAAAAATACCTGGATTATTCCCAATACCGGCTATAATCGTAATACGGTAGCGCTTTCTATTTCGCATAAGCTGTCGAGCAAAATGCAGATCTCCGCAAAAGCGAATTATACCAGTAAGTTTTCAGACAACCTTCCTTCTACCGGGTACAATAACCAATCGATCATGTACTTCATCCGTGGTATGACTCCTAATATGAACCTGGATTGGTTTAAGGAATATTGGGTGCCTGGCCAGGAAAATATCGCGCAAACGCGTCCCTTCAGCAGCCTGCTGGATAATCCCTACCTGATTGCAAATGAGATGCTGAATAAATCGAATAGAAACGGGCTGATTGGGAATGTTGCCGCTACCTATAATTTTACGCCGGAACTGAGCCTGATGGGCCGGGTTTCGATCGACTATGCATCGGAATCACGTTCCCAGCAGCGCCCCTTCAACACGAATAAGTTTGCAGAGGGCATGTTCCGTTCGCAAAACATTTTTACACAGGAGCTGACTTATGATTTCCTGGCGCGTTATAATAAGAATATTTCAAAGCATATCACTTCTTCTTTCTCTTTTGGCGGCAGCCAGGTACGGAACCGTTATTCACGGGATGAACTGCGCGCCGATCAGCTAAACCTTCCGGGTTATTATACGCTGGCCAATGCCAAGAATCCGGTTGTTGCGCTTCCTTATCGCGCGAGTTTCCGGGTAAACAGCCTGTACGGTTTTGCACAGTTTAGTTATGATAAATTCCTGTTCCTGGATGTAACAGGACGTGAAGACTGGACCAGCACACTCGCGACACCGGTTTCGGCAGACAATGCTGATTTCTTTTATTCTTCTATAAATGCGAGTTTCATTGTTTCTGAAGTCGCCAAATTGCCAACGGCCATTTCCTTTCTTAAAGTAAGAGGTTCACTTGCCGGTGTGGGAAGCGGCGGTACTACACCTTATCTTACATCATTTGCGTATACCCCAACCTTATTCCCCGGCGGACTTAGCAATCCTTCTGCAATCGCTAACCCGGAACTGAAAGCGTTGCTAACGCAAAGCCTTGAATTTGGACTGGATATCCGGTTTCTTAAAAACAGGTTGGGATTGGATGTAGCGGTATATCGTAATAATACCAAGAACCAGATATTCCCGGTTCCAATTGACAGGTCATCCGGCTACTCCGCAACTATTGCCAATGCCGGGTTAGTTACCAACCGTGGTATAGAAGTACAACTGGATGGAACTATTCTGAAATCAAAAAAAGGATTTAACTGGAACATTTTTGCTACGTATTCTGCCAACCGTAATGAGATCAAGGAACTGGTGGAGGGTGTGGATGTTTATGTAATGTCTACCGGCCCGGCCAACCGTGGTTCAATTGAAGCCCGGCCTGGCGGAAGAATGGGTGATCTTTATGGAATTGGATATGCGCGTGATCCGCAGGGAAGAATTATCTACAATGCGCAGGGACTTCCTACCCGCACTACAGAAATTAAATACCTCGGCAATACCAATCCCGACTGGAAAGGAAGTCTTGGCAGCGAATTCAAATACAAGAATTTCAGGTTAAATGTCTTGTTCGACGGGCAGTTTGGCGGCGTAGCGTATTCACTTACCCATGCGGTATTGATGGAGGAAGGCAAACTGAAAGAAACGTTGCCTGGCCGCTACAGCGGAATTGTAGGAGATGGTGTGCAATATGATGCAGTGAATGACAAGTATATCGAAAATACAGTGTTGGCTACAAACATACAGGCTTATTATGATGCGCATTTTAACCGTGATAATGTGGAAGCCAATACCTTCAGCACAGACTTCATCAAGTTGCGCGAAGCGCGTATTGACTATACACTTCCCAAAAAATGGCTGGCGAAACTAAGGCTGCAGCGCGCTACGCTGGGCATTTACGGACGGGATCTTTTTGTGATCACCAAATGGCCTGCCTTTGACCCGGAATTTGGAACACTGAATGACGGACAGATCAATGCAGGTTTTGAAATAGCCCAATTCCCGTCTACCCGCACCATGGGTGTTTCACTGACAGTAGGTTTTTAAACTGTAAAAAAACAAACAAATGAAACGCATTCTTTCGATTATAGCTGTAAGTATAAGCCTGGCGCAGTTGATGACGGGCTGTACCAAAGGATTTTCAGACATTAATACAAATCCCAACACATTGCCGGAAACGCGGCCGGAACTGCTGCTGGAATCCGCGATCTACGCCGTTCGCAACGCAAACCAGACGCGTGAAATCCGCCTTACGCATGAGATGATGCAGGTGCACGTAACCGTAGTGAACTCAGACGAAATTCACCGGTACATCATCCGGCCGAGTGAGTCGGATTATATGTGGAATATCTGGTACACGCAACTGACCAATTTTAAAGACGCTTACGACAATGCCAGTAAACTGGTATCACTCCCCAGCCAGTCGTACAACTATTCCTATATGGGAATAGCAAGGATCATGGAAGTATGGGTGGAATCCCTGATCACTGACACGTATGGCGATGTGCCCTATACGGAAGCCAACCGCGGACGCACCGACAATATTTATCAGCCAAAGTTTGATAAACAAAAAGAGATTTACGACAGTCTTTTTGCAAGATTGGAAGAGGCAAATGCTTTGCTGGCGCAAAACCTCGCGCTGCCTGCTGCACTTACGGCGCGTGATCCGCTGTTTGGTGGCGACCTTGCCAAATGGAGAAAATTTGGGAATAGCCTTTACCTGCGACTTCTAATGCGTGCGTCTGGCCGGCCGGAAAGCAATGCGATCCAGAAGATACAGCAGATCGTGCAAACAAGTCCTTCTACTTATCCCATCATGACCAGCAACGCGGAATCTGCCATTCTTCGGTTTACAACCACCACACCATTTGTTTCGGCATTCAATACGTACCGAGATTATGATTTTAACGGCGACAATGGTTTAACTGAATTTTTTATCAATACGCTTAATAACTGGGGTGATCCGCGGCTGACCAAATGGGCCAGCACCGTAGGTGGTGTGTATATCGGCATACCCAGCGGTTATGCACCGGGCAACCAGCAGGAGCGCCAGTCTTATTATTTGGCAACGTTGAAAAATGAACCGCTGCTGGGTAATATCCTCAACTATGCAGAAGTACAATTTTTACTTGCAGAAGCTTCGGTTAGAGGATATATCACAACGGGTACTGCAAAAGCTTACTACGAAAATGGCGTTACCAATGCCATCACACACTGGGGGCTTACGGTTCCCTCCGGTTATCTTACAAGGCCTGGTATCGACTGGACACAGGCTACCACAGATGAAGAACGAATTGAAAAGATCATCACGCAAAAATATTTCACCTTCTTCTTTACAGATTTTCAATCCTGGTTTGAATACCGAAGAACGGGATACCCGAACCTGCCCATCGGCCCCGGCGTACAAAATAATGGTATGATGCCCACCCGGCTGGTATATCCCGTATCTGTACAATCGTTGAACCACACCAACTACGAGGCTGCGGTTGCCGCGATGGGCGGACCGGATAATATGCAAACAAAAGTTTGGTGGGATACTAACTAATTGAAAACCTGAAACCAGATAACATGAAAAAAATAACTTCTCTCCATAAACTATTCGCCGGCATTGCAGTTTGTTGTCTTTTCAATGCCTGCATTAAAGATTACCATACACCTGCAGTTGGTGTTACCGGTGAAATTATTACCATCAATGATCTCCGCTGGAGCTACCAGGGAACTGCGGTTACATTAACTCCCGCGGTATTGAATGGAGCATCCAGGATACAGGGTGTGGTGATATCAGACAAGGACAACCTGAATGTTGAAACAGGTACGTTTGTACTCCAGGAAACGGCTTCCTCGCAAAATGCAGCAACTGATCTTACCCGTGGTATTGCAGTACGCCTGGATGGCGGCGCTGCTTCTTACAGCTTTGGCGACTCCCTGGTTATTAATGTTTCCAATGCCACTTTAACCCGGGAAAAAGGCAGACTTATGCTAACAGGCATCGCTGCCAGCCAGGTTGAAAAAATAGCGTCCGGTAAAACACCGCTTGTCCAGGATGTTACCCTGGGCATGTTGAATGCCTTTATGAACAATTATGAGTCGACGCTGGTGGCTATTCATGCAGATGTATCCGACTATAGCGCCGGTGGAACAGTGTCTGGCATGCACCCCCTGGATGACCATATCGGCCCCGTTGCTTATTTGCGTACGGCCGCCACTGCAAGTTTTTCCAGCACACCATTGCCGGTAGATGCGCAGTTTACAGGTATTGCAGGATATTATAATGAAACAGGGAATGATACGGCCGGTGCGCGCCGCGTTGTTGAAATGAGAAATGCTGGCGACATCAAATTCTCCAGTGGGCCATTGTATGCTAATTTCCCCGAAAGTTTCGAATCCCCGGACGCCAGCACGAAATCCAGCTATAACAGCGGCACTAATATCGTGGCACTTTCTACAGGCAACTGGTACCTGCTACAGGGCATTCTTGCCGCTACCATTAACAGCGACAAATTTAACCAGCCGGGTAAACAGGGTGTGCGTATGCAACAAAATCTTTCCAGCAGCGGCTATACGCAAATGAATTTTGACCTGCCGGATGGCGCATCCAAAGTGACCGTATTCTATGGTAAATATGGAACGGATGCCCGCAGCTCTTTCCGGTTTGAATATTCTGTAAACGGTGGCAGCACCTGGACAGCAGTTGGCGGCAATTTTACCGATATGCCGGATAAAGGCAATAAATGCGCAGCGGTAACGCTGAATATTTCGGGTCCGGTTCGTTTCCGGGTTAATAAAATTGGCCTGGGCAGTTCTAACAATGGCAGGCTGAGCCTGGATGATTTTGCCGTATATAAAAAGTTGTAATCTCAAAAAGTGAAAAGAAAAATAAACCGCAACCCCGGTTATTTCAGCAATGGTTTGGTATTTTCCATTTCGCGTTTCAATTTCTTTTATAAAAAAACAGTAAGAGCCTGATTAATTATGCAACGAAGAAAATTTATCCGCAACCTGGCAGGTTTCAGTGCGGCCGCCTGGTTTTCC
Organism: Bacteroidota bacterium; assembly: GCA_048498035.1. GTDB lineage: Bacteria > Bacteroidota > Bacteroidia > Chitinophagales > Chitinophagaceae > CADEDV01. The sequence continues at coordinate 10,604 of JBEHYT010000013.1, read as the reverse complement.
CGGGCGCTCCCTCTCACCGGCTTTTTACAGGAAGATGGACTGGTAAAAGGACGTGTTAGCACTGGCAAAAAAGGAATCGCCGGCGTGGTAATAAGCGATGGCTATACCGTTGTGGCAACAGATAACAAAGGTCGTTTTGAGTTAAAACCGAATGCAGCTGCGCGCTCCATTTTTATTTCAACGCCGTCTGGGTATGAATTTTTGCAGGATGATGGTCTTTGCCGTCACTATCGCAACGTGGAAACGAAGCAAAAAGAAATGCATTTTGAGCTTACAAAATTGCACCAGGACGACGATGAGCACCAGTTCATTATTTGGGCAGATCCGCAGGTGAAGAATAAAAAAGATGTAGAAAAAATGATGGCGGAGTCTGTGCCGGATGTACAGCGGTTTGTGAATGCAGCAGGCAGCAATGCTTTATTACATGGTATAACAGTGGGCGATATTGTCTGGGACCAGCACGATCTTTACCCTGAATATAATAAGGCCGTTGCAAAAATGGGAATACCTTTCTTCCAGTGCCTGGGCAACCACGATATGGACTATGATCATGGCGGCGACGAAACGTCGGATGTTACATTCCAGCAATTTTACGGACCTACGTATTATTCGTTTAACCGCGGTAAAGCACATTACGTGGTAATGGATAATGTTCGCTACCTGGGAAAAGATCGTGACTACGATGGTTTTTTTCAACAAAATCAACTGGACTGGCTAAAGAAAGATCTTTCATTTGTTCCCCAGGATCATCTTATTATTTTGTGTGTACACATCCCGGTGCACAGCGGTGTAAAAAACAACGACGAACTGTATGCAATTCTGGGCGAACGCAACGTTCATATCATGTCGGGTCACACCCATTACCATGTAAATGCGATCCGTGGTTCCATTTACGAGCATAATCATGGAACGGTATGTGGCGCCTGGTGGACAGGCCCCATCTGCTGTGATGGCACGCCTTGCGGCTATGGCGTGTACAAGGTAAAAGGCAATTCGCTGGAGTGGCATTATCAATCCACGGGAGAAGCCGCCGATCATCAATTGCGGTTATTTATAACGGAAGCCGAAGATGGCCGTAAGCAGTTGCTTGCTAATATCTGGAATTATGATCCGGCCTGGAAAACGGAATACTGGATTGATGGCGTAAATAAAGGTGCGTTGGAAAATCATGAAACCTTTGACCCAATGGCCTACAAAACAATGCTTGGCCCGGATCTTCCCAAACCACGTGGCTTTGCCGAACCGCGAAAAACAAATCACATTTTTCGCGGAATGCTGCCCGACGGAGCAAAACAGGTAAAAGTAATTGCGACAGACCGGTTTGGAAAAAAATTTGAAGCCGCAACAACCATTTAAAACGATGCAGGAAGTATGAAAAAGACAATACGATTGTGTTTGCCGGTAGTTTCATTATTAATGACTACTGCGCTTTGCGCGCAAAAACCAGCCTGGGACAGCACCTATAGACCCGCTTCCTACGACCTCCGGCTGGCGCAGTTCAGAAGCTACCCCAATGCAGCCACAGATATTATTTTCCTGGGCAACAGCATTACAGAACGTACAGACTGGAATGAATTACTCCAAATCGATAATGCAAAGAACAGGGGAATTTCCGGCGATATCAGTTTTGGTGTTTTACAACGACTGGATGAGGTTACAGAGGGAAAACCGGCAAAAGTGTTTGTGCTGATCGGTATTAACGATATTTCCAGGAATATCCCCGATTCGGTAATCCTGGAGAATTATAAAAAGATCATTACCCGTATCAAACAGGAATCACCCGCAACTAAAATTTATTTTCATACGCTGCTCCCGGTGAATAACAGCTTCCCTGCAAAAGCACATTTTAATAAAGATGAACATATCCTGGCAGTTAATGCTGGACTGAAGTTGCTGGCCGCGCAGGAACACATCACGCTTATTGATCTTCATGCAGCCTTTACCGGCAGCGATGGAAAACTTCCTTCGGAATATACGGCGGATGGCTTGCATCTGAATGCAGCGGGCTATAAAGTATGGGCGAAAATGCTTAAACCCTATTTAAACTAATATAATGCGCATTAAAAAGATAGTCCCGGCAGCCATGCTGTTAGCCATACAGGCTTGCTCTAACCATCATTTGCAGCAGACTGCGTTAAACCCGGCGTCGCTCGATTTACCTGCTTTTAACCTGGAAGGGCATCGCGGAACGCGCGGCATGATGCCGGAAAACACCATCCCGGCCATGAAGCAGGGTATTGCCTACGGGGCCGCTACTGTAGAACTGGATGTAGTGCTTTCAAAAGATAATAAGGTGGTGGTATCCCACGATATTTATTTTCACCAGGACATTTCCACCTTCCCCGACGGCAGGCCGGTTACTGCAAAAGAAGCTCCGTCGCTTCTTCTATGGCACATGGATTATGACAGCATCCGCAAATACGACGTAGGTTTAAAACCCCACAAGGATTTTCCGCTCCAACAGAAAATGGCTGCCTATAAACCCCTGTTAGCTGACTTGGTCGATGCCGTAGATCAGTATGCAGCTTCGCTGAACAGGAAAGTGCTATATAATATTGAGATCAAAGGCAACAAAGATTGGGACGGCGTGAAAACGCCCGCAATAAAAGAAATCGTAGACCGTACGATGCAGGTAGTGCGGGAAAAAAAGCTGGAGCATCGCGCCTACTTGCAATCATTTGATTTCCGGGCCTTGCAGATTCTGCACAAGGATTACCCGGATATCACGACTGCTGTATTAATCTCTGAAAAAGATAAACGAACCCTGGACCAGCAACTGGCTGACCTGGGGTATGTGCCTGCCATGTACAGCCCGCAATATTCATTAGTTACACCTGAATTGATAAAAGCCTGTCACGCCAGGAAAATACGCATCATTCCCTGGACGGTAGACACGAAAGAAGAAATGAAAAAACTGGTGGATATGGGAGTGGATGGAATTATTACCGATTATCCCAATTATTTCAAGGAATTGTAATGTAAATTGACAAACCGATTGCTATGCCCGACTACATTTTATCATTTGACCAGGGAACAACCAGTTCCCGTGCTATTATCTTTGACCGCAAAGGAAATATTGTTTCTACTGCGCAAAAAGAGTTTACACAAATTTTTCCCCAGCCAGGCTGGGTAGAACATGATGCCAATGAAATTTGGAGCACCCAACTGGGAGTTGCCACTGAGGCCATTCTGAAAGCCGGTCTTACCGTGCGTGATGTAGCTGCCATTGGCATCACCAACCAGCGCGAAACAACGGTGGTTTGGGACCGTCAAACGCATCTTCCCATTTGCAATGCCATAGTATGGCAGGATCGTCGCACAGCCGCGTATTGTGATCAATTGAAGAAAGACGGTCACGCCGATATGATCCGTGAAAAAACAGGATTGGTTACCGATGCCTATTTCTCCGGCACTAAAGTGAAATGGATCCTGGATAATGTGGAGGGCGCAAGAGACAAGGCACAAAAAGGCGAACTATGTTTTGGCACGATTGATTCCTGGCTGCTTTGGAAACTGACAAACGGGAAAGTGCATGCCACTGATGTATCCAATGCATCGCGCACGTTGTTATACAATATTCATACACTGCAGTGGGACCAGGATTTGCTTTCGCTGTTTGGAATACCGGAGAACATGCTTCCGGAAGTTCGTTCCAGCAGCGAAGTGTATGGTCATACAGAAAATATTCTTACTGCGGCCAGCATCCCGGTGAGTGGTATTGCCGGAGACCAGCAGTCGGCTTTATTTGGACAAATGTGTACCAGCGCGGGTATGGTAAAAAACACCTACGGTACCGGATGTTTTATGTTGATGAATACCGGAGAAAAACCGGTTGCTTCCGCCAATAACCTGCTAACTACTATTGCCTGGAAAGTGAATGGCAAGGTAGAATACGCGCTGGAAGGAAGTGTATTTATCGGCGGAGCCGTGGTTCAATGGCTGCGCGATGGGTTGCATATCATCCAGCAATCGGCCGACGTGGAAGCGCTTTGCCATAAGGTGAGCGATAACGGCGGTGTGTACCTCGTGCCTGCTTTTACAGGGCTTGGCGCACCCTACTGGAACCAACATGCCCGCGGAACAATTGTTGGCATTACACGTGGCACTACCGACGCCCATATTGCGCGGGCGGCCATTGAAAGCATCGCCTTTCAATCCATGGACCTGTTGAAATCCATGGAAGCGGATGCAGGCCTGCCTATCAAAGAGGTACGCGTGGATGGCGGCGCTACCGTAAATGACGACCTGATGCAATTTCAGAGTGACATCCTGGATACGCAGGTTATTCGTCCGAGCATAACAGAAACAACCGCACTTGGTGCAGCGTACCTGGCTGGTTTGGCAGTTGGTTTCTGGAAAGATATTTCCGAATTGCAACAATACTGGCAGAAAGAAAAGCTCTTTGCACCGCTGATGGATGAAACAAAACGGACAGACTTGCAAAAAAACTGGAAACGCGCCGTTCGGGCTGCACAGGCCTGGACGGAAGAATAATGATTTACAACCAACGATTGCTTTACCAAACAAAACAACAAACATGAGTCCCTCTCCTTTTCTCGGCGAATTTGCCGGCACTGCTCTCCTGCTGATCATGGGCGCGGGTGTGGTAGCCAACGTTGTTCTTGCCAAATCCAAAGGGCAAAACAGCGGATGGATCGTTATTACATTCGGCTGGGCAATGGCAGTATTTATTGGCGTGTATGCCTCCAATCATTTGGGCGGCAGCGGCCATCTAAACCCGGCAGTTACGATTGCACTGGCTGCATCCGGCGACTTTGACAAGGCACTTGTACCTACGTATATCGGCGCGCAAATGCTGGGAGCTTTTACAGGTGCCTGTATTGCCTGGTTTACCTATAAACAGCATTTTGATGCCACAACAGATGCCGATCTCAAGATGGCCGTATTTTGCACAGCACCCGCTATCCGCAATCCATTTCATAATCTGTGTACAGAGATCATCGGGACTTTTGTACTGGTGCTGGGCGCTCTTACTGCATCCAAATCCGCCGCCACCATGGGTGCATTGGATGCACTTCCTGTAGCATTTCTTGTATTGGGAATCGGATTGTCGCTGGGCGGCCCCACGGGATATGCCATTAATCCGGCTCGTGATTTAGGTCCGCGCATCGCACATTTCCTGCTGCCCATTAAGGGTAAAAGAAACAGCGATTGGGGTTATGCGTGGATCCCCGTAATAGGGCCTGTTATTGGCGCAGTGCTGGCCGCACTTCTGTATAAAAACATTTGATTCGCCGGTAATAGCGATGTGGGTTAATTAACCCACATCGCTATTCATTAAACTGGCCCAGGTAAGTTTGTATCTCCTCATCCAGGTTATCCATATCCAGTTCATCGTCAAAATACACACCCGTAACAACCAGGTCCTGGTCGGGTTCCACTAATTTTCCATCGAGGTCATAAGGACCGGCAACGCCCAGGTAAACACCTTCGTCGTCCGTGATTTTTATCCTGTACAGGTGTATTTTCTGGCGTTTACCGCCAATGTTCACAATACGCTCCGCAAACCAGGAAATTGAATCAACCTCATAATCATCTTCATCCAGCCAGTTGGCCAATTCACTTTCGCCCATCCACTTTGCAGTCTTATATGCAGATGGAAAGAGGTTCGCTTTTTTATTATCCTTGAGGAAACCATACAGGTCCTTCCGGGTTCTAAAGTCTTTTGCCACCGCCAGCAGGATTTGCAGACCAACTGGTTCGTTTTGCGAAACCGACCCTTTAACAACTGCCAATTTCACATAGGGGTCCGGGAGATCACCATAGCTGCGCATCATTCTCCTGGAATCCGGCGTTTGAAGAAAATTAAGAATATCAACCATGTCTACCAGGGACGTAGTTGCCGAATCCACACTACGCCTGGCAATTGATAGCTGGGATGCTGCAATGGCAAGAATATCCTTAGAAGCACTCCGAAGCAAAACGCTATCTACCATCTTTTCTTTTACCAGGTAGCTCAGCAACACGGTTACTGAAACGCCGTGACCAGGATCATCCAGGTAGCGAATCCAACCCGGGAATAGTTTACCGGTAAGTTTCAATGAATCATAAAATCCGGAATACATATTTAAACCGGAGGGAATGCTGTCTCGGGTTAATGTTGCAAGCAGATCAAAGGCCCCTGTTGTTTGTTGTAATGCCAGTAGTGACAACAATTCACCACGTGATGCAGTTGCTGAAGAAGGCAGTTGTTGGTACCGGTCCCGAACAAAAGAAATGGATGAACGCGCAGTATCGGCATTTAAAATCGCCTTCCTGATATAGCTTGCCGGCCAAATGTATCCGAAATCAAGATCAGTTTCCGCAGCCCACAGCAATGCCTTCTGCAGTACAGGAACATCTTGCTGCGTAAATTTTACAGATTCAAGCGTTTCAAGTGCTTCTACACGCTGTAACGAATCCGGGCTTTTCAGCGCTTCTACCAATAAATCAACATGAGACGTGAATAAACTGACAGCAGGCGGCTGCGGATCAGACAACTTGAAATCACGTATCGGCCGGGTATAAAATGGATCCGCATACGCATCGGGCTCCATGGCCGCATGCGCCTCATAAATTGTATCCCGGGACAGCAGGAGGCGAAAAGTCCGGTACCGGCCGCCCTGAGCCCGAATCACCGCATCCATTCCTGCCACAGCGCCCTGGTAAAAAAATTGGGAAGAAATTAAGTCATCATCATCATTCTGCCTACGCGCAAGCTCACCTGCAAGTAAAACGGAATCCGACTGGCTTGAGAAATACCTTGGGAAGGAATATTTTTCAACGAAATAATTAACCGCTGAAAGAGTGTCCTGCGCCACCCAGGTCTGCGGCTTGTTATAGGTTCCCGGCCCGGATCCGGAAAAGGGACCAGGTGCAAACATTTCAAAAGTACCGTCTGCTGAAGCCGTCCACTTCCATCCAATTTTTGCAGGTGGAATAGTCCGGAAGGATCGGAAGAAGTCGTCGTCCCGTAATGATGTATCAGAAAGATCAGCGGTTGTTTTTATAAGATTGTAGTTAAGTTCTCCCTTTCTGGCTATACTAACTTTCATCACCATTTCCTGACCCTTGCTACTGCCTTTACCCCAGGCCCATGAGTGAAAAAAAGAACCTTCCCTTTCAATTATTACCCTGGATTCACTGGCATCTATTTGCTTCAAAAACTGTTTTATCACATCAGCCGTTTCAATGCTGTCCCTACCAATCAACTCGTAACCGGCGGCCGGCTTCATTGCCTGCACCATCACGAATGTTTGATTTGCATTTTTCATCGCCATGGCCGAAAATCCAAATGATGTGGAATCTGCAGAGACAGTACGATTCACAGAATGCGATTCGGGCATCTGAATGGAGAAAGAATAATCCGGCACTTCCATTATTGACTCACTCCCGGTCGTTTCAATGGAAAAATCCTTTCGTTTAATTGGTTGAAACGATGCAAAAAAACGTTCAACTTCAGCCTGTGTGGATTCCTTTTCATTGTCTTCGATCATGCCAACCAAATTTATCACGAGATAATCCCCGGGTATAAACACTTCGGCGTAAAACCGGATTTGGTCGTTCGTGAATTTGAGGCGCACGCCGGGCAGGTTGTCCCGGACTATCGGGGAAGACTCCAGCAAACTATCAATTTTTTTATAATTCTCTACCGCCTGCTGCAAGCCCTTGTCACGAGTGGCAACCGAATTTATCTCAGAACCAACATCTCCTGTAACGAAAAACAATCCCTTTGCCTGCTCCATATCCATTTTCATCTTCATAATCTCCAGGTTCGGCATCGTGAAAGCGAACGGTACCTTTGGCATGCTGACAGTATAGGCGCTATCTTCAGAAAACACTGTTTGCCAGCTTTTCGGAACTTCTTTGAAAACGAAATCCTCCGGGGCAATTCGTCTTGACGAAACAACAGGCTCTACGCGGAAACCTCGTTTGCGAAGCAAGGTGATAACACCGGAATCTCCAGGAAGGTGGGCAGCACCAACTGCAAAAATGGTGGAACGTTCATGTGCCAGGCTATCCATTCGGTAAGCCATCTTCTTATTGCGCTTCACCATCGAAGGATCAAGGGAACTGGCGAAACCACCCGCAGCACCGCCCCCGAGCAAGTCAAGGCGTTCATTAATATACCATTTTTTGTTCCTCTTCATCACCTCCAGGTATTGCTCATTACTTGATGCTGCAATACCTATATTCTCCTGGTCTATTTGGTCCTGCAATGAGAACTGGTCCACAAAGTCTTCAACACCGCCCGTCCATTTCCCCATCCGACCGGCCAGGTCAAAAAGGTAGGCATCCAGGAACGTATCCATCTGCTCACCGGTTGCAATCTTTTTTCGCTTGCGGGATACCTCCTTTCGGATATCATCAATGGTAATCCGGTCCGATTTTTTCCCGATCTGTTTTTCCAGTTGAACCCGGTATTTTTTTATTGTTTCAGCATCTGCATCACTTAGCAGCTTTGACATATTCCGCTTATCACCCAGCAGCGTGCTGATATAGGCATTAAAAGCCCCGTCCAGGTCCAATTCTGCGGCAAAGCCGTCAGTATGTTCCAGTGCCGCATATAACGAATCACCAAAATAAAATAATTCCTTGTCGGCAAGATGCATCGTTCCATACAGGTACGAGGGACGCTCCAGCCCATTGCCACTAATCCTCCATAAAAGATGATTAGAACTGGCATCGGTTTTTTGTGCAACGGCGGAAAGCGCCATAAAACAAAGAGGGAAAAAAAGCAGTTTCTTTTTCATTGATAAGGTTCAAAAAGTAAAAAATCAGTAGGCAATAGCCGCTTTTATGACCGAGCAGGCTTTCGTAATTTCTTCGCTGGAAATTGTCAGCGGTGGAGAAATACGCAGGCACGCCGGCGCAAACAGGAACCAGTCGGTAACCACGCCATTCTCAATACACCGGTCAATTACGCGTTTATTTGTTTCAAAGGAATCAAATTCAAGTGCAAACCACAATCCCGCAGAATGGGTATTTATAATAGAATTCTCCAATAAATCCGCAAACAGACCGGCTTTTTCCGAAACCTGTTCTATCCAATTCTCCTCCAGCAATGTTTCCAACGCCGCTTTGCCTGCTGCGCAGGATACCGGATGGCCGCCAAACGTAGTGAGATGGCCCAGCACCGGGTTATTCGTTAGCGTCCACATACGTTCCCGCGAAGCGATAAAAGCACCCAGCGGCATTCCCCCACCGAGGGCTTTGCCCAGCAACAAAATATCCGGTTCAATACCCGCCGCGGTGAAGGCCCAGAGCGTTCCTGTGCGACCAAACCCGGTCTGTATTTCATCCAGCACCAGCATTGCCCCCACTTCCGTACAACGCTTGCGCAACGCCTGCAACCACCCTACGGGTGGTTTTCGCACACCGGCTTCAGCCTGTACCGGTTCCACTACCACGCATGCAGTTTCTTCAGTAATCCAATCCAGCACTTCCGGTGTACCATAGTCGGCATGTCGAACACCGGGCAACAGCGGCCGGAATGCATTCCTGAAATATTCATCACCAATGATGCTCAGCGCACCGTGCGTAGAGCCGTGGTAAGAATTACGAAAAGCAATAATACCCGTTCTCCCGGTGATGCGCTTGGCCAGCTTCAATGCGCCCTCCACCGCCTCTGCACCGGAATTGGTAAAATATACTGCATCCAGCGAAGCTGGCAACTGCTGCGTCAGTAATTGTGCATATTGCACCTGTGGTGATTGTACAAATTCTCCATAGACCATTACGTGCAGGTAGGCATCAAGTTGCTGCCGGATAGCGGCCAGTACACGCGGGTTTCGATGACCGGTATTAGCCACGCTGATACCGCCGATCAGGTCTATATAGCGTTTGCCGTTTACATCCTCCAGCATCGATCCCTCGGCACGCACTATTTCCAGGGCCATTGGAGCTGGTGAGGTTTGCGCCACATGTCGTAAAAATAACTCCCGTTGATTCATTTCGTCAATTGAAAACAAATGTAATAATTACCGGCTCATTACCACCACCCGCAAGGCCAGCCACCCGGAAAGCGCTACATTTGAAGCCGTGCAACTCGTTAGTCTTAATTATTAATTCATTTTAACGAGGTTATTTCCACTTCTTTAATTATTAATTATTAATTGTTAGTTATCCTATGGCGCTTATACTCCCTGTTGAAGAAAAAATGCCCCGGTTTGGAGAAAACTGCTTTCTCGCTCCCAATGCTACTGTTGTTGGTGATGTAATAATGGGCAATGATTGCTCCGTATGGTTCAACGGTGTGGTACGGGGAGATGTGAATTTTATACGGATGGGAAATAAAGTAAACGTGCAGGACGGTGCCTGCATTCACTGCACCTACCAGAAGTACGGCACTACCATCGGCAACAATGTGTCTATTGGTCACCATGCCATTGTGCATGGATGCACCATTCATGATGATGTGCTGATCGGGATGGGCGCTATTGTGATGGACAATGCCGTGGTGCATAGCAACACCATCATCGCTGCAGGCGCTGTGGTGCTGGAAAATACCATTTGCGAAGCGGGCAGTATTTACGCCGGCGTACCGGCGAAAAAAGTGAAAAGCATATCTGAAGAACTGATCAGTGGCGAAATCAACCGGATTG
>JBEHYT010000012.1:0-155727 GCA_048498035.1 Bacteroidota bacterium | reverse complement strand
GCTTCTTTGCCTCCACGGCCGGCGGGCCGAGTTGCAGCTCCGGCGCTGTTTTTTGTGCTTGGCAGCGCCATTCCGCTGCGCGGAACCGCACAAAAAGAAGGCGCCTCCGCCGCAACTGGTAGATTAAATACAATTCGACGAATCGCTAACCGCTGATATCAAGTGAAACTTTTACCGCACAGCGAAATCAGAGTTGCTTTTGAATAAGGGGCCTTGCTTTTAAATTGGACAAAAAGTGGGTTAAATAATCTTTGATATTCAGGCTAGTAAAGAGGTCCTGAGTTGGATTTTTATTTTCTCCGGACAACAATGATTAGCACATCAGCACATTAGTCATTTGTCGTCCTGCGTCGCCGGTTCTTGTTTTATCAATACTACCAGGAAATAAATGATGCTCAGTAACGCAATTGCGATACTGACGGCGATAGCCTCTTTTAGTTGAGAATGCGCGAGCATCCAGACCATAAATGCAGCTGCCAGTAGTGGCGCCACAATACCCCCTGGCATCCGGAAGCCAATGGCTGCTTGCTTTGGTTGAAGCCGGCTTTTTATCACTGCTGCTACCACGCCGAGATAGACCAATAATACCGCCACGCTGGCAATGATAGCCAGTTGCCTGAAGCTTCCTGAGGCCGCCAGCAGAAACCCTGCGCTGGCATATACAAGAATAGAGATATGCGGCGTGGCAAATTTTGGATGCACTTTTCCCAGCGCTTTTGGCATTAGTCCGTTTCGCGCAGCGGCAAACAAGATCCGCGGCATGGAAAGTATTTCGCCACTCAACGAACCGGTGATGGAGATCGCAGTAACCGCTACAACCAGCAACATACCAGTCTGCCCCCAGATGCTGCTGGCTACAGCCGACAGGGGCGCTTCTTTGTTGGCCTGCATGGCGGACCCCAATACACCCTGGGTGGCTACCTGGATGCCGATATACAGCGCTAATACGCCCAGGATGGCGCCTAGTAGCCCGAGGGGAACAGTGCGCTGGGGATTTTTGATTTCGCCGCCATTACACAGCGGCACTTCCATACCTAAAAATGCAAAAAACAGGAGTAGTGAGCCCGCCCCAACATTATCCAGGTTGGGCTGGATGGTCCAGTGCAGGTTTTGTGCCTGTATATGAGGGATGGCAAACAGGACCAGCACCACGAGCGGTATGAGTTTGCCAATGCCTGTAAACAGTACGAAGAACAGCCCGCTTTTAACGCTCCGGATATTGAGCCAGGTAAGGCAGATGTACAGCACGAAGATGAACAGCAGGTGATAAAAATCATTCGTCAGTGCCGGCAAAAAAAGCGCTAGTGTATCTGCCAGGGAATTGGCCACGGCTGCATCGGAGGCGAGGGCCGCCAGCAGGTATAAATTGCCGGCCAGGAAACCGGCGTAGGGCCCAAAAGCCCGTTCGATATAGGTATAGATTCCACCGCTTTGCGTAGTGGAACTGCCCAGTTCAGCAAAACAAAGCGCGACGAGAAATGCAAGTACGCCGCAGCAGAGATAGGCTACAATGGCGGCTGCGCCCAGTCCTTCGGCCACCAGGGCAGGCAATACAAAAATGCCGGAGCCGACCATAACATTAATGATGGCCACAGCCAGTGAGCGTGCACCAATGGCCCGCTTCAGGTGTTCGGAATTGGATACTGGAGGAATTGAATTCCCGGTTGATGTTGTCATGGTGGCGGGTCTCGCTTGTTGTACAAACTACGTAATTACCATGAATGTTGGTAGCAGTTACAGAAAGAAAGGAAATTCATTCCCCGTACGGAATCAATATGTCAACGAATGCCTGGTTGACTGCATTTAGATCAGCGGGTTGCTGAAACAATATTCCGCCCAATGATTAGATCAGATCAGATCAATTCCACCTTAACCTGCATTTCACCCGAACCAGATTTGTACATTTCAGGCGGAGATTGTTTTTTATAACGATATTGTAGTCGATTACTCAGGTTTTACCTGAGTTTATAACTATGAAACATAAAAATATTTCCTTCCGGTCCAGTACGCTTCTACAGCATTTTAATGATGTGAACAGACCCTGTTTTGATATTAACGAAGCGAAAAAAGTACTGGGGGCAGGTCTGAAAACGCAACATGGGAATTGCTCAGTGATATGACCAAACAGGGTTGCGCATGAGAGTGAAACAAGGGCTTTATTATATCATCCCGTTTGAACAGGATCCCGCGCAGGTTGAATTGAATAAACATTTTCGAAAAATATAGATAATTATGCTCTTACAATACTGTTCCGATCTGCATTTGGAGTTCAGGGAAAACAAACAATTTCTCAAGCAACATCCGTTACAACCCAGGGGTGAAATTTTGATATTGGCCGGAGATATAGTCACCTTTACTGAGATCGGCAAGCGGAAAGATTTCTTTGATTACATATCAGCGAATTTCAAATTGACTTACTGGCTTCCCGGCAATCATGAGTATTATTATTCCGATGCGTCGGAACGATCAGGAACCATCAATGAAAAAATAAGGGATAATATATTCCTGGTGAATAATATCTCCTTTCAGCAAGATGGTGTACGGCTTATTTTTTCTACTTTATGGTCGAAGATCAGCCCTAACAATGAATGGCAGATCGAGCGTAGTATAAACGACTTCCAGGTTATCAAATTCAAGGATCATTTTTTCTCTGCTTCTACCTTTAATCAATTGCATTCAGATAGCATGGATTTCATAAAGAAGGAATTGGCCCAAAAACACACAGGTAAAACCGTTATGGTTACGCATCATGTACCCACTCTTATGAATTTTCCTTCGCAGTTTAAAGGGAGTGTTTTAAATGAGGCCTTTGCTGTTGAATTGTCTCCTCTCATTGAATCTTCAAAAATTGATTATTGGATTTATGGGCATCACCACAGCAATACACCGGATTTCAATATTGGCGACACTCTATTAGTTACAAACCAATTGGGATATGTTAGCAACGAGGAACATCGGGATTTTAGCCCGGGTAAGACATTAGCCTTGTAAATGTAATTGTACGGAAAGATTTCTTTAAGGAATGATAATGTATCTAAAGAGAACCTGTATAACTGGGTCTCCTTGTGGTACAGGCAGTATGTGGAAAATGCAAATGGCAGCAAAGACTCTATTAATGTGTAACGGCATCAAACTGAAGGATGGAAAAATCAGCAGGCTGGATGAATATAGAAGAAAGCTGTATTAATTGAAAAAACCAGGCCTGTGTCCTCCGTCCCGGTACATGAGGACACATTCCTTACAATAGGTGATGCGTGCAGACAGAAAACATGCTGGCGGCAGGCGACTGTTTATAAAACCTGGCTGAAGGTTAGAATCAGCGGGTTGCTGAAAGAATATTCCGTCCAATGATCACAGCAAATCGACACTAACAAGCATTTCACCCGAACCAGATTTAAAGGAGATTTGCGGTTGGAGGATATCGCTGATTGTCGCGGCTTCAATTTCAAACTCGTTCCTGTCATCCGGCACAAACCAACTCTTTTCCTGTCCCATTGCACTATGCATCCGCACCTGGAAATTTCCTTTTTCAAATGTCAGATGGATATTTTTCCCATACACCAATGGTTGTGGTGCTGACCATTGCGTATCAAAGGATATGCGTTGCATAAATTTTATTTTCCGGGCGAGGTCATGAAAATATCCGGGAGACCAAATCTCCATCACTTTCTCATCCCGGATAAAGGGCTTTACATCCGCTTTGATGCGACCAAAGGATACTGCATCTATTTTTTCGTCCAGTAGCTGGATCACATTCTCTTCGGAAATTATTTTCGCCGGCCAATCGGCGCTATCAAATGCCCGCGATCCGAGATGTACCAAATTTAGTGGCACAGCTTTGCGGATATACCATTCCATGTCAAACCAGTCCCTACCCTTCACCCGGCCCTTCCATTTTCTGAATAACAGGGCATGCATTTTCCCGGCGAACAGATCCGGTAATGTGAAACATTTCACATAAAACGAAAAAGGTTTCAGCAGGATTTTTTCTTCGGTTGCAAAATCAAGTGGCGGTCGGGTGTCAACTTCGATCTTAATTTTAATTTCCGAGCGCATCTTCACGGATTCCTGGGGCATGATTTCTTTAATCACCAGTTCTTTCCAGGTTGTGTTCGGCTTCAGAAAAGCTGAATCTACTTTGGTTTCTTTCGTCTTATTTTTTTCCTCCACGCTAACGGTCACACCGAGTGCATTAAACTCTGCTTCAATACTACGCAGGTACGGCTCCAGTGAAAATTCATCGCTTGTGGTGAGCAAAGAAAAATCCAGGTCTTCTGAAAATCGGGGCAGTCCATGAAAAATCCGTAGTGCAGTACCTCCATAAAAGGCGGCTTTCTCAAAAAATCCACCACGCTGCAGCCCTGCCAATGCAATTTCCTGCATAATCTCGCGCAATGCCTGCTCGGCAGCTGGTTGGGTTGCCGGTTCATATTCTGCCAACCATTCTTTTATCATAGCGTTTTCAATGTTTTTACCAGCATGGCGAGGCTTTTATCTTTTGGTGCGTTATTCACCCAACTGCTGATTGCTTTTATGTCCAGTTCTTTTAATTGCGTGGTATCTATCCTTAAATCTTCCACGAGTAGTTCCAGCGTTTGCTTCACACTCCGGAGTGTTATTCCGCGGGTTAATACTATCTTATCGCACACCGCTTTTTCTGCGCTTGCCATCATAACGGTTTGCGTTTTGGTGAGTGCTACCTGCTCTATGCCGAACGCGTAATATGGAAGGGGCAGGTGCTGATACGTGAACCGGCCTATCGCCGTCTTAATGCTTTTTGATAGCTTTGTAGTCACCGAAGTGGTCTCGTATACCCGCTCGGGAATCATTCCCCAGTGCTGGAGAGCCGACTCCAGCGAGATATGGCTTGGGCCGTACAGATGATTGGCAACAAGGAATGATTCCGGTACTGGTAATTTCAGCTTTGGGCCGGGGACGTATAGCCCTCTTTTTACCTGTAACAGCAGGCCCTGCTTCACCAATTCATCTATTTTATCGTGCGGCCGCTTGTATTCTTTCAGTACGTCCTGCAGCAATTGTCCGGACAGGGGTTGCCCGGAATAATCTTCTATTGCAGTTCTGAAGTCCATTCTGTTATTTTTTACATGACAATTCGGATAAATTCCGATTTACCCCTCCAAATATAACATATTTATGTCAAAATAATATAACTAATTCGGAAAATTTCCGAAAAGCGGTGGAGAAAATGACAATTTGGGGTGTTTTCAACTTACCTTCAATATATCATATTGATAATCATTATTTTACAACAAAACCCGTATAAGCCCGATCCCTGTAGAAGGCCTCCTTATGCGCTGACTAACAGTATTATATCCGATTTTTCAATTTCTTTGTACATTAGTTAGGGCATTGCAATAACCTGATCCTGCCGATAATTCGCCACCAATTTAACTGCTTGCACAACAGGCCAGCCTCCTTGGTCGAGTTCATCGCTTCTCCTGGCTCGTGCGATTGCGTTCAGGCATTACACGGCTGCCCAACATTCTCAACTATTTAATGGTACGGGAAACCGTAATGGTAGACAGCCAACTTAGGCAATCCGGCATTTAGCTAACGAATTATCAGCAGCCGCCTCCATCACCAACACATTCGCTATCAAATAAAATTGAAAATTTTTTGGCCGTAAACGGGTGGGCTGTTATCTTTGCCGTCCTTTAAATCAGGGATATTTCCCTGGTTGGTAAGGATCGGTAGTTCAGTTGGTTAGAATGCCGCCCTGTCACGGCGGAGGTCGCGGGTTCGAGTCCCGTCCGGTCCGCAGATATTTAGCAAAAAAGCCTCTAAAAATGCAAATTTTAGGGGCTTTTTTCATGAATATACGCTCCAAAATGTCCCAAACGCCTCAAATCGCGCGGTTACAAATTCGGGCATTCATGGGAAGCCAGTATACAGTGCGCTGTGGACACAATACTTGGAACAGCAAGGCATCCTGATCTCCATGGACGGTAAAGGCCAGGCCCTGGATAATATCTGGATAGAGTGGTTCTGGAAGTCGTTGAAATACGATTACGTATACCTCAATCCCGTCGACGATGGCTTTGAACTTTTTGAAGGCGTTCAAAACCACATCAACTACTATCATAACAAGATCCACCACACCACTAATCAAACACCCCATATCCGGTATAACCAATCCATTCAAAGAGCTGCCTAACAACATTAGGAAATGAAAGAAATATTAACTTAGCTAACAATACTACTGGTCCTAAATATGGGGAGTATTATAATGCGACCGGCCTTGTGAATTTGCTTTTCGGATAAAGCATTAACTGTTTGCTTTGTCATACTCCATATGGCTTGTTTCTCACTCAAATGTACCGGCTTTTTTAATACCTTCATAGGTAGGCTATATTATGAACTGATAGCTTAATACACTATGGATATCAATGAAAATTCTTCGTTTCCAAAAATGAACCGAAACAGGCAGACGGGTGAAAAAGGCGCAACTGTTTTAAAAGAAATTATTGAAACTACTTTGGGGTGGCTTTACAGGCCTAATCACCTGGAAAATGATTTTGGCATTGATGGATATATGGACATAATTACTGATGCCGGGCAAATTACCGGCAAATCAATAGCTTTTCAACTAAAAAGCGGGGATTCATATTTTGAAGAACAAAACGAAATAGGATACATCTACTATGGGGAAAGAAAACACCTCAACTACTACCTCAATCTGGAAATTCCAATTCTCTTAATAATTCTTAACATCGATCAGAAAAAAGCATGGTGGCAGCTATTTGATGCAACGAAGACAGAAAAGTCCGGAGACAACTGGAAAACGACCATTCCTAAAGCCAATGAATTGACCGATCAGTCAAAAACAAAACTGTTAACATATGTATGTCCGGTTACTGATTATGTTTCCCAATTAGAAGATGAATGGCAATTGAATGAAATACTTAAGAAAGGCGGCAACAGGATACTATTCACAATTCCGAAAGAAGAAGTGTTTAATTTTAAATTTGAATTTATAACAGATGCTTTGCAGCGAATTCAAAATACGCCGGAACTCATTCTACATCTGAAAAGCAGGGTGGACATTAGCTTTGATGACTTCGAAAACGACCCCAGGGAGCTCTTTGAGATCGCAGAGGTTCAACACTGGATAAAAGAGCTCTATAAAAAATCAACCTGTTTTCCCTATTTGTTTGCTATGGACAAAGCCAGCGCCTTTATGAAACTGGCATTTTATGCCCATCTCACTATTACGAAAAAGGCTATCGTGAACGGCAGGTTTAAATTGGACTACGACCAGCACGATGCAAAAAACTTTCTGGACAGCCTGTTTATAAAACTAAACGAGTATTGCGAAGTCAACGGGTTAAGCATGGACACCAATAAAGAAATAACGGATAAAATTCTTGCCTGTTATTTTGAGGCAAAAGAATAAATAGGGTTTCTGAATTGAAAAAAAATTTGAATTGATGAAAGAACAGGAACTGAAACTTAGGTTTACAGAATGGGGTTTAAAAACTGAAAGAAGAAATTGAAAAAATAGTAGAATGAAAATACTTAAAGTATTACTGCTTGTTGCAATGATAATTTTAATTGCAATGTCCCTTTTAGCTTTAATTGCAATTCATTGGACACTCTCAGAAAAATCATTTGCGTTTACACTAAAAGGTATTGATAATTATCTTGCAGCATTAGGCAACTATAAAGCGCTGTTTACTGCGACCGTTGCAACAATGGCAGCGTACTTTGGATTCCACAGGTTAAAAGCCGCCACGGAGGCCAATATTCAAAAGTCAAAGCAGGATAGATTTTCTGAATGGAAATATGTCCTCGATATAAGACTCGCTGAAATTGAAAAGAGTGACCCTTTTATGAAAAGAGAATTTATCAGGATTCGCCATAATTTTTATGAAAGACTATATCCACTGAATTTTAATATTGATGGCAAAGCGCAATTGACCAATATATTTGATGCAACTTTTCGTGATACAGTTAACTTTTTTGAACAGCAAAATAACAAGCATATTGGAATGGGCGGCGCATATCCTAATAATAAATTTGCATATTCCTTCGATAGTTTTAGATTTCTCTTTTTGGGTTGCATTGACAATGTTTACAATAACATCGTGCCTGATTTAATGGAACTATACCTGCGTTGTTTACCAGCAGACAGGATAATTAATGCCGGAATGTATAAAGCTGCGTTGGTGAATTACAATCCGGCATAATAAATAAAACAGTAATGGGTCCAAAAGAACAGTTTTGCAAACTTTTACGGGAACGATCAATTGAGCATAAGACAGCCATAAGTCTTATGCTGCAAAATGAATTATACGGACAAGTTATTTCTATTTTGAGACAAGAACTTGATTCGATGGTAAGGGCCATTTTTCTTCTGGAAGAAGCAGATCTTTCTATCCGAACTCACTTTATAGAGCAAACGCTTAGTAACAGAAAATGGACTTTACCTAATTCAAGAACAATCGTAACTGATAGGCAAATGGTTGATCTTGCAAACTCTTTGTTCGGATGGACTCAATCTGTTTACAAATTAGGATGTGCTTTTATACATCTTTCTCCAATGAGTAATTACAAAAGTGAAAATCCCTTTTCACAATTACCGCAGGACGAAATTGCCGACGTAAAACAACACCTGAATAATTACCACAGTTTCCCTTTAACTTACGATCTAACGATGGAAACAATAGTTCCATACCTGCAAAGGGTCTTTACAAAAGTTTCCGATAACCTGGAATATTATATCCGCGGGATTGAGGTTGATCGGATTGGAAATTTATAGAAAGGCTGAACGAAGTGTTTTTTCAGTTTTAATGTTAGTTTGCAAATGGATCAGTTACGGCAGCCTCCAGGTATAAGGTCAGAAATCGGTTGCTTTATAGGGATAGATACTATCGACACTACATAGGGAAAATAGTGACTGCCTGTTTATTTGAATATTGTTAATTTACTTAAAAAGCAAAATAAAATAGACAGTCACTAACTTCCTTAGAGAATAGCTGAGTGCCGGTTTGCAGCCCATAAAATGTGGAAAAGTCACTGTTTCCAGTTGCATTCATTTTATTAGATTTGACCAAAAAGGTCAGGTAAAATTATGTCCAGTACGAAATCTTTAGGTGAGAAGCTCCGTGAGCTGAGAGATGCCAGGGGATTACTATTGCGGGAGGTAGCAGCCCATCTGGAGGTTGACCCTTCCCTGCTCAGCAAAATTGAAAGGGGAGATAAACGGGCTACCAGGGAGCAGGTGGTTCAATTGGCCAGGATGTATAAGGCCGATGAAAAAGACCTCATGGTAAGCTACCTGTCGGAAAGAGTGGTTTACCAGGTGGAAGATGAGGACCTGGCTATTGAAGCTTTGAAAGTGGCAGAGGAAATGATTAAGTATAAAAAAAGTAAAAGAAAATAATTTATGGCCGTAGAACAAGGACAAATCGTCAAAAACCTTATCCCGGCAGAACCGGTTACTGTGAACCACATTCAGTCATTGGGCAATATGGTGTCCATTAAATATACTGGGGTCAACTCGAACAAGAGTAACTCGAAAGTGGTGACTGCTGAAGAGTTTTCGAAACTGGAAGTACTAACAGCAGAGGGGTCGTTTAATTTCAAAGGTGACCCCAACCGGTTTGCACTCTTTGCAGAAGCAGAACGTATCAACACTGCGTACCAGTTTGACCCGCTTTTCGCTGTAAACTGTAGTATTGTAGACCCCTTACCTCACCAGGTGGAGGCCGTTTATAAATTCTTATTGCCTTTACCAAAAATCCGATTCCTCCTGGCAGATGATACGGGTGCTGGTAAAACAATTATGACTGGTCTGCTTATTAAGGAATTATTGATGAGAGGACAGGTAGAAAGAGTATTGATAGTAACACCAGGCGGATTAACCAAACAATGGCAGGAAGATGAAATGGGTGTAAAATTCAATATGCCCTTTACCCTGGTGAACCGGAGTACATTTTCTTCCGACCCTACCGTTTTCCATACAGCTAACCGGATTGTGACTTCAATAGATTTCATATCCCGGCAGGATGTACTGGAAGTAGCCAGCAACTCCCATTGGGATTTGATTGTATTCGATGAGTGCCATAAACTCTCCGCTTATGACTATGGTGCGAAACAATATTTATCCCAGCGATACAAAGCAGCGCAGGTTCTTTCACAACAATGTGAGCATATTCTTTTGTTAACCGCCACCCCCCACCGTGGCCGGACAGACACTTTCAAGAAATTACTGCAACTATTAGATGAAGATATTTTTGCGACAGAAGATATAGCCACCACCCGAATAAAAGAATTGGAAAAGGATGGCAGTAATAAATTCTTTATCCGCAGGCTCAAAGAGGATATGAAGGATTGGGAAGGAAAACCCTTGTACAAAAACAGGTACACGAGAACTGTATCCTACGAGCTTACTCCGGAAGAAAAAGAATTGTACGATGCCGTAACTAAATACCTCACCAAGAAGAAAGAGGAAGCGTCTGAAACAAAAAATATTCACGTTTCGCTGGCCCTTACCGTTATGCAACGAAGGCTGGTCAGTTCCATCTTCGCCATTAAGAATACATTAGAGCGCAGGTGGAAGGCCCTACAGGGAATTGTGGATGAAGTGAATAAAAATCCCAACCTATGGACACAACGACACAGACTGGAAGGATTTGATGTGGATGATATTGAAGACTACGAAGAATTGGAGGATGAGGAAAGAAGTGCATTGGAAGATATTTTATCTGACCCCAGGAAGTTCAAACTTTTTACCACAGCCAAGAGCATCCAGGAGATTCAGGAAGAAGCGAAGGAAGTAAAGCGGCTGTTTGATATGGCCCAGGCACTTTACAACCGGAGACAGGAAGAAAAAAAGTTTCAGCAACTGCAATCCTTACTTAAAGATTATGGTGTATTGGAAAATGGTGAAAAGCTGGTGCTTTTTACCGAGCATAAAGACACACTGACCTATCTCGAAGAACGGTTGACTAAGAGCGGGGGTTATAAGGTAGAAACCATTCATGGTGGAAAAAATGTTGATGAGAGAAGACATGCACAATGGGCTTTCGCCAAACCGGATACACAGATATTAATTGCAACAGATGCTGCAGGGGAAGGTATTAACCTTCAGTTCTGCAGGCTGCTCATTAACTGGGACATGCCCTGGAATCCCAACCGACTTGAACAGCGTATGGGGCGTATTCATCGTTATGGCCAGAAGCAGGATGTGTTAGTATTTAATATGGTCGCCAGCAATACGAAAGAAGGTAAAGTGCTGGAGCGACTCCTTACTAAGCTGGAAATTATCCGGGAGAGTATGGGCGACGACCGGGTATATGATGTTATCCAGGATGTGTTCGAGAATGTGAGAATGTCGGATATTATCCAGGCCATCTTTGAAGGGAAGGAAAATGCATATACGGATGCCATCGAAGCCTTATCTGCAGAAAAGATAAAGGAAAAAGTGGAAGAGCAAAAGGAACGAATGGCGCATACTGTGGTGGATTACAGAGATGCCAGGATATTGAAGGAAAATTCGGATGAGAAAAGATTACAGCCGATTTATATCCGTCTGTTCTTTGAAAAGGCGTTTAACCATATTGGTGGAGAATTCACGGAATTACGAAAATCAATTTACCGGATTGACAAGATGCCCGAATCCGTGATAACAGAATTGAGGGATACCTACCGTATACACTATGATGCACTCAGGTCTATTCAGTTTTGTTTTGATAAACAGATTTTCCTCGATTATCAAAACTCCTATGACTTGGGCAAAGTGCATTATATCAATCCGGGCAACCAGGTATTTGATAGCCTGGTGACGGTTGTGCGGAATCAATTCCGGGAAGATATGCTGAAAGGTACAGTGCTGATTTCACCGGATGATAAGGAAAGTTATTTTGCCTTTTTTGTAAAATCGCAGATAATAGACAACCGGGACAGGAAAAAGGATGATAGCATTGCGGATGAAAGACTGGTGATGGTTTACCAGACAAATGACGGGCAGTTTCACCTGACCTCTCCTGCCAAGTTCATTGACCTGCATGCACCCAATGAGTTTGCAAAGCCTATCGAGCCACCACCGGTGGTCAGCAATAATGAAGTCATACAATGGAGCTTTGAAAATATAACGCTGCAGCAATTCGAAGACACCAAAACACATGTACAAAAAGATACTGCGGACCGAAAATTCTACCTGGAATCTGCCTTTACCCAGGTTATTACCGACCTGAGTGCGCAGATAAATGAAATGCAGGGCAAACTGTTTACCGACCCCAGGGTTTCTGAAAAACTGGTAAAAAAACAGGAACGGCTGGTGGAACTGCAACGGAAAAAGAAAAGCCGTTTAGATGACCTGGAACTAATGACCCAGTTGAACCCCAAAGCTCCGGAGGTCTTGGGTTGCGCCTATGTTGTACCACTCACCCAGGTTGAATATAAGGGCCATTATGGCATGAGTCGGGATGATGAGGCCGAAGCCATTGCCATGCAGGAAGCGATGGAATTTGAGCGGAAAATGGGCTGGAAACCCACCGATGTCAGTGCCAATAACGAGGGCTACGACATCCGGAGCATCAGTCCGGAGGAAATTAAGCGATATATCGAGGTAAAAGGTCGCAGCGGGGCGGATGGCAGCGTGATGCTGAGCGAGAATGAGATGAACCGGCTGGCCCAGTTGGGAGACGCTGCCTGGCTTTATATTGTTATGAACTGTAAGAGCCAGCCAGACCTTTTCCGCCTCCAAAACCCGGCCAAAGCCCTCAAATTTGAGCTGAAAACCAAAGGGATACAGTATTTTCTGCCTATGGAGGAGTGGAAATCCAAAATAAATAGCTAAATTCGTTCACAATTATTTATTGTTCACGGGCCGTGGACAAAGTAAACGAATGAACATGATAGAAAACGAAATAATCCACCTTGCGCTGGAAAACCTTCAGCAGAATGCCGGTATCACCGGCAAATGGGAAAATATTGGGCCGGGCGAAGTGGATGGACAGGTTGAATTTTTCTTCGATAACCAGCAAGTGAAATTAAACACTGAAATACGACAAGAGCTAAGGAATCACCAACTACCCAAAATTATTGAACAAGCGGACCGCTTCGGACCGCTATTAGTGGTGGCTAATCGCCTATTCCCGAAAATCAAAGAAGAACTCCGGCAGAAGCATATCGCCTATCTTGAAGCAAATGGAAATATCTATTTACAGCATAAAGGAATAATGGTATGGCTGGATGGACAAAAACCCATTCCACCTGCAACGGAAAAAGGAAACAGGGCTTTCACCAAAACGGGTCTTAAAGTTTTGTTTCATTTTTTGCTCGATGAACAACTTTTACAACTACGTTACCGTGAAATCGCCAATATTACCCATGTGGCTTTAGGAAATATAAACTATGTAATGAATGGCCTAAAAGAACTAAACTTTTTAATTGAGGTAAGAGATCAAATATTCAGGCTGAATAACAAAAAAGAGCTGTTGCAAAAGTGGATGGTAGCTTATGAAGAAAGATTGAAACCAGCTTTAATGATTGGCACATTCCGTTTCCTGAGAGAAGAAGATTTTAATAACTGGACTACCGTCCCACTTTTGATGGGCAAAACTTTATGGGGGGGCGAGCCTGCTGGACATTTATTAACCAATTACCTGCAACCTGGAGAACTCACTATATACACAACCGAAACAAGAAGTGAATTGATAAAAAACTACAGATTAATACCTGATGAAAAAGGTAATGTAAAAGCCTATCAGAAATTCTGGTATCAAGAGAAATTGGACAATCATGCATATACTGCATTTGATGTCGCAGTACCTCCTTTGCTGGCTTATACAGATTTGATGAATACCGGTGATAGGCGATGTATCGAGACTGCACAAAAGATATATGATGAGTTCTTACAAAATAAATTATGAGCATTTAAGGCAACAGCAGGGCATGTCGGAAATGCTTGCAGCATTAGAAAGAGGATTTACCAAATTCGGTATTGATTTTTATCTGATAGGTGCTGTAGCAAGAAATGTTTGGATGAGCGGAATAAACCGTATTGCTCCCCGAAGAACGACAGCGGATATTGATTTTGCAGTGCTTATAAATGACAAGGGGATATATGAACAACTAAAAGAATATTTGATAAGTCAGGAAGACTTCGTACCATCAAAAGATAATGCATTTGTTCTTATAAAGGATGGACTTGAGGTGGATTTGCTGCCCTTCGGCGCAATAGAGGATGAGAATGCCAGGGTAACCATTAAAGGAACTGGGTATACTTCAGTAGATGTTCCTGGATTTAAAGAAGTATATAACAGCGGCCTCCCGCAACTGGAACTGGAAGATGGGCATACTTTTAAATTCAGTACGCTACCGGGTATTGTATTGCTGAAATTGCTGGCATGGGATGACCGTCCTGAGGTAAGAAGAGACGACATAAAAGATATAAGCGATATATTAAATCATTTCTTTGATATGCATGATGAGGAAATCTGGAGTAATCATCATGATTTATTCAGTGATGAAAATGTAGACTTAAAACATATCGCCGCAAGGGTAATGGGGAGGGAAATGAAAAAAATAGCCATTGAGAATGAAAAACTGTTTAGCAGAATTGCCGGAATATTGGAAACAAATACCGAAGATTCAGCGAAAAGTAATATGGCGGTAATAATGAGAGAGTATTTTGAGAATACTATAGAAGATAATGTGCTGATGCTTCGACAACTAAAACAAGGTTTTACAGAAAGTACTGAAGTATGAACAACCAAAAAGAAACGATTAGAAAGTTTGTCAATTACATTAATAACGCCGACCACCTCGGTGGTTTTTGGTTGCCCAATATACAGCGTCCATTTGTATGGAGTGAAGACCAGATTGAAAGGCTGTATGATTCCATATTGAGGGAGTATCCGATTGGTACATTACTCGTCTGGAAAAACCAAAGCCAGATTAAACACAGAAAATTTATAGATAACTGGAAAGACGATTTACGATTGCTTGATTTTTATGTTCCAGTGAATGATAACACTAAAATGCTGGTGCTGGATGGGCAGCAACGGATGCAGAGTTTGTATATAGGGCTCAAAGGCAGTTATAACGGCAGGCAGCTATATTTTAATTTATTAAGCGGCGACTTAAAAGCGCCGGACGATAGAAGATTTGAGTTTAAGTTTTATGCAGATCCCCCAGGCTTCCCCTGGATAAAATTCAGTTCTTTGGTTTTTCCAGATAAGCGAAATAAAGAATTTAAACATGAGATACAGGCTACAGCAGGAAGGCAGTTGAATGCAAAAGAAGATGACAGACTGGAAGAGAATATTGAACTCGTAAGAAATGTTTTTTGCCTGCAGGAAAACATCCTGTATCAGGAAGTGGACAGCATAGACAGGCCACAAGCCTATTCAGAAGATGATATAGTTGAAATATTTATCCGTGCAAACTCCGGGGGGACAAGATTAGATAAATCAGACCTACTGTTTTCATTGCTGGTTTCATCATGGGATGATGCCAATGAAAATATGACAACACTATTAGATGAATTGAATACAGACGGTTACGCCTTCGGCAGGGATTTTGTTTTAAAAGCCTGTCTTGTATTATTTGATAAAGGAGCAAGCTATGAAGTATCTAAATTCAGGGATGGCGATTCTAAACAAAAAATAGAAGACAACTGGATTTCTATTGCAAACGCTGTAAAAGATGTAAAGGACTTTATCAGAGGTAAAACCTTTATCCAGAGTGACAAGGTATTGACTTCTTACCTTACACTTATTCCCCTAATATATTTCCGGTATCATTATCCTCAAAAATGGCTGCATGGAAAAGAGAGGGCCGAGTACCTGGTACGTACCATGCTGGTGGGTGCGTTCAGTGGTAACCCTGATAGCCTGATTGATAAGGCAGTTAAAAAAATAAAGGATGATGGAGATTTTATAAAGCAAAATATTTACGGAGTAATCAGGGATGACAACAGAAGCTTAGAGCTTACTAAAGATAATCTGTTCAGCATTTCTTATACTGACAGACGTATACATTTATTATTTAACCTATGGTATAGCTTTAACTATACGCCTGCCTATTCCCAAAATCAACCGCAGCTTGACCATATCTTTCCACAGTCCTTATTACGCACAGTAAAAGACTATAACCCCGATACTGACAGATGGAGTTTGATGCGATACAAACAGGGTGCAAGAGACCAATTGGCCAATATGATGCTGCTTAGTAAGCAGGAAAACGGTGCTGGCGGCAAAGGTGCTACATCGGCTGAAGAATGGTTTGCAGATAAAGACGAGGCATATCTTGATTTGCATCTGATTCCCAAAAATCCTGAGTTATGGAAGCTGGACAACTTTGAACAGTTTATTGAGGAGAGAAAAAAACTGATATTACAAAAATTTGATTATCTATTGACAAAAGCATAATGACACAACCAAAAAAACTCATAGAAGTGGCCATGCCGATAAAAGAAATATCGGCTGAAAGCGTCAGAGATAAATCTATCCGGCATGGGCATATTTCCACGTTGCATTTATGGTGGGCCAGGCGACCGCTCCCGGTATGCCGGGCCGTGGTGTTTGCCAGCCTTGTACCCGACCCATTGGATGTGAATTGCCCGGAAGCGTTTAAAGACGCAGTGAAACTGTTGTTGGGAAGGCAGGAGAATAATACAGACCCCTATAAGCCTTATGACGATATACCCTATACTTCAGCGATTGACAAAATGGAAGATAACCTGCGTAACAGGTTAATGATGTTTATAGGTAAGTTTTCAGACAAGTATGTTCAGAATGAGAAGTCGGGTAAAACGACCAATGCCAAAGAGCAGCTTTCAGATGCCAGCCTGATTAAATGGGATAATAAGAATGATGAAAACATCATTGGGAAAGCCCGTAAACTCATATGGGTGGCACATAATGCTGCATCCGGCAAAACAGCAAAAGAACTCTTTGCCGATTTTGATAAGCATTACAAAGCCATACAAGATGCCGAGGATGATTTATATAGCACTCCCGACCGGCATATTCATACTGAAGCCGTAAAAGCAAAAGAAGTTAAGCTGCATGAAGCTATTGAATCTTTTTTGGGCAAGATGCCAAAGGTGTTTGACCCTTTTGCCGGTGGTGGTGCTATACCGTTAGAGGCTGCCAGATTAGGGTGCCGAAGTTATGGTAACGATATTAATCCTGTGGCACACGTTATTCAGCAATGCAGCTTAAAGTACCCGCAACAATTTGGGAAGCCAATAACTTATAGCAAAGAGGAATTTGAAAAAATATACGGCAGAAATGAATTGCTTAAATGGTGTAAAATAAATGGAAAGCATGCAGATACTGAGGGTTTAAAAGTTGAACTCCTTAACCATTTATCATACGATGTTGAATTTTATGCAAGAAAATTGCTCGTTGAAGTAGAAAAGGATATTGGTCATTTGTATCCAGCAAATGAGAGGGGAATAAAACCAATCGTATATTATTGGAGTCGTGTTGCAACTTGTTCAAATCCAAGTTGCAGGGCTAAGATTCCTCTGTTGAAACAGTTTTATTTGTCTAAGCGACGAGGAACATCCGAAAATAAGTGGGTGCATTTTTTCCCCAAAATAAAAGGTAATACTATCGAACTTGAAATTAAAAAGGGAAAATTTGAAAAAGATGGTTGGGTAAAAAATAGAAAATTGGAATGCCCATGCTGCGGCAATATCACCGATACAGAGGAATTAAAACGTCAATTTAAAAGAAAGGAAATAGCGACTAAATTAATAGCTGTAATTGAAGAAGGGAAAGAAGAAAAACTTTATAGAGCTCCAACTAAAACTGAAATTAAAATAAACGATTCACTTGAATCTAATGAACATATTTACGAAGAAATTATTAAAGGCGATTCAAGAAATTTATGGGTCACATTGTGGGGAATTGATACCTGGGGGGACCTTTTTTCTAATAGACAGTTAACAGTCTTAATGGCTCTTGTAAAGGGAATCAAATCTCTTTCAGTACATACTAATAGCGGGGAATACAATTCAGCTATTATAACTTATCTGGCTCTTTTGGTTGATAGAATTGCGATGAGATATTCAACATTTAACACTTGGCACATTCAACAAGATACAGTTGAAAAACTATTTGGCAGACAGTCTTTACCAATGATATTTGATTACCCGGAAATGAACCCTTTCACAAATTATACAAGCGCAGCTTTAAGTCAATTGGAACAAATAGTTGATTATATCAAAAGTGAATCGTTTGAATTTGAATCAAAATGCAATAATGCTTCCAGTGGAGAAAAAGAGCAATTTCCTAAAAAGAGTATTGATGCTGTAATTACTGATCCGCCATACTATGATGCAATTGCATATGCCGATTTATCCGATTTCTTTTATGTATGGTTAAAGAGAATTTTGGGAGATTTATATCCACAAAACTTTGCTACCCCGTTAACTCCAAAGTCAGATGAGTGCACTGCATTAAAGCATCATCACACTGGAAGTAATAATAATGCAAAATTACATTTTGAGAATAAGCTGCTTCAAATATTTGATGCTTTAGAACACCAGACAAAAAATATTATTTCTATTATGTTTGCTCATCAGAGTACTGAAGCATGGACAACATTGTGTAATTCGATTCTAAATGCGAAAATGAATATAACAGGCAGCTGGGCCGTTGATACTGAATCAACAGGTGGGTTGAAAGAAGGCAAAGCATATTTAGAATCGTCTGTTACAGTTTCTTGCAAGCCATCTTCTAAAATCGGGCTTGGAGATTTTAAAGATGTGAAAAAGGCCATAGAAAAAACAGTTGCGTCGGAAGTAAATTTTTTATACCGTCTTGGGTTTAGAGGTGCGGATTTATTGACCGCTTGCTTTGGCCAAGCCGTAAGTGAATTTGGGAAATACGAAAAAGTTGAAAAAGCTGACGGTAGTGAAGTTACAGTTGCAGAGTTACTGGAGATGGCGAGGGAAAGTGCTTTCAATGCATTATTGAAGGGATTTGATGGAGATGATTTTACTAAGTTCTACATCGGTTGGTTACAGTTGTATGGTTTTACAGAAAGTGAGTTTGATGACGCTGCCAAATTCAGTCGTGTGGGGTTAAGTATTAATGTACAGGAATTATTCACGGAGCATATCCTTATTAAAAATGGTAATAAGCAAACCCTCGGCGGATTCCAGGAAAGGTTAAAAGAACAGAAAAATCTTGGAGAGAAGCCTAATAGCTACCTGATAGACCATGTACATAAAGCAATGGCATTGTATAAGGGAACAAACCGGAAGAACCTTTTGGAGTACATTAATAAAGTGGCATCCAATCCGGAAAGCAGTTTCTGGCGGGTAGTTACCTCTTTGTGCGAAGTGTTGCCAGCTGGTAGCGATGACCATAAACAGGCTCTTGGATTGCTTACTAATAAGGATAGCCTGATAAGAGAAAGCAAATCTGTTTCCGTACCAGCATCTGAACAATCAAAACTTTTCGAATAAAAAAACCACTCCTATTATTATGCAACCCTGGTTTAAAGTAGTAACACCACATAAAGACATTCAGGACGGACATTTAGATGAATCAATCTTTGCTGCCAACCTCGCTGAAGTTGCAGCCGGTACAGGCAGGGAAATCTATACCAGCCCGGAAATGTTTTTTCAAAAAACATTCTTCACAGCAGGTATAAAAAATATTGCCAAAAGAGTAGTACAAGGCTTGAACGGTGGACAAGATGCAGATAACAGGGTTATCAGCCTGCAAACCGGTTTTGGTGGAGGTAAGACCCATACTCTGATTTCCTTGTATCATTTGGCTAAATGGGGCAAGAAAGCCAATAAAAGTGATGAGATAAAAGATTTGTTGGCAGCGACAGGTAAATTGGAATTTGCCTCAGCCAATATAGCGGTATTCACCAATACGACGAACGACCCGGCCCAGGGTAGAAAAACGGGTGGCTTGCACATCAGAACCCTGTGGGGTGAGCTGGCGTACCAGTTAGGTGGCAAAGATGCATATGAATTAATCCGGGTGAAT
The DNA here is from genome assembly GCA_048498035.1 of Bacteroidota bacterium. GTDB lineage: Bacteria > Bacteroidota > Bacteroidia > Chitinophagales > Chitinophagaceae > CADEDV01. The sequence goes on along the minus strand of JBEHYT010000012.1, from coordinate 135,739 downwards.
GATGAAAAATTGATTGCACCAAAGGGGTTATTCAAAGCAGTCTTGGAAAAGACAAAACCAGCGTTGATTCTCATTGATGAGCTGGCTGATTATTGTGTCAGTGCTTCTGCTGTAAAAGTGGAAGGCTCAAACCTCAGTGACCAAACCGTTAGCTTCTTACAGGAATTGACAGAAGCCGTTTCAGGAACGGATAATTGTGTGCTGATTGCCACCCTTCCCGCCAGTGCGCAGGAATTGGCTGCTTCCCCGGTATCTGCTCAGATATTAACAGCCCTGGAGAATCGCATTATCCGTGTGGGAGCTAACCTGAAACCGGTGGAGGATGATGAAATCTTTGAGGTAATCAGGAGAAGATTATTTGAAGACTTGGGAAGTGAAAAGGAAATTGAAAAAGTAATATCATCCTATACCTACTTATATCAATCGCTGTTTTCCGAATTGCCACCCTATGCAGCCAAAGCAGAATATAAGAAATTGCTGACGAAAGCATACCCGTTTCATCCGGAACTGATTGATATGTTCCGCCTGCGCTGGGCCAGCAACCCTTATTTCCAGAGAACACGGGGAGTATTGAGAATCCTGGCAGCCATCATATCAGATTTGTGGAAGCGACAAAATTCGCTGACCGGAAGCCAGTCATTGATTCATACATCGGATGTAGTGCTGCAGAATGTAGAAGCATTGACCAGCCAGATTACCATGCTTTATGGGCCAGCCTGGGATTCAGTAGTAAGTGCTGACGTATCGGGTTCTTCCTCTAATGCGTTTCGTATTGATACGGATGTAAAAGCTTTGGGTAAGTACAATATTACCCAGGGAATAGCTGCAACGGTTTTATTAGGCACTTTTGGTTCTAAAGGCCAGAATAAGGGTGTAGGGATGGATGAAATAAAGCTATGCATGGTAAAGCCTGATAGCTTTAACCATAATGATATTAATGGGGCATTGGACAGAATGGAAGGACATGCCCATTATTTGTACTACAGCAGCACCGGGCAAAAAAGGTACTGGTTTGAAACCACCCCCAATATCAATATCCTGATAAACCAGGCAAAGGGTGATGTGAAGACAAATGATATTACTGCTGAAATATTACGGAGAGTGACAGAAAAATCCAAAATGATTCAGCAATTCAATGTCCTGGTTGACCCATCAGAGGATATACCGGAACAAATGAAACCAACCCTCGTAATCCTTAGCCCCAAACACCTGGCTAATCCAAATGAGGTGAACGGTCATACAAAGCCGGTTATTGAGAAATTGGCCACTAAGAAAGGTAATAGCGAAAGGATTTACAGGAACACCATGCTGTTCTTGGTATGTTCAGAATTGGGTATTGGTAAATTACAGGAAGATGTAAAGAATTACCTGGCCTGCCAAAAAATAAACGCTGAATACGGTTCACAACTAACGAATGAACAAAAAGCTGACATTAAGCGAAGAATAGATGAAGCAAACAAGCAAGCGGATACATCGTTAGTTTCAGCCTATTCAATCGTAGTAAAATATTCAGTAAAGAATGGGGCGGAACGGTTGATACTGAAACAATTTAAGGACTCCCTGGATAGCCAGATTAACAGCAATATGATAACCGCACTCAAAGAAGAAGAGTGGTTATTAGATTCAGTTGGATTGAGTACTTTAAGAAATAACAACTTACTGCCCACAACTGACCAGCCTGTTAAAGCAAAGGATATTTACGAGGCATTCCTCCGCTTTGACGATAAGCCGATGATAACAAGTATTGATGCAGTAGCGAAAAGCCTTTTACGTTACTGTACCAATGGAGAGTTTTGTATTGCAACCGGAGATGGCACGAATTTTACAAAATACTATTTCCAGGAGACTGTCCCATTTTTTGAAATTACCGATACGACATACTGGTTAGTTGATAAGAGCCTTAAACCCCAGCCACAGCCTGCTACTGGAATACCAGCTTCCGGCGATGGTATTGTTGTTCCCACTTCGGGTGGTGGCAATGAATTGAGCGATTCCGGGGAGGCAGGTACTGTCCCTGGTGATGTGGTGAAGAAATTCAATGCCCTCATAATATCTGGAAAAGTACCTCTGGAAAACTATACAGAACTTTTTACATGTTTCATTACACCTTTTGCAATGGCAGGTAACAAGTTTGACATAGAAGTTAAATTTAAAATCAAGTCAACTGAAAGTAGCCCAATTGACGAGAGCAAGCAGCAGTATAAATCAGCGAAGGAGGCGGCTAAGCAATTAGGGCTGAGGTTTGAGGAGGAATAGGATACTATTTCTAATATTATTCTGAAAGTCACAGAAGCAACTCTGATTAGTCATTTTTAGGACATGGCTACTTTAGGTATTTTGCATCTCTGAAGTCAAATACAAGTATGTAAAACCATATTAATATGGCTTCAAAAGTTAACATTGGCAACCCCGTTACAATGGGGCGACTATTAGAGTTTGATGTGGCGTTTCCTGGCGAACAACCTCTGACTCCCGAAGAATATATGGCGGGAGGTAGCAGAGATTTCATTCTTAATGTGGCTGCTTTATTTCTTGGATTCAATGCTATCAACTCAAAGTTCAATGACAATCGTGAGCTTTTAAGAATGATATTTAGTGTTGAGAATGATGTCTTTGCTCAACAGATTTACAATAGAATCCATGCAATTGAAAGGACTGGTGAAGTAGTTGGTGTTATTAATTCATATAGTAGTTTAAAACTTTTTGAATGTTTCTTTGAAAAAGATACCGGGGAAGTAACACAAACAAATGCGGAATTCGAGAGAAATCTTTTCAAGGCATATCTGGTTTTGAATTCAGAGTTTACAAAATCTCAGAAGGCTGCATTCACTTCCACAGACGAATTAGATGGGCATTTCAAACTCTCCATGATGACATTTTGCATGGAGTATCCGGTAGCTGATAAATCAAATTTTGATATAACCGAAATATGGGCAACACAAATTATTAAAAGCACCTATCTTTTTCAGTTCTTAGAAACAAATGATTTGACCAAGCCACTTCTAAGTGCATTTCTTGAACATTTTAACTCTGCAACATGGCAGGATTATCTAAAGAACCTTATACCCTTAACGACATCAGCTTTAAATAATAAAAACGAGGCACATACTGATATTGTAATTAACGAAGGCGAAAAATTTAAGGAGGGGTGTGATTTTGTTGAAAAGCTAATTGTTAAAGAAGATGAAAAGTTAGATGAAAATGATTTTTTAAGTCTGAGAGCAAAGCCGTTTTACAAAGTTAAGGATGGTACTTATAGGGTAATATTCAATCTTTTTGTTGTCGAGAAGATATTTAAAGGTGTCTATTTTTTTCTCCGTGATATAAATAATACACTTCCAAAAGACGTCAAAGTTCCTGACTTAAAAGGGATATACGGCCATCAGTTTTCTGAGCAAACTTTGGTATACAAAATGATGGATATTATTTATCCTTCAAAATGTATAAGATTTACTGGCAAACAATTAGATGACAAAGGCATGATTGGTGCGCCAGACTATTACTTGAGAAAGGGCAAGGATATACTTTTACTTGAATCAAAAGATTTCTTAATCAGGGCCGATAAAAAGGCAACATTTAATTTCGATGTCTACGAGGAGGAAATTGGAAAGACATTATATTACGAAGATAGACCTAACGGTGCAAAGAAGGCTGGTGCTGTTTTACAATTAATGAACAACATCAAACGAATACTCAAAAAGGATTTTACACCTGACACTTCATATTATTACAAAGATGTTTTTATTTACCCTGTCCTTATTACACACGACCACCAATATGATACGCCAGGGTTTAATGACCTTATAAATGAGTGGTTTAATTATGAGCTTGGTCTTCTGGAGGATGAAGGACTTTTTATTAATCGAGTTAAGCCTATTACTGTTATAAATATTGATTCTCTCATCTTTCATCAAACTGGATTAGCTGAAAAAAAACCATTACATGAAATGCTCAAGCTATACCATGAATATACACACATATATACGAGCTTTAAGTTCCATACGCCTGAAGAATTCGAGCAATACAAAAGCGATAGAATGGCCAAAATGATTCCGTTTTCACTTTTTTTGACTAAATATTTCAACAAGCACAATTTGTGGACAGTGCCGCCAATTATGGATGTTGTAGCACCAGAATTATTTAAAGGAGAAATATAAAAGAATAGAACCCAATGAAATTTCCAAGTAAAATATGCAACTCGATACTGAGTTCAGAAGACTAATGAGCCAATTTGAGAAGTATTTCTCGCTACAGTATTTGGTGCTACTTGTTTAGCCGTACACAAATTCATAATGAAGTTTGATGATAATATTTACGGCCGGACTTTTTTATCATCAAAATCGATTACAATTTTTTAACAGGAGGGACTGTATGTACGCAAGAACGAGAGTGTTCAAAACCGGTCATTAATGACCGGTTTAAGACCATGAAAAGCTAAAGACTCCATAACAACAGAGTATAGCATAACTGAGAATGAAGCCGCCAAAATAATTCGTTACAGTTTTTATTTCGGGCTTACATATTTTGCCAGCTTTACGGCTTTATTAAGCTCAGTGCGATACGTGGAATGAATCTTCGATTGCTCTATTACCTCCCGAATTCCGACTTTTTGAATGTCATCTGCATACTTTACACCAAACAGGTGAATCATTGTGACTTGTTCCTTTTTGGGGGCATTGCTATACATGTCTGCCAGGATACTTCCGAGTTCGTTGACTGTCTTGCTCATATTCTAATTTTTAGCAAATATAAGCTAATAATAGCTAAATTAAGCAAATATTTGCTAATTTTTCATCACAAGTTTGCCAGGCATTCAAAATCAACTATATAGGTGAGCTGGGATGCCCACCCCAGCGTACCAGCCCCCTTCGATGGCATATTGGCGGTATACCCCCGGTAGATGCATTATTTGGAATTTCAGTTTCAGGTCAAAAAATCGAAAAAAAACAGGGTTTGGAGCTATTCCAGATTTGGGTTGGTAGAAGCCATTTCAGCCTTAAATAAGCCACAGTTTCATCTTCATTTTTTTGAACTCCTGGAGCAATTATTTCCCAGGCACAAGCATTATCTTTGCTTGTCTCTTTGCATTGAAAAGTGGGTATGAAGGTGAACTGCGGGGTGACCTGAAGATTTACCAGGGATGAATTGATGTGATTATTAAAGCATTAAAAAGATAGATGCGGACCCGTCCGGTCCGCAAGAGAAGTCCCGCAGCAGCGGGATTTTTTTATGGGGGGTAATCTAAAATTTCGGGGAGGCTCACTCCTACCAGCCGCCACCATCCCCATTTCCCAACGAACATTAACATTTCCCAGCCATCCCACACAACAAAACACCGTACCTTTGCGTTTCCGTTAGCGACAGTGCCGTGTGTCTACACAATCCGCTGACAATTAGCCCAATACACCCCCACCCGGAAAGGATCTGATTCAACGACGAAAAAACGAAGCCCAGGACAACATTTTTAGCAAGACGCGAACGTATTTGTGAACCGGTAATTAGTAGCATTTTCATGAAAAAACAGCTAAAAGGTGCGTACCTCATCGTATCCTCATTTGTTATCACACTATTGGCCCTCCCGCTCGGACTGGCCAAACACTTCGGAAACCGCGTACTGGCCGCTGTAGCGCCTCCTGAGGCCTCACAGACCCTTGCCGCTGCCCCGGTTGCTCCCGGCCCGGCGCCAGCCCCCGCACCCCTGCCGATCCTGCCGGCCGCCAGCGCCTCCGTCTACGATTCCCTACACCTGGGTATCTCCGGGCTCAGCCGCCCCGCCTATGAACTGGCCCGCAAAGGCCTCAATAAACTCCTCCAACAGGGCCGCGTGGATAACGATTCCATCGTATCCATTATCGATTTCAGCCAGCCCAGCAGCCACAAACGTCTCTTTATCCTGGACCTCCGCCACTACAAAGTGCTCTTCAACACCCTCGTGGCCCACGGCCGCAATACCGGCAAAGACCAGGCCCTCCATTTCTCCAACCGCGCCTCCTCCTACATGAGCAGCCCCGGTTTTTATATTACCCGCGACCCTTATATGGGACATAACGGGCTTTCCCTGAAACTGGACGGACTGGAACCTGGCATCAACGATAACGCCTTCAACCGCGCCATCGTACTCCATGGCGCCGATTACGTGAGCGATGCCTTCGTTCGCGCACAAGGCTATATCGGCCGCTCAGAAGGATGCCCCGCCGTACCCGTTGTTGAAAGCATGCCCATCATCAACGCCATTAAATCCGGCACCTGCCTGTTTATTTACCACCCGTCTTACGTACGGCAATCGCGGCTGCTGAACTGAGTTATTTGTTTATAACTGTTGCCCACGTCCGTGTACCAATCTTTATCTTTGAGTATTAATATTTTGTTATGCTCAAGGTTGGCGTTTTTGGAGTTGGACACCTGGGAAAATTTCACCTGAATAACTGGCAGGAGATCAGCGACGTGGAACTCGTGGGTTTTTATGACCCCAACGACGATGCCGCTAAAGAAGTCGCCGAAAAATACCAGCTTCCCCGCTTCCTGGACGCCGAAGCCCTGCTGGATGCCGTAGACGCCATTGACGTAGTAGCCCCTACCACCTACCATTTTGAATGGTGCGAAAAAGCCATCAAAAAAGGTAAACACGTCTTCGTTGAAAAGCCACTCGCCAATACCATGGACGAAGCGCGTCAACTGGTAAAACTAGCCAGTGAATCTGGCGTAAAATTCCAGGTGGGCCACGTTGAACGCTTTAACCCCGCCTTCCTCGCCACCCGCGAATTAGAATTGAACCCCATGTTCATCGAAGTGCATCGCCTGGCACAGTTCAACCCCCGCGGTACCGAAGTAAGCGTGATCCTGGATCTCATGATCCACGATATCGACATCATCCTGAGCATCGTAAAAAGCGATGTAAAAAAGATCTCCGCCAGCGGCGTAGCCGTAATGACAGAAACGCCAGACATCGCCAACGTACGCATCGAGTTCGACAACGGCTGCGTAGCCAACCTCACCTCCTCCCGCATCTCCATGAAGAAAATGCGCAAGATGCGACTGTTCCAGAAAGATGCCTACATTGGTATCGATTTCCTGAACAAGAAAACAGAAGTGATCAAACTGAAAGAACCCAAAGACGCCAACGTCTTTGCTTTTGATATCGAAACACCTTCCGGTAAAAAAACGATCGCCATGGCCAACCCCGTGGTGCCGGAAGTGAACGCTATCAAAATGGAACTGGAAGAATTCCGCAATGCCATCGCCAACAACACCCGCACCATCGTTTCCGAAATTGATGGCCTCATGGCCATGGACGTTGCTCACCAGATCCTGAAAAAAATCGGTAACAACGTCATCGTACATGGATGAGGTCCGGCAAAAAAATATCCATCGCATGGTATGCCGTAACGGATTTCCTTACGGCCACGCTGGCATGGGCGCTGTTCTTCTTCGTCCGTAAACTGATCCTGCACCAACCGCTCATCAATCACGGCATTCTCACTACCGACAATCGCTTTTGGTGGGGCATTACCCTGCTGCCACTCTGCTGGCTGGTGCTCTACTCCATTACCGGCGCCTACCAGGGTCTTTACCGGAAGTCGCGCCTGTTTGAATTTACCTCCACCTTTATCTGCAGTCTCATCGGTTGCATCGTACTGTTTTTCCTGCTGCTGCTGGACGATACACAAAAAGAATACAGCTATTACTACCAGGCCTTTTTTGTCCTCTTCGCCATCCATTTTTCATTCACCTTCTTTGGCCGCTGGATCATCCTGCAACGGATGAAGCGCCAATTATTAAATGGTAAGGTGGTATTTCCGACGCTGATGGTGGGCTGCCAGGACAACGCCATCCGCGTGTATAAAGACACTGAACGTAACCTGCGCGATGGCGGCTACCGTTATGCCGGTTTTATTACCACCGAAGCCAATGGGAAAAACGGCATCCAGAAAATGCTACCCAAGCTGGGCACGCTGGAGCAACTGGAAAACGTGATCGACCAACACCAGATACAACTGGTGGTGTTGGCGCCAGAGCGGCGCGAAGAAACGCTGCTGGAAGACCTGGTCAACCGCCTGAGCGAAAAAGACGTGGAAGTAAAAATTCAACCCAGCACGCTCGATATCCTTTCCGGCTCGGTAAAAACGAGTAGCGTAATGGGAGCGCCATTGATTGATTTGCAAACAGGATTGATGCCCGAATGGCAACTTCATATCAAGCGACTGATAGATGTAATGACGGCTACCCTGGCTTTGGTTGTTCTTTCCCCACTCATGCTTTACGTGGCCATCCGGGTAAAATTCTCTTCCAGTGGACCGATCTTTTACTCCCAGGAACGAATTGGGTATAAAGGCAATCCATTTACAATGTATAAGTTCCGCTCCATGAAACAGGATGCGGAAGCGCAGGGCCCTGCCCTTTCGTCCAGCAACGATCCGCGTATTACCCATTGGGGCCGCACGATGCGGAAGTGGCGGCTGGATGAATTGCCACAACTCTGGAATATCCTCATCGGGGAAATGAGCCTCGTGGGACCACGACCCGAACGACGGTTTTATATCGACCAACTGGTTGCACGGTTCCCATATTATAAGTACCTGCTGAAAGTAAAACCGGGGCTAACCAGTTGGGGCATGGTACAATTTGGCTACGCCGAAAATGTAGACCAAATGATTGAACGCAGCCGCTTTGATTTGTTGTACATTGAAAATATTTCGCTGGCGCTCGATTTCAAGATCATGCTGCATACATTGAGGATTATCTTTAAAGGAAAAGGGAAATGATTAATTCGATAATTCGGTGATTCGATAATTCGATAATGGAAGACAAATTATTAATGTGCTAATTGATTCGATGATTCGCTAATAAAAAACAAATGCAAATACCAACTACAGCATTCCCGAATTGCCGAATCATCGAATTACCGAATTGAACTATATTATTATTTTTGATAAAACGAATCCTGGTGAAAAAAATCGGACTACTGCTCTCACTCGCCTGCCTGGCTTCTTTCCTGCACGCTCAAAACGGCTCCTACTGGCAACAACAGGTCAATTATAAAATTGACGTAACACTGCACGCACAGGAAAAAACGCTGGACGCCTTTGAGCGACTGGAATACACCAATCATTCCCCGGACACACTTCGTTTCATCTGGTTTCACTGCTGGCCTAATGCCTACAAAAACGACCGCACCGCCTTCAGTGACCAAATGCTGGAGAATGGCAATACAAAGTTCTATTTTTCAGATCCTGAACAACGAGGTTATCTCAACCGCCTTGATTTTAAAGTAGACGGCGCTACCGCGGAAACAGAAGATCACCCACATTACAGCGACATCATCAAACTCCTGTTGCCCACACCGCTGGCACCCGGACAAACGGCAATTATCACCACACCTTTTCATGTAAAGCTGCCCTTCAATTTCTCCCGTGGCGGTTACGATGGAGAAAGTTTCCAGGTAACACAATGGTATCCAAAACCGGCCGTGTACGACCGCAATGGCTGGCACCCCATCCCCTACCTGGACCAGGGGGAATTTTACAGCGAGTTTGGCTCGTTCGATGTGAGCATCACCGTTCCTGAAAATTATGTAGTGGCCGCCACCGGCGTACTACAAGATGAAAGCGAAAAACAATGGCTGCTCAATAAAGCCGCGGAAGCCCGTCCTGCCACGGTACAACCAGCCAAAAAGCCCGGGATGCCGATCAAAAAACCAGTCGTTAAATCACCGGCTGCGCCAGCACCACCTGCCGCTCCCGTAGCTACCAAAACATTGCATTATAAACTGGACCGCATCCATGATTTCGCCTGGTTTGCGAATAAGAACTTTTTGGTGTCGCACAAAAGCATCGAACTTTCATCCGGCAAGCCGGTAGATGTGTTTGCTTTCTATACAGCAGAAGAGGCCCCTTACTGGAATGCTGCTACCAATTATGCCGAACAGGCCATCCGCTTTTATTCCGGCAATGTGGGCGAATATCCTTACCCGGTACTTAGCGTTGTGCAGGGACCGCCAAGTTTTGGTGGTGGCATGGAATACCCCACCATCACGGTGATCTCGCCGATTCACAACGACGGATCATTAAACAGGGTGATGGCGCATGAAATTGGACATAACTGGTTCTATGGCATCCTGGCTTCCAATGAACGACAATATCCCTGGATGGACGAAGGCATTAATTCTTTTTATGAGAGCTGGTATTCACAACTGGCCGATCATCATTACAACCAACGGGTAGAGGATGCAGCGCTGGATCAATACGTACACGAACGGCTTGATCAACCCATTAACACAGCAGCCGACAGCTTTTCGGTGATCAATTATCAATTGGTGGCCTATTACAAAACATCGAAGTGGATGGCGGGGTTAAAAAAAGAATTGGGTGATGGCGCTTTTAATGCCGCGATGAAAGAGTATTATAACAACTGGAGCTTTAAGCATCCGCAACCCGCAGATTTTAAAGCCAGCCTGGAAAAAAGCAGCGGCAAAAACCTGGATCACCAGTTTTCGTTGCTGGATAGTACCGGTCGCCTGCCCAGTGATGTGCGCAAGGGTGTAAAATTAGTCGGCCCCTTGGGATTGGGAATAGAAGATTTTACAAAACGGCAATCCGTTATAAAAATTTTGCCGGCCATTGGCTTCAACAGCTATGATAAATTCATGATTGGTGCAGCGGTAACAAATGTTGGTCCGCCCGCCAACTCGTTTACGTTTTTGGTGACGCCGATGTACGCCACGGGATCCAAAACAATTGCAGGATTGGGATTTGTCAACTATAGTTTTTTCCCAAAAGGATTGATCCGTAAAATTGATATGGGTGTGAGTGGCGCGCGCTTTTCAGACAACCGGTTTATTGATCCCGACAATAACAAACTAATTTTCAATTTTACCAAGGTAGTACCCGGCATCCGCTTTACACAACGTGAAAAAAATCCGCGTAGCACCTTCTACCGCTTCGTGGAATTCAAATCGTATTTGTTCCGTGAACAAAACCTACAGTTCTCCCGGGATTCGATCATTACGCCGACTGATACTACGATCATTGACAAATACGGGAAGAATACGGCAAGTCGCACCCTGAACCAATTACGCCTGGTGATTGAAAATAACCGGGCGCTCTATCCTTATAGTGGAGAGCTAAAGGTGGAGCAGGGCAAAAATTTCGTGCGCGCGGCATTTACCGGCAATTATTTTTTCAATTATCCAAAGGAAGGTGGTTTGAATGTTCGCCTCTTTGCAGGGAAGTTTTTCTATACGCAATCTAAAACTACATCGTTGCAATTTGCAACCGATCGTTACCATCTCAACATGACTGGCGCCAATGGCTACGAGGATTATACCTACAGCGATTATTTTATCGGTCGCAATTTATTCGAAGGTTTTGCAAGTCAGCAGATCATGGTGCGGGATGGTGCATTTAAAGTAAGAACAGACCTGCTGGCTGATAAAGTAGGCCGCAGCGACGACTGGCTGGTGGCGACCAATTTTACCACTTCGGTTCCATCGTCAATCAACCCGCTTAGCCTGTTGCCGGTAAAAATACCATTAAAGATTTTTGCAGATGTAGGCACGTATTCAGATGCCTGGAAACCGGGATCGGGGCTGGACCGTTTTATTTTCGATGCAGGTCTTCAGTTATCGGTATTAAAGGTTGTGCATTTCTATATGCCACTGGTATATAGCGGCATCTTCCGTGATTATATCCGGTCCACGATTCCCAAAAAAGGCAGGATCTGGAAAACAGTTTCGTTTGCCATTGATATTTCCAATTTAAGTCTGCGGAAAGTAAATCGCAATCTCAATTTCTAATGGCGAATAACGCCATACGATATTTGGTACATGATGAAATTGATCCTGTTAAATGGGATCAATGCATTGCCGCTGCAGATAACGGATTGATTTACGGTTACGTCGCTTACCTGGATGGAATGGCTACACAATGGGATGCATTGGTAGCTGGCGATTACGAGGCGGTAATGCCGCTTCCCTGGCGGCGTAAATATGGTATCCGGTATATTTACCAGCCTTTCCTGGCGGCGCAACTTGGCATTTTTGGTAATGATGTTGATGCGCAACAGGTAGCGCAATTTCTACAGGCGATACCACCGCAGTTCAGGTATATTGACAGTTGCCTGAACCAGCAGAATAATTTCCCGGTGGCGGGTTTTGAATGGCAGGAACGCATGAATTACAAATTGAACCTGCTACCTTCCTATGAAACGTTGCGCAGCAAGTACCGCGAAACGATTGTCCGCAATTTGAAAAAGGCAGAAAAAGCAGGTTGTAAAATTTCGGACGCTACAAGGCTGGATGAAGTAATTGCGCTGGCGCGAATGCAGCCGCAATTGTCGGACCAGGAGGCGAACGAAGGCTTTGCGCGATTCGCGAAAGTGTATGAGAAATTAGCTGCAGTCGGCCAGGCGAAGATATATGGTATCCGTTCCGCTACAAACGAGTTGCTGGCTTCAGCTGTTTTCCTGTATTCACATCATCGCGCATTTTACCTGCTTGTAGGCAATCATCCCAATGGCAGAACGATCGGCGCTTCGCATGCGTTGATTGATGCGTTTATAAGGGATCATGCCGGGAAAGACCTATGGCTGGATTTTGAGGGGTCTGACCTGCGCAACCTGGCTTTTTTCTATAGCAGTTTTGGCGCCGTGGGCGAAAAATACCCCGCTATCAGAGCGAACCGTCTTCCGCGGTTACTAAGGTGGCTAAAAAGCTGATCAGGAATCCGCACCCTGTTGTAGCAGGGCCGCGGCAATTACTACATCTACCGGCCGGGTAATCTTGATATTGTTCTCCTCACCTTCTACAAGAGAAACTTTTAGCCCAAATGCCTCGGCAACGCTGGCTTCATCTGTAAACCGGTCTTTGTAATCAATCTGGAAGGCGGGCAGGATGAGTTTGCTATGAAATGTTTGCGGGGTTTGCACCAGCATCACCCGGTTGCGATCTACCACCTCATTGCCATCTTCCACCAGCAATCGTACGCTGTCTTTAGAAGGCACCACGGGGATAGCGGTACCCGTTTCCAAAGCCTGTTCATAACAGCGCCGGATCAATGCAGGTGACACCAGGCAACGAACGCCATCATGTATAAAAACGATGGATTCTTCTTCCACTAACGCGAGTCCGTTTTTAACGGATTGAAAGCGGGTATCACCACCTGCGGTGATACGGATCCTGTCTTTGTCAAAATAGGCATCAATAATTTCCTGGCCCATATCGGTATAATCAACCGGCAACACCAGGATCACATCAAGATCGGGATAAGTTTCCAGGAACGTATTCAGCGTGTAATAGAGAACAGGCTTATCCTGCAATAAAAGAAATTGTTTGGGCACGTTGCCGCCCATGCGTAACCCCATTCCCCCCGCCACTACTACAGCATATTTTTTCATACCGCAAGTATAGTAAAACCGCCCTTACGGGCGAACTGTTTATTTATAAATTGAAATTTCTTTTTGGCCTGCGCTGCTTTGCATCGCACGATACATGCCTTCGCTGTTAAACTGCATGGAAACATTTCCCTTTGCATCCGCGCCAATCATCCCGCCTTCACCACCAATGGCTACCAGTTTTTCCTGTACCACCACGCGCATCGCCTCTGCCAGGGAAAGACCACGGTATTCCATCAGGCAACTAACATCATAAGCCGTTACGGCCCGGATAAAAAGCTCTCCATGACCCGTGCAACTAATTGCACAGGTATTATTGTTAGCATACGTGCCAGCGCCAATAATAGCGCTATCGCCCACTCTCCCCCATTGCTTGTTGGTCATGCCGCCCGTACTGGTGGCGGCAGCGAGGTTACCATGCACATCACAGGCTACGGCGCCAACGGTTCCAAATTTTTTATCCTTAATTGCTACGTTATGATCCAGGCTGGCACCTTCTTCATCTTTTACCTGCAACCATTGCGCATGACGAAATGCTGAGAAGAAATAGTCATCAGGTTTTGTTTCCATGTTAATGTGCGCAGCAAATTCATTCGCGCCCCTACCAATCAACAGCACATGCGGGCTTTTCTTCATCACTGCGTATGCCAGTTCAACAGGATTGGGAATGTTCTTTACTCCGGCCACAGCGCCGGCTTCCAGCGTTTTTCCATCCATGATGGACGCATCCATTTCCTGCGATCCATCCTTGCAAAAAACAGCGCCACGCCCGGCATTGAAGAGAATATTGTTTTCCAGCTCAACTGTTGTTGCCAATACCGCATCCATTGCCGATCCCTTTTTTTCCAATATAGAAAAACCGGCCCGCAATGCCGCTTCAAGTCCGGCCCGGTAGGCCTGTTCCTGCTCATCAGTGATCATAGACCGGAGAATGGTTCCCGCGCCTCCATGTAATGCAATGCTGAATGTAGACATACGTGTAAACGGGTATTGTATCCCCTGCAAAGTTAGCTATTTTGACGCCGAATCAATTGCTGACCACCTATGTTCAAACGACAGCTGCAACGAGAAGATATTTTTACCATCCTGGGCAACCTGGTGCCGGTAGCCGGTGTGTGGATCTGGAACTGGTCTGTGCGCGATGTGTTTATAGCTTATGCCATGGAAACGATCATCGTGGGCATTTTTACCATCCTGAAGATGTTGGTGACCACGCTCTATCGCGGCGGTGAAGGATGGCCGGCCAATGGAAGAATAACAATGACACCGGGCTTTGTCTTTATCCTGTTCTTTATTGTGCATTACGGCCTTTTTGTAACCATCCAACTTGGCTTGTTCAATAGCATTTCATCCACTGGCATGTCAACGCGGCTGTTTGGCTTTTTTGAGGAATTTTTCAAACATATCAATGAAGACACAGCTTTCACATTGCTGAGTCTCACCATCGCGTATGCATGCCGCGATTTTTTTCCATTTTTACTTCGGAAACAATATAAGTCGACGTCACTTTTGTTAATGATGTTTCAACCGTATGGGCGGGTAGTACTGCAACAGATTGTAGTAATCTTTGGCAGTATTTTCCTGATGTTTCATTTTGATAAATTATTCATCCTCCTTTTTGCAGGTGTGAAAATTTATTTTGACCTGTACATAAATACGGGTAAATATATCAACCAGGCGATAGATGGAATGCGCAAAGAAAATGCAGGATCAGGAAAGCAATAAGCGGGCCTCCTCCAGCAGTCGCTTTCGATTGATGGCAACAGTGCCTACTTCTTCACAAACAAGACCGCCGGCTATATTGGCAAGGGATGCGGCAAGGTGTATATCCTTCGTAATAGCGTAGGCCATTGCTGCCACCGCTATTACGGTGTCACCGGCGCCTGACACATCAGCAATATTGCGAAGGTGAGAGGGGAGAATCGCGGTTTCGTCTTTATCCTGGAAAAAAACACCCTGTTCAGAGAGGGTAATAAGTGAAATCCGATGTTCCAATTGTGCCTGCAACTGTGCGTGAATGTCTTTTAACAGCGAATGATCGGCTTTTTCAAACAACAGGTTGAGGCCTTCTTTAACTTCTTTCAGATTGGGTTTAAAGAGATCCACTCCCTTATAGGTAAAGAAGTTTTTCCGTTTGGGATCCACGGCAGTGATAACGCCTGCTTCGCGGCAAAGGCCCACCGCTTTTAAAATCACCCGTTCGGTAAGTACGCCTTTGTTATAATCTTCAATTATCATCACCGACGGTTTTTCTTCCCGGATATAGGTGGCGATCTTCTCCAGTAACCGGTCTTCATCTTCCGGCAACAGATCATGTGTAGACTCTGCATCCAGGCGCATCATTTGCTGGTTGCGGCTAATGATCCTTGTTTTGTTGGTGGTAATGCGGTTGTCTGACTGTAAAATGCCGGTAATTGCAATTTCCTGTTGTGACAGCAGCGCTTCCAGTATCAGGGCTTCATCATCTGCACCGGTAACTGAAAAAAGCGTAACTGCCGCACCCAGGGAGCGGGCATTAAGGGCCACATTGGCAGCGCCGCCTACACGGTTATCTTTTTGCTGAATGGCCACAATGGGTACAGGCGCCTCCGGCGAAATGCGGTCTGTTTTGCCCCACACATAGGTATCCAGCATTACATCTCCAACAACGCCTACTTTCTGGTGTTGAAAATCATTGAATAATTGCTCAAGCGCGTTCATAACTGCAAAGATCGGTTATTCCGATTTCTTAACGGATACGGCAAGGTAATAAAGGGGGATACCCAGCAGCACGATCCCGAGGCCCCAAAGTGAATACGTTGTTTCTGCGCTAAAAAGGAAAATGCAGAATGTGGCTCCCAGGATGATATAAATAATCGGCAGCACCGGGAAGCCAAACGCCTTATAGGGCCGCTCGATATCCGGTCTTTTCTTTCGCAGGATAAAAATACCGATGATGGTAAAAATGTAAAAGATGACCACCACGAACGAGATCATTGTTAGCAGGTTATTATAGCTTCCGCTGAGGCAAAGAATTGATGCTACCACGGCTTGAGCCCATAGGGCCCAGGCTGGTACCGCCTTGCTATTCAGCTTTCCCGCCTGGCGGAAAAATAATCCGTCCTGCGCCATTGTGTAATAAACCCGTGCGCCGGCGAGTATCAAACCGTTGTTGCAGCCAAAGGTGGAGATCATGATCATTACTGCAATAACGAGCGACCCGTTTTGTCCAAAAATAGCATCCGAAGCCGCCACCGCTACCCGGTCGCCGGCTGGGAATGCAATGCCGCTTAAAGGCAATACATAGAGGTACATCAGGTTGGCACAGATATAGATCACGGTCACGATCAACGTACCCAGGAAAAGACTAAGACCAATGTTTCGTTTTGGATTTTTTATCTCCGCGGCAATAAACGTTACATTATTCCATGCATCGCTGCTAAAGATGGATCCCACCATGGAGGCGGCCACTGCGCCCATCAATACGGTGCCGCTAATGGGCAACCAACTGGAAGAAGAGCTAACGTTACCTGCTGCATCGGGCTGCAACTTTGCGGCTTGCAAACCTGTTGACCAGTTTTCAGCCCAGAAATTATTTTTCACCAATACAAATCCAAGGATAATCAATCCAAACAGCGACAAGAGTTTGACAGTGGTGAACGTTGTCTGCAATATTTTACCTTCTTTAACACCACGTGTATTGGTAAAAGAAAGAAACAGGATCATAACAATCGCTAACACCTGCGCGGCTGAAACGCGTAGGCCCAGAATAGTGGTAGCATGATTTTCACCCACTTCAGGAATAAGATAGGCTGTGTAGCGACTAAAAGCAACTCCCACGGCTGCGATGGTGGCGGTTTGTATCACTGCAAAAAAGCTCCAGCCATATAAAAAACCCATCAGCGGATTGTAGGCTTCTTTGAGGTAAACGTATTGTCCACCGGCCTTTGGAAACATCCCGCTCAGTTCTCCGTAACTGACAGCCGCGGTGATGGTCATAAACCCGGTAATGGCCCAAACGAGGATCAGCCAGCCGGCGCTGCCAACGTGTTGTACAATGTCTGAGCTGACAATAAAGATACCTGACCCGATCATTGACCCTGCAACGATCATTGTACCGTCAACCAACCCAAGCGACTGTTTAAAGGAAGTTTGTTCTGCCATGAAGATGCATTTGCCTGTCAAGATAAGTAATTCATATCAATGCCGGCAGAGAAAAAAACAGCAGTTTGGCCATCGGTGCAGACAAGCAAAAACCCGCCGGTTGGCGGGTCTTTAAATAATTTATCCTGTAAAGGCTAGTGCTTTTTCATATAGGCCAGGTTAAGGCCTTTTACAACATCTGCTGTAATATTGAAAGTGCTGTCGAGGTAATAGAACAGCCCGGATTCGTTG
This sequence comes from Bacteroidota bacterium, assembly GCA_048498035.1. Lineage (GTDB taxonomy): Bacteria > Bacteroidota > Bacteroidia > Chitinophagales > Chitinophagaceae > CADEDV01. The sequence continues at coordinate 117,979 of JBEHYT010000012.1, read as the reverse complement.
GCAAAAATATAGGTGAACCCTTTGGTGGCATTGTAATCCCGGATAAATGTCTCGATCTCTGTTTTGAGAGAGCGGTTATCGTTGAAGGCCCGTTCCTGGTACTTCTGGTCCATTTCCATCTTTGTATTGCGCATGGCATCCATCATATTGGAAAGATGTTGTTGCGCTTCTTCCTGCTCCTGCTGGGTCATACCCGGGGCGGTTTGGGCTTTATTCTGGTAAATGTTGACCTGTGCCTGGTAACTCTGGCTTAATTTGCTCATGACGGTCTTGATGCTGTCTTCATTTTTAGACCAGCCGGCCTGTACGTCTTTAGCCAGGGACCAGTTAGACTGGATAGAGTCCATATCAAAATAGGCAATACGAACCGGCTTATGAAACCGCAGACTGTCTTTTGCACCTCCGGCATATTCCGGCGTCTCATGATCCCCCCGGCCAGCGCGGTGAGAAAAATGGGCATAGAGTAAATAACCAGCGATCAGTGTGAGAAGAACATTCCAAATAAGTAAACCATTTTTCATCAGTCTGTATTTATGTTTTCCCTTCGGCACAAGCCCTTTACGTCCAGAGCAGCGAATATAGTAAACCCGGGTGATAAAATAGTCTTGCAAGATACCCCCTAATCGGGGTGTCAACGCACCCCATGCCTTTCTTTAGGAAAGCCTTAACAGGCTAAAACGCATAAAAAAAGGAGTGGCTGGGCCACTCCTTGCTATTCTTAAAAAGTATGTAATTATTCTTCTTCGTCGAAAGCCATGGCTTCGCGGGTTGTTTGCAGCAATTCATATTCTTCCTTGCTACCCACGATCATGTTTTCAAATTCACGCAGACCTGTACCGGCCGGGATCGGGTGACCCGTGATCACGTTTTCTTTCAGGCCAAGCATATCATCGGTTTTACCGTTGATGGCTGCTGAAGACAATACTTTGGTTGTTTCCTGGAATGATGCTGCCGAGATCCAGCTTGTAACACCAAGCGAAGCTTTGGTGATACCCAGCAATGTGGGCGCTGATGTCGCAGGATGTGCATCCCTGAATTCAACCGGTTTCTTGTCGTTTCTGCGAAGAACTGAGTTCTCTTCCCGTACTTCCCGAAGGCTTACAATCTGGCCTGCACGAAGTTTGGCAGAATCACCCGGTTCGGTAACCACTTTCTTATCGAAGATGAAATCATTCTCTTCTACAAATTCAAATTTATCTACAGAATCTTCTTCGAGGAAGCGGGTATCTCCCGGATCTACAATGCTCACTTTGCGCATCATCTGGCGAACGATCACTTCAATATGCTTGTCATTGATCTTCACCCCCTGCAAACGATACACTTCCTGGATCTCGTTCACCACGTACTGCTGTACAGCAAATGGTCCCTGGATCGAAAGAATATCCTGCGGTGAAATTTGTCCGTCAGACAGCGGTGAGCCGGCTTTTACAAAGTCACCATCCTGCGCCAGGATCTGGCGGGTGAGTGGCACCAGGTATTTCTTCTGAACACCGTCTTTTGCTTCAATTACGATCTCACGATTACCACGCTTGATGGCGCCCATAGAAACCACACCGTCAATTTCAGATACCACCGCCGGGTTGCTCGGGTTACGTGCTTCAAAGAGCTCCGTTACACGCGGCAGACCACCCGTGATATCCCGCAATTTGCCCAGTACGCGCGGGATCTTCACCAGCACCTGTCCTGCATATACATCTTCCCCTTCATCCAGCATAATGTGGCTTCCGGTAGGAAGGTTATAGGATTTGTTTTCTTTTCCTTCCACAACTATTGAAGGGATACGCGTTTTATCACGTGTTTCAATCACCACTTTTTCACGGTGACCGGTTTGCTCATCCGCTTCTTCACGGAAGGTGACACCTTCAATTACGTTTTCGAATTTCAACTTACCATTGATCTCGGCCATGATAACGTTGTTGAATGGATCCCATGTACAGATCACATCACCGCGGTTAATTTTCTGACCGTCTTTCACAGACAATGTAGCGCCATACGGAATGTTATTGGTAATCAGCAGGCGATCATTCTTCGTATCTATGATACGCACCTCACCGGTACGACCGATCACCACCTGCTGGTTATTTCCTTCATTGTCTTTGGTAGTTACCATCCGCAGACCATCGAATTGGATGGTACCGTCGAATTTGGCGAGAAGTGTAGAATCTACTGCTGCAGATCCCGCAACACCACCCACGTGGAAGGTACGCAGGGTCAACTGTGTACCCGGCTCACCGATCGACTGAGCCGCGATGATACCAACAGCGTCACCTTTTTGAGCGATATTACCGCTCGCCAGGTTCTTGCCGTAGCACTTCACGCAACAGCCGCGTTTGCTTTCGCAGGTAAGTACGGAACGGATTTCCACCGTTTCGATACCAGCTTCTTCAATGCGTCTTGCCAGGTCAGCTGTAATGCCTTCACCTGCTGCAACAATCAGTTGATCGCTTACCGGGTGATAAAGGTCGTGCAGTGAAGTACGTCCTTCAATCCGGTCTGCCAGCGGTTCAATTACATCCTCGTTATCTTTCAATGCGCTGGTAGCAATACCACGCAGTGTACCACAATCTTCTTCAGTGATCACCACATCCTGGGCTACGTCAACCAGACGACGCGTCAGGTAACCGGCATCAGCTGTTTTAAGGGCTGTATCCGCAAGACCTTTCCGCGCACCGTGCGTAGAGATGAAGTAATCCAATACATTCAGGCCGCCTTTAAAGTTAGACAGGATCGGGTTCTCGATGATCTCGGAACCAGTAGATCCGGACTTACGCGGTTTGGCCATCAGACCCCGGATACCAGCCAGCTGTTTGATCTGCTGTTTGGAACCACGGGCTCCGGAATCAAGCATCATGTACACAGAGTTGAAGCCCTGTTTGTCGCTGCTCAATTCGCGAATCAGTGTTTCTGTGATCCGTGTATCCACACGGCTCCAGATATCCACGATCTGGTTGTATCGTTCGTTGTTGGTGATCAGACCCATGTTGTAGTTATCCCACACTTCGTCTACTTCACCTTTTGCATTTTCCAGCAATTCTTCTTTTACATCCGGGATGATCAGGTCATTAATGCTAAATGAAAGTCCACCCTGGAAGGCCGTACGGAAACCAAGCTGTTTGATATCATCCAGGAATTTTGCCGTCTTCGGCACATTCGTGATCCGGATAATGTCACCGATGATCTCACGCAGGTTCTTCTTGGTGAGCAGGGCATTTACAAACCCAACCTCAACCGGTACAAACTGGTTAAAGATCACACGGCCTACCGTGGTTTCGATCAATTTATGTTCCAGTAAACCGTCTGCATTGCGGATATTGGCTTTCACCTTGATCCATGCATGCAGGTCTACTTTCTTTTCATTGTACGCAATGATCACTTCTTCGCTGGAATAGAATGCCTTTCCTTCACCGCGAACAACTTCGGTTGGTGTAGTCTTCTTCCCTTTTGTGATATAATACAGACCAAGTACCATGTCCTGAGAAGGAAGGGTAATAGGCGTACCATTTTGTGGGTTAAGGATGTTGTGCGATGCCAGCATCAGCAATTGCGCTTCCAGGATAGCCGCGTTACTCAGCGGAACGTGCACCGCCATCTGGTCACCGTCAAAGTCGGCGTTGAAGGCCGTCGTTACCAGCGGGTGCAGTTGGATCGCCTTTCCTTCAATCAATTTTGGCTGGAAGGCCTGGATCGACAAACGGTGCAGCGTCGGGGCACGGTTAAGCATTACGGGGTGTCCTTTGAGGATGTTCTCCAGGATATCCCAAACTACCGCTTCCTTCTTGTCTACCAGTTTACGGGCAGACTTCACCGTTTTCACGATTCCGCGCTCAATAAGTTTGCGGATGATAAATGGTTTGAAAAGCTCGGCCGCCATATCTTTTGGCAAACCGCACTCATGTAATTTCATTTCGGGTCCTACCACGATCACAGAACGACCGGAGTAGTCAACACGTTTACCCAACAGGTTCTGACGGAAACGGCCTTGTTTACCTTTCAACACATCGCTGAGCGATTTCAGCGCCCGGCCACCCTCTGCCTTCACGGCATTGGACTTACGGGAGTTATCGAACAGGCTGTCTACAGCTTCCTGCAACATCCGCTTTTCATTCCGCAGGATCACCTCAGGGGCTTTGATTTCCAGGAGGCGTTTCAAACGGTTGTTCCGGATGATCACGCGGCGGTACAGGTCGTTCAGATCAGAAGATGCAAAACGGCCACCGTCCAGGGGAACCAACGGACGCAATTCAGGCGGAATTACGGGGATGTATTGCATCACCATCCACTCGGGGCGGTTAGTGATACGGGTATTAGCATCGCGGAAAGCTTCCACCACACTCAGGCGTTTCAACGCATCTGCTTTCCGTTGTTGTGATGTTTCTGTTGCGGCTGCGTTACGCAGGTCAAACGACAGTTGGTCCAGGTCAATCCGGCCAAGCATATCATGAACTGCTTCCGCACCCATTTTGGCGATGAACTTATTAGGATCATCATCCGGCAGGTATTGGTTATCCTTAGGTAAAGTATCCAGGATATCAAGGTATTCCTCTTCTGTCAGCAGATCACCAACGTTTTGGCCTTTATCTGCGCGGATACCTGATTGGATCACTACAAAACGCTCATAGTAAATGATCGTTTCCAGTTTCTTGGAGCTTACACCCAGCAGGTAACCGATTTTATTGGGAAGAGATTTAAAATACCAGATATGCACTACAGGCACTACCAGTTTGATATGGCCCATACGCTCGCGACGAACTTTTTTCTCCGTTACTTCAACTCCACAACGATCACATACAATTCCTTTGTAACGGATACGCTTGTACTTTCCACAAGCGCACTCATAGTCTTTTACCGGTCCGAAGATCCGCTCGCAAAACAAACCGTCGCGCTCCGGTTTGTAGGTCCGGTAGTTGATTGTTTCCGGCTTCAACACTTCTCCATAGCTTCTTTCCAGGATCGTATCCGGGGAAGCCAGGCCGATAGTAATTTTTGAAAATGCTGCCTTAGGACGATTTTCTTTTTTGATAGCCATATTTATTTAAGCTTTTGGTTGCCCGCCTTTCTGGCGGGCAACGCCTTGTTTAGTTAAATGTTCTTTCAAAAGAAAAGGAGAGCCACTGCCTTGCGGCAAATGACTAACAGCTTTCTCACTCAAATTTGAGATCAAGTCCGAGACCACGCAACTCGTGTACGAGTACGTTGAACGACTCCGGAATGCCCGCTCTCGGGATGTTATCCCCTTTCACGATGCTTTCATATGTCTTGGCACGGCCAATGATATCATCCGATTTGATAGTAAGCAGCTCCTGCAGGATGTTGGATGCACCATAGGCTTCCAATGCCCACACTTCCATTTCTCCAAAACGCTGACCACCGAACTGTGCTTTACCACCCAGCGGTTGCTGTGTGATAAGACTGTAGGGCCCGATAGAACGTGCGTGCATCTTGTCGTCTACCATGTGATGCAGTTTGATCACATAGATGATGCCCACCGTTGCTTTCTGGTGGAAACGCTCCCCGGTTTCACCATCATAGAGATAGGTGTGACCAAATTTCGGGATACCTGCTTTTTCGCAATAGTCGGCAATCTCTTCGGTGGTAGCACCATCAAAGATTGGCGTTGCAAATTTCAGTCCCAGGCTTTGACCAGCCCATCCCAGTACGGTCTCATAGATCTGTCCCAGGTTCATCCGGCTTGGTACCCCCAGCGGATTCAATACGATATCCACCGGTGTTCCATCTTCCAGGAACGGCATATCTTCTGCCCGTACAATCTTGGCAACGATACCTTTGTTTCCGTGGCGACCGGCCATCTTATCCCCTACTTTCAACTTACGTTTTACAGCCAGGTACACTTTAGCCAGTTTCAATACACCTGCAGGCAATTCATCACCAATGGAGATGTTGAACTTCTCGCGTTTGTAGCGACCCAGTTCTTCATTGTACTTGATGTTGAAGTTGTGCAGCAATGTGTTGATCTGGTCGTCGATCTTGCTGTCGCCCGTCCAACCCAGCGGGTTGATATTCTGGTAATCGAGCCCGGACAGGTTTTTGGCAGTAAACCGTGCGCCTTTACCGATCTGCACTTCACCGAAGTTGTTGCTAACACCGGTAGATGCGTGATCTTTCAGCAGCGTGGTCAGTTTATCCAGCAATACCTGTTTCAGGTCGGCTTCATTCTTTTCGTGGATGCGCTCCAGTTTTTCCAGGGCTGCTTTCTCACGAACTTTTGCGTTCTTATCTTTTTTAGCGCGTTGGAACAACTTCTTGCCGATTACCACACCTTCCACCCCGTTTGGAGCTTTCAGTGAAGCATCTTTCGCATCCCCGGCTTTATCACCAAAGATGGCGCGAAGCAGTTTTTCTTCCGGCGTAGGATCACTTTCTCCCTTCGGCGTTACCTTACCAATCAGGATATCTCCTTCCTTGATATGGGCACCGATGCGGATGATACCATTTTCGTCCAGGTCTTTGGTAGCTTCTTCAGACACGTTAGGAATGTCTGGCGTCAGTTCCTCTTCACCCAGTTTGGTATCACGCACTTCCAGTTCATATTCGGAAATATGCACGGAAGTAAAGAGATCTTCTTTCACCACGCGTTCGCTGATTACGATGGCATCCTCGAAGTTGTACCCTTTCCATGGCATGAAGGCCACTTTCAGGTTCTTACCAAGCGCCAGTTCACCATTCTGTGTAGCGTATCCTTCCGTCAGGAAGTCACCTTTCTTCACCCGTTGGCCTTTCTTCACGGCAGGCTTGAGGTTGATACAGGTTTCCTGGTTGGTTTTGATAAACTTGGTCAGGCGGTAAACGCGAAGATCATCTTCAAAGCTTACGAGCTTTTCATCGTCATCGCGCTCATAGCGTACATGGATCTCGTTGGCATCCACAAATTCAATCACCCCTGTTCCTTCAGAGTGGATCTGGATCCGGGCATCGCGGGCAGCCTTGCCTTCCAATCCTGTACCTACAACAGGCACATCAGGACGGATCAGCGGCACCGCCTGGCGTTGCATGTTTGATCCCATCAGCGCACGGTTGGCATCATCATGTTCCAGGAACGGAATCAATGAGGCGCTCAATCCCACGATCTGGTTGGGAGCAACGTCCATAAATTCAACTTCGGTCTTATCCAGGATTGGGAAGTCGCCGGTTTCGCGGCTTACGATCTTTTCTTCCACGAAGTTGCCTTTCTCGTCAAGCGGGGTATTTGCCTGGGCAATCTTTGCGCGGTCTTCTTCTTCCGCACTCAGGAATGCCAGTTCTTTCATATTTACTTTACCATCATTCACCCTGCGGTACGGTGTTTCGATAAAGCCCATATCGTTGATCTTAGCGTGTACACACAGCGTAGAGATCAAACCGATGTTAGGCCCTTCCGGTGTTTCAATGGTACACAGACGACCATAATGCGAGTAGTGTACGTCACGAACCTCGAAGCCGGCACGCTCACGACTCAAACCGCCGGGCCCGAGTGCGGAGATACGACGCTTGTGCGTGATCTCACTCAGGGGGTTGGTTTGATCCAGGAACTGCGACAACTGGGAGGTACCGAAGAACGAGTTGATCACAGAAGAAAGCGTACGCGCGTTGATCAGGTCAACCGGCGTAAACACTTCATTATCGCGTACGTTCATCCGCTCACGGATGGTACGGGCCATACGAGCCAGCCCTACGCCAAACTGCGCATACAGTTGCTCACCTACCGTACGAACACGGCGGTTGCTGAGGTGATCGATATCATCGATCTCCGCTTTACCGTTGGTCAGTTTAACGAGGTATTTAATGATCAGGATGATATCATCCTTCGTCAGTGTTTTTTGATCCAGCGGAGCGTCACGATTGAGTTTGCGGTTGATCTTGTAACGGCCAACTTCACCCAGGTCATAACGTTTATCGCTGAAGAACAGTTTGTCGATGATACCACGAGCCGTTTCGTTATCCGGCGCATCGGCACCACGCAGCTGGCGGTAGATAAACTGTACCGCTTCCAGCTCACTGTTGGACGTATCCTTGTTAAGGGTATTGTAGATGATCGCGTAGTCACCACCCACATCTTCACGTTGGATAAAGACGCTTTTCACGTCCATATCCGCGATGGTGTCAATAGCTTCTTCATCCAGCACGGTATCACGTTCCATTACGATCTCATTCCGCTCAATGGAAACCACCTCACCGGTATCTTCATCCACAAAATCTTCCACCCACGTGCGGAGCACACGCGCAGCCAGGCGGCGGCCTACGTATTTTGCCAGCACCTTTTTATCGGCCTTTACTTCATCAGCCATACCAAACAGTTCCAGGATATCCTTGTCGGTCTCATAACCGATGGAGCGGAGCAGCGTGGTAACCGGGAATTTCTTCTTCCGGTCGATATACGCATACATCACGTTGTTGATATCGGTGGCAAATTCCATCCATGCACCCTTGAACGGGATAACACGGGCAGAATAGATCTTGGTACCATTCGGGTGAATGGACTGACCGAAGAATACGCCCGGTGAACGGTGCAGCTGTGATACTACTACGCGCTCAGCGCCGTTGATCACAAACGTACCGCGGGGGGTCATATAAGGGATATTGCCCAGGAACACATCCTGAACAATAGTCTGGAAGTCTACGTGCTCCTCGTCGTTACAACTGAGGCGCAGTTTCGCTTTCAGCGGAACGGCATAGGTCAATCCACGCTCCATACACTCTTCGATCGTATAACGCGGCGGATCGATAAAATAATCCAGGAACTCCAACACAAAGATGTTTCTCGTGTCTGTAATGGGGAAGTTTTCCTTAAACACGCGGAATAATCCCTCATTGTTCCTTTTGTCAGGAGTCGTTTCCAACTGGAAAAACTCCTTAAACGACTGGATTTGTACTTCAAGAAGGTCGGGAGCTTCGGCCAAATGTTTAATTTTTCCGAAATCCACCCTTTGATTCGTTTTAGTTGAGGACATATGCAAAAACCCGGTTTTAAAGAGATCAAGACACACAAATCACGTTCAGGCCATTATTTATTATAAAATAAAAGCCTTTGAGTAGCAACTACTTAAACATGATCTGGGATGTCAAAATATTTTTTGGCCAAAATAAAGGATGGCAAAGGTAAGAAATAATCCGTTTCCGGCAAGAAAAACTTGGCGACAAAAATCCCGCCAAAATCCGTCAAAAACCCTTGGAAACCACCCTCCCCGGCTTCTACCTTCCTTAAAATCGATTGGAGATGAAGTGGAAAGAGGCCCTGAAAGAATATTTGACCTTTAGCGCAAAAGAACGCACAGCCGCCATAATCTTGCTGCTACTGCTCGCGGTCGTATTCCTTGTTCCGCCCATCTACCATCGGTTCAACCCGGTTCCGCTGCCCCAAATCGACAGTTCTTTTACCAGCGCGGCGGTGGATACCACGCCAGGCGGAGCCTCTTCAAATTTTGATAAAAGGACTGGTTTTCATCAATTTACGCGGTTTGAGCGGGAACGGTCGCCGCCGACCACTTCCCTGTCCGGAGAGCGATTTCCGTTCGATCCGAACACAGCCTCGGAAAATGATTGGAAACGACTTGGGCTAAGGGATCGCACGATTGCCACTATCCTGAACTTCAGATCAAAAGGCGGCAAATTTCGCCAGCCGGGCGATCTGAAGAAGATCTATGGCCTCCCGGAGGCCCTGGCGGCTTCGCTGGAGCCTTATGTAGTCATTCCGCCAGTTACCGGCAGCCCCCGTAATCCGGCCGCCTTGCGCCAGCCCGTGGCTGTGGCGCGGGTGCGGGAAATCGACATTAATACGGCTGACTCTGCCGCCTGGGAGGCTTTACCGGGGATCGGCCCCAAACTGGCAGCCAGGGTCTTGTTGTTCCGGGAAAAACTGGGTGGTTTTTACCGGGTAGACCAGGTGGGAGAAACCTTTGGCCTGGCGGATTCGGTGTTTCAACGTATCCGGCCCCTGTTACGACTAACAAATACTACCGTACAGCGGATCGCCATTAACACGGCGTCGCTGGAGGTCCTGAAAGTGCATCCCTATATTCGATATGCCCTTGCCCGTGCCATTGTGCTGTATCGGACGGAGCATGGTCTGTTCAGGGAGCCAGGCGACCTGTTAAAAATGGCTGCGGCTACGCCGGAATGGGTGGAAAAGATCGGGCCGTATTTGTCTTTTGACTAAAGGGCTGGACAAAAAAAAGCCCGCCGGGGATCCGGCGGGACTTCTTTTCGATTTATTGCGATTAAGCAATTTCAACATCTGCGCCAGCTTCTTTCAGCTTAGCTGCGATATCTTCAGCTTCTGCTTTAGATACGCCTTCTTTTACGTTCTTCGGAGCGCCGTCAACCAGTTCTTTCGCTTCTTTCAGACCAAGACCAGTCAGGTCTTTAACGATCTTCACAACGTTCAGTTTGGAAGCGCCACCGCTTTTCAGAACTACATTGAATGCAGTTTTTTCTTCAGCAGCAGCTCCGCCGCCATCGCCACCGCCGCTAACTACAACAGCTGCAGCTGCAGGTTCGATGCCATATTCTGCTTTCAGAACATCTGCCAGTTCCTGTACTTCTTTTACTGTTAAGCCTACCAGGCTTTCTGCTAATGCTTTTACGTCTGCCATTTTGTTTGATTTTTACCGTCTTCATTTCCGCACCGCGGATCCGACGGCTGATTTAAAAAAATTGTTATCTGGTATAGTAAAAAGTCGAAAGTAAAAATTTAAAATCCGGTAGGGATTCGCTGTCCTTACTCTTTCATTTTTAGTTATTCTTATTCTGCTGCAGCAGCCTCTGCTCCGCCTGCTTTTTGTTCGTGGTGGTGCAATAATGCAGCCAGTACACGTTTTGCAGGAGATTGCAGCAACCCGATCACTTCGCCGATCAGTTCGTTCTTCGTCTTGATCTCTGTAAGCGTTTTCAGGTTATTATCACCGGTATAGATATCGCCATTGATGAAAGCCGCTTTGAGTACAGGGCGTTCGCCATTGGATTCTTTCCGGAAAGAACTGATGATCAGGGCCGGTTCTTTTGGATTTTCAGAGAACAGCAGCGCAGTTACGTTATTGAGTGATTCATACACACCCGCATAGCGTTCTGCATCCAGCGATTCCAGTGCTTTTCTGATCAGCGTGTTCTTGGCCACTTTCATTTCAACCTGTTTGTTGAAGCAGGCGCGGCGCAGTTTACTAACCTGCTCTACGCTCAGCGATTCGGTATCGGTAACGTAGAAGTTGTTGTATTGAGAGAACTTGCCTTTCAGCAGTTCAATCACTTCGTTTTTTTGATCTTTTGTCATGATAAAGCGTTTTATTGGTTAGCTGTTTACACAGCCCAATGATTTTAGTGAACAAATGCTTTGGTGTCGATCGCGATACCGGGGCTCATGGAACTGGCCATGCTGATACCTTTCAGGTAGATGCCTTTTGAGGTAGCAGGTTTTGCCTTGATAATGGCGTTCAGGAGTTCCTGGCTGTTTTCGGCAATCTTTTCCGGGGAAAAGCTAACGCGACCGATTGAAGCGTGAATGATTCCCACTTTATCAACTTTGAAAGCGATCTTACCGCCTTTCACGTCATTGATAGCGTTTGCAACATCGTTGGTAACGGTACCTGTTTTCGGGTTCGGCATCAGGTTACGAGGGCCTAGTACCTTACCGAGTTTACCAATCTTGGGCATAACGGCCGGTGTAGCGATGATCACATCTACATCCACCCATCCACCTTCGATCTTGGCAACAAACTCATCCAGCCCAACGTAGTCGGCACCTGCAGATTTTGCTTCCGCTTCTTTATCAGGTGTACAAAGAACCAGAACAGATTTTGTTTTACCAGTGCCGTGCGGAAGTGTTACCGTACCGCGGATAGCCTGGTCTGCCTTTTTAGGGTCTACACCCAGGCGAATATGAAGGTCTACTGACGCATCAAATTTGCAGGTATTGATTTCCTTTACCAGCGTAGATGCATCTTTCAAAGAGTATGCTTTGTTGGCGTCAACCTTCGTTTCCGCCACTTTTCTTTTTTTGCTAATGAATGCCATTTGTAAATCGTTTTGACCTGTTGCTCACGCAAACAGGTGAGTTAAACAGGTTAATTTTCCCAGGGAGCTTTACCTTCTACAGTGAGACCCATGCTGCGGGCCGTACCAGCTACCATTTTCATGGCGCTTTCTACAGTAAAGCAGTTCAGATCCGGCATCTTGTCTTTGGCGATCGCCTCAACCTGTGCCCAATCTACCTTGCCCACCTTGTTACGGTTGCTCTCTTTGGAACCCTTCTGGATTTTAGCGGCTTCCATCAGCTGAATTGCTGCCGGAGGGGTTTTGATGATGAAATCAAAACTCTTGTCGGTATAAACGGTGATTAATACGGGAAGAACCTTTCCCATTTTGTCCTGGGTCCGGGCGTTAAATTGCTTACAGAATTCCATGATGTTGATACCCTTGGAACCCAAAGCCGGACCGATCGGGGGTGCAGGATTGGCCTGACCGCCCTTGCACTGTAGCTTTACAAAGCCAGAGATTTCTTTTGCCATTTTTTAAAACTTTTTGGTGTTAACGACCTTTCACAACATCTTCGTAATGAGCTACTTGGTCTCCCAATTGCTGTTACAGAATTAACCGTAACACAACTTCCGTACTGCCATTGCCGAAGCGCCGGCAGCTTATAAAGAACTATTGGGGCTGCAAAAGTAGCGCAAATTCAGGAAATATCCAATACTAAACATCTTCGAAATACTTAAACAAGCGATTTGGCTTCCGACGCTCAAAAAACCCGCCTAATTTAAAGAGATTGAATGGATTGCGTAATAGATGCAATCAACGGCATTGTTTCCTTAATAGATTTCGAGCCCATAAAAACCTCAACCTGTCTGTACAGGTTTTCCAAAAGAATATAGTCGTCCTCCTCCTCTTTGCCATTTTTACATAAAACGATTTCTTCTCGTAACGTCTTGTTCTTATCAAAAATGGATAAGTTGAGACAAGCAACTGTTTTATCGGTTTCAGTGGCAAAATACTTGTCAAGCAATATTCTCGTCTTTTCAACAACCGCTTCATATGCGAACTGACACTCGCCTTTATTCCATGCAATAAGTCCCAACCCCGTTTTTTCGGTCAGCACGGTGATTAAATCCTTATAAGTTTTAGGTAACATTGACATTGCTTTTTAATCTACTATCGCATTGATTTATATGACTGACAATCTCTGTCATCTTTTGGTTGTACGATTGCCTTGGGAAAGAACTATATAAATTTTCTTCGATGATCCGCGCGAGGCTTCCCTGCAATTCCTTCAATAAAATTAAACATTTTTCGCAATCAATGATAGTTCCGCATCCCAGCGATATCTGCTGTTGCTTTAGACTGTCGAATACGTATATCTGTTTGTTGATCCTTTCCAAAAAGCTTGTTAAAGATGCTTTATTGTAGTCTGAAGTTGAATTAATAAGGCTTTGAAGTTTTTGTAATTCTCCGATAGAATCGGCAACAGGTCTGGCTGCAGAAAGTTTGAAATAAGACCCATGAATATAAGCCGCCGTATCGTCCTTTATTTGTTGTTCACTTCTAATCTGCGTAATCTGGAACAATGTTATTCCCAATCCAATGATGCCAAAAACTGCGCACAAAAGATTAAAAAAATCAATATCAAGATAAGGACCCACAAGAGATAGCTCTTTGCCAACCCTCTTCCAAACTATCGCCGTGATTACTAGACTACAAATCACAGTCACTATGATAATAATGCCAAATCTAACCCACGCCCTTCCCGTCATTTCAAAAATTTTGGCTGAAACTGAAATACCCTGCAAATTAAATAAACATTTCAAGGTAAGACGCTACCCATATAATTTTTGCGCCACCTCACTTATTTTTTAACCGGGAGCATCCGTCTTCACCAAAACGAGCTTGACTACATCAACCTGAAACTACAACCGGCAACCTCACTTTCGTCTCCATTTCTTGAAGTCAAGATAATCCAGGTAATAGATGATCTTGATCGACAGGTTATTGTTTTGTGGCGACTGGATCGTCTGGTTGAAATTTTTGAAATACCGGTAGCGTGCAAAAACAGCATCTGTGGTTTGTGATTCATCCTTCCAGACAATATTGATGAAACTTCCCGGCGCAAATTGCAGGGTGTACACCGCATCAATATTAAAAATGTTGTAGCATTGGTTTTTCAACGGCACCTGGGTGCTGTTGTAATGCGTAGGCGTAAGATCTCCATTTAGTTGCAGATCATACAACTGCTGTACATCTACCTTGCTCCAGTAATGCCTCGCACGGAGCGTGATTCCGGATTTGTTGTTGAAACTGTATTTGAACGACAGGACATTTTCTACCGTATTGAGATTACGCCGGGAGAAAAGCACATCATCATTGTAGGTTGTAAAAAAGCCGGCATCGTTTTTAGTTATACTGAAATTGAGATCATGGCTAATGGAGAACCGGTCGCTGAAACGATAGCGGTGCGACAGGTAGAATTCATGATTGGGGCTATGAAATTGCTGCCGCAGACCCAGGAAATAGTTGAAACTGAAATAGTACTTCTTGGTGGAGTTTGTTTCAAACCAGGGGTTAACCTGGAAACGTTGCCCAGACTTCCACGAACGACCCTGAACACGTGGTTCATAGAAATCATTGCTTGGCGCCACATACCCGATATACATTCCTATCCACCACAAATTCTTCAGCTGGGCATTGCCATTTACGTTCGTATTGAAGGTTTGGAATTTAGTATCTACCACCTGTCCGGGGATCTTTTTATCCAGCAGGCTATAGTAAGCGTTAAAATTGACCTGGATTTGTTTGTACCAGTTTTTGGGCTTTAACCAGCGATACGCCATCCATGTGTAATGATCCAGGTAGTTATTATTGTACAGGATGCCCATGTCGTTGATATCATACTTGTCATCGGCGAGTTCCTGCGATACGGTGAAATTAAAACGCCCACCCGTCTTGTTAACGGCCAGGTAATGAGAATATCCGACCTGGTTATGACCTTGTGAAAGTTGTTGGCTAATGGACACCTTACCGTTTACATTATAGGTATTCTTTTTGTTGTTCAGGTCAAACATCGCTGCGCTTACGTTGGCATCCGGGTCTGACCCGCTACGCAGCACGTTTGTATTGATGAATGAAATTGCTGAATTGTTTTTGAGCGTTTGATCAAACACTACGATATTATAATTCGTAAGCGGTGCTGTTCTGAATTTTCGCGAAGTGCCCGACAGTGTGTCTTCGATTGTCGCGTACGTGTTTTTTGAGATCGCATTAAAAATACCGAGTCCAAACCCTTTTTTCGTCCGGCCGGATATCTTGGTGGCATTGATCAGTTTTGATTCAACCGGGTTTTTGATTACCTCTTCATTAGGGCCAAGATCATCGTAGGCATCATACAAGTGCAAGGGTGTTCCTCCCACCCTACGGGAATAAAAAAGATTGCCTTTGCTAAACAGTTCCGTTCCTTCCGTAAAAAAGGGACGGTTTTCCGTAAACTTAGTTTCAAAGGGCGAAAGGTTGAGTACCTGGTTGTCGCTCTGCACCTGTCCGAAATCGGGGATCAGCGTCATATCCAGCGTAAACGCGTCGCTGATGCCGTATTTTACGTCCATACCACCATTCACAGAAGATGTCCAGTCCTTCGTGCCTTTTTCATCATTGGGATAATGATTGAGATAGGTTGAAAAATAGGGAGAAAAAGAAAGTCGTGTAGGGGCTTTGATCTTCTCGATATTAGTCCATTCACCACTTTGGTTCATAAATCCGTTCACCTTTGGATCAACGGGGTTCCACATAAATTGTCGCCCGGCTTTCTTGCGGTTGCGGGTGATGTTGAGGCCCCAGGTCTGATTGTCCTTACTCACGAAGCGGATAGCTGAATAGGGAATCCGCATTTCAAAGGTCCACCCGTCTGCAACCAATTTGGCCTGGCCGTCCCAAACGGCGTTCCAGCTATCATCTTCTCCAACGGTGTTGGAGTATTTGGCATCGTATTGTTCGCCCAGCGGTGTAAGGTAAAATCCAAACCCATTGATCTTATCATTGTAGGTATCGAAGATCACACCGAGGTAATCGTTGACCCCGATCTTGTCGCGCCCAACGAGTTCTTTGGACACGCTGTCTTTAGAGCGTTCGTGGCAATAGCCCCCGATATAGATAGAGGTATTATCATAGAGCAGGTACACTTCTGTGCCGGTTCCCGGATCTTCGGCTGCGCCGAAATTGGGTCTCCATTCCACGAAATCTTTAGCGGGTGTTGCTTCTTTCCAGGCCGGTTCATCCAGGCTTCCGTCGATTTTGAAAGTAGCTGTTGTGCGTTTGGCAGGAAGTGAACGCGGAATTTTCTGCTGCGCCTGGGCATTACACAGGTAAACGATGCCTGCCAGCAGAAGCAGGAGTTGTTTTCTCTTCATGAATATGTTGGTCATGGCTTAGTAACCTTTCGGTTATTTACGAAGATATACGTACAAGCCGGCGTTTTTGTTACCGTCCGTCAAAAGTTTTTTTTACCGCTACGATTTAGGAGGTTTTTAACGATTTCGGTCTTCAGGCATATTGACCAGCATCACCCGTTCTCCATTTTGGCTCCTGTCTGTAAATTCATACCTGACCCAGGCAGTGGAATCGAACATAGATGTGCTGAAAGCGATGTAGTTGCGACCGGCCCGGAGACTATCATCAAATTGTACAAGGTGGCCGCTGCTGCGGTAATAGTAGTAGGGAATATTGTAAACCAGGTAGGGCACCGTTACGAAACTTCCGAATTCAAGGGAAGTTATTTTGAGATCTACTTTTAGAATAACGGTATCACAGGGTTTATAAAAATAGATAGGTTCATTATTATTTATCCGGGAAAAGGTGGCCATTTCCTGGTCGTATTTCAAATCGTTCTTGTGATATTTTACGGGGATAAACACGAGGGCAAAGATCAGGCGAAGTACGGTGAGTCCAAGACCAAAGTAAAGAAGGTTCATCCTGGATATCGATCTGCGGTAAAATAGAACATAAGCTGTGGCAATGATCAGGCAGACAATTATGAACAGCGGCTTTACTGTTGTCCAAAAAAACAAGGATATCAGCAGGGGCAGTACAGCGATGAAAATCCAGATAAAAGTTTGGAACAATTTTTTGATAAAGAGCGGATATTCTTCCCTGAATTTGAAAAAGAGGTAGGCCAGTATTACCATACAAAATGGTATAAACATGTAGGCATACCGCATCCGTGGATGTCCTGTAAACCAATAAACGGGAATATTAAAAATGATAAACAGAAGTGCAAATCGTAATAATGGCAGCTTCCATATCCCGTATGTGCGTTTTTTGATAAATACGAGAAGGATCAGGGACCAGGGCAATAGTATTTTGAGGAATGAAATGGGATATTGCAGCGACTTTGAGACAAATTTTTCGGGGTAATCGCCGAACCCCGATTTGTCAAAGGATTCTTTGAGAAGGTTGGTAACGAGGATGTGTACCGATCCATAAAAATGAAATGCATAGAGATATATACTCAACAGCGCTGCGCCCAATAATATCCCGATAGCGTGTTGCCAGCGAAACAGTATCCTGGGAGAACGGTTATAAACAGCCAGGGCGATCAGTGTTAGTCCTTCAAATACAATTGACGGAAATCCTTTGGTGAGGCAGCCAACGATACAAAAGAAGTAGGAACTTACAAAGAGCATCAGCCAGTTCTTTTTCTCGTTGTACCAGAACATGGATACCACCTGCATGTAGACGATGAAACTGTAGAAGATATCTATTTCACCTCCGTTGGCGAGTCCCCAGAAGTAAATATCTGCGCTGGTAAGCAGGAAGAGTGATGATGCCGCGGCGATCTTCCGGCCGACAAATTTTTTAAAAATGCGATAGTTCAGGAAGGCCCAGGCTAAAATAGCGATAACGGATGGGAGGCGAACGGGAAATTCTGATTCAGAGCCTGTGAGAAACATGCAGGCTGACATAAGCCAGTTGTAGACCGGGGGTTTGGCATAGTATTCCCATCCCATGGTAGTGGGGCGGATATAATTGCCGGAGTGCATCATCTCGATGGTGACCATGGCGCGCCTGGGTTCATCGCCATTGAGCTGCAGGTAGCCAAGATGAATAAGGGTGGATGCAACGTAGAGCAGCAGGAAGATGGCGATTATCCATTTGAACTGCCTTGATAAGGGCTGATCCTGAGATAAGGTTTGTTGCATGGTACAAAAATAAAAAAAAGAGCTCGGGAGCTCTTTTTTTTTATTCGTTCAACCTAGTTCTAGTTAATTTTTTCAACCTGCATGTAGGTAAGTTCCACGGGTGTTGATCGTCCGAAGATCTTCACGGTCACTTTCAGTTTTTTCTTTTCGTCGTTTACTTCTTCGATAACGCCGTTGAAATCGTTGAAGGCGCCTTCGATGATCTTGATAGTTTCGCCTACGATGAATGGTTCGCTCATGCTTACGCCGCCGGCTTCTGCCATTTCATCCATTTTACCGAGCATCTTGTTTACTTCGGCTTTACGGAGAGCTACGGGGTTATCTTTTCCGAGGAAATGAATAACGTTGGTGGTGTTTTTGATGATTTCCCGGAGGTCATCGCTCAATTTACCATCTACTACTTCAATCATTACATAGCCTGGGTAGTAGTTACGTTCCCGCATTACTTTTTTCCCGTTGGCTACTTTGTAAACTTTTTCTACCGGAAGGAACACCTGTTTTACGATTTCGCCCCAGCCGCCTCTTGAAATTTCTTTGTCGAGGTATTCTTTCACCTTACGTTCTTTACCGCTCACCACGCGCAATACAAACCATTTGGTATTGTCTTGCTGTTCCTGGGTATTGCCTGTATCGATCGTTGTTGCTTCCATATCCTACGGTTGAATAGCTTAATAAAATAATTTGTACACCTGTTTCAGTACGCCGCCGGAAACATAGTCCATCAGCGCAATCAGCAGGGTAATTACGATGGTAGCGCCCAGCACGATCATGGTGGACTGCTGTAGTTCTGCCCAGGTAGGCCAGGTCACTTTTTCAACCAGTTCCTTATAGGAATCGCGGAAATAGTTGCTGATTTTAGTCATGACAATCAATTTGAATGTGGCACGGGCGGAGAGATTCGAACTCCCATCAACGGTTTTGGAGACCGCTATTCTGCCATTGAACTACGCCCGTAAGAAAGCTAAAAGCTATCCCCTTTCGGCGGACAGCTTTTAGCATATGTTGCAAAGATATGAAAATCTTTTGCTTAAAGGATGTGCCGTTTAAAATTAGGCTATCCTTATTTGATGATCTCAGTTACCTGTCCGGCACCTACGGTCCGACCACCTTCACGGATCGCGAATTTCAAACCTTTTTCCATCGCGATTGGCTGGATCAGTTTAACGGTAAGTGAGGTGTTATCACCAGGCATTACCATTTCTGTTCCTGCGTTCAGTTCTACTTCACCGGTAACGTCAGTTGTACGGAAGTAGAATTGAGGGCGGTATTTGTTGAAGAATGGAGTGTGACGTCCACCTTCTTCTTTGCTCAGTACGTATACTTCGCATTTGAATTCTGTGTGCGGAGTGATAGAACCGGGTTTTACGATTACCATACCACGACGGATCTGGGTTTTCTCAATACCACGGAGCAGCAGACCTGCGTTATCACCAGCTTCACCTTCATCCAGCAGTTTGCGGAACATTTCCACACCTGTGCAGGTAGAAGAAAGTGGTTTTTCGATCAGACCTACGATTTCAACCGGCTCACCTACTTTGATACGACCGCGCTCAATACGACCGGTAGCAACTGTACCACGACCGGTGATAGAGAATACGTCTTCCACAGACATCAGGAACGGTTGGTCAACCGGACGCGGAGGCAGGGGAATATAAGTATCAACAGCTTCCATCAGTTGTTCAACACCTTTAACCCATTTTTCGTCGCCAGCGAGAGCGCCGGAAGCAGAACCCTGGATGATTGGGGTGTTAGCACCGTCGAAACCGTAGAATGTCAGCAGATCACGAATTTCCATTTCAACCAGGTCAAGCAGTTCAGGATCGTCAACCAGGTCTACTTTGTTCATGAACACAACTATTTTAGGTACACCTACCTGGCGGGCCAGCAGGATGTGCTCTTTAGTTTGTGGCATCGGGCCGTCTGTAGCAGCCACTACCAGGATAGCACCGTCCATCTGGGCAGCACCGGTGATCATGTTTTTAACATAGTCAGCGTGACCAGGGCAGTCTACGTGAGCATAGTGACGGTTGTCCGTCTGATACTCAACGTGAGCTGTATTGATGGTGATACCACGTTCTTTTTCTTCCGGGGCGGCATCAATTTCATCATATTTTTTTGCCTGCGCCATACCTTTCTGTGCCAGAATGGTTGTGATAGCCGCAGTCAAAGTTGTCTTACCGTGGTCAATGTGACCGATGGTACCAACGTTAACGTGGGGTTTGTCCCTCTTAAAGGTCTCTTTTGACATTGTTATCGGTTTTTAGTTGTGTTTACTAAATTTTAAATTTATAACCAGCACCCGCTTATGCGGATCACTTGCACGAAAATGCGAAAGCAGTGAATCTTTTCCATTTCAACAGAAACAGGCTGCTTTCACCGCCAGCGCAACGATAGAGCCGTTAAAGGGAATTGAACCCTTGACCTCTTCCTTACCAAGGAAGTGCTCTACCACTGAGCTACAACGGCTTTTTGAGTCATTGAAGCTATTTGCCGGATGACTCGTGAGCGGGAGACCGGGCTCGAACCGGCCACCTGAAGCTTGGAAGGCTACCGCTCTACCAAATGAGCTACTCCCGCTTTTACCAAAAATGAACCAGGAATGTGAAACCCGTTCATCTTCGCACGGCTAAAAAAGAACTACCAATCACCGCTATTCATTCACATTTTCGTGGGCAAGGATGGATTCGAACCACCGAACTCCGAAGAGGACAGATTTACAGTCTGTTGCCGTTGGCCACTTGGCTACTTGCCCTTGAATCGCCCGCTGGCGCCACCTGCTGAACAACCTCAGCCGGCCGCACACCAACCGCCTGCTTTAACTCCGCAGACCCGGCGCATCGAGCCACTTGTCGGAATCGAACCAACGACCTACTGATTACAAATCAGTTGCTCTACCAGCTGAGCTAAAGTGGCAATCTGGGCACCCATTGTCCGGCCCGGTAAAAGACCTGATGGACAATAAAGAACTACCCCAAAATTTTGGGAAGGCAAAGGTAAGGGAATTTAGATATTGCAAAAATTTTGTGCCTCTTTTTTTTCAGAAGAGTTTAAAAATCAGCCCTGACCGGGCGGCTATGACATGATAACCGCCACCCTCAGCCAATCATTCCGGACCTCCAAGTTTACTTTATCCGCAACGCCCTGCCCGGGAATGGGCGAACACATCCATCTTCCAGGCTCTTAAATAAAAAAAAGACCCCGCATTTACGGGGTCTTCAAATTTGTCAGGCAGCTTGCTTTTCTTTTTTTCTTTTCAGTTGGTTGACGATGGATTCAAACGCATCGTCAAACGATTCTTCAAATGATTTACTGGTTGATTTTACAAAAAAATCATGTTTGGGTACATGAACACTGATCTCAGCAATTTTGTCCTTGATCTGATGAACTACATTGTCAAGTTTCAGGAATACGTTTACTTTAATGATGCGATCATGAAAAGTGCTCAACTTTTGCAATTTACGGGTCACATACTCTGTTAACCGGCTGTCCGCATCAAAACGAACGGTCTGAATGTTTACGTTCATAGTCATCGAAATTTAGTCAGTGAAACAATAAATAAAAGAACTTATGAATATCCTTTTTACAGGAAGACAATCTCGTTAGCGATTGTGTATTGAAACTACCAAAAAAAGAGTGCCATTTCAAAAAAAACGGGCACTTTCTTTTCAATTTTGGGATAATTTTTATTGCCTTTTTCGCGAACTTTTTCCAAACCGGATCTTTGCCATTTTAGCCCCTGGGGTGGGCCTTTTTATGCACGTCCTTCAGCTTTTCAATACTATTGTGCGTATATACCTGTGTAGAAGCGAGGCTGCTATGGCCCAGCAGCTCCTTTACGGCATTCAGATCTGCGCCCGCATTGAGCAAATGAGTGGCAAACGTATGCCGTAGTACGTGAGGGCTTTTTTTATCCAGGGTACTTACTTCTCCCAGGTATTTTTTCACCAATAAGTAGGCATATTTGGGATATAGCTTTTTTCCCTTTGCCGTAACAAGCAGAAAATCATCCGTTTTCTCAAATTCCCGTCGTTTGGCCTGGCGGTAATCGCGGATGCTATCCAATGTTTCTGTGCCTACGGGGATGATGCGCTCCTTATTTCCTTTTCCAAGCACTTTTAACTGTTTCCTGGAACTGTCTACCTGGTTTTCCCGCAGGTTGATCAACTCGCTCAGTCGCATGCCCGTTTTGTAAAAGAGCATTAGTAACATGTTGGCGTTGAGACTATTCCAGTCGTCGGCGCCGGTCTTCACCATCTGCGCCAGTTGTTCAGTTTCGGGTTCTTTCAGGAAGGCCGGCAACCGCCTGGGCATTTTAGGCGCGGTGATCGCCGCCATGGGCGTTTTTTCCAAGCTGCCCGTTCGCAACTGGTATTTGAAGAAACTTCGCAGGGAGGATATTTTCCGGTGAATGGATTTAGCGCTTAGCTGGTTGTCTTTGAGGTGGGCGAGCCAGCTGCGTATAAAAGCAGCTGAAATTTCGGGTAAGGCAAGCGGACCAAACTGCTGCCCGAGAAATGCAAAAAAATCACGCAGATCCGTCTCATACGAGAGGAGCGTATGATAGGAATAGCGCTTCTCAAATTTGAGATAATTGAGAAAGGTTTCAACGTATTCTGGCTTTGCAGGCTGGGATATGGACATAAAAAAAGATAGCTACAAAGCTATAAAACTTTGCAGCTATCTCCTATTATCGGAAATGAGGTTAAATTATCCTTCAATCTTGCCGCTGGCGATCTTCTGCTTGTAGATCGCTTTCAACACTTCACCACGGCGTTTTACCGATGGTTTTGTGAAGCTCTGACGCTCGCGCAGTTGCAGCAATACTTTCGATTTCTCGAATTTCTTCTTGTATTTCTTCAGCGCTTTGTCGATGTTTTCGCAATCTTTGGAATCGATGATTAACATAGTATATACCTCCCTGGTATGTTTTTAGAGGTTGCAAAGATAATACAATTCTTCATTTCCCGAAAGTTTTTAGGTGCATAACTTTCGCAACCTCCTCTTTACCCACCTTTTACCGGTTGATAAATAGTATTTTGCAGGCATGTTTACAGGAATAATTGAAGCCCTGGGCACCGTTCAGTCGGTAAGCAGCAAGGGCACTAACCGTAGTTTTTGGATCCAATCGCCGCTGTCAGGCGGTTTTAAGGTAGACCAGAGTGTAAGTCATAGTGGCGTTTGCCTTACCGTGGAGGAGGTAGATGGCGAGCGCCACCGGGTAACCGCCATTGATGAAACGCTGCGAAAAACGGACCTGGGCGCCTGGAAAGAAGGGAGCCTGCTGAACCTGGAACGCTGCCTGGCCGCAAACGGCCGCCTGGACGGCCATTTTGTGCAGGGGCATGTGGACTGTACCGCTACCTGCACTAAAAAGAAAGAAAAAGGGGGAAGCTGGGAATATGAATTCCAGTTTCCGGGTCGTTTTGCAGCGTTGGTTATTGAAAAAGGTTCCATTGCCGTAAATGGCATCAGCCTGACCGTTTTTAATGTAAAAAGAAGGCATTTTACGGTAGCTATTATTCCCTATACATTTGAACACACCAATCTGCGCACAGTAGAGCCGGGAACATTGGTTAATCTTGAATTCGACATTCTTGGTAAATATCTCCAGCGAAAATTATCTTTAAAGAAGAAATAACTGCTTCGTTCATGTCAGAGCCTCTCCACCGCAAAACTTACTACCCCGCCCTTGATGGCCTGCGGGGTATTGCGATATTGCTGGTGGTGCTGTTGCACAACTTTGGCTTCATGAACTATTTCTTCTTTGGCTGGCTGGGCGTTGATTTGTTTTTTGTTCTGTCCGGCTTCCTGATTACACAGATATTGATAGATACGGTTGGACGGCCGCATTACCTGCGGAATTTTTATGTTCGCCGGGTGCTCCGGATCTTTCCGCTTTATTACGGACTGCTCATCGTTTTCCTGATCGTATTGCCGCTGATACGTCCCGGAAGCCCAGACGTGGCATATTATACAACGCATCAGTGGTGGCTATGGACCTACCTCCAGAACTGGCTTTTTGTTTTTCATCCTCAAGCCGGTTCACCGGTATTACAACATACCTGGTCACTGGCGGTGGAAGAACAATTTTACCTGCTGTGGCCAATGGTGATCCTGCTGGTAAAAACACCAAAACGTCTCTTCATAGCAGCTTTCCTGCTTTTGGTGCTGGTAGGTGTTTGCCGATATATGGTGTGGGCAAATCATGTTGCCAACCTCGAGTATGATACGCTGTACACCTTCACAAGGATTGACGGAATTTGTATTGGTGCAATGGTGGCCCTGCTTCCGCGTTTTGCACCCCGCTTCCTGGACCGGTATACGGCTGTTATTGTAACATTGATGGCTGCCATCAATTTTGCGTTTTATTTCATTAACGGGAGCCACCAGTTCACACTTCCTTATCTTGCCTTCCTTGGATATACCACCTTCGCATTTCTTTTTGGTCTCCTGGTGTATGAAGTAGTACAACCACGGGCTACCGTTTTGCAAAAAATACTGTCGATTTCATTGCTTCGCTTTTTTGGTCGCATTTCTTATGGCTTGTACGTATTGCATTGGCCAATCTATATCCTTTTCTTTTCCTACATAAAGAATGGTCTTAATAAAGCCGGATGGTTTTCGCCTCATCAAAATGATTTGCTTAGCGCATGCACGGTAACAGTAGCTGCCATCATAGGCAGTGTACTGAGTTTCCAGTTGCTCGAAAAGCCATTTCTCCGGTTGAAAAAACATTATGTGTCCTAAGGCTTTTCCGTTATTTTGTGCGGGTTTTATTTTTCACACGTATGATACCTGAATTTGACACGGTTTTGATCATTCCCTGCTACAATGAGGAAAAGAGGCTGGATATTCAGGCTTTCCAGGATTTTTTGCTTGCGCACCCGGATTTCTTTATTCTTTTTGTAGATGATGGCAGTCGTGATAATACGGCTACGTTGCTTCAGTCTATCCCGCCGGGCAACCAGTTTGCGGCGCTTTCCCTGCCTTCCAATGTGGGAAAAGGGGATGCCGTTCGCCAGGGCGTTTTGCACGCACTCGAAAATTTTCAATGCCGGTATATCGGCTTTGCCGATGCAGATCTATCTACACCCCTTTCTGAATTTGTTGCTTTCCAACATATAGCCAACTTACATTCATCTACCCGCATTGTGATGGGATCACGTGTGCAAATGCTGGGAAAAAATATCAAAAGAAGCCTGGTTCGTCACTGGTTTAGCAGGATTGTTGCTACGGCCATTTGCAAGGTGATTGATGAGCCTGTATATGATACGCAATGCGGTGCCAAGCTTTTTGAACGGGCTACGGCTGCGCGCCTGTTTGCCGATCCTTTCTTTAGTAAATGGCTCTTTGATGTGGAAATCCTGGCGCGACACAAACGGTCAGAGGGTTCGGAGGGTTTCCGGGCTACGATCATTGAGCAGCCCGTTGCGCAATGGATCGAAAAACCCAATTCTAAAATACGGTACCACCATATTTTCCGCATCCTGCGCGACTTGTTTCGAATCCGTAATCATTATTTCCGCAGCAAATGAAAGCAGCGCCACATGTGATCATTGCCCTGCTCAATTATAACGGGCGCCAGTTCCTGGAGCGGCACCTGCCGTCTGTGATGGCCCAGGAATGTGCGAATTGTGAAGTAGTGCTGATCGACAACGCCTCAACTGACGATTCCCTTCATTTTGTAGAACAGCATTTTCCCACAATAACTATTATCCGCCTGTTGGCAAACCATGGCTATGCTGGTGGGTATAACGAGGGCCTTCGCGACCTGCAGGCTGATTACTTCGTTTTATTGAATACCGATGTAGACCTTGCCGCTGGCTGTATCCAGGAGCTGGTTAACCGGATGGAAGACGACAGCAGCGTGGGCATTGCCCAACCGAAAGTCCTTTCGCTGCAGCGCCCGAATTATTTTGAATACGCGGGCGGTTCGGGCGGGTTTATTGATCGCTATGGATACACATTTACCCGCGGCCGTCTCTTTGATACGATTGAGGAGGATAATGCGCAGTACAATGATAGCTGCTCTTTGTTTTGGGCAAGCGGTGCGTGCCTGATTGTGCGGGCGGCCTTGTTTCGTCAACTGGGAGGTTTCTTCGATTATTTTTTTATGTATTCGGAAGAGGTTGACCTTTGCTGGCGGGCGGCCCTGTTGGGATATAAAACCTTTGTTTTTCCTTCAGCAGTGATCTATCACCGTGAAACCATTGCATTTTCAGCCCAGGCTGCCAACCGGATCTACTATGTATTCAGGAATAACCTGGTAATGTTGATGAAAAATCTGCCGCTTTCAAGCAAGTGGAAGGTAATTCCCGCAAGAATTGTGCTGAACGTAGTGGCGGCTGTCTTTTTCCTGGTTAAAGGGCACGGGAAAAAGTCGCTGTTGATATTGAAATCTATTTTCGCCGCATGCTGGTGGGCATTCACATCGCCCCGGACGGTGATGCTGCGGCGCAAATCCTTATCGCAACTGGCGGGTGTTTACCGCGGCAATATACTGGCGGCCTACCATCTTCATAAAAAGAGAAAGTTTGCTGAACTTGACCAACGCCGGCTGCGCCCTTGAACGTTGAAGGCGATACAAGATTTTAACCTTTGGCTCCAAGCCGGTTTGAAGGATATCCCGGAGGCTGGTAACGTCACCTGCATAGCCACTCCCCTGTTGTTTTTTCAGTACCTTCGCCAAAAGTGATTGTAAAGGATGTACGGCTTAAAAGACTATGTTCAACGCGGTTCTGTTTTTTTGCGCAACCGATTATTTCCAGGCAAAAAAAAGCTGTCATCCCTGATGATCTACGCTACTGATCTTTGTGACAGTGCGTGCCAGCACTGCCAGATATGGACAAAGCGCCCTACGGTTTATTTACCGAAGGAAAAAATTTTCGAGCTCATCAGCAATAGCCGCTGTATTACCAAACACACGACTATTGGCTTACAAGGAGGAGAATTTATGCTTCATCCTGAGGCAATGGAAATATTAGAGTGGCTTCACAAGCATCATCCACGGTTTGACCTGTTGAGCAACTGTCTTAAACCAGACCTGTTGATTGAAGCTGTGAAACGCTTCCCGCCACAGCGTTTATGGATATCATTGGACGGCGATAAGGAAACCTATCTCACTATGCGGGGAAAAGACGGGTACGACAGTGTTTTGAAAGTGATCACAACGCTGAAAGATCTCGTTCCCATTTCCGTCATGTTTACGCTTTCTCCCTTTAATGATTTTTCAGACCTGGAGCATGTGGCAACTGTATGCAAGCGCGAAGGAATAGATCTTCGTATAGGCATTTATGATGATATCGCCTTTTTTGATACGATTGAAGAAGCCCACGAAACCACCATCGGTGCCCGTAAAAAAAGGAAACCACGTTCATTTTCTGAGGCAAAACAGTTGATAGAATTGCGAAAGCATACGATGGAGACTCGGGAAACGGCGCCCCAAACAGCTGCGGTAGGTATGCGCGCTCAAATACCGGAGCTCATACGTGAATTTGAAGAAAATTACGACTTCCTGGTATTGTATGATGAATGGAAAAAAGGGGGAATTCAATTATCCTGTAACAGCATTATGGAAAGCCTGGTAATGTTGCCCAATGGCGATGTGCCCATTTGTCAGCACCAGGATGTATTGATTGGCAATATTTATACAAATACGCTTGACGAAGTATTTAATGGAATAGACGCGCAGAAGAAGCAAAAACATTTTTCAAAAAATTGTAATGCCTGCTGGATCAATTTCCATCGGAAATATGACATTATTCTGCACCGGAGCATGGAGCGGTATTTTGGAAAATTCGTAACCCAGAAAATCCTTGGTTATTACTGGTGGGAATCTGAACGGAAAAAAAATTACCGTCAAGCCGTGCAATCATGAGCAAGCGCATCGTAGTCGTTGGTGCAAGTTCCGGTCTTGGAAACGAGTTGGCAAAACGTTATGCCACCGAAGGGCATCGCGTGGGTGTTGTTGCCCGTCGGGAAGCGCTCTTGCAATCGCTGGCAGCTGAGTTCCCGGGCAATATCGTATCCTGTACTGCAGACATAACTGCTGATGATATCGAAAGCCGGTTAGATGGTTTAATAGGCGAGTTGGGCGGGCTTGATATATTGATCGTAGCCGCGTCTGTGGTTTTCCTGGTAGATGATGTATTGGATGAAAAAGAACGACAAACTGTTTTTATCAATGTAAATGGCTTTTTCCGTGTGGTGCAATATGGCTGGAACTATTTTAAGGCCAACGGTGGCGGGCAGATTGCAGGTGTCAGTTCCATTGCGGCAGCCAGGGGCAATAAAGGCGCTCCGTCCTATCATGCCAGCAAGGCCTTCCAGGCAGCATACCTTGAAGGTCTTCGTGTAAAGGCGCTCCAGGAAGGTAAAAATATCGTTATTACACAGTTGGTTCCCGGTTATCTTGACACAGCGATGGGCGTTGGTGAACGTGTTTTTTGGACGACGCCTGTAGCAAAGGCGGCAAAACTTGTGCAGAAGGCGATTGCAAAACGGAAAAAGGTTGCTTTTATACCGAAAAGATGGTTCTGGATCTTTCATTTGCAGCGTTTTTTACCGACTTTCATATACGATTGGCTGGTAAATGGCTCCTGGAAACTCAGAACTAAACGCTGATACAATTTTGGATACAACAAGCTCTCACCTGGCAAGGCCGCGCATTTCCGCTTACCTGATCATTATCTTCACTGGTCTTCTCGCCTTTTTGCCCGTGAGCAGTATGCTGTTTGCTGTAAAAAATGACCTGTTGGGTATTGAGTATCCCATCAATTATTTCATTAGTGAATCGTTGCATCATGGGCAATTCCCGGTTTGGTTTAATACCTGGGACATAGGATTCCCGTTAAGCAGCTGTCTTAGCTGGGGAATCTACAGCACACCGCAGCTTCTTTTCAGCGGTTTGTTTCCCTATTCCATCTGGATCTTGCAGGTGGAGCTGCTTTTTTTCATCGTGCTTTGCGGCATCACGATGTATTACCTGTTAAAGCGACACGTTGTAACAGACCAGCGCATAGCGCTTTATCTTGCCATTGCTTATATGCTCTCAGGATTTGTCGTAAGTGCAACGCAATGGATGCCCTACCTGACGGCCGCAGCTTTTATCCCATTGTTGATCAGCGCTGCGCTTGACCTTTTTAAAACGCCCGGATGGTTTTCAGATACCCGGTTTGCTCTTGTGTACCTGTTGCTGTTAACTTCTTCTTACCCGGCATTCGTGGTTGTTGTTTCTTACGGACTGGCGCTACTACTATTATTTATGCTGCTTAGATCGCGAGAGAAGCGCTCATTTATACTTAGGCATCTGTTTATCACATTCCTGTTTACTGCGATGCTTTGTCTGCCGGTTTTGCTCGCCACCCTTGAGGTGTTGCAACACCTGGTTAGGGGAAAGCCGATGGACTCAACTTCTTCTTTCTTTACCGCAAATTATTTTCATCCACGCGGCCTTGAAACGCTGCTTTTACCTTTTGCGGCGGTTAAGCTAACAGCGCCGAATACAGAAGCAACCATGCTGCACCTGTATATGGGCCTGGGTTGCCTGCTTTTATTGCCAGTGGCGTTGCGGGAGAGCTGGAAGCGAAAATTCCCGGGTCGTTGGTTGTTGCCAATCGCGGCCTTATTTTTTTTGCTGGTTTCGTTGGGACATTTGCTGCCACTCCGGTCTGTTATGAATTTACTACCCGGGTTTTCCTATTTCCGTCACGCGGGAAATTTTCGTTTTTTTACTATCCTTTTGTTTATCCTTTATATTGGTTACGCTACGCGCCCCTATCGGCTTGAAGAACTGCTAACAGCAACAACAATCGCCGGCAAATGGGTTTACAGAACGGCTCAAATATTACTGGTCGCGGTAACGGTTGTCGCGATAGCAGGCTTTTTTTATTCAACTAATATCATATCGCACTCAATTGGTGAATATGTCCGCACACTGTCTGGCGCTACCGCTGTTACATTATCTGCTATCTGCCAATTCCTAGTGTTGCTGTTTTTGATGATCCTGCTGGCTAAACGAAAAATCCGGTGGGCGCGCGTGGTGCTGGTGGGGGAATTGGTCCTAAACACGCTTATTTGTACGCCCTTTTTTACAGTAAGCAGTTATAGTCCGTTCCAGATTGATCGCATGTTGGCAAGAACACCAGGCTTCCCGGTGCAATATGAAGCACCGTCTGAAGTGCCTGCAACATATACAGACGACAGGCCAAATACATTTGTCAATATCAATGTTTTTGCAAAAAAGATCAGTTCCAACCCAACTTACGTTGGGGGACTTTATCTCGAACGGGGGATTGCAGACTCTATTCATACACGCACAAGCCTGGCGTTTGCATGGCCTGATGATGAAGCAGCCGACGTTACAATAGAAAAAATGCTGCCGTCAGCAATACAGCTGGATGTTGAGGCAAAAAATGCAACGCTGGTCAGGTTTGATCAAAATTATTTCCCGGGATGGACAGCTTATTACAATGGCAAGGCTGTACCTATCGAACGAACCGTAGGCGGACTGGCTGCAAATGTTCCTCAAGGCCACGGTTTACTTGAATTCCGCTTTCAACGACCCGATCTGTTAATTTCCTCTTTGGCCTTAAACAGTCTCATGGTCTGTTTTGGTCTGCTGATTTTTGCCAGGAGATGGAAGAGGCGATTGCCCCGTAACTAGTCTTGCTATCTTCTTACCAAATTTATTGGCTGGCTTCTCGATACTCCAAAACAACAGTTGAGAAATCACTATAACAGTAATAAAATAAACGAGGTAGGCAGTCACTACCATAAGAGGTTGCTGATGGATTTTTTCAAGAAATTGTTGCATGGCGCGCCAACAAATCATAATGATCAATTTATGAACAAGGTAGATGCTGTAACAAATTCGGCCAATGGACACCAATACCCGTGCGGAAAGCGCCCGTTGAATTTTTGGCGACGCGAGTAAAAGAATAAAAGCGCACGCGCATCCTGCATCAATGACAATCCGGTCTGTTTTTGCTGAGAAGAGCACTACATCATCTGAAAACATGGTAGGAAAAAAAAGAAAGCCGGAGTATAATGCCAGCGTAAGCACAAGAAAAAGGAATTTCACAACCATCGGTATACGCTGCCACAGACTGATAATGTTATCACGTAGCAGAAACAGGCCAACCCCAAGGCCAAATTCAAACACAAAAGTGGAAAAAATGCCGCTGATCTTAAATATAGCCAGCAACAACAGGAAAGCCCAAAAATACTTACGCCCGGCGAAAGCCAAAATGGGAACGGTAGCGCCTGCGAGAATTTCAACCGATAATGTCCAGTCTTGCGGGATCAACCGCAGATTAGCGGACTCGGGTACACGAACGATCAGCATGGACTGGGTAGCCAGTCCCCGAACTGATTCCGGGTGCATCCAAAATCGATTCACCCAACTGGCGGGATCTGCTGCGTGCAGGTTGGCTGTGTGATTGATGGCCAGGAAACTGATGATCAGTATAAAAAGAAACAGCGGGTAGATGCGAAATATACGCTCAATCAAAAATTGAATATAACTACGTGGCGTCAGTTTTTTTTCAGGCCCGGCATAGGAGTAAGCCAGAATAAATCCGCTATGTATAAAGAAAAAAATCACATCGGCCTCACCATACCAGAAAAAATGAAAAGGTGACTGGTAATGAAACAGCGATGTCTGCATCATATACACGGCCAGTAAAAAGTGCCATGTAATTACGCTTAAAGCCGCAAGCCCCCTGGCTGAGTCGAGGTACAAGAGGCGTTTGGGGGATGGCGGCGCGGACATGGATAAGTTTTATATTTTTCGGCCTTTCATAGCCGCGGCAATCGCCTCATCCATCACACGCTCTGCATAAGGCCTCGATATTTCATTTAGCTTTTCGATACCTGAGTGAATTTCATCTTTATTTCCATGCATGATGAGCCCTTTCAAATCTTCCATGGCCCGCTCTGTTGTATCCAGCTCATCAGCAGACAGGTATGTTTTATGTTTATCGAGAAAATTGCGCGTGGTATCCAATAGTTGCTGTGCTTCTGTTTGCGCTTCCACCAGTGCGCGAACCTGGATATCTTCCTTCGCATTTGTTATAGAATCCAACAGCATTTTCTCCACTTCTTCATCAGTAAGCCCGTATTGCGGTTTTACTTCAATGCTTTGTTCCACCCCGCTTCGCAATTCTTTTGCGCGAACAACGAGTATGCCGTCGGCATTAATTAAAAACGATATCTCCACTTTGGGCAGCCCGGCAGGCATGGCTGGTATCCCGGTGAGATTGAATGCTGCCAGTTTCCGGTTGTCTTTTACAAGATCCCGTTCCCCCTGGTATACAGACACTAATATCCCTGTTTGTCCATCCTTTTGCGTGGTATATTGCCTGGCCGCACGGGAGGGTATTTTGGAATTGCGTGGCACGAGCACGTCCATCAGCCCCCCCATGGTTTCGATTCCCAGGGACAATGGCGTAATATCCAGTAATAAAAAGTCTTTATTATTACCCGCAAGGATATCCGCCTGCACTGCGGCCCCCAGCGCCACTACTTCATCTGGATTTAGATCATCATTTACCGTACGATTAAAAAATTCCCCGACCGCTTCTTTCACAGCCGGCACGCGTGTAGAACCGCCTACCATTACTACTTCATCAACCTGGTCTACAGACAGCCCTGCATCCTGTAGGGCAGCGCGACAGCAATTAATAGTTCTTTCAATAAAAGGTCTGGCCAGGTCGTTAAACGTAGTTTTGCTTAGCTGCAATTGGTATTGACTATAGCTTCCTGTAAATTCTGCTGCTGCGCTTAATTCTTTTTTTGCTTTTTCTGCCAGCAGGCGCAGCGCTTGCGCTAATGGTTTGTCGGAAGAAAGCTGTTCGGCGGAAATGTTCAACGTTTTACACCAATACATCACTATAGCCCTGTCAAAGTCGTCACCACCCAGGTAAGTATCACCGTTGGTAGAAAGCACTTCAAATATCCCGTTGGCGATGCGGAGAATAGAAATGTCGAATGTACCGCCGCCGAGGTCATATACGGCAATTGTTTTTGTTTCATCCTGCTTCATCCCGATACCATACGCCAGGCTGGCGGCCGTTGGCTCATTTACGATGCGCAACACATCCAATCCTGCCAGCTTACCAGCATCTCGTGTTGCCTGGCGTTGGGCATCATTAAAGTAAGCAGGTACAGTAATAACTGCCTTGGAGATATTGGTTTTCAAAATATGCTCCGCGCGTGCTTTCAGTTCTTTCAGGATCAGCGACGACAATTCGATGGGCGACCAAAAACGGTCTCCTGCCTGTACTTTCACCAGGCTTTCGGTATTATCATCAATTATTTTGTACGAAAAGAAATCGCTATGCTCACGGATATCATTGTAAGCTTTACCCATCAGTCTTTTGACTGAAAAAATGGTATTCTGAGGTTCCGAAACAAGATATTCTTTTGCCTTATCTCCTACCGTTACTGCGCCATTTTCACCAAGATGTATAACGGACGGAACAAGGGCTGTTCCATCATGCTCCTTCAGCACTACCGGTTTACCACTTTCAGGATGGATAATCGCCACCAGGCTGTTGGTGGTACCCAGGTCTATGCCTACAATCATGTCCTGCTGCTGCAGGCTGCCAGTTGCTATGTTGATGCTGATTTTTGCCATATTGAACTACAAAAATAACGAAACAGGCCAGCACAAAAAACCCCGCCTTTGGGGCGGGGTTCAGGATCCTTTGCGGCAATCTATCTCATCAGGTACATCTTTCCATAGCCCTTATTGAAATATTTGTCCGTATTATCATCGGCCGATTTGTATTTATCAAGTGATTTACCGTTCAGGTTGGTGATCACCCGGTACAGGTACACACCATTTGCAAGTTTCTGACCATACTGGTCTGTTCCATCCCATTTGAAGTCAGTAATGTTTCGACCAATATGCAACGGCCCCAATTCATCTTTTGTAATTTCCCGAACCACCTTACCGGTTATTGTCAGAATTTGGATCCGGATATTCTGCGGCACTTCACTACCCGTAATGGTAAACACAAAGGCTGTAGAAGTTGTGAACGGATTGGGATAATTGAGCATATTGGAGATCATTGGCTTATTGATAACCTGGAAGCCGACGCGGTATTGCACTTTACCAGCCTGGTTATCGCTTCGGTCTTTACCACTTACAATCAACTCATAATCTCCATCCTGGGAAAAATAAGGATTGAAATCGATCATCGCTGTGTTGTCGGTTGTAGGCGCCTGCCCTGCGGGCGTGAATTGCAGCGTATCATTGTTATTTGTAAAATAGAAATCACGCAGATCCCCATTTGGATAACGCACCTGCACTTTAACCAGCCCGGTGTCATCCAGTATCATCCACTTCGCTTCATCTTTTAACTTGATGATGATATCAGGTTTTGACGATACAATGTCGCGGTTGAGAATGTGCACACCATCAAAAGTTACATCCAACAGCGGGTTGAGACTATCCGGTCGTACATAAAAATCCCGGAATGCGAAATTATTATAGTGATATTGTTCGGGCTGATTATCATCCGGGTTAACCTCAATCTTCAGTGTGTTATGGCCTGCCAGTTGTGCGGTCGGAATTATCGTACCAACGATCAGGCTGTCTGGCGAAGCCAGCAATTTGCGTCGTTTAAATACATATGGAGTAGTAACGTTATTCTGGTTGGTAACTTCCATTTTTACAAGCATACTGTCGAACGGAATGGATGACAGGTTTCTAAAGCCTATAAAGAAATTGTAAGGCTCACCAATATCGACGGTATCTTTTGTCTGGAAATATCCTGTCGGCGGGTTCGGCGCGATAGCACCTTCTGGCACCATGTCAGCTAACACACGCCAGTATCGAAGTTGGTAAGGCGTGAAGTTAAGCGTATCCAGCGTCCGCAATTTCAAGCGCAGGTATGGATAGGTTACCGCGTCAATACTGGAAATATCTACGTCCTGCTGATCAGCATCCAGGTCGGTCATCAACGGTGTTTCTGTTCCCGCCGGAGTTACGCCGATAACATCAAATTTTGTTTCGTCCACAGGATTAACGTCACTGCCCGTTCCTCCCCGCCATTTTAATGTTTTCCAGGATTTTGCGCGTCCAAATAATGGAGATTTGACAGCACCCAGCGTATCCGGCGTTTTAAGATCCTTAGTAAGTGTAACCAGGTCATACAGACCATCAGACACCACCTGTGCAACTCCGAAATTCGGATCACCTTTTTTATAGATCATAATAAAGGCCCGAGGAGTCGTAAAGGAGTCAACAACATTTAGTCCAAGGTCATGTAATTTGTGATAAAGAGAGTTGTTATGACCGAAAGCAAGGGTATCATCTTTCCAGGTATCTACAAAATTGTCTACCTGGGTGTTATTAAGGATATTTCGAACGACAACTATTGAGCCTTCCGGAATTGAATCCATAAAATCCATGGCAAGCTTCCGGGACTGCGGCGTCATATAACTGTACTCAAAGTTCCATTGGCGACTTACATCACAAGCAGGTGCACTTCCGTACTGTCCGGCTAAATTGACGGTTGGCTTAAATCGTTTGGGATCGAAAACATTAAAAATCAAAGAATACCCAACGCAGGCGCTTCGGATATATGGATCACCATCAGGTGACACGATAATATCTCCCTCCTGTACCGTTGCGGTAAGAAATATTCCATTTTTTGCAAAAATGAAATGATATAGAGAGTCATATACCCACTCCCTTCCCTGCTCAACAAGATTGATACGTTCTTTTTCCGATTCCTGGTGTTGATAATAGTGAGACTGGTTAAAACCTTCTGAACTACCAGCCAGGTAAATAAAGGAAGAAGTATTCCAGTTAAATGGTCCGGAACCTGGCACCGGCGCTACACGCCAATAATAGACTGTGCTATCCTGGAATGTAATACCGGGATCAAAAGAGAATGCGCCTCCGGCAGATGTAACCGTTCTGCTGGCCAGCGGTGAGGCAAACAGCGCCGAGGTATCTATTTCCATCCGGTAATCTTTTACCGGGCTAAACGGATTGGCTGTTGATGCCTGGAATTTTATTCCCTGTTGATTAATGATAGAATAATCATAAGGATAAACCGGCCTTGCCTCATCCTCGTAGATGAAGAAATTTTTCGTTACGATATTATTTACGTTTGTCTCATACAATTCATCTACGTCATTGTCTGCATCAACAGTAATAGTGATGCTGTTAGCGCCTTTGTCGCGCGTGGCCACAACAGGTACATCAAACGAAAGCGAATCGATATAACGAATACCTGGTATCCGCTGCCGCTTGATCACCTCGGTAGTATTATTGGGATATGTCCGTTTTACTTCAATCGTTATGCTATCGCTTACCGCCTTACCCAGGTTCATAAACTTGGCATCTACACGGAAGGAGTTTTCTGCAACTGAAATGAATTCCGGGTTTACTTTCACCAACTGGTCTTCAATTACATAATCCGGTTTGTCAAATGAGTTCAGCTTCATGGCAGGATCACCCTGCAGCGTATTCTGTTCACAGTGAAACCGTGCGTAAAAATTATCCTGTCCAAGATCGTTATACATCCGATCGATGGTATGCAACATTTGTTCCCCGATCGATTTGCCATATTCATCAATAGCATACGTATTATAAGCATGGTTGCTCATAATTTCGAGGAAATGCACAATGCCCAGGTGCGTACTTGCTATAGATGCTATACTTCCGCGTTCCTGTGCCAATACATACTTTTCAGCGATTGTTTCTTTAGTAGATAACCGGGCAACATTATAGTTGAAAAAGTTACCGGCATTACAACCCAGAAGTACGAACAGCGGGTATTTACCGGGATTATTATAATTCTGTGGATTGTCGAGGTTGTATTCCAGCGTTGTTGATGAGGAGTGACCAAAATAAGTGATCATCCCTATCCCTTCGTTAAATAAATTTTGAAGCCGTACATTGGTTGATTGCTCTACGGCTTCTGTACTGGTTTTTGTGAACGTTTCAACGTGTGCGCCCATAAATGTATCTACGGCAATATGCTCAAGCCCCTGGAGAATGCGCGTAATATCATCATTCAGGCTTCCTTCTGCACCTACCACGTGCGCCACATTTTTCATCCAGGCCTTATCGGCAATACGCGGAGAATGAAAAGCCTGCGCCTGTTCGTATTCTTTTAGTTTTTGCAGCCAAATACCAAATTCGTCGGCATTAATCACGGAAAGACGTCCTATCGGCACCCGCGGCCGCTCATCCGGTCCGGGATCGGCCATCAGCAAAAGGTCTGATGCCGGTTGGCCAAACGTTGGGATAATATCCAACTTGTCCATATCCGGATCTGTTTGATAGGACTGGTATTGCATATAGTTAACGCCCTTTCCCACCAGCATAACATCTTTGATGGGCTGTGAAAAGTTAGCCCGGGCCCACCGTACAAAGTTGCGAATGGACAGCGGATGTTGCCTGATACCAAAACCAAACTGATCAATCAATTGATCGATCATATAAACTTTTGTATTATAACTTCCACCTGCCGCAGAATTCCGGTAACTGGCAAAATCATTTACCGGGCTTCCACTACCACCAGTCATGAAATCCTGCCTGGTAATAACCAGGTAATTACCCTGGTTAGCCGCCGTTGCGTAATTCACAAAGTTGCGTTGCGTGAAATTTGTTACCGGCATCACATTGGCAGCGGCCTCGCTTACGAGCAACAACGTGCGGGCTGTTCCGGAAGGTTGCAACATAAACCGGAATATGGGGCCGCTGGCAATATTGGCGTCATAGCGCATGCCATTGGTAAGGTCATATAATACAGGCGTAGACGCCGCATTGTTAAAATTGGTGATCTCCAGGTAATTTCCGGTTCCACTTGCAGGAAGTGTGAACTTAAAATTGGTTTCGTTATTGAAATTGAAATCATGCGGATAAGTCAGTTCCATTTGTGCCACGATCATCCGATCATAATCCGGAGAACTGCACTTGTTAGTCACTTCCACCGCCGCAGTACCCGTACTGATCAGGCTAAGTGGAACGCTGGTGGATGCACGTACGGATTGGAAAAAGTCCATCTGTGGCCCCAGGATGGAGTCCCCATTCAGGGTTACCTTAAAATAACGTGCATTGAGACCATTGTAACCGGCAGCATTTATGCTGAAAGAAGCAGTTGCGGGCGCGCCTGACCCCGTATATACATGCAAACTGGAAAATGTATTGGCAAGAACGGAATTGGATGGGATATCAATAGATGCCCATCCTTCGCCTTCATCGTAGGCCGACGAATAAACGTTTTCTCCAACAACCTGGGCAGTACCCTGCCCGATCCGATCTTTGTAATATTTGCCGGCTGTGTAGAGGAAAAATTTTTCCGGCGCTGGTGGAACACCGGGAATGGTATTAACCTGCGGTACCAGCCGCGCATTACCGCCGGACGGATTCACCGTAAGAAAAAACGATGCAGTATCCGATTCAAGGCTCCATTTACGATTGAGCTGGTAAAGCGAATTCCGGTACATCACATTGTCTGGCTCCCCATCATTCATTTCGCCCCAGAACTCAATATAATCACCCGCACCAAATACACCCGTTTGCTTACTGGTATACAACGGCACCTGCACACCATTCCTCCACAACTGAAAGTTTTCTGCAGGTGTGTTTTGCAGGCTGAGTGAAGTAAGCGTAGCCTGTGAAATCCGGTACAGACCGGTTGAACCCACCTTGAACTTATAGTAGGTTTTGCTATAATCAATCCACTCATTGTTAAATTGCTGTCCTTTAGCGGAAAGGCCGGCTACAATAAGCATGAAAAGTAAAAGTCGCTTCATTGGAAAAAGTTTATACAACTGGTACGGATCATTTTTTATTTTTATCAGCCACCATGTCAAGCTTCAATGAAAAAACGTGGGTAAAAAGTGGGTTTGACTGGTTGGCGAGATTGGTGAAAGCATAATCGATGGTTACATTCTGGATGCGGAAACCGGCACCTGCACTTGGCTGATAGATCCATACGCGCTTTTGGTTCAGGGTATCTCCATCTGCCAGCGCCCGTTGGAAATTATTTATCCCGGCACGCAGGAAAAACACTTTATTGAAGTTGAACTCCAGTCCCAGTTTCGGGTCTACACTTACTGGGTCAGAACTCAGGACCGTATTGCGTCGGCCGTCAAACGTAACGTCCGCATTTAATTCAGCCAGCAGGCTTGTTTTCTTACTCAATTGGAAATCACGTGCAATTCCCAATACCAGCCGGGGTGCAGTCATTTCAGTCGACTTTACCGGGATCTCGTTATTCGTCAGGTATAAAACTTCTTTTTCCCGCTCCGTGAAAGAAAATGACCATGCATTAAAAGTGGTGCTGATATCACGACCGGCGATGCCGAATTTCCAGCGATTACTGAATATCTGTAATCCTGCATCCAGGCCAAAGCCCCAGGCCTTTGCAAATTTGCCTACGTTGCGATGAATTACCTTGGCGTTTACACCAAAGTGGACGTTTTTTTTCTCGCTTTCTTTCAGTTTTTGACCGTAGGAAAAAATAAAGGCATAATCAGCAGAAGAAAATGACTGGATATTATTGTAGTTCAGTGATCCATCCGGTTCCACCAGGAACAGCGTGTTCATGATATCGTCTACCGCGAAGCGCAAACCTGTTATCGCGAATGTGCGCTTATTATTTGTACCCGGAAATGCAACACTGGCAAAATCATATTTCCCGATGCCTGCAAAATACTCGGCATGCATGAGGTTGATCTGCGGGTGATCCTTCACACCTACCAACCCGGCAGGATTCCAGTAACCCGCGGTTCCATCAGCAACCGATGCCACCTGGGCACTTCCCATGGCAAGGCCTCGCGCCCCGGCGCCGATATTGAGAAATTCATTGGAGTATTTTCTGAACTGTGCGGAAACATCAAGACACAACAGGGCCATCAACACGGACAGGTAAAAGCGGTTCGTTTTCATTATTGAATTTTCAAATAAGCAATTACTAACAGTCTTCAAAAGATACGGGGCTTACTGTAAAATTAGACTTTCAGCCCGTAAAAACATAGTGGTGGGGGCAAAAAGGCTAAGACCTGAAAACGAATAGTTTAGAAATATATTGCCAGCGGGGCGTTCAAAGTTTTTCTGGCTTATTTTTGCCCCGCAATGGCTGCCGTACCGCAGCGCCACTGTTCCACTTTTTTTTATAATTTATTAAAAAAGAACGATTTATAATGAACCTGCTTGACGAACTGACCTGGCGAGGCATGATCCAGGACATAATGCCCGGAACGAAGGAACAGCTTGAAAAAGAGATGACCACCGGCTATATTGGGTTTGACCCCACTGCCGACAGCCTTCATATTGGTAGCCTGGTCCCGATCCTGCTACTGGTTCATTTTCAGCGCGCAGGACATAAACCGATTGCGCTGGTGGGCGGTGCCACCGGCATGGTGGGCGACCCCAGCGGTAAAAGTGAAGAGCGAAACCTGCTGAACGAAGAAACGCTGCAAAAAAATATCGCTGGCGTAAAAGCGCAATTGGAGCAATTCCTGGATTTTGATCCTTCGTTGCCAAATGCCGCGGAAATGGTTAATAATTACGACTGGTTCAAAACAATTTCCTTTATCGATTTCCTGCGCGATACCGGCAAACATATTACTGTCAATTATATGATGGCAAAAGACAGTGTAAAAAAACGGATCGAAGGAGAAACCGGTATCAGCTATACTGAATTTGCCTACCAGCTGATGCAGGGTTATGATTTTTACTGGCTTTACCAACATAAAAACTGCAAACTCCAGATGGGCGGCAGCGACCAGTGGGGAAATATGACAACGGGTACGGAGCTGATTCGCCGGAAATGCGCCGGAGAAGCATTTGTATTTACAAATCCATTGATTACCAAGGCAGACGGAGGAAAATTTGGTAAAACTGAAAGCGGTAACGTTTGGCTGGATCCTAACCGCACCTCACCCTACCAATTCTACCAGTTTTGGCTCAATGCCAGCGATACGGACGCGGAAAAATGGATCCGCATTTTTACATTCCTGGGCAAACCGGAGGTTGAAGGCATTTTACAGCAACACCAGGCAGATCCCGGTCAGCGATTGCTGCAGAAAAAACTGGGAGAAGAGATCACCCGTTTTGTACATGGACAGGATGGGCTGGACAAAGCGCTGGAAACCACGCAAAAGCTGTTTGCCAACCAGAATGCCCCGGCAGAATCCCTGGCAGTCGAAGACCTGGAGGCCATGGAAGGCGTAGTTAAAATAGATTTTCCAAAAGAAAAACTGAACGCGGGCATTGATGTGGTTAGTTTCCTGGCGGACAGCGGCATTTTCCCCAGTAAGGGTGAAGCGAGAAAAACCGTTCAGGGTGGCGGCGTTAGTGTAAACCGGCATAAAGTAACTGATATCGCCATGCCAATCAACAGCGCTCTTTTATTGCACCATCGTTACCTGCTGGTGCAAAAAGGGAAAAAGAATTATTACCTCGTATCGGTACAATAACCGGCAACGCTTATTGTAAAAACGTTAATATTCCGGTTATCCACCGGGCAACCCGGTAAATCAACTTAATTTCAATTCATGAAATTGTTGTTTGCCGGGTTTTTCTTCTGCTTTTGCTGCTTTCCTGCTTCCAGCCAGGAAATCGCAGACACCATCCAGGTAAATTTTCTTTACGGTTCCGTACCTGCGCCGGGTTTCCGCGACAGTGAAAAACCTGCATTTGGCGGCCTGAAAGGAGGCCATGTAAATATTCAGTCCAGCGGCCGCGTGCTTGACTTCAGACCTCATGGCAATTGCCATATTGTTCCAATTGATAAGAAGCCGAATGGCGGTTTTGATATCAATAAAGCGATGTACTGGGACACTGCTACCACCAAATGGGCGAGCATCCGGATCCCGGTGACGGCCAGCCAGAAAAAGGAACTGGAATCAATTTTTGATGAATATGCCGCCAGCACGCCGTACGATTATGCGGTATTTGGAATGCGCTGTGCAGCCGCTTCGTATGATGTATTGAGTCGTATTGGTTTGTTCCCGGAGTTGTCTGAGCGCAGTAACATCATCGCCCATTTCTACCCCAAACTGCTGCGGAAAAAGGTGATCGCCTGGGCGCGCAAACGGAATTATGATATCGTTTTTCACGAAGGGCGCGCGTCACGGGTTTGGGAAAGCGATAAAGGCTGGTTGTAAGTATTAATCCCCAAGTTTTTTCAATGCACTCCACATCAGGTTGGCCAGGAAAAAATTGCCTGCTTCATTGGGATGTACTTTGTCGTACGTAAGAATATTTTTCTCCTCATTACGCGGGTTGTATTTCCGCTCGTATTCCAGGTAGTCGGCACGAAGATCAATCAACGGTAGTTTATTTTTTGATGCAATGTCACGGATGATATTGCTGTAGCGATTCAGATCTCCATCCAGCGGATTACTAAAATCATTTTTTTCGCCTACCACCGCCGGTGTACATAACACGGCCTGGATATTCCGCTCCTTCAGTTTTTTAAGGATCGCCTGGTAAAATTTTTCAAACTTATCAGGATCAGTGCCGGTGCCCAGCAAGGTTTTATGCCACACGTCATTTACGCCCACGTAAATCACAACGATATCGGGGTTCTTCGCTAGTACATCATCCTCCATACGCAGGTAAAGGTCGTAAACCTTATTGCCGCTTACGCCAGAGCCGATGATTTCAAAGTCACTGCCCTTCCCTTCAGCGCGACAAAGGCTATCCACCTTGGTTACATAACCGCCGGGTTTTACGCCAAGTTCAGTGATAGAATCTCCAAAGAAAATCACTTTCTTTTTCTTACCGGGTGTAAATGAAACCAATGCCACCAGCAACACGGCGAAGAGAAAATTCTTTTTCATTTTGTCAGTTTAACAAGTTATTCAACATCTACCTGTTTGCGTATCACTGATCCCTCCGAGGCTTCAGGAAGAAATTTCCGCTCACGGATCAGGTAGCCATTTCCTTTCTCGCAAAAATGCACTTTCAAATTTTCAAGACTTATAGGATTACCGTCCGGGATATCGGCAATATTAGAGTGCAGGATATCATGTCCGTCAATAATCACGACCAGTCCACTGCCGATGGCTTCCATCTTGTTTCCTTCCGTAATCAGCATCCCGGTATCTTCTCCAAGTCCAACGCCAATGCAGGAAGGATTGGTGGCAACGGCCTGTGCGAGGCGGCCAAAGCGACCGCGTTTTTCAAAATGCGAATCGATAATGACGGAATTTACAAAGCCCAGTCCGGTGGTTATTTTCACTTCGCCTTTTAAATGTGCGCGCGTGGCATTTCCTTCGTAGATCATCGTATTGCTCATCGCCATTGCGCCGGCGCTGGTACCTGCAATTACAAAATCCTCCTCCCAATATCTCTTTTTCAGTATCGTCAGAAATTCAGTGCCGCCGTCTGTGGCGCTGAGGCGAAGTTGGTTACCACCGCTAAACATTACGGCATCACAGCGCCGTACGCGTTCAACAAATTCTTCATTCATCGCATCCTGGCGGGTACGAATGTGCATAAGACCAATATTGGTGCAACCAATGCGACCAAAAGCATTCAGGTAATTTTCTCCCACTTCATACGGGATCATGGAGGCGGTGGTGATCACTTCAATGCGGGCCGACTTCCCGCCCGCTTCTTCCACAACACGGCGCAAAATGCCAAGCTCGAAAAAGTTCAGATTATTTCGATAAACTTCTCCAGTCTCCAGGTTTGTGCCCTTATCTTCAGCTCCTCCTATTGCAATAAGTTTTC
Organism: Bacteroidota bacterium; assembly: GCA_048498035.1. GTDB lineage: Bacteria > Bacteroidota > Bacteroidia > Chitinophagales > Chitinophagaceae > CADEDV01. Next base: position 74,101 of record JBEHYT010000012.1, on the reverse strand, counting down.
CTTTAGGATGCGACATGAAAGGTGGTTTGGATATTCAACAAAAATAAAAGAAAACACCTTAACGAAAAGATAATCCAGCAACTGATGTGGATATGTGGAGAAACGAGGGGATTCTACAAACGTTTGCGGTTGACGACCAGGTATACCGTTGAGCCAATTGCTGCCATTACTAATCCCCATAGCCCAAACCAGCCGGTAGAATACAGTAGGAACGACCAGATGAGCAGCGATAGAATCACGGGAATGGGGAATAACCACATTTTAAACGGAAGTGGCCCTTTGTTGCTGCTTTTTCGCAATAATACAACACCGACGCATTGAGCCATAAACTGCACCACAATCCGCATCGCCAGGATGGCGCTGATCACTTTTTCAAGCCGGAAAAGCAGGCTGAAGATCAGTCCGAGGCCGCACAAAAAGAGCAGGGAAATATTGGGGAAATGCCTCGTTGGGTGCAACCTGCCGAATATCCTGAAGAAATTACCGTCAACGGCCGCAGCGTAAGGCACCCGGGAATAACCCAGGATAACAGCAAACAACGAGGAGAAGGCCACGCAAAGAATCAATATCGTTACTACCCGTGCAGCAGCTACGCCATAGACTCTTTCCATAAAAATGCTGACCAGGTGTTTTTCGTTCGCCGGGATATCCTGCCAGGGCAGCACGCTCATCACGCTCAGGTTCATGAGCAGGTAGAGCACAGTAATACCGGCAATCGAAATAAAAATACTTCGGGGAATATTTTTTTGCGGATTACGGATTTCACCGCCGAGATGACATACGTTATAGTAACCGAGATAGCTATACACCGTTTTTACGGACGCATGACCGATAGCGGCCCAAAAAACAAGACTGAAAAAAGAATGATGATCTGCAGGGAACAGGGGAACTGTATGTTGCTGGTGTGTAAACCCGCTGAAGATGATCCATCCAATTGTCAGGATCACAAGTGATCCAAAAATGACCGAGATGCGGCCAACCGCTTCAATCCTCCTGTAAAGCAGGATGCAGGCCAGCACGACCAATAACGCAGATACCGTTTTTTGTTGTAAATCGGAAAGAGGAACGAGGTATACCAGGTGTTCTGAAAAGCCGATTGCAGCAGACGCTATTACCAATGGCGCCTGTATGGAGGTTTGCCATACGAACAGGAAACTCATAAATCGCCCGCCCCGTTCTCCAAAAGCAATGCGGTGAAAATTATAGGTGCCGCCGGCCATTGGAAATCGTGCGCCGAGTTCACTCCAGATCATTCCATCCACCAGCGCTGTTATTGAACCAAATATCCAGGCCCAGATAAAAAGCCCGTCGTGAAACTGTGCCACAACAAAAGGCATTACAACAAAAGGACCGATGCCCACCATATCAATCATGTTAATGGCGGTGGCCTGCAGCAGGCTTAACTTAGCGGTGTTAGTTGTGGTAGTAGACATGTAGGCGTTCAGTAATATTACGATTCCGGCTTAGGGATAACACAGTTGCCCGGATGTTGTTGGCGGACAGGCTCATTTTTTTAATTATTTCCGCCTGGCAAATTCCTGCAAGGCTGTTACCAGCACGTCGAGGTTTGCCGCGGTTGTATATACATTGGGTGTAATCCGCACGCCGTGGATATTTTCCCATTCAATACCCACGCTATGTATTTTATATTTTTCCATCAGGAAACCATCCAGCTCCCCGGCTTTTTTCCCTTCAAACCCAATGTTGCCAATGGCACATCCCCACCGGGGATCCAGGGATGTATTCAGGTAGATGCCCGGCAGATCTTTTACCTTTTCCATCCAGTAATTTTTAAGGTAATGCAGTCGCTTTTCTTTCCGTTCACTGCCAATCATTTCGTGAAAGTCGATTGCCTTACCAATCGCCTGTTCAATGTAAAAAGGGCGGGTACCCAGGTTTTCAAATTTCCGGATATCATCTTTTAACGGATTTTCGTTGGTAGCAAAAAGAGGGTACAATGCCGGAATCCGTTCTTTTTTTACATACAACATTCCCGTACCAATCGGCGCATACATCCACTTATGTAAACTGGTGGCAAAATAATCACAACCCAGGTCGGGTATTTTAAAATTGAGGTGAAGAAAACTATGCGCGCCATCCACAACCACCTGTATACCGCGCTTGCGGGCTTCGTCGGCAATTTTCCGTACGGGTATTACCTGTCCATTCCAATTGATGATGTGGGTAATATGGACCACTTTAGTGCGTGGCGTAAATGCCTGCACATATTGTTTTACCAAATAATCCTCATCTTCCGACGGCAGTTCCAGGTTGATCCACGACAATTTAATTCCCTCCCGCATTTCCCGTTGGCGATAGGCATTGATCATATTTGGATAATCCTGCCGCGCGGCCACCACCTCATCGCCCGGTTTTAGCTGCAACCCAAAAATGATGGTTTCCAATCCTTCCGATGAATTGCGGTTGATCGCAATTTCTTCCTTATCCACTCCCGCCAAACCTGCCAGCCGTGCCCGCAGTGGCTCCCGGCCCTGATCAAGAATACGCCACATGAAGTAGCTGGGCGCTTCATTGCTATAATCATAATACCGTTTCATGGCTTCCTGTACTGTACGGGGTGCCGGAGACACGCCGCCATTGTTCAGGTTGATGATACCCGCCGATACGGTAAATGCCTGCTGGATATAATACCAGAATTCTTCGTCGGTTGCCAACTGTTGCGGCAGTTGACCTTCCGCACGGGAAAGTGCGCGCTGCAGGTTTCGGCTCCAGGCCGGCGCGGTCAGCGAACTTAAAAATGTTGTGGCTGAAAAAGCACCGGCACGTTGCAGGAATTTTCGTCTGTTGGCAGGCATATTATTTGTTTGGATAAATGTAAGATGATTGCTTTACTTCCCCATAAAATGACTGCCCCTGCAGCTTCTTGCAGCTTCACTAAAATACCCTAACTTCCAATTTCAACCCTTCTTATATGCAAATATTGGAGATCAAAGTGCTGAAAGGCCCAAATTACTGGAGTGTTCGCCGGCCAAAACTGATACAGATGAAACTGGACCTGGAAGAGCTGGAACAGCAACCCACCAATCTTATTCCCGGGTTCCTGGACAGGCTTAAAGCGCTACTTCCTTCCCTGAATGAACATCGTTGCAGTGAGGGCGTGCCTGGCGGCTTTTTCAGTCGCGTGGAAGAAGGAACCTGGATGGGCCATGTAGTGGAGCATATCGCGCTTGAGATCATGACACTGGCGGGCATGGATTGCGGGTTTGGCCGCACCCGCAGCACCGGCGAACGCGAGGGAGTATATTATGTAATCTTTGATTACATGGAAGAAGATGCGGGCGTATACGCCGCTAAAGCGGCAGTTCGTATTGCACAGGCATTAATTGAAAGCAAGGAATATAATCTTGAAGAGGACATTCAGGCCATGCGTGAAATCCGGGAAGACACCCGGCTGGGACCTTCAACGGGATGTATTGTAGAAGAAGCCGCCCGCAGGGGTATCCCCTTTATCCGTCTCAATAAAGCCAGCCTGGTGCAATTGGGATATGGTGTAAACCAAAAAAGGATTCGCGCTACCATTGCTTCCACCACCAGCAATATTGCAGTCGATATCGCTTGCGATAAAGAGGAAACAAAAATGCTGCTGGAAGCTGCCGAAATTCCTGTTCCAAGAGGAACCGTAGTGCGCACAGAAGCCGGGCTCGATAGCGCCATTGAGCGCTTCGGCTATCCGCTGGTTATAAAACCGATTGATGGAAATCATGGCAAGGGCAACACCACCAACATCATCAACCGTGATCAGGCTATCCGGGCGTTTGAAGCAGCAAAGGAATATAGCCGCAGCGTGATCGTGGAGCGATTTATCACCGGTTATGATTTTCGCTGCCTTGTGATCAATTATAAATTCATCTGTGCGGCTTTGCGCACACCTGCTTCGGTAGTTGGTGATGGAGTACATACCATTCAATGGCTAATTGACGAAACCAATAAAGATCCCCGCCGCGGATATGGACATGAGAAAGTACTAACACAAATCACAACCGACCAGTTCACGCAAAAAATGCTGGATGATCTTGGTTATACCCTGGAAACCATCCCTGCACGCGATGAGCGCGTGTTGCTGAAACCAACCGCCAATCTTTCTACGGGCGGCACTTCTACGGATGTGACCGACGAAGTACATCCTGCAAATATTTTTATGTTTGAACGGATTGCTAAGATTATCGGACTTGATATTTGCGGAATCGATATAATGGCCACTGATCTCCGTACGCCTATTTCTGAAAATGGCGGAGCTGTGCTGGAGGTAAATGCCGCACCCGGCTTCCGGATGCATATTGAACCGGCAGAAGGATTACCACGCAATGTCGCAGAACCGGTGGTGGATATGCTTTTCCCGAAGGGAAGCGCCGGACGCATTCCCATTATTGCCATCACGGGCACCAACGGGAAGACCACCACTACCCGTCTTACTGCGCATATTGCAAAAAGCGCGGGCAAAAAAGTAGGTTACACAACCTCGGATGGGGTTTATATCCAAAACCAATTGATGATGAAAGGAGATTGTACCGGCCCGGTAAGTTCTTCTTTTGTGCTTAAAGACCCTACCGTTGATTTTGCTGTGCTTGAATGTGCAAGGGGTGGAATATTGAAGTCGGGCCTCGCATTTCAAAATTGTGAAGTGGCTATTGTTACCAATGTAGCGGAAGATCATATGGGCCTGGGCGGCATCAACACCATTGAACAAATGGCGAAAGTGAAAGCCGTGGTACCCGAAACAGTATTCCCGCATGGCTATGCGATCCTGAACGCGGATGACAACCTTGTTTACAAAATGAAAGAGGGCCTGGATTGTAATGTGGCATTGTTTAGCATGGATGAAAATAATGAAAGGATTAGAAAACATTGTGCGGCCGGTGGACTGGCAACGGTATTTGAAAATGGCTATATAAGTATTATGAAAGGCACCTGGAAGATCCGGGTAATGCCTGTAAAGGATATCCCTGTTACATTTGAAGGGAAAGCGCTGCACAATATCCAGAACTGTTTGCCCGCTGTGCTGGCCACGTATCTATTCCGGGATATTACCATTGAAGATATTCGTTCCGCCCTGGCTTCATTTGTGCCATCTTCTACACAAACACCCGGGCGCCTCAACTTTTTCCAGTTCCGGAATTTCACGATGCTTGCTGATTTTGCCCATAACCCGCATGGATTAAAGCTGCTTTGTGACTTTGTTAGTAAACTGGAATACCCCACTCATATTGGTGTTATTTCCGGAACCGGCGATCGCCGTGATGAGGACATCCGCGAATTGGGTGAAATTTCGGCCAGGTATTTCGATGAGATCATTATCCGTTGCGACAAAAACCTGCGTGGACGCACGGCAGACGAAATCATCAACCTGTTGAAAGAAGGGATTAACAAGGTAAATCCGGCTTTGCCTACCATAACGATCGCGAATGAAAATGAAGCCCTGGAATATATTTATGCGAATCCAAAACAGGGTGCGCTTTACACGATCATGTGTGATGTGGTGGCCGGGGCACTGGACAAGATCCGGGAGCTTAAAGACCGGGAAGACCAGGAATTATCCAAAGCCGGCCCAACCCGGGAAGCAATGGAGGGGGCATAGCGCCAACCGACTGACATTCAATTAAAAATGATTTTGGAAAAAAACATTCTCCGCCTTATTTTTGCACTCCCAAATCGGGAAGCGGATTGAGCTATGGTGTAACGGTAGCACTACAGATTTTGGTTCTGTCTGTCTAGGTTCGAATCCTAGTAGCTCAACAAAAAGGGAAATCCAGTTGCTGGATTTCCCTTTTTTATTTTCATCTCTTATCCCTTCTGCTTAAGACATCCCCTGGCGATAGTATATGATCATTAAATCAATTTTTACAAATTTTAAATTATTTTTCAGAATATCTAAAAATTGTACCTTTGTTGTATTTGAATAATGATTGTGATCAGTAAGTCGAGCCTGAAGATTTTTTATGGCAGATATCCCCAGGCAAAGAAACCGCTCCTTGAATGGTATAGATTGGCAAAAGATGCAGATTGGAATAGTTTTGCCGCCCTGAAAAAAACGTTTCCTGCAACTGATTATGTTGGGCATGATCTATATGTCTTTAATATCGCAGGAAACAGGTACAGGCTAATTGCACGTATATTTTTCAGCGTACGAACGATTTATGTTCGCTTTCTGGGGTTGCATGCAGCATATGACAAGGTAATCCTTTCGAAACTTTGAACTAAAAGAACAACGCCGGTTACCTGCTGGGCACGGTTTGAAATCGCCGGCGCAGGTAGTCTCGAAAATAATACTCCGACCTTAAAGCGTCAATTTATGGAAAAAGAAAAAAGATATGTAAAGCCTGCTAAAGGTAAATCAAGCGCCGATCCAGGTTTGTCTGCAAAATCTGCAAAAACGCCAATAAAATCGAAAGAGACTTATGATCTTACTATGCAGGAAATCAATACCCTGATGAAAAAGGGAGAAAAAAATCTTTCACCTGCTGAGTTAAACCGGCTGCGCCGGATGGCCGAGGCAGCAGAAGCCTATGAAGACATACACGATCCATTACCACTTCCATCCAACCTGCCCGAATTGATCAGGGTTCGAATGTTTCAAATGCATCTGAACCAGAGTTTTACCGCAAGACTCCTTGGCGTAAGCGACACTAAATTTTCGATGATCATTAGCGGGAAACAAAAACCCGACATCTACTTTATCAAAGCCCTGCATGAAAAATTAAAAGTAGATGCGAACCTGCTCCTGAAAGTAATTTAGAAAATAATACCGTTTGTTTTTTTAAATGTTCACCACTACATTTTTGCTATGGCAATTCAACGTCGCATGTGCGCCTGGTTGGTAAAGGGCCCTTAGAAAGCTTTTCAAACCGGCGATATATCGGCTGTTGGTAGACGCTTACCGGCCATTCATAGCCCCGTTAGGCAACACACTACTTTTTGGCGATTTTTGGCCCATGAGAAGACTTCGCTCCCATCTCCTTTTTTGGCTATTTTACTGGGCCATCAACTGCTACCTGGACTATAACTGGTTCCTGGAAAATATACCAGGCTGGAAAACGAGTGATACATTGGTGCGCGTGGGCGTCGGGAGCCTGCTGTACATATTACCACTGATTATCCTGGCTTATTTCCTGGTATTTGTTTCTTTCAACCACATTATCCGCCACAAGAAAAATTATCTCACCAACACACTGCTTATCGTTATACCGTATGCAACTGCCATCCTATTATGCATCCTGATCATGCGACTGATCGTATTCCCATACGTGTACAAGGGAGCATTCCACCCTTCGTCACTGCTAATTGAGCCGCGCCGTTTCCTGAGCATACTTATTGAAGCTGCCTTTCCGGCAGCATTGATCATGTCTGTCCGCTACGTAGATACCCAGTTGGAAGCCAAAGCCAGGGAAAATGAATTGATCCGCGAAAAACTGAGCACAGAACTGCAGTTGCTCAAGAACCAGCTTAACCCTCATTTTCTTTTTAATACGCTCAACAACATCTATTCGCTTACGCGAAAAAAAAGTGACCTGGCGCCGGATGCTGTGTTAAGATTATCGGAACTGCTGAGTTTTATGCTGTATGAGTCGGGAGATCGTTTTGTTCCGCTGAGCCGGGAAATCCGCTTCCTTGAAGATTATATTGAATTGCAGAAGATCAGATTCACCGACAGGCTATCGATCCGGTTTGAAAAAAATATCGACGACCCTAACCAGCAGGTAACGCCCTTGCTTCTGCTGCCGCTTGTTGAAAATGCATTTAAACACGGCGCAGCGGAAATACAGTCTGACTCATTTATTGAAATGAAACTGGATGTTGCCGATGGCATTCTTCATTTTTGCATTCGCAACAATGCAGAGCAACAGAAACCAACACAGCCGGTGCCAAAGATCGGTTTGTCCAATACCCGAAGACAATTGGAACTGATCTACAAAGACTATGAGATTGAGACCGGCTTTACAGCCGATGTATATACTGTTGATCTAAAAATCAATTTGAACAGCAATGGAGAAAATTAAGTGCCTGATCCTGGAAGACGAGCCTCTTGCGGCAGATATTATTGACGACTATATCCGCCAGATACCCTTTCTCGAAAATAAAGGTATTTGTCACGATGCCCTGCAAGCCATGGAGGTATTGCAACAGGAACGAATAGATGTATTGTTCCTGGATATTCACCTGCCACGGATAAAGGGACTCGATTTCCTTCGCACACTTCAACGGCCGCCGCGGGTTATTATTACCACGGCCTACCGCGAATATGCACTGGATGGTTACGACCTGAACGTGGTGGATTACCTTCTCAAACCCGTTCAGTTTACGCGTTTTCTTGCTGCAGTAAATAAACTGAAGCCTGCAGGACAGGTAAATCTTTCATCCAAAATAGATGAGCAACCCGACCAGGCATTCCTGCTGATCAATATCAACAAGCGAAGCATTAAGATAGCACTGGCTGATATACTATACCTTGAAAGTCGTCGTGAATATGTATTTATACAAACAGCCAGCCGTTCCTATCTTACCAAAGGGCAGTTGGGCGATTTTGGTGAGCAGTTACCTGCGCAGCAGTTTATCCGTATCCACAGGTCGTTTATCGTTTCCCGAAATCGCATTACCGCATTTGGCGCCACCGAAGTAGAATTGGGAGAATTAAAATTGCCGATTGGAAGAAGTTATAAAGAAGTAGTAGTAAAGCTATTACGTACATAATCCAAAAAATCGTAACTTTGTAATATAACATCCACCCGCCCCGGGTGAGATTAATTGTAAACTTCATGTAGAAACTGATTTCCCTCTCTTTTTTTTTTAGCGCATTGCCGCTTGTTTATTTCATTTTAAAAATGGGAAATCATGTTGTCCTTACAAGGAGTGTCTTACGCACTTCCCAATCGCCAGTTTCTATTTAAAGAGCTAAGCCTTTCGCTGCGTGACCATGAAAAAATTGCACTCGTTGGTAATAATGGTACGGGGAAATCAACTTTGCTGAAAATAATTGCAGGGAAACTTGCTCCAACATCGGGCACGGTGTACGCAACTAACCCGGCTTATTATGTGCCGCAAGTTGCCGGCGCCCCTTTTCATAATAGCATAGCCGCCACCCTGGGTATTGATAAAAAACTCGGCGCACTGCGAGCAATCCTGAGCGGAAATTATACAGACAACCACCTGGAGCAATTGGCAGACGATTGGGGCGTTGAAGAGCGGGCCGCTGAATCGCTGGCGCGATGGGGTCTCAGCAAAAAAATGTTGGATGCACCGATGGCTTCCTGCAGTGGTGGTGAACAAATGCGTGTGTTGCTGGCCGGCATCCAGCTACAGGGCGACGGCCTGATCCTGCTGGATGAACCAAGTAATCACCTGGACCTGCGCTACCGGCAACAGTTGCTGGAGTATATCCGCACCACGCACGACAGCCTGCTGGTGGTAAGTCATGACCGGTCTATATTACGCGCGCTGGATACGATTTGCGAGATCACCGGCTCCGGCATTGTTACCTACGGCGGCAGTTTTGATTTCTACCAGGCGCAGAAAAAAACAGAGGCGCAGGCCAGGGAAAATGATCTTCATGCTACAGAAAAAGCGTTGCGTAAGGCCCGTGAAAAGGAAAGGGAAAGCAAAGAACGGCAGCAAAAATTAGATGCGCGCGGAAAAAAGAAACAGGAGAAGGCCGGCCTGCCCACCATCTCCATGAACACATTTCGCAATAACGCGGAAAACAGCACGGCCAGGTTGCAGGCTGCGCACCAGGCAAAGATGGAAACACTGCGAGCGAACAGAAATCAGCTGCTTTCAACTTTCGGTGGGCCCGACCAGATGGAATTGGCGTGGGGCTCTTCTGAACAACATACCAACCGGGTGTTGGTAGAATGTATGGGAATTAACCACCGTTACAACGGGCACCTGCTTTGGCACGAAAACCAAACGGTGGCGATAAAAAGCTTTGATCGCTTTGCTATAACGGGTAATAATGGAAGCGGCAAGTCTACCCTTTTGAAGTTTATTACCGGTGAACTTGAGCCGGCAATTGGTTCAATCCGGCGCGTTCCGATGCGGGCAATGCATCTTGACCAGGATTATTCATTGCTACAGGAACAACTGACTGTTGTGGAACAAGCTGCATTGTTTAATGAACTGCACCTTGCAGACAATGAGATCAGGAGAAGACTTACCAGGTTTCTTTTTGTGATGGAACAATGGGACCTGCCGGTAAAAGCGCTTAGTGGCGGTGAAAAAATGAGACTTGCGCTTTGTTGTTTGTTGATGAAAGCCACGTCGCCCGATCTGCTGGTGCTGGATGAGCCTACCAACAATCTTGACCTATTGAATATCTCCATCCTGGCAACGGCCTTGCGCAACTACCGGGGAAGCCTGCTGGTTGTTTCCCACGATGTGGATTTTCTTAAAGAGATTGGTATTGAACAAACGATAAGCCTGGAAAGCGCATAGGCCATGGCAGCCATTCTCTGAAGCAGATCATGTATAGTAAGTACTGGCAACGAACTGCGGATGCGCCGCAACTTATGCTGTTGGATCCAGGTCAGTAAAACTGATCGTAAAAGTAGCGCCGGCTCCGGGACTGCTATTTACAGCAATGGCAGCTTCATGCAAATCAAGAATTGCTTTGGTATGACAAAGCCCAATGCCCATACCGTTCAGTTTTTCAGAAATGCCTCTTGAGAAAAGAAGCTCAAGTTTATCGGGATCGATACCCATGCCGTTGTCTTTAATAATTACTTTCACCTGGTTATCTGCTTTCAAAATAGTGATCCATATCTTGCCTTCTTCCCTGGCAACTGCTTCAATAGCATTTACCAAAAGATTGAGGAAAGCGATAATCAGCTGCTCTCCATCCCCCATTACCACAACAGGATCTCCATAGCTCCGCATGACGGTTATCTTTTGCATTTCTACACGGTCGGCGATACGCTGCAGGGCATGATCCATCAGCACTGTGAGATCGACGGGGAAAAAAGCAGTTTGTTCCTGCAGTCGGGAAGCGATGTCCTGCAAAATTTGTTCGATGCGTGAGATATTCTTTGCAATCATTGCATTTAAGGCGAGAAGTGATTCCATATCAGGATGACCCTCCCGCAACTGTTCCTCTGCAAGCTGGTTAGCCAGCAGGATGGCGGAAAGCGGATTTCGGATTTCATGCACAACCCAACGGGTTGAACCCGATCCCGATTTTGTTTCTGGTTTCATACACATTATTTATACTGCACAATGCATACCTATAGCATCGTGTTGCTTCTGTTAATTATTTCGGTAAAAATTAGTAAGCCGTTTGAGGCCGAAAGAGTTCCGGCAACGGCAGTATGTACAAACTCAGCGTTAGCTGGTACTACAAGATACGGATTTTCACGGGGGAAGCCAAAATGTGGAAAAATAAGCGGCCGGAGCAGGCCCTGAAACCGGGGCATCTATTAGCAGTTTTGTATATTTGCGCACCACTTCGGTGAGCCCTACATATCCATTCCACTTCTTCTGAGAACTTAACCTACTGCACTTTACGGGGTTATTCTTACAACTGCTACCAAAACCGGCCTGCGGCGTTCATATGTTTTGCTGAGCTGCCTGACAACCCAAACACCTGTAAGCAATAGACCGATTGATTTCATCACTGAGATGAATTAACCTGTTTTTTCAACAGAAGAGACGGACATGAATTTGTATGACCTGAATGTGAAACGAGGACAAAGAATGACGCAACAACCGGCTACTATCCCTTCCTGGTTTCAATCCTTACTTGATAAAGCCCCGGAGGCTATTATAGGATTGAAAGCGGTGAGAGACCAACTTGGAAAGATCCAGGACCTGGAACTCCTATTTGCCAATGAAAAAAGTTTGCACGTGCTGCAAACTTCCAATCCGTATTCCCGCTATTTCGCAGTTGTATGCCCCTGGGCAAGATCTTCGGGCCTGTTTGATCAGCTGATCAAAGTGATCGAATCCGGGCATCCCTGGTCCGGCCTCATCCAGCATCCGGAGGGGTTACAACTGATTCAATCACAGGTTAGCGCCAGCAAGCTGGACGATGGTTGCCTGATCAGTTGCCTTGACCTGGGACCGTTTCCCGGAGGGAAGGCTGAGGAGACTGATGTGGATGAAGAAAGTTCCCGCGCGCAAAGTTCTTCCATCCTGGAATCGATCTTTGATGCTTCGCCGGGAGCGATTGCGGTATATAAGGTAATAAAGGATCAGCAGCGTACGATTGATTTTGAAACGTTGCTCATGAATACGGCCACACGCCGGGCGATTGGGCTGAGCCGTGACGATGTAAACGGTAAGCGATTTACTGAATTGTTTCCAGCTATCGAGGCAAATGTGCTGGAGCAGTTGCTAAAGGCCGCTGACTCAGGTACGACCACTGATTTCGAATATGAAGAACAATCGCATGGCAAAGCACATTGGTTTCGCATTACAGCCAGCCGCCTCAATGACCTGTTGATTGTTTGGCGCGAAGAGATCACTTCCCGCAAAAGTTCTGAACAGGAAATTGAAGATCTTAACAAGGCGCTCATTGCAAAAAATAATGAACTGGCTTTTCTTAATTCTGAGCTGAAAACGTTTAACGCCATCACCGCGAATGACTATAGTGATACGCTTCGTAACCTTTATATTAACCTGGAAATGATTGTAACCGTGGACGCGCATCACCTTTCCAATTCCGGCCGGGCTAATTTACGGCGGGCGCAGGCTGCCATTCAGCGGATGCAACTGCTTACTGATGACCTGAAAGCCTACACACGACTGCAGGAACTGGATACGCAGAAGCAGGACGTAGATCTGAACGCGATCATGGATACCATCATCACTGATTTTGAACACCGGCTCAACCCGCATGATATAGATGTAAAATGTCACCAGATGCCACTGGTAACTGGTCACCCGTTCCTGATCTCATTGGTTTTTCATCACCTGATAGACAACGCCATCAAGTTTCGGAAAGAGGAAGGCCTTCATCATATTGAAATTTCCTGCCGCGAATCGTTTGATGCATCCGCAGCCGGTTTTTCAGAAGCTGTTCCCAACCGTCTTTACCACATGATAACGGTAAAGGATACCGGCAATGGATTCCCTGCTGAAGAAACAAAAAACATCTTCGGCATCTTCTACCGGTTGCACGACAAAACACGTTATAAAGGCTCTGGCATAGGACTGGCCATCTGCAAAAAGATCATGGACATTCATGGCGGGTTTGTAGTGGCGGAAAGTCATGGAGACACAGGCGCATCTTTTCATTGTTTTTTTCCTGCCTGAGTTCTACAGTCCCAGAATGACGAGAACGGTACGGAGCAATACCAGGCTGAAAATGATCAGGAGTCTTTTCCAGGTTTGGTTGTGTGAATGATCTTCTATAAGATAAAGAAATCGAAGCGGCAGGTAAAACAGTACAAAACAGGCGCCCATCGTAAGAAATGAATAGAAGATGTCCGAAACCTGGCTGATGGGACGGTCGAACAACGTCATTACTCCTTTTTCCCAAAAGGCAAACGTGAATACGGTGATGCTGATGACCAGGCAACAATCCGCAACAAGTTCACGCCTGAATCGGAAGTCGGCATGATACACTGTTTTAGTAAACAATTTCTTTTTAGGCCAAAAAACAAGGGCAGTGATGGCTGCAGAAACCAGTGAACAATAAGCGATGCCTGTCAGGTTTGCCAATACATCGTCCAGTGAACCGGGCGCTAATCCAACCACCATTCGCGCTGCCGGCTCGGCAAATAAGGTTACTACCAGCAATACCAGCCAATGTCCCACCACCAGGAAAAATTGGTAGGGAATATCGCGTTCACCTTTTTTCTCTATGATAAGCCGGTAATAAAGCGGCAGCTTTTTGAGCCAGGCTCCAACTGTATATAGCACGAGCGCTGCCAGCATTGCCTTCGAGACCCACAGCTTCGTGGCAATTCCAAGCACGTTTGGAAATGCAAAACCCAATAATGTACTGGCTGAAAAAACAAACCAGTCTACGAGCGCAGGCCGGTTTTGCTCAATGTATTCACGGTTAAATGCCATTCAAGATGCCAAGTTAATCGTTCGCCACGAAATCTCAATATCTCCGCCCTGCGGTTGCGGGCGCTAAAATTCTACGAAAGAAATCCACAAAATCTCCAACTTTGACCGTTTTCGGGTATTTTTTGGCTTTAATTCATCCAATTTAGATTTTATGATGAACGATTTTGCACTAAGTGAATACACTTATTGCGTCATTCAAAAAGCTAAATCCAATGCCTAGAAAACTCCGGGGACTGACCTATCCCGTTCCCCTGCCGGGGCGGGTTGATACGGACAATCCTTTTACAGGCCCCGTTTACTTCCATCCGCTGGTTCCGGCGGAACTGGCAGTAAAAGCCGAGGAACTGGAACTGCTTTTCCAGGCCTTGCCTGGAAAACTGGTTGTATTGCTGCTTGATGACCGTTTTGCATTTTGGGGACACCTGTTATCTATAACTCCCGTTAATGAAAATGGGATTTGCACGCTCATTGCACAGTGTACCAGCCAGCGGAATCTTTTTTTATCCGTTTCCAGGCTTACCCGTTCAACTGGTTTGCCGTCCTACTCAGGCACGCTGCTCAATACGGCCACCCAGGAGCACAGTATTCTCTGCAGGCGCGATGCCCTTTATCTTTTTATCCGTCAGACCATTGTTGTCCAGCCACGATAATTCTTTTGTATTCATCCATTCGTATCCTTCATGCCTCCGTGTTCGGGGGCATGATCTTTTCAAACGGCCGTTACCTGCAAGATTATTTTTTTAGCAGTGCGATGCAGCGGGCCAGGCTTTCTTCCCAGGGATGAAGGGAAATACCAAACTGCGTTACGATCCCGGAGGTGTCGAGAACTGACCAGGCCGGGCGGCGCGCAGGTGTTGGATATTCGGCCGTTGTTACCGGCATAACGATACACTTGCTCCCGGAATGTTCCCGTATGGCCAGGGCAAACCGGTACCAACTGATAGCGCCTGTGTTGGAGTAGTGATAAATGCCGGCAGCGCTGCTATCCACGCTGTTGCAATGTTTTATGATCTGGAGAATGGCCGCGGCGAGATCTGCCGCCCAGGTCGGGGATCCAACCTGGTCGTCCACCACCCGAAGTTCTGTTCGTTCCGCCATCAGGCGGATCATCGTCTTAACGAAGTTGTGACCAAAGCGGGAATATACCCAGGAAGTGCGAATGATGATCGCGGACGGGCTTGCTTTTAGCACAGCTTGTTCCCCAGCCAGTTTGGAAGCCCCGTAGACCGTTTTTGGATTAGGATGGGCCGTTACGGCATAGGGCGCTCCCGCGTTGCCATCAAATACATAGTCTGTCGAGATATGGATCATTCTCCCCTGGCATTCTTCACATGCCTTAGCAAGGATGCCGGGTGCCAGTGCATTGATGCGGAATGCTTCATCCTGTTCCTGTTCCGCTTTGTCAACAGCGGTATAGGCAGCACAATTAATTACCCAGGCTGGTTGAAATTGGTTGAACCAGGAAGAAACGGCCGATACATTTGTAATATCAAGATCTTCCCTGGTGGTAAACATAAAATTCAGAAAGGGAAAACCAGAGGCCAGTTCCCGCAATTCACTGCCCAATTGCCCGGCGGCGCCGGTAACGAGTATATTTCTGCGCGTTACCATTATTTATCGTAATCAAAGTTATGCCTGCTATTTGCAAAATCCGGCAGTTCCAGGTCTTTGGACGACACAATTTCTTTTCCCGACGGGATTCGCCAGTCGATTGCTAATGTGAGATCATTGTACCGGATGCCGGCCTCACTTTGCTTGTTGTACAACGCATCGCATTTATACATCACTTCTGCACGTTCACTCAAGACAGAAAATCCATGGGCGAAACCCGCAGGTATCAGCAATTGTTTCCGATTGGCGGCGGTGAGTTCAATGCTAAAGACAGCGCCAAATGTTGGCGAGCCTTTTCGCAGGTCCACGGCTACATCCAGAATTTCTCCGCTTATGGCGCGCACAAGTTTACATTGTGCATTTGGGTTTAGCTGATAATGAAGTCCGCGTATCACCCCGTAGCAGGAAGATGATTGATTATCCTGTACAAAATTGAATTGTAATCCCTCTTTTGAAAACAAGTCGGCATTGTAGGATTCAAAAAAAAATCCGCGGCTGTCTTCAAAAACGGTCGGCTCAAACACGAGTAATCCGGGAATAGAAGTTGCGGTAAACGGCATATTAAAGGCTCCAATAAGAAAGTTGAGTAATTTTTTTCCGGTAGATGCCTTTAAGATCGGCAATGAGGGCAGTGCTGGTTGTAATTTCTTTAAAATAATCTTCATCCAGCATCTTATATTCTGCATGCGGCACCGTGATGATCACTGCATCATAATTCGACCGCACCTCGTCAACCAGCTTAAAGCCATATTCATGATGCAGTTCATCTGAATCTGCGTAGGGATCGGTTATATCAACATTCACGTAATACGACTGCAGCGCCCGCACCACATCTGCCACTTTTGAATTACGGATATCGCTCACATTCTCTTTGAACGTTGCTCCCATCACCAATACGCGGGATGCTTTAACATCACCGGAATGGCGGATAATATGTTGTATTACTTTCTTGGCAACATACTTGGCCATATTATCATTGATGTTGCGCCCTGCCAGGATTACCTCGGGATCGTAACCCAGTTCACTTGCTTTGTATGTAAGATAGTAGGGATCAACACCAATACAATGCCCTCCTACCAGCCCCGGTTGGAAACGAAGAAAGTTCCATTTTGTACCGGCTGCTTCCAATACCTCGTAGGTATTGATATTCATCATATCGAAGATGATAGATAACTCGTTCATCAGGGCGATGTTGAGATCCCGCTGTGTATTTTCAATAATTTTTGCGGCTTCGGCCACTTTGATCGAGGAAGCCCGATGAACACCGGCTTTAACTACCAGTTCATACACTTTTGCAATTTCTTCCAGTGATTCCGCATCGCAGCCTGCAACAACTTTTACAATATTAGCAAGGGTATGCTCTTTATCACCAGGATTGATCCGTTCCGGGGAATAACCGATTTTAAAATCAATTCCTGCCTTCAGGCCGGAATACTGTTCAATTACTGGGATACAATCTTCTTCTGTGCAACCCGGATATACGGTGGATTCAAACACCACATAATCGCCCTTCTTTATCACTTTCCCGATGGTTTCGGATGCCTTTCGTACCGGCACGAGATCCGGAACATTGTGTTCGTCTACCGGCGTAGGTACGGCAACAATATAAAAGGAAGCCTGGCGCAATACGTCCAGCGAATCTGTAAATTCAATACTGCAATCGTCAAATGCTGCTTTATCCAGCTCATTGCTTGGATCAATTCCGTTCCTCATCATATCAATTCGCTTTGAATTGATATCAAACCCGATCACATCGATCTTCCGCGCAAATTCCAATGCGATAGGTAAGCCGACATAGCCAAGGCCCACAAGGGCAAGTTTCGCTTTCCGGTTGGTAAGTTCCTGGTACATGTAATTGATGCTTAGTGGTGAGGATTGGAACTTTTAAATTCTTTTGGCATTCGATCCCATTCTTCACGTGGCAGAGCTTTAAAGTAGTCATACGTGATTTTCAGCCCATCTGCCCGGCTCATCCTGGGCTCCCAGCCAAGAATAGTGCGTGCTTTGGTAATATCGGGTTGTCGTTGCTTCGGATCATCTACCGGCAATGGTTTGTAAACAATGTTGACTTTATTACCCGTTAAACGCAGAATCTCATTGGCAAAATCTTTCAATGATATTTCATCGGGGTTTCCAATATTTACCGGCAATTGATAATTGCTCAGCAATAAGCGATAAATCCCTTCCACCAGGTCGTCTACAAAACAAAAACTGCGTGTTTGAGAGCCATCGCCAAATACGGTCAGATCTTCTCCACGCAATGCCTGCCCGATAAAGGCCGGCAGCGCACGGCCGTCGTTGAGCCGCATCCGCGGACCGTAGGTGTTGAATATCCGTATAATTCGCGTTTCTACACCGTGAAACGTATGATAGGCCATTGTGATGGACTCCATATACCGCTTTGCTTCGTCGTACACGCCCCTGGGCCCAACGGGATTCACATTTCCCCAATATTCTTCGGTTTGAGGGTGCACCAGCGGATCGCCGTATACTTCGCTGGTGGATGCCACCAGTATTCGGGCATTCTTTGCTTTGGCAAGACCCAGGCAGTTATGGGTGCCCATAGCGCCCACCTTCAGGGTTTGTATCGGTATTTTAAGGTAATCGATGGGACTGGCTGGCGAAGCGAAATGAAGAATGTAATCAAGATTCCCGGGTATATGGATAAATTTAGTTACATCATGATGGTAAAATTCAAATTGCTCCAGCGGGAAGAGATGGCTGATGTTGGCAAGGTTGCCGGTGATCAGGTTGTCCATCCCGATAACGTGATACCCTTCACGGATAAAGCGATCACACAGATGTGATCCCAGGAACCCGGCTGCCCCGGTAATGAGCACTTTTTTTCTTTCCATAATTATTTTACGATAGTTCTGCCAACACTTTGGTAATAAAAGCCAAGCTCTTTCATCGATGAAAGATCAAACAGGTTGCGTCCATCAAAAATGGCCTTGTTTTTTAAGGTCTTTCCGATCCGCTCAAAATCCGGCGTTCTGAATTCATTCCATTCTGTTGCGATAAAGAGGGCGTCTGCGCCATCAAGGGCTTCGTACTGGCTTTGGGCATAGGTAATCTTATCTCCCACCTGTGCGCGCACATTATTCATCGCTTCCGGATCAAATGCAGCCACCGATGCTCCTTTTTGCAGCAGCGCATCAATCATTGCCAGCGCCGGCGCTTCGCGGATATCATCTGTATTGGGCTTAAACGCTAACCCCCACACGGCGATGCGTTTACCTTTCAAAGAACCATTGAAATAGTTCTCGATGGCCGGCAACAAATGCAGCTTTTGATCTTCATTCACCTGCATCACCGCATTGAGAATATGAAAGTTGTAAGAAACATCCTCGGACGATCGCACAAGCGCCTGTACATCTTTGGGGAAGCAACTTCCTCCATAGCCAATGCCCGGGAAAAGAAAACGCTTCCCGATACGGTCATCACTACCAATACCACGACGCACCATATCTACATCCGCACCCATTTTTTCACAAAGCCGGGCGATTTCATTCATAAAAGAAATCTTGGTAGCCAGGAATGAATTGGCCGCATATTTCGTCAGTTCCGCAGAGCGTTCGTCCATAAAAATAACCGGGTTTCCCTGGCGCACAAAAGGAGCATACAGGTCATTCATCACCTTGCGCGCTTTTTCAGATTGCGTTCCAATAACAACGCGGTCGGGGCGCATAAAATCATCCACCGCCACACCTTCACGCAAAAATTCAGGATTGCTCACCACATCAAACGGCACGTTGGCGAATTTGGAAATAGCGGCATGCACCTTTTCGGCAGTTCCAACGGGAACGGTACTTTTATCAACGATCACGGTATAGCGCGTTAATAATTTTCCCAATTCATCCGCCACACCCAATACATATTTAAGGTCGGCAGATCCATCTTCACCGGGAGGTGTGGGCAACGCGAGGAAAATGATCTCTGCGTCACGGATGCCTTCGGCAAGGCTGGTTGTAAAATGAAGACGGTTTTCGCGCAGGTTGCGCAGGAACAATTTTTCAAGCCCTGGCTCATAGATCGTAATTTCTCCACCGGCGAGTTTGGTCACCTTTTTTTCGTCCACATCCACACAGGTTACATTGTTCCCGGTTTCTGCAAAACAGGTTCCTGTAACCAGGCCAACATATCCTGTTCCAACAATAGTTATTTGCATAGTTGCCAGTAAATTATTTTTGATTTAGATACTCCAGTACACTTGCCACAATATACGCCTGTTGTTCTTCATCCAGTTCCGTATGCATCGGCAGCGAAATTACCCTGGTAGTTAGCCAGTCGGTTACCGGCATTTCTTTTATTGCCGATTGAAAAGATTCAAACATTTTCTGGCGATGCCCCGGTACCGGGTAATAGATCATGGCAGGTATTTTCCTGGCTGCCAGGAATTCTTTCAGGCCGTTGCGGTCTGTATTTTCCAGCACCAGTGTATACTGGTGAAAAACGTGATTAGAGTATGCTGCGCGTACCGGCGTTTTAATCTGCGGATGGTCTTTAAATGCGCGATCATAGAAATCTGCCGCCCTGTTCCGCGCAGCGGCGTATTCGTCCAGGTGCGTAAGTTTTATCCCAAGAACGGCAGCCTGGACGGTGTCCATCCTGCTGTTGCAACCAACGATATCATGGTAATATTGCCGGGTCTGCCCGTGGTTGGCGATCATTTTCATTTGCTGTGCCAGTTCATCATCATTGGTATAGATAGCTCCGGCATCGCCAAAGGCGCCCAAATTCTTGGAGGGATAAAAAGAGGTAGCACCGATGTCTCCAATCGTTCCTGTTTTTTTAACGTTGCCGTCAGCAAAACGATAATCACATCCTATCGCCTGCGCATTATCTTCCAATACACGAATGTCGTGTTTGCGGGCGATGCGCATGATTTCTTCCATTGGAGCTGCTTGCCCATAGAGATGCACCGGCACGATTAACCGGGTTCGTGGCGTAATTGCTTTTTCAAGCGCCGCCGGATCCATGCAAAACGTATCGGGGTCCACTTCCACAAATACCGGCGTAAGCCGAAGCAATGCAATCACCTCGGTAGTGGCAATGTATGTAAAAGAAGGTGTTATCACTTCATCACCCGGCTGAAGTCCGAGCGCCATCATCGCAATCTGCAGCGCGTCTGTACCATTCGCGCAGGGTATCACGTGTTTTGCACCCAGGTAAGAAGCCAGTTGCCCGGCAAATTCCTGCACTGGTTTACCATTGATAAATGCCGTGCTGTCAAGAACATCCAGCACAGCCTTGTCCACTTCTGCCTTGATCTTCTGATACTGGGTTTTCGTATCAACCATCTGGATTGGTCGCATGCGGAAATTTTGACTTTTAAAGGGGGCAAAAATAGTAAAATAAGGCT
This sequence comes from Bacteroidota bacterium, assembly GCA_048498035.1. Classification (GTDB taxonomy): domain Bacteria; phylum Bacteroidota; class Bacteroidia; order Chitinophagales; family Chitinophagaceae; genus CADEDV01. Next base: position 53,109 of record JBEHYT010000012.1, on the reverse strand, counting down.
AGTTTACCCGATTGGGTTTACTTTTGGGGCTACTAACAATCAGCGAATTGGGTGTCATTTTTTACAATATTTTTTTATTCCTCTTCAAAATGGGAGCGCGACTGTCCGCACCATTCAGCCTAAAAGCCCGTCAGTGGACGAGCGGTCGTCGTAAAATCTTCCAGCGCCTGCAGGAGGCCATTCAGCCCGGCGCCCCGGTAATCTGGATGCATTGTGCCTCCCTGGGTGAATTTGAGCAGGGCCGTCCCCTGCTGGAACATATCCGCAAGGAATACCCGGGTTATCGCATCCTTCTCACCTTTTTTTCGCCGTCGGGCTATGAGGTCCGGAAAGACTACACTGGTGCCGATTGGGTATTCTACCTGCCCATGGATGGCGCAGTTGCTGCACGCCGCTTCCTGGACATTGTATCTCCTGCCCTGGTCATTTTTGTCAAATATGAGTTCTGGTATTATTACCTCAAAAAACTGAAATATCGTAATACTCCACTTCTGCTGGTTTCTGCACTCTTCCGCGAAAAGATGTCATTTTTCAAATGGTATGGTGGGGTCCAGCGCAAGATATTGTCGCGCTTTGATCACCTGTTTGTCCAGGATCAGCACTCCCTCCAATTATTACAAAATATTGGAATTGCTGACATCGCAAGTATCTCCGGGGACACCAGGTTTGACCGGGTAATTGAGATTGCAAACCAGTTTCAGCCCATCACCACCGTGGACCAGTTTGTTGCCAACCGTATCTGCCTGGTGGCAGGAAGTACCTGGCCCGAAGATGAGGCCTTGCTGCAGGAGGCTTTTGCCACGTTGCCGGAGGATATTGTGCTGGTAATTGCCCCCCATGAGATCAGTGAACAGCGCTTGCAGGAAATAGATCACCGGTTCCCGGGAGCGGTTCGCTTTTCTTCCGCTTCCAAAACTACGGTTACAGATATCCGTTACCTGGTTATTGATAATATCGGCATGTTGTCCAAATTGTACCGGTACGGGCATTTTACCTTTGTAGGTGGTGGCCTTCGGCCGATGGGTGTGCACAATGTGCTGGAAGCAGCGGTGTATGGGAAAGTGGTGTTTTTTGGTCCTTTTTACGAAAAATACCAGGAGGCAGTTGGACTTGTCGCGAGTGGCGGAGGCATACCGGTACCATCGGGCGCAGCGCTGACCGAAGCAATCAATGCATTTTTGATCAATAAAGAAGTGTTGAAAAACAGGGCCGAAGCGGCCAGGGATTTTGTACAGCGCGGCGCTGGAGCCACCGCAAAAATCCTGGGATTTATTCAGGAGAACCGTCTTCTCACCAATTGATCAAACAGTTTTACTGTGCTGTTATCTGCATTCCAGCCAATCTTTGTCTTCAATTCCCTGCTGATCCAGTATTCGGCCTCGGGATAAATATTGAAGCTGTTGATGGTTTTAATGCTTCGCTCATACATGGCCTCATCTCCACGGAACAATTCATTGATAAAAAGAAACCGGTCGTTAATGCCAACAGCTTTGCGCAGGTCTTTAATAGGCGCTTCTTTTAATACTTCCATTAGCTCTGCATGGGGCATCTTGTGTTTGTCGTTGATGGACTCCGACTCATTCCTTGCATCGTTGACTTCTTTTTCATGTAATTGGTGAGAGAGGGTTGGGATTTCTTTGAGCGGGTCAAATACCATGTCCAACTGCCCGTTTTTCTGAAGCAGCGATACATTTCCTTCTTCTACCAGTACTTTTTCCCGCGTTTCTTTCACGGGCTCGGCTGTGTTTTCAGTTGCGGCAGGTTTGGGAGCATATTTCTCGTATTCGGGAGCTACCATATGCGATTGTGGCAATACTACGGCCACTTTGGAAGTGCCCAGTACACGGGGACGGGGGGCGGATTGTTGTGCCAACTCCTGTTGCAGCAACTGAACGGTAGCTTGCAGCGCAGCCGCATCGGCTTGTTGCTCAAACTGTTCTTTCAATCGATTTATCAGGTCCCCGATTCGTTCCATTGTATTACATTTGGCCACTTTCCGCGGTGCTTAAAGTTACGAACTGTTTCTGAAAAGACTGTACATCAGCGGGTAAAAATCAAATCTTAACAATGTTTATTGAACCGAATATTAGTGGTGAGCGGCGGGGTTGGATAGAAGTGATTTGCGGATCAATGTTTAGCGGTAAAACGGAAGAGCTGATCCGCAGGCTCAAGCGTGTGAAAATTGCAAACCAGAAGGTGGAGATTTTTAAGCCGGCGATTGATGTGCGGTACGACGAAGAGAAGATCGTTTCCCATGATACCAACGCCATCCAGAGCACGCCCGTGGATAATTCCCAGAAGATATTGCTGATGGCAAACGACGTAGATGTGGTGGGTATTGATGAAGCTCAATTTTTTGACAACGAGATTGCCAATGTTTGCGATGAACTGGCTTATCGCGGCATCCGGGTTATAGTGGCGGGTCTCGATATGGATTACCTGGGAAAGCCCTTCGGGCAAATGCCCTTTATTATGGCGAAAGCGGATTATGTAACAAAACTGCACGCCATTTGCATGCAATGCGGCAACATTGCGAACTACTCCTACCGGAAAATACCCAATGACGACCAGGTGATGCTTGGTGAGAAAGATGTATACGAACCCCGCTGCCGCAAATGTTATAACGAAAAATAACTATTAATCCTTCCAGAGAAACGGGAACAGGATGATGGAGAGCAGGATGATCAGTCCATCCAACGCCACCAGCAACCCGATGGCCGATGGATCCATGGTAAGTAATGGCGCAAATGCGGCTTTGGAAAGCCGGATCAGCAACACCAGTTGGGGAAGAATGATCGGGAAGCCCAGGATGGCCATGATAGCTGCGTTCTGCTGCGCCCGCGCTGCAATGGCGGCAAGGAATGTAAATACGAGGTTCAGGCTCCATCCTCCCAGGATAACGAGGCCGGTAAACTGGGCCGCTTTTTCCATGGGATTGCCGAGGAAAAGGGTAAAAAGCACGAGACTTAGCAAGCTCATCACCAGCATCAATACCGAATTGAAGAGCAGCTTTGCCAGCATAAAATCCCGGGGACTGGCGATGGAATAGAAATACAGCATCCGGCCGCGGCTCTCCTGGAGAAAGCTTTTAGCCACTGCATTAATACATACAAATAACTGGATGACCCAGAAGAGGCTGTTCCAAACCGCAGGTTCAGGCTCATTCATAACCATGAACAATACGTAAATGGTGGCTCCCACATACAGCAGAATGCCATAAAAACTGTATTGCTGGCGTATTTCCAGCAAAATGTCTTTTTTAAACAACGTGAGAATATGGCGAATGGAACTGATAACCGCGGTATTTTGCGCGAAAATAAACAAAACCTGCCATCCACAACGACGGCCTGCCTCCTACACAATCGATGACCAAAAAAGGAGGATTGGACGCTAACTTCCACAACTGGTAACGCAAATTTTCGGCCTTTCCAATTTACCCTTATTTTTGCATCCGCATTAGCCGGTATTCGGCTACACAATGACCGAAGAAAGAAACTATATGCACAAGTCCTGGTGGAAGATCGCGAGTGTGGTACTATTGATCTACACCTTTGTTGCAGGCCTCTTACTGGATGTTCCACATCTGCCTGCCTTGCAGGAAACGATCCGCAACCTGTATTTCCATGTTTGTATGTGGTTTGCGATGATGATCCTGTTCACCATATCAGTGATCCAGTCGATCCGCTACCTGCGAACCTTCAACCTGAAATATGATATTTATGCCCGGCAGTATGCCGTGGTTGGAATTGTGCTGGGCGTTTTGGGCTATCTCACCGGCGCCATCTGGATGAGTTATACCTGGGGTGACCCGAATAATATGACCTTTCGCTCTTACGGAGCGCTATTGCATGAACCTAAATTGATTGGCGCTGCCATTGCGTTGCTGATCTATTTTGCCTACCTCGTATTGCGTGATTCTATTTCCGATATGGATCGCAGGGCGCGTGTAAGTGCCGTGTACAATATTTTTGCCTTTGCCATGCTGTTTCCCACCATCTGGATCATGCCCAGGATGATGGAAAGCCTGCATCCCGGCCAACAGGGAAACCCTGCACTGAACACTGATGATATAGACAGCAGGATGCGACTCGTATTTTACCCGGCTGTGATTGGCTGGACGCTGCTGGCTGTCTGGATAACAACCCTGAAGATCCGTATCACTTTGCTGAAAGAAAAAAAGATGATCGAATGAGTATTCTAAAAAAAATAACAGGGCTGATGGCCCTTGTTTGTTTGCCACTGCTGTTATTTGCACAGGAAAAAAAAGTAACGATGGCAGACACGATGCGTAGCGAAGGAAGAATTTACGTAGTGGTGGCAGTGATGGTGGTGATCCTGGTTGGCCTGCTGCTATATGTAAACCGTGTAGATCGCAAGCTGACCCGCCTTGAAAAGGAAGTTAAAAATTCGGATTGATGAAGCCGGCGCCAACCGGCTGCTTTTTTATACTACAACGAACGATTGCATATTGCTAAACAAAACCTGAACTCATGTCAGAAAGAAATTACAGTTTTTTCGGCGCCGTTGAACGAAGTTTCGACAAAGCCGCAAAATTCACCAAATGGGACCTGGGCATTTTACGACAAATCAAAGAATGTAACGCGGTGTACCAAATGCGGTTTCCGCTAAAACGCGATGATGGCAGCATCGAGGTAATTGAAGCCTATCGCGTACAACACTCGCATCACAAAACACCATGTAAAGGAGGTATTCGCTTTGCAGCGGAGGTAAACCAGGATGAAGTGATGGCGCTTGCTGCGCTAATGACTTATAAATGCGCCATTGTAAATGTACCCTTTGGTGGTGGAAAAGGCGGGATCAAGATCAATCCCAAGAACTTTTCTGCATGGGAACTGGAAAAAATTACCCGTCGTTATACGGCAGAACTCATCAAAAAGAACTTTATCGGACCCGGTACTGACGTTCCTGCGCCGGATTATGGAACAGGTGAACGCGAAATGGCCTGGATCCTGGATACCTATACCGCCATGCACCCCGGCGAGATTGACGCCGCAGGATGTGTTACCGGCAAACCTGTTACACAGGGTGGTGTTCGCGGACGCCGCGAAGCAACCGGTCTTGGTGTTTTCTTCGGACTTCGCGAGGTATGCAATATGCCCGACGTAATGAGCAGGATGGGAATGACTACCGGTGTAATTGGTAAACGCGTTGTGGTGCAGGGACTTGGAAATGTGGGTTACCATAGCGCCAAATTCTTCCAGGACGCTGGCGCAAAGATTATCGGTCTGGCTGAATATGAAGGTGCTATTATGAACGAGAATGGCCTGGATGTGGATGCAGTATTCAATCATCGCAAGAGCACCGGTTCCATACTGAATTTCCCCGGCGCAACCAACCTGGCTAAAAATACAGACGCATTGGAAATGGATTGTGACATCCTGATCCCGGCGGCATTGGAAAACGTGATCAATGGTGAAAACGCGCCCCGCGTAAAAGCCAAAGTGATTGGTGAAGCTGCCAACGGCCCGCTGACACCTGAAGCCGATGAAATATTTGCCAAAAAAGGCATCCTCGTAGTACCCGATATGTACCTCAATGCCGGTGGTGTTACGGTATCCTACTTTGAGTGGTTAAAGAACCTGAGCCACGTTCGTTACGGACGTATGGAAAAGCGCTTTAATGAGAATATGAACTCCCATATTGTAGCGCAAATTGAAGGACTGGCAGGTAAAAAAATGGACGACAAAGAACGCGAATACATTGTGCATGGCGCGGATGAAGTAGACCTGGTGTACAGCGGTTTGGAAGAAACAATGATCACCGCCACCCATGAAATTATGAACGCCTGGAAGTCGAATCCCGACATCCCGGACATGCGCACAGCTGCGTACGTAGTGGCCATTAATAAAGTGGGAACCAGCTACGCAGAACTGGGCATTTTCCCATAAATGCACTTCAAAAAAAATCAGAAGCCGGACATTTTTGTTCCGGCTTTTTTTTGCGTTGTCATTCTATACCAATTGCTAAACAGCATTGCTATCGGCAGGTTTCCAGGCCGGTAACTCATGCATCAATTCCAGGTTGTGGCCCTGCTTTTCCCACCCGAAGCACTCGTTGCCATTTGTAATCAGGAGATAGGTTGCGGGAATGGCGAGGTGATAACGCAATACCTGTTGCAGCACCGCATCTCCAAGTGCAACGGATTGCGCCTTACATTCCACCATCATCCAGGGTTGGTGGCGGGCATCATATACTACGATATCGAAGCGTTTTCGTAATTCTCCTACAGCTATTTCTTTTTCGATGGCAATCATTGCTGCGGGGTAATGCTGTGTCCGTACCAGGTGTTGAATAAAATTCTGCCGCACCCATTCTTCCGGCGTCAATTGCAGCCACCGCTTACGGAGGGCATCAAAAATAAATTCTTTGCCGTCTTCCCGTTTAATACGGAAATCGGGCGTATCGTACCGGATCATTATCATGCTTCAAAAGTAATTGTTTAAATTCGCGTAAGACACGAGCTACCTCTGCCCGCCCACTCGCAAGCGGGTTTAGCCTTTCCGGCATCGATCTTACTCAAAAAACACGTATGAAGACAAAAGACGAAATAGTACAAAACTGGCTTCCGCGCTATACGGGCGAAGCATTGGAAAACTTTGGTAAATACATATTACTCACCAACTTCGGTAATTATGTTGAGCTTTTTGCAGCCTGGAATAACGTAGAAGTGGTAGGTGTGGGACGGCCGATGCAATGCGCTACCGCCGGAGACATCACCATCATTAATTTTGGCATGGGCAGCCCGGGAGCGGCCACTATTATGGACCTGCTTTCTGCCATTGAACCCAAAGCCCTGCTGTTCCTGGGAAAATGCGGAGGGCTGAAAAAACGCAACAAACTCGGCGATCTCATCCTTCCCATTGCCGCCATTCGGGGTGAAGGAACATCTAACGATTATTTCCCCGCTGAAGTGCCGGCGCTGCCGGCCTTTGCACTGCAAAAAGCCGTATCTACTACTATCCGGGATTATGAAGTGGACTACTGGACCGGCACGGTGTATACCACTAATCGCCGCGTATGGGAGCATGATGAGCCATTCAAAGAGTACCTGCAGAAAGTACGGGCTTACGCAATTGATATGGAAACCGCCACCATCTTTTCAGTGGGTTTCTATAACAAAATTCCAACGGGCGCTTTGCTGTTAGTGAGTGATCAGCCTATGATACCCGACGGAGTAAAAACCGAGGAGAGTGATAAAAAGATCACCGCGCAATTTGTGGAACGGCATTTGAAGATAGGAATTGATTCATTGAAGCAATTGCAAAATGACGGGCTCACCGTTCGTCACCTGAAATTTTAAATTCAATTGTTATGCGACTTTTCATGCTATTACCGGCCCTGGCGCTGCTTTCTATCAGCACCAAAGAATGCAATAAAAAGAAAGATGTAGTGTATAAGGGCCGGTTGGAAGTAAAGGCGCTGTGTATGAATTATACGGTAAGCGTAGTTGATGGCAATATTGACCCATCACTGGTGGAAGCGAGCTGGACAGATCCCAGCACGCAAAAAACCTATTCCAATGCATTTCGGCTGGGAAGTCCCTGCAATTTTCCGCAGTCCATTAACCAGGGCGATGAATTTTATTTCACGATTGATACTGCCGGAGCAGGCGGCAACTGCGCCGTGTGTATGGCGTACTATCCTACACCGGCAAAAAAACTGTCGATACGTGTAGTGGAGAAATAGTCAGGATGATTCGTTATTTTTAGGCGTGACTACGCCTTTGCTCTCCATCAACGACCTTTGTATCGATTTTATCGCTGAATCCGGGGTTACCCATGCGCTAAAACATATTTCCCTTACTGTAAATAGTGGTGAGGTAGTAGCGATTGTTGGTGAATCAGGATCTGGTAAATCGGTCACCTCCCTTTCTGTTTTACAATTGTTACCTACTCCCCCGGCGCGTTATAGCGCTGGTGAGATCCTTTTCACGGGAAAGGATGGAAGCACGGTTTCCCTTCTCAAAAAAACAAGAGAAGAAATGCAGCAGATCCGGGGTAACCGGATTGCGATGATCTTCCAGGAACCCATGACCTCGCTAAACCCCGTGCTTACCTGTGGCAAACAGGTGATGGAAGCTTTGCTGTTGCATAAAAAAATGACGCCGCAGCAGGCAAAGGCGCGAACAATTGAATGGTTTTCCAAGGTACAACTCCCCAATCCAGAGTCGATTTTCAAACGCTATCCGCACCAGTTGAGCGGCGGACAAAAACAGCGGGTAATGATCGCCATGGCGATGTGTTGTGAACCCGAACTCCTGATCTGCGATGAGCCCACCACTGCGCTTGATGTTACGGTTCAGAAAACGATCCTGCAACTGATCCGGGAATTGCAACAACAAACGGGTATGGGGGTGATCTTCATCACACACGACCTGGGCGTTGTAGCCGAGATTGCAGACCGCGCCGTGGTGATGTACAAAGGCGAGATTGTAGAAACCGGCACCGTAAAACAATTATTTCAACAACCACAACATCCATATACAAAGGCTTTGCTGGCGTGCAGACCGGTCAATCACCGGCGCGGTGAACGACTTCCTGTTGTGAGTGACTTCCTGGATCCGCAGGCGCAGGCTGCCGTGCAGGCTGCTAAACCAGTCACGACGGCAACCGATGCGACTGCCCCGCTGCTGGAAGTACGGGATTTGCGGGTGTGGTTTCCTACCAGTAAAACCATCTGGGGTAAGCCACTCCAGTTTGCAAAAGCTGTTGATGGCGTTAGCTTCAACGTGTTGAAAGGGGAAACGCTTGGACTGGTAGGAGAAAGCGGCTGTGGCAAAACTACGTTGGGTCGAACGCTCCTACGATTAATTGAACCCACTTCGGGACAAATCCTGTATAAGGGCACCGACCTGGCCGCTAAATCCAAACGGGAATTGCGCGCTTTGCGCAAAGATTTGCAGATCGTCTTCCAGGACCCCTATTCTTCTCTCAACCCCCGCCTGGCCGTTGGCCCTGCTATTGCTGAACCATTGCTGGTGCATGGGCTGGAAAAAACGGAAAAAAGACGAAAAGATAAAGTAGTTGAACTCCTGGAAAAAGTAAATCTTAAAGCGGAACACTACAATCGTTACCCGCATGAGTTTAGTGGTGGACAGCGTCAGCGCATCGTGATTGCGCGGGCACTGGCCTTGAACCCGTCTTTTGTTGTTTGTGATGAATCCGTTTCCGCGCTCGACGTGAGCGTGCAGGCACAGGTGCTCAACCTGCTCAATGATCTGAAGAAGGAACTTGGCTTTACCGTAATTTTTATCTCCCACGATTTGTCGGTAGTACGTTATATCAGTGACCGGATCATGGTGATGAACAAGGGAAAAATTGAAGAAAGCGGTCCTGCAGATGAGATTTATCTCCACCCGCGAACCGCTTACACTCAACAACTTATTGCATCGATTCCCAAAGGGATTCAATGATCAGTCAAATGAAACTGTCTCCACGTTATTGTAAGAACGATCATCATAAAACCGCGCTGCACTTTTATGCTTCGCATAAAGCGTTTTCTTCAGCAATTTTGTGATCTGGTCGGCTAGCGGTTCGGCTTCGTCGAGTTTTGTATCAGTAAGTGCTGTAAAATCAAATACCGATGCCGGGTTGCTTTGTAAGGAAGAAAGCGGCGGATATGTGGTTTCCGTTACTTCAGCTTCTGGCAATTGGTATTCAAACTCTTTTCCATCTGCCGGAACCATTCCTACAGTAGCTAACTTCCAGCTCATATCATCCTTGCGCGATTTATATTTAAAGAAATAAATAAATCCTTTCTTGTTTTTAAATTCGACAGCACGCTTGTCGACAAACGCAACGGTGTCAATCTTTGTATACCTGGAAAGGCTTTTCAACTCGCTTCGGCCCAGGTCCTGCGGGTTATTAAAAGCGGCCGGGAACCGGTTGAGATGCTTCATACCACGCAAATCTCTATACAATTGGTATCGGAACAGATCATTATCGGCATAACCTTTCAGCACTGAATCAGGAACAGGCTTTTCCCCTTCTAATAATAAGATCGCCGTATTGTATCGAAGCTGTTTATCATTAGATGCCAATAACTGATCGAACAGCGTGTGCACGCCCGGGCGTGTTTCCCAAAATGGCAACAGAAGCTTTGAATACAATTCAAGATCGTCATTGCCTGTGCCATTATTGATGCCATCCATCAGTATCCGGTCCATGTAATTATTATCATCCTCTTCATCTTTTTTACCTTTCTCTGCCCGCCGGATCGCAGCAGTTTTTTCCTGGATCAACTGCTTTTTCATCTCCTGCCTGGCTTCCAGCAGGAACTTAGTGAAATAGCTTTCATAATCGGACGCTTTTACCAGGCTACTGTCCACCATTTGCGCCAGCAATTGCATCACCGGCTTTTTGTAATCATCCACATTTATCAACGGTAGTATGTCTGGCAAAATCGTTCTTGTTAGTGGCAGCGAGTCGGATAAGCCTGCCATAAACGTTGTCCCGCCCATGCTCAACCCACGATTTCGTTGAGAAAATTGCAAAATGCTCAAATAAGGATTAAAGTCGCTATCGCCGGCGGTGAGCACCGGTGGGTCTACCGTCACGATATCGCGAAAAACACCATAAGAGTAGCGGGTCTGTTGTGCCAGCAACGTTGTCAGCGCGGTGTATTGCAATTCTACAGTATCACCTGCAGCATAATAGATCGATTTCAGATAATCAGAAGCCGTGCTGTCAGACATGGTTCCCATCTTGGCAACCAGTCCTTCTTTTAATTTCAGGTAATTTTTCTCACTCCACGACAGTGAGCTGATGGCCTGTTTAAGACGTGGCAGATCCTCGTTTTCAAGGTTGACCATCAGGCTTCCCAGCAATGCCCTTTTGTGTATACTTGAATCCGTGCTGGCCAGGTCATCAAAAAACAAATTTGCCTTACTTACAAACGGATTTGTACCTGCACTATCCTGCGGCTGAAAACTGGCGAACACGTTCCTTACAAAATCACTGGGCGGAGTAAGCGTGTCCGAAAGTGATACGATTTCCCACTGCTGACCATTTTTGTAGAATGATATAGCTTTGATGAGACGGCTGCTATTGGTATCGGTAACCGCCATATTCCTGACCTCAAATCCGTCTGCATTTTTCACTGTATCATCCTGTTTTACGATCCATTTGGATGAGCCGGGGTTACCCATTGCCCGTTGCAGGAGTGAACTGTCTTTAGTATAAAAATAACGCGGCACGCGGTAGTAACTAATATATACTTTTTCCCCCGTGCTGTCATTACTCAGGAGCATGGAGCGGCTCATGTTCCTATAGAGATTAAATAACTCCACCTGGTCGTCGTCTAAATAACGCCTGGCACCATTGGGTAAATCTTCTTTTGCCGCCGCCGGAAATACAGGTGATTTCACTGAAAAATGTAATAATGTATCGGTGTGCAAAGTGGCCACAGGATAAATAAAAGGCACCAGGTTAAATGAATTAAAGAATTGTTTGGTCTGGGTAGTTTCTTTTTTGCCGTGGGCTACCAAAGCGTAATAATGCGGTCCCTGGATAATGAAGCGCACCTGGAACAACTGTCCTTTTTTGTCTTTGTACTGGCAATCCAACGCCGGGTAACCCTTGAAATTTGTTAGCTTTCTTGACACCTGCCGGTCAATAAATTCCGAAGCGGCGAAACTTTCGTCCAGTAGTGCAAGATCAAATGTATCTTCTTCTGCAAAGCTGTAATTGTGTATGTCGGACCGGATGATCCTGTATTGTGTTTTCCCCGCAGAATCCTCGGCATCAAAAAGCCAACTGCCGTCGTTGCCAATATAAGGCTGATGGGGCAACTGTACCGTAAAGCCGCCAAATGCCGGTGTATAAGGCTGCCAACTGTTGGCGGAGTTGTAGTCTTCCAACTGGATGCTGCTGAAAAACCGGTCGGCTTCATCACCCCCACCCACGTAATCACCATTGCCGCTCATTTTAAAAACGAGTACTTCAAAAGGCGTTACAAAAATATTATAGCGCTGAAGATCGCCGCGGCGGGTCCGGCTGGTAATATCAAAGCCCGGGTAACCATTGCGGCTGATGGCCTTCTTGCTGATCATCTTCCCGGGAATATTTTCGTACAGCAGGCTGTCGATCTGCTGCATTACATCTTTCTGTCCTTTTCCCCACATCCAGGCACTTGTCAGCACCCGTGTTACCATGTAAAAGCTTCCGTTGGCCATATCGGCATACTGGCGCTGGTAAGAATTGTCTTCTTCCAGGTTATAGAGTTTTCCAGGAACTTCTACTGTATAAAAATGGTCTTCCGCCGTATCTGTTTTGAAAGTAACGGGAACACGGATCTTTTCCACTTCATCTTTCTGACGGCTGTCCCGCTCCCCCATTAATACCGGCCGGAGCGTATATCCTTTTGCGCGAAGCAATTCTATCACACCCCGCTTACCCGGTAAATGTGCAGCACCCACACCTACAAAAAGAGAATGTTTGGTTTTCAGTATAGAATCAATCGACGCGGCCTGTATTTCATTACGACGATACAGGAATTTCTCATCAAATACTTCAGAAAAACTGTTTAGCCTGTTGATAGAGTCCAGCCGGTCAAGATTACCATTGCGGTATGCTTCCTGCAATTTATCCTCTGAATAGTCTTCATCTACATCATAATTCCGCTGCTTTCTGCTCTTGTCATTGGCGGCATCCGCATAAGCTTCCTTCATCAGCCGCATGCTTTCTGCATATCGCTCAACGCCGGCAACCTGCTTGCCCCACTTCTTACCACACTGGTATATGTACATATCCAAATAGGTGTCTTCTTCAAAATCACTTGCATCATTACCATAGGTTCGGTACAAGAGGTTGTTAATGCTGGCTGGATTACTAACGAGCGCGTTTTCAATACGCCTTTCATACGGGAAATACTGCAACGTGCTCCGCCGCAGGTATTCCCGTGGCCTGTCGACGAACATTGCACTAAACATATTGCCACTGCCGTCGCCATCCTGAAGATTATAATTTACCATATCCTCCTGCCAGGATTCAGGGTTGGTTTCAAGGGCCACCACATCGGCATTCCGGATGCCGAGATAAAAGGAATCTGCAAGATGAAATGCCATCTTACTGCTAACATGCATAGTACCAAAAAGATAGGAAGGCTTTGTGAGGCCGTTGCCGCTGATCTGCCACAACAGGCTCTGGTATTTGCCAGTCGTTTTGCCGGTTTGTGCAAATGTTGAAGCGGAAACCAAGACAAGGAGGATAAGGAGCGCACGTTTCATAATGGAAGGCGGTTTTTGTGGTAGCAACAAATGTAAGATGCAAGGGTCTTTGAAAAAGCATAAATATCAGTAGAAACCCGAAAAACCCGCTGCTGTTGCCGGGTTCAGCCAACCAGGCCGAAAATAAAATAGGTTTTGCGGCAAAAAAATCGTACTTTCGCGCCCTTAAAAGTCATCGTACTGACCAAGCCCGGCGCCGTAAGGCCGGATTTGATCCGTTTGAGGCCATCGCCTCACCTGGTTTGTGTCATGAGATCCGTTAAAAAACAGCAATACTCATGAAGCTTTCACAATTTCGTTTCGACCTCCCCCTTAACCTTATTGCTCAAACGCCCGCTAAAAAACGTGAAGACGCCCGGATGATGGTAGTTCACCGTCACACCGGACAAATCGAAAACAAACACTTCCGCGATATCCTCGATTATTTTGATGATAAAGACACATTTGTTGTTAATAATACCAAAGTATTCCCCGCCCGTATGTATGGCCGTAAGGAAAAAACCGGCGCCAAGATCGAGGTGTTCCTGCTTCGCGAATTGAACAAGCCTAACCGCCTCTGGGATGTAATTGTTGACCCGGCCCGAAAAATCCGTGTTGGCAACAAACTTTATTTTGGCGACCAGGAAGACCTGGTAGCCGAAGTGATTGACAATACCACCAGCCGCGGACGTACCATCCGGTTTTTGTGGGAAGGCACCGACGAAGAGTTTCGCGCCCAGTTAGAGAAACTGGGAGAAACGCCCCTGCCAAAATATATCAAGCGCAAGCCCGACGAAGAAGATAAAGAACGTTACCAAACCGTATATGCCAAGCATGAAGGTGCAGTAGCTGCACCCACTGCCGGCTTGCACTTTAGCCGGGAACTGATCAAACGCCTCGAAATTAAAGGCGTTCGCTTTGCTGAAGTAACCCTGCACACCGGTCTTGGTACCTTCCGCCCCATTGAAGTGGAAGATCTCAGCAAGCATAAAATGGATGCTGAGTATTACCATATCGACGAAACAGCATGTAAAATCGTGAACCGCGCCAAAGAATACGGCCACCGTATCTGTTCCGTGGGCACCACAACGATGCGCGCACTGGAATCATCGTTCACCGCACAAAAACTGCTGAAACCATCTGAGGGTTGGACCAATATGTTCATCCACCCGCCGTATGAATTTAATATCGCAGATTCATTGGTGACCAATTTTCATCTTCCCAAGACCAGCCTTTTGATCATGACCTGTGCATTTGCAGGATATGAATTGACAATGGAAGCATATAAAAAAGCGATCAAGGATAAATACCGTTTCTTCAGCTACGGCGACGCGCTGTTGGTGATCTAACAATCAACTACATATAATTTTAGAAAATCCCGCTCGCGCGGGATTTTTTTATTGGCGGCCTTAACACCGTCATAACTAAAAATTTCGTAACTTAATAGATCGAGGTTGAGAAAATGAAGAAGATTTGGTTACTATATCTAATGCTTGGGATAACGCTTCTTACCAGCGCACAGTCTTATTCCGGCGCCCGCACGCTCTCCCCGTCAGAAAAATTAAATAATCAATATTGCAGCCCCCTGTTCCGGTATGCAGAAGGCACTATTTTTAACCTGGAAAATGACCCCACCACAAGTGGCTACCTCAATATCCTCAACTGGCTACAGGGAAGAGTGGCAGGGCTGCAACTGGTAGTTGCCCGCGATGGAACTCCTATTCCGCTTTTGCGCGCACAGGTGCCCGGCTTGTTTGTGGATGAAATGCCGGTATCGATAAACTTTCTCAATACGTTACCGGTAGAAGATATCGCGATGATAAAAGTGATTAAAACACCTTTTTACGGTGGCTTCGGGAGTGGTGCAGGCGCTATAGCTGTATATACCTATCCCGCCAATGATGAAGACAGCAGCCTATCTGATAACCAGGCCCGTCACGGTTCGTAATCAGACGGTAGCATATCGGCTACTTTCTGACTCCACCCCCAGTACCAGCTCGATAGCAGGTTTTGCGGATCAAAATAATTTCCCTGCGCATCAAACACAATAGGCTCATAGGTAACCAGCGTTAAAATAGATCGCTGAAAAGAGGGCTTGCGGTTTTCCATCTGTGCCTGCAGGTACATCGGCGACTCCAGTTCCTTCTTATATACAATGTAGAGGTAATTGTCAAACAGCAGGGACCGTACAGCACCCCCGTCAGCCGGGAGCAACACGCTGTCAGCCGTGAGCATACTACTGCCGATTGAATCAATTAAATCCGGTTGTCGCATCACCCGCTCATAATATTGTTGGGAATCGGCTGGCAGCGGCTCCGATCTTACGATGGTTTTTCCTTCACTGTTCGTGGTACGTACCATCCGGTTGCGATACGCCTGCCGCACTCTTTCTTTTTCGAGATTGGGTTTGCGCGTCATTCTTCGCACCTCAAAACCTTCGGCAGTAAGGTTATTGTTATAAAGGCTTACCAGGAAGTGCGTGATAGACCCGTGATAGGCTTTGCTTCGGTTGGAAACCCATTTTTTCCGGGGTTGCTTGCCTTCCCTGGTATCGTCAACAAACAACGGATAGCCTGAAAAGAAAACCGTACGGGTTGAAAAATTGACTTCAAAATTTTCAAGCTGGTATTTGATGGTATAGCCAAGCGCTTTGTTTACGATCTCCACCGGTTCATCCGCGTAGGCTACCAGCCGATTGCTTTTTTTAAAATAACGAAAACTGAGCGTGCCGGTATTTGTGATCTTACAGAAAGCAGCATTATCTGCCGTACCAATAAAATTATCCATAAACGCCTTTCCCCATTTATCCCAACCTTCCAGCACAGAAGGCTCTACCACTACATTCGGCAATTCCTTTGCCTTCACTTCCATTTTTACCAGGAGCCGCAGGGGAAGCATCGTTTCTGTAATAGAATAGGAAAATGTAGTGTATCCAATACTGCTTACCACCAGGTCATGCCGGCCTGTCGGCACATTGTCCAACACGAAATATCCCGAAGCATTCGTCACGGTTCCGCGGGAACTTCCGGCAATAAAAACGCTGCAACCGGCAATAGGGCTGCCATCGCCTTCATTTACCACGTGCCCGGATATTTGTTGCTGCGACAGTGCCGGGAAAGCTAATAGGACCAGCACTAAAAAAAATGGGGCCTTCATGGCCCCAAGATACGATCTGCGCGGAGGAAACAATGCCCCCAACGATGAGCTTTTTTTATCGTGCTGAAAAGCCGTCATCTTCCGTTAATACTAAATATTTTTTGCGACCCAGCGTCAGGTAATAAAACAGGTATAGAAAGGCTGGCGCAACCAGTATCCAGCTTAGCGGGTTTAACCACGTTGGCTTTGGCAAATGCATAAGCCGGTAATAAAAGGAAAGTCCAAACGATGCTACCAACAGCGCAACCAGGT
Organism: Bacteroidota bacterium; assembly: GCA_048498035.1. GTDB lineage: Bacteria > Bacteroidota > Bacteroidia > Chitinophagales > Chitinophagaceae > CADEDV01. Next base: position 36,476 of record JBEHYT010000012.1, on the reverse strand, counting down.
AATAGTAATAACGAAGTCCGCTCTCCACTTTCAGGTAAGTGGGCGAAGCAGTTGCAACAACGGTTACCGTATTACTGCTGCACCAATTAATTTTCAGCGTTATGGTATGGCTGCCCGGCGCTACCAACAGTTCCACCGCCTGCCCGTTGGCAAGAGTGGTTTTCTTTTCACCGTCAATCCATACCTGGTAAGGCCGCATACGATTCATTAACCCCGCGGGCCGCCTGATAATAAGTCTGCTTTGTTCCTGCATCGTATTTTTTTTATTCCAGTCCAAACATTCCCCGGTTCAGTTGCTGCAACAGTTGCGTCTTATATTCCGCCGGTATCAGCAGGGATACGTTGTGTGGACTTCCCCCATAGCTAACCATACGTACCGGGGTTGTCATGATAGAACCGAAAAGTTTTTTGATCATGTCTTCGGTCTTTGCGATTTCGTTTCCAACTACCGAAATAATAGCCTGGTTGCTGTCTACTTCAACGGATCCGAAAGGTTCCAGTTCCTTTACAATCTCTTTCAGGAATTGCTGGTTATCGATCGTAAGTGAAACGGCTACTTCTGATGTTGTGATCATATCAATGGGCGTACGGTATTTTTCAAACACCTCGAATATCTTCCTGAGAAAACCGTAAGCCAGCAGCATTCGGCTGCTTTTGATGCGGATGGCAGTAATATTGTCTTTTGCTGCAACGGCTTTTACGCCCACGCTGCCTGCTTTTTCTTCAATCAGCGTTCCCCTCGCTTCGGGTTGCATAGTGTTGAGCAACTTCACCGGGATCTTATAGGTTTGTGCAGGCCAGATGGAAGCGGGGTGTAATATCTTGGCGCCGAAATACGCCAGCTCCGCCGCTTCGTCAAAACTCATCTGTTCCACCGGCACAGTTCTCTTTACGATCCGCGGATCATTATTATGCATTCCATCAATATCCGTCCATATTTCGCATACAGATGCATTGATGGCTGCGGCAATAAGCGAAGCGGAATAATCACTGCCGCCGCGTTTCAGGTTGTCTACTTCACCGCGTGCATTGCGGCAGATATACCCCTGCGTTACAAATAATTTCTTGTCGCTATGTTGTTGCAGCAGCTGCGATAATTTCACTTTGATACTGCCGATCTGTGGTTCATCATAGGCATCAATCGTCATAAACTCCAGCGCCGGCAGCAACACGTGTGCGATGCCCTGTTCTTCCAAATAAATGGAAAAAAGTTTGGTAGACAGTAATTCACCTTGCGCAAGAATATCTTTATTAAGCGCTTCGCTGAATGATATTTTCAGGATGATATTGAGAAACTCAAAATGTTCCGCAATGACCGACTTTGCTTTTTCAAGCACTTCCGGTTTTTTTACCAGTTCCTGGATAAAAGCCTGGTAGTGCGCTTCCAGTTTATCAATGGCCTGCTTGGCCTGCGTACGATCGCCTTTGGCGATGTGATCGCCAATTTCCACAAGCGCGTTTGTTGTGCCCGATAAAGCCGACAGCACAACGATGGCCGGCTCTGTTTCTTTGGTGACCAGGTTTGCAATGTGGTGCATCCGTTCCGGTTTGCCCACGCTGGTGCCCCCAAATTTCATTACTTTCATTGGTTCCCCCCTCCCGATTTTTAAATTGGAATTATAGATGATGAATCAGCAAGCAAGTTCGCAAAGATAATGCTTGGCAGCAAAAAGCTGCAAAGAATACAAGCCGTAACCGAATATTTAGCAGGGAAAACCGAAACGGTAAAAACGATTGTACGGACGAATTGCCTGCGTGAAATGCGGAGAGGTTTGCCTGCGCCCTGGCCGGATCAGAGTGCCAGGGAAAAACGATGCGCCAGTTCTTCCAGGTCTTTTACCACTACATCCAGCAATGGTATCCCGCTTTCGCGGCGGATGGCTTCCGTTTCACGCTCAGGATCACCTGGCACAAGTACGCGATCTTCACCGGCAACGGTTTTCGCATTTCTAAAGCCTTCAATCCAGTGGTCCATGGCATTCCTGAAATCGGCCGCTGGCCGAAAAGCATCAATGCGCATGGCGCCCAGAAAGTGACCGATGCCTTTACCGGGTTGTTGCGCCGGCATAGGAACGTAAGCAGGGAATGGCGGAACCCAGGGTGCATAATTGGCGCCACTGAGCAACGCAGAAAAAAGATCTACTATCGCGCCAAGCGCATAACCTTTGTGCGAACCATGGTCGCGGTCGCCGCCCAGCGGAAGCAGTGCGCCGCCATTTTTTAGTTCATGGGGATCTGTTGACGGATTCCCTTCTTTATCCTGTACCCAGCCGGAGGGCGTAGCCTGTTTTTTTCGTTGCAGAATTTCCAGCTTCCCGTTGGCAGCCGTTGTTGTGGCCAGGTCGGCTACAAAGGGTGGTTGTATGCCCGCAGGTGCAGCCACGCAAATGGGATTGGTTCCCAGCATCCGGTCGGTAGAAAATGTGGGTGCCACCAGTGGACTGGCATTGGTCATGGCGATGCCGATCATCTCATGCTCCAGGGCCATCATGGCATGGTAGCCTGCAATACCAAAGTGGTTGCTGTTTTGCACACTTACCCAGCCTGTGCCCGCCTGTTTGGCTTTTTTAATGGCTACCTGCATGGCAAAAGGCGCCACCACCAGCCCAAGCCCGCTGTCTCCATCCACCACTGCGGTGGAAGGCGTTTCATGAATAATTCTTATATGCGGTGTTGCATTCACGCGTTTAGCTTCCCACAACCGCACATAGCCGCTCAGCCGCGCCACGCCGTGGGAATCCACGCCGCGCAGATCGGCAGCCAGCAGTGTTGCGGCAGCCGTTTCCGCGTCTCGTTCCGGGCAGCCCATGGAAAGAAAAACAGATCGGGTGAACGCAAAAAGCTGCTGGTATGCAAAAACTTGTTCAGCCATCGTAATAATTCCTGCCAACTGGCGATTGTATTATGCCAGCGACATTTGGAAAAGAGTTAAAAGCAGAAATTAAAAAGGAAGATCGTCAATCGGCTCAGTGATATCATTTGGTGAAGGGATAGAACCACCTGCATTACCACCACCTGAATATGCCGCACCGCCGCCGGAATAGCCCGAAGCATTGCCGCTATTATAAGACCCACCGCTGTTTGACTCGCCGCGACCACCCAGTAATTGTACTTCCCGCACACGAAGGGTAAGGGAAGAACCCGGCGTACCGTCATTGCGCTGAAAAGAACGCGCTTCCGGCTGACCTTCTACAAATACCTGCTTACCCTTGGTAAGATATTGAGCAATAGCCGTGCGGTCTGTCCAATAAGCGCAATCCACCCAGGTTGTTTTCTCCTGTTGGTTGCCCTGGCTGTCTTTATATTTTTCTGTGTGGGCCACGGTGAAATTGATCACATTGCGCCCGTTTACCGTATTTACAACACAATCTTTACCAAGATTGCCGATCACTTGCATTTTTATCATAGTACGCGTGCTGTGGTTGATGTATAGAAAATAATAAAAGAAGCGGCAAGATAACACTATTCCCCGTCGTATTCAGGCACGAACACTCCCGGTGAATAAATTGTGCGTACCCTGCCGCCCACTCATTCCGGATGCAAAATGGGCCGCCAAAAGAAAAATTCCATGAGAATAAAACCGCGAAAATTTGTTTTTTTCCCCTTGCATTTCCATTGGCATTCAATAACAACAAGCCGATAGCCCTGCTATCCTATTAAAATCGGCTCTGTTTGACCAAAAAGGCTTGGAAAAAAGCGATACCTTCAGGCAAACCTGTCAACTATGCTTAAAAAAATTTTTGCTTTTGCCTTACTCACCACTTTGCTGGCTGCATGTGGCTCCAAAAGCGCCCTTAACTACAACCAGGAAATATCAGATAAAGAAAATTCGCTTGAACCTGCCATCCTGGAAACAGAATCCAACGTAAAACGCTATATGAATGCAAGTGAATATGATAGTGTTGCTGTTGCGGGAGCTGCAATGGAGGAAAAAGCGGCCAAAGTGCTCGAAGAAGTGAAAGCCCTGAAAACTCCGAATGCAAAGGGAATTGATGAATTTCGATCAGCCGTAATCAACTATTTTACATTTATAAAAGACGTATATGCCAGTTACAAGAACGTAGGAAACGCGCCTACCGAGGAGGTAAGGGCTGAAGAATGGCAGAAATTCCAGGTTTTACTGGAACGAAAAGATGAGATAACGCAGGAAATGCAGGCCAGTCAAAGAAAGTTCGCAGACGATAACGGATTTAAAATCAAAGAATAATATATTTTTCACCTCGTTGAAAACCTTCCGCAAGTGGAAGGTTTTTCTTTTTTCAAACACTTGTCCCTCCCGTTCGTTGTATCTTTGCCAATTGTTTTTAATTGTATGAATAGTATATGAGTAAGCGAGGAAAAGTGCTGGTAGCCATGAGCGGTGGTATTGATAGTACCGTTACTGCCCTGATGCTGAACGCAGAGGGTTACGAGGTGGTGGGCATTACCATGAAAACCTGGGATTACAGCAGCAGCGGCGGCGGTAAAAAAGAAACCGGTTGTTGTAATGTAGACAGCTTTAATGACGCCCGGATGGCTGCCGTGCAACACGGATTTGCCCATTACATCCTGGACATCCGCGAAGAATTTGGGGATTTTGTGATTGAAAATTTCGTGGATGAATACCTCGCGGGACGCACTCCCAATCCCTGCGTATTGTGCAACACCCATATCAAATGGCGCGCGCTGCTGAAAAGAGCGGATGCGCTGGACTGTGATTATATCGCCACCGGGCATTACGCAAAAGTTAGGCAGCACACCAATGGCCGTTTTGTAGTAAGCAAGGCGGTGGACGAAACCAAAGACCAGAGTTATGTACTGTGGGGACTTCAGCAGGATCTCCTCTCCCGCACATTATTACCGCTGGGCCCCTACCGCAAAACAGAGATCCGGCAAATGGCGCACGATTTTGGCTACCCGGAACTGGCAAAAAAACATGAAAGCTACGAGATCTGTTTTGTGCCCGACAATGACTACCGCGGTTTCCTGAAACGAAAAGTGGACGGCCTGGAAGAACGTGTGGCGGGTGGTCATTTCATCGATAAACATGGAAAAATTCTCGGTACGCATAAAGGTTATCCCTTTTATACGATCGGACAGCGCAAGGGACTGGATATTGCCCTGGGTCGCCCGGTATTTGTAACAAGGATTGACCCGGAAACAAATACGGTAACACTGGGCGATGAGGCCGACCTGGACCAGGATGAAATGCTGGTAGGCAAATTGAATATGGTAAAATACGACAGCATCACACCCAGTATGGAGGCCACTACAAAGATCCGCTACAAAGACAGCGGGACGCTTTCTAACCTGTACCCGGTGGCAGATGGTGTAAATGTGCGTTTCTATGAAAATGCAAAGGGCATTGCGCCAGGTCAAAGTGCCGTTTTCTATGAAAATGAAGACGTTATCGGGGGCGGCATCATCCGGCAGGCAACGCCGGTTTTATCGCTATAGGCTGATTTACAAGCAATAAAAGTCGAAAAAATACGTTATCGAACGGGGATGCTATTTTTCCCCGTTTTTTATTTCTATTTTTGAAAACCATGTCCGCTGAAAAACATGGTCGCATGTTTTAAATAGTGCAACCGCTTATGAGATTCCTTCCTTTGAAATCAATCCTGCTGACCGGCCTCACCGGCCTAATGCTCACTTCCTGTTCTGATAAGATTGAAAATTTCCAGACAGACAACATCCAGGATTATACGCTTGCCCTGCAACCGGGTAAATACATTATTTATCGTGTAGACTCATTGGTGTTCACCAATTTTGGTCGCAACCAGGAGATTCATAAATACCAGCAAAAAGATGTGGTGGATGCTGCTATTACCGATAACCTGGGCAGACCATCGTACCGCATTTTCCGTTACATCCGAGATACCGCAGGCACTACATCCTGGCAGCCCGCAGGTTCGTATATGATCACACCGCTGGCCGACCAGGTGGAAGTAATTGAAGACAATCTCCGCTTTATCAAATTACATGCACCCATGCGCGAAGGGTTTTCCTGGAAGGGAAACCGGTATTTCCCTGATAATCCATACGACTTTTTCAGCAACAATAACAGCTACGATCAGGATGTTCCGGATTGGGATTATACCTATGACCATTTTGATGAGCAACTGACTTACCGCGATAAAAGTTACGCGAATGTCTGGACGGTAGAATCCGCAGATGAAAAGATCAATGTTCCCATCAACGTGCCGGACGCCTACGGCTCCGATATCCGCTCCGTTGAAAAATATGCCCAGGGCATCGGGCTTGTATACCGCGAATATGTGTTATGGGAATACCAGCCTAATCTCGGACAGCCGAGTGGTCCCTACCAGACCGGGTTTGGCCTTACCCAATGGATGATTGATCACAACTAGCACTTGCCGTATATTGGTTATATTTGAGGTAACCGTTTTATACGGTATTCTCTAGCCAAACCGGCGCCTGATGAAAAAACATTTTTTACTTGTGCTGTGCTGTTTGTGTGCTGTTGTTGTTACCAGGGCGCAGTTCAGCCGTTATATTGTCCGCCTTACCAATAAAGGCAATTCCCCGTTTTCATTCAGTAATCCTTCAGCTTACCTGTCAGACCGCGCCATCAACCGGCGCAGCCGGTTTTCAATCAGCATAGACAGTACGGATCTGCCGGTTACACCAAATTATATTGCGCAAATAGCGGCTGTCCCGCAGGTAACGGTATTAGCCAGTTCCCGGTGGTTAAATGCTGTAGCTATTCAAACCACAAGTTCATCTGCCCTCAATAGTATTTCGTCGCTGCCATTTGTACAAAGCGTAACAGGCGTAGCAGCACGGCTGCGAAGACCGGACCGGGTGGATTATGAAAGCGGCTACTTACCTTCCCGCAGACCTGCACGGGTGGAAGGAAATTATTATGATTATGGGACGTCTTCCTTTACCGAGATACATCTTCACCAGGGAGAATTTCTTCATAATATCGGGCTGCGCGGACAGGGTATGCAGATTGCAATGCTGGATGCAGGTTTTTTTGCCTACACATCACTAAAAGCCTTTGATAGTGTCAACAATGATCACCGCGTGCTTACTACCTGGGATGTAATTGCGGGAAACAGTAGCGTTACGGAAGACGACAGTCATGGCATGATGTGTTTTTCTACCATTGCTGCAAATATTCCCGGGCAATTTGTTGGCAAGGCACCGAAAGCATCTTTCCATTTATTCCGGACGGAAGATGTAGGCTCAGAGTATGTAATCGAAGAATTCAACTGGGTAGTTGGCGCCGAAAGAGCAGATAGCGTTGGCGCAGATCTCATTTCCTCATCCCTTGGCTACACTACATTTGATGCGCCGGCATTTGATCATCCCTATAGCGACAGGGACGGGAATACGGCCATGAGCACCATCGGTGCCGATCTTGCCGCACAAAAAGGTCTACTGGTGTTTAATTCAGTGGGAAATATAACCGATGCAGGCTCACAATTCCTTTCCGTTCCGTCAGACGGGGATAGCGTAGTGGCGGTTGGTTCTGTAAGTCCATCCGGCGTTGTAGCCGGCAGTTCGTCCTATGGACCTTCGGCCGACGGCCGGATAAAACCTGACATGGCCTCTGTAGGAGCACCGGCCGTGGTACAATTAACCAACAACACGATCGGCGTTTCCGCGGGCACTTCATTTGCGTGCCCCAATATGGCAGGACTGGCCACCTGCCTCTGGCAGGGATTCCCGGAGTTTAATAACATGAAGATCGTACGGGCACTGCAGCAGGCGGGCAATATTGCCACAGCGCCCGACAACAGAACCGGCTACGGCATTCCTGATATGAAAAAAGCATTTTCGATCCTGTTGAACAACTATGCCACCTCATCTGCAACCTTTGCCGGTTGCCAGGTTACAGTTTCCTGGAATACGAAAGATGTGGGAGCCATGAAATTTGAAATTGAACGGCGGGGACCTGCGGATGCTGCATTTTCCAAAGTGGGAGAACTGGCCCCCACGGCAGGGGCCGTGCTTGCCAATCACAGTTACCAGTTTGTAAATACCATTACCAATGGTCAAACCGGAGCTTTTCAATATCGCATACGCCAGATCATTGACACAGCAGCCGCTTCTTTCTCCGCCACCTATATCGACACTACCACGGTAACTGTTAACGCAGGATGTTTTCCCACGGGTACCACGGACCCAACTACAACGGGCTACCAACTTTTGATTCAGCCCAACCCTTCACAGGGCGCAAGCACAACACTGCTGGTGGAAACACCTTCAGCCATTGCGAAACTGCTGATCATCGTGTATGACACGCGCGGCGCGAGAATATCCTCCATTACTACCAGCAAACCCGCTGGAAGATCAACTTTCCCGCTGTCGCTTGAGCGGCTTGCCAAAGGCAAATATTATGTGCATGTGCTGAATGATCAACGGGAGTTAGGCACCGTTGAAATGATCCGCTTATAACGGCTTCTGAAGAATAGCAATAAACATACTGTCTGCACGGTCCATTGCACCCTGGATCAACTGTTGCTGCACCAAATTTAACCCGTGATCACTGGCAATACGCTGCACCTGTTTTTCATTCTCATCTTCAAATACAGAGCAGGTGATGTACACCAGCATACCACCGGCAGCAAGCGCAGGCAGTGCATTTGTAACGATTGAATACTGGAGCGCGGAATAAGTGTCTATAGCAGTTGGATCAAAATAGAAAAGTTGTTCAGGCGTACGTGCCCAGGTACCACTTCCGGAACAGGGAACATCAGCCAGCAGCAGATCAAATTTTTCGCTCGTAGTAAGCGGCCCGCGGGCCAGGTTCCACGAAAAGGAATGATAGCGTTGAATACCGGCTTCGCGAAAGCGCTTTTTTAAATTCACCAAAATAGACTCGCGAATATCGGATACAGTGAGTTGCACCGATGGTTCCTGGTCATACAGCATCAGCGACTTTCCACCGCTGGCTGCGCAACAATCCCAGATTTTTTTCCCTGTTAATGGAACGGTAGCAGCAACCACACTTCCTGTTTGTTGCGAAGATGCATCCTGTATAACAATCTCCCGGTTGATAGCGAATAATTCCTCCGTTCGCGTGCCATTGGGAAGCGCAATGCAATTGCCTTTTTGTTGAAAGGTGATTCCCGCCGCCTCCAGCCCATCAATAACTTTCGATAAATACCCGGGACGTACCCGGATGAAAAGATCCGGCTGTACAAAAAATGAATCGATAAACGGTTCCAATTTTAGCCCGCTGCTGACGCGGTTAGTCCAAGGGAAAACCTGTTCTGCTGTTGATACACCAGCCAATTCCATTTTTTGCACGGGCAAAAGCGTTGCGCGGGTGTCCCATTCCGGCTTCAGGTGTTCCAGCAAACCTCCGGAAGTGGTAGTACAACAAAAAAGCCCGAGCAGGATGCGATCTTCCGTGGACAATGACATCGCTGCCTTGCCCAGCCTGAAATAGCAATAACAAAGATGACCAATCGCTTTGCGATCCCTGGAACCAAACTTCGGGTTGGCTGAAAAATAGCTGCGCAGCATGGAGGCAAACGGCTCCTGCCCGTGGTACTGCTCTATTATGTTGGCAGCAGAAAGAAGATATGACTGAAAGCGGCTCACTAACAGTTTAACATGCAATTTACCGGCAATGGTGACATAGTGCGAACACAGCAGTCTTATTACTGGTAATAGTTCGTGCTGTTACGAACAATAGCACCCGGATTTTGAGTGGCCACACTTGTAGACGGCCTGTTACTGCTATTATAACTGGATGTTAAAGCGATCGTGAAATTCTGCGCCGGCAATACCGGTGAAGTAAATTCCAGTTTTGTCACGTCGTTGACAGCGCCAAAATACCCAACCTGTACAACAAACGATTCACTGGCATTCAAAAACACATCATTGCGCAACGCTGCTTTCTTAGCCGTATTATATGTATAGGTATTCGTGGCCAACAAATCTTCTGTGCCGGAACTCATGTCATATTGGTCCATCTTTGTCATATTTCCGGCGGCGTCATAGGTGAATTTGGATTTTTGAGTGATGTCCATCGGCATCCCAAGCGCAACGCTTCCCTGGTAGGTATCAAATTCTGCAACTTTTCCCGCATTGTAAATAATCACCATGCTGTCTGTGATAGCGAAGCCGCCCACATTCAGTTCGCTTACCCACGCAGTGTAGTGCGACTGTCCCGCATCATAGTACACATGATTTTCGACACTATCGATACCCGATGCCACGAGTGTTGGGCTGATTTGTGTATAGCGCGTAATCACACCCGAGGCGTCCCTGTAGATCCGGAATTCATTTCCCACATCCGATGAGCCATCCATTCCCACTACTTTGTAATTGACCAGGTGGTTCTTCGTATCATACGTATAGGTAGTGGTGGAGGTACTGGAGCCGCGCGTAACAACGGTCTTTACCAATAAATCCCCATTGGTGCTTCCGCCGGAACCACCACTGCCGCCGCTTCCACCGCTGCCACTTGAATTGGAAAAATTAACTTCCTTCTGGCAGGCCGCTAACGCAACCAGCACAAAAGCACATAGGAAAAAAAGTTGTTGTTTCATGGTTTGTTTATCTATCAAAAGTGAGTCGAATTAATTATAAAAATAGCGAATTTCATTTGTCCCATAATTATCGGTGCGCGTAGCAGCAACGGGCCTGTCGTCTGAATTATAGGTTTGGTTGGTGTAAACAATAGGTGTATCCGGGTCACTGATCGAAGTCAGATCGTTAAAATATCCGATTGAATATTCAACAAATGTATCAACATTCCAATCAAGGGGCAGCGCCAGTGCGCACTTATGAGTATTGTACACAAACGTATAGGGTCTGTTTAAGGTATATACATCCGGAAGTGAGAATGCATACACCTGATAGGTCACTAAGTTTCCGGCCGCATCAAAGCCGTATACCACTTTGGCCTGTTTAACATAAACACCACTCGAAAGGTCCAAACTATATCGTATCAGGCTGTCCAATTTGCCGTTAGTCCCATAGTAAAGTCTTGAACTGTCCAGGTAGACCGGGCTCGTTGAAGCAGACGTATAACTTTCACCTATTTCATACATCAATTTGCTGTTGTCACTGTTGTAGTGAAATTTTGTTACTGATGAACCCGAGAAACCGGAGGAGTAAAATGAGCTGGTTGTAAACGTTGAAACAGCGCCGTTTGGCAAATGAGTAAACAAATTTACAATGCTGTCATACGCAAATGGATCTGTTGTTGTTTGCACTATTTTCAGCAAATTCCCTTTCCCGTCCCATTGAAATGTATCGGTTCGCACAAATGATGTTCCCTGGTTTGTAGCTACCATCTTTGCCAACAGGTGGCTTGCTGCAGGATTGTCACCATCACCGTTTCCAGGATTATCTTCCGAAGAAACTTCCTTCTGACAGGAGTACAACCCTGTCATTGCGATCATCGCGAGTAAAAAAATATAATGCTTCATGGCTCATTTTTATTTCCAACAAAAAAATGCATCTGCAATATAATTGCATCCGCTTTGCTGACCGCCTTAAGTCAGGGCGGTACCAACCGTGTCGAATGAGGAATATTTTGCAACAGGGAAATTCTGTACATGAGCAGTACCGCTCAATGCGCTTATCCGAATGCCGGAACTAGTGGTAGTATGCGCCACAACGCTTTTTCTCATGGGACCAGGTTTGTTACCCGGAAGATAATAAAAATTCCTAAAGCTCCAGCAGTGTCTTCACGGGATCTTTTCCAATGAGCAGTTGCTCCGGGTTTTCCAGTAATTCTTTTACCCGTACCAGGAAGCTTACTGATTCACGACCATCGATAATACGATGATCATAGCTGAGCGCCAGGTACATCATGGGCCGTACTACCACCTGGCCATTCACTACCATCGGGCGCTCCTGTATTTTGTGCATGCCCAGGATAGCGCTTTGCGGAATGTTGATGATCGGGGTGCTCATCAGTGAACCAAAAACACCACCGTTGGTAATGGTGAATGTACCGCCGGTGAGTTCTTCTGTTGTTAATTTGCTATCGCGTGCTTTTGCAGCCAGTTCAATTACTTTTTTCTCAATATCAGCCATCGACAGGCTTTCCACGTTGCGGATCACCGGCACGGTAAGCCCGCGGGGTGTACTCACAGCAATGCTGATGTCGGCATAATCATGATACACCAATTGATCAGCATCTATATATGCATTTACAGAAGGCCATTCTGCAAGGGCTACGGCGCAGGCTTTTGCAAAAAAGCTCATAAAGCCAAGTCCTACTCCATGCGCTTCCTTGAATTTATCTTTGTATTTGGTACGGATTTCCATGATGGCGCCCATATCCACCTCGTTGAAGGTAGTGAGCATCGCCGTTGTATTTTTTGCCTCCACCAGCCTGCGCGAAATTGTTTTGCGCAGGTTGCTCATTTTTTCGGTGCGCACATTGCGTGAATATAATTCTGCCCCGCCAAATGCCTTTTTTCCCGGGTTAGCGAGTGCCGCCAGTACATCTTCTTTAAGGATCTTTCCATGTTGGCCGCTGGGCGTAACGGTGTGGGGATCTATTTTTTTATCGGCAAGAATTGCAGATGCAACCGGCGTTGCCTTCACGTCATTTGAAACAGCAGTTACCGGTGCCGTAGATGATGTTTTGGAGGTTTCTTTTACCGGCTCTGTTTTCTTATCAGTCACAGGTGCCGTTTTCTCTGCAGCAGGCGCTTTTTCAGGTTTTGGCGCTGACTCATCAATACTCGCCAGCAGATCCCCGATCTTCAGCGTATCACCCTCCTGGGCCGCCGTTTTTAAAACGCCCGCCTTTTCTGCATTCACTTCAAAAGTCGCTTTCTCACTCTCCAGTTCTGCAATCACTTCATCACGCTCTACGTAATCCCCGTCTTTCTTATTCCATTTAAGAAGCGTTACTTCACTTATTGATTCGCCTACTGTCGGTACTTTGATCTCGGTCATGCTGTCAGAAATTGTTCCGCAAATTTCGGGAAATAAGCGCATAATCCATTGGAATAGCGTCCCTTTTTGCCAGTTTCGGCGCAAAACTGCACCCCTTCCTTCCTGCCAGCATGGCCCTCGGCGGCCCGCCATGAGCCCCGGAATGGCCCTGGAGGCCACCGGGCAGCGTTACAAGTATTGAAACTGTATATTTGGGCTGACAACCAGCCCTTTGATGCCAAACCCAATCCGCTACATCGCCATCGACGATAACCCCGTTGACCTGCTCATCCTGCAGGAATACGCGCGTGGGTATGAAGACCTCCAATCCCTGGGCCAGTATGGCAACATAGATGCGGGTTTAGCGGCCATTAACCAGCAACAACCCGACCTCGTTTTTCTCGACATCGAACTGCCGGGCGGCGATGGACTGGAGATACTGCGGACGGTTCGGAAACAGGTGCCCATGGCCGTGTTCATCACTTCGCATCCGGAATTTGCATTGGACGGTTTTGAACTTTCAGCGCTCGACTTCATCCTAAAACCGCTGACTGCAGACCGGTTTGAAATGTGCATTGCGAAGATCACGGACTATTGGCAATTACTTCAGAAAGCAAGCAGTTATGAATTCCTGGCAGAACAGGATGTATTACTGATCAAGGAAGGACATGCGCGGGTAAAGTTGCCTGTGGGGGAGATCATTTACCTGGAAGCCATGCAGGATTATACCAAAATTGTGACCAATGCCCGGAACTACCTCACGCTGTCTACGCTTACAGAATTTTTAAACCGGCTTTCGGCCAGCCGTTTTCTCCGGGTGCACAGAAGCTATGCCGTAAGCATGGCCAAAATAACCAGGGTGGATGGCAACCGGATCCTGTGCGGTGATACACCGGTGCCGGTTGGAAAAACCTACCGGTCGGCTGTCTCGCGCTTAAACTTTTGATATGAAAAAAGCCGTATTGCCTTTCGCGTTGGTATTTCTTACGATTGCGCTACATGCACAACGGCTTCCCTCCAACCTGACAAATTATTCTTCTACCGAAGAAAAATTGAAACGTTTGAAAACGGTGTGTGATTCACTCACCGACCTGGAGCAATATGCCGAATTACGCACGGTGGCAAATTATGCCAGCCAGTTAGTACCGGCAACAGACACTGCTAATCTCGCCCTTTTCAACTATCACCTCGGCGTTTCCATGGAAGGCCTCACCCGTCGCGACAGCGCCATATTTTATCATGAACGATCACTTCGCTATGCCCTGGATGCGCATTTGGCCCGGCGGGCCCGCATCGCTTACCAGCGCCTGCTTTTCCTGTATCATTCAGCCGGAAATGAATTGAAGGCAGATGATGCCGCAGCGGAATTAAAACATATACTCGACAGTACGGCCAATAAGAACGGGAAATATGAGATACTGGCCGCATTGGGAAATTATTACAATGAGCGGGCCGATTACCAAAAAAATATCGATTGCCTGCTGCAAAGCATCCGCATACAAAAGGAATTGCTGGCTGCCGGTACGGGATCAGACAGTGCTGATGTTGGTATTACACTACTCAATATTGCAAAAGCGTTCCTGGATCTGAAACAACCGGAAAAGGCTATCGGGTACATTACTCCATCCTGGCCCTACCTTCGGAAATATGTAGGCGCGCAAACCTATTACCACAAAAATTTTATGGATGCCAACCTGCAGCTTCAACAACTTCCGGAGGCGCTGGCGCACTACGACAGTCTTTGCCGGGTAACCCGGCGCGAGGATGCAGGCGCACCGGAATGGAATGATCGCATTGCTGCGGAACTGGCGTTGGCTGATTATTACCTTGGGGAAAATAAAACAGACAGCGCCTGGTCATTTATCAAAAAGGCAGATGAAGCTGGTCCGCAATGGGCCGATGAATACCTGCAATCACAGATGGATTACATGAAAGGAAAAGTGTACGCCGCACAAGGGAATTTTGCCGCTGCCCTACCATTATTAAAAGCATCCGAGGACATGACGCGCCGTGCAAGCCTGGAAGTGCATGCAGGTCTGTTAAAAACAATGGCCAAAGCCTATGCAGCTACCGGCCAATGGAAAGAAGCGTATGCGTATTATGAAAAATTTACACCGCTGCGTGATAGCCTTTACAGGCGTGCATCTGAAAAAAGTATTGCGGAAGCGGAAGCCCGTTTTCAGAACCGGGAAAAACAGCAGCAAATTGAACGAAACAATATCCAGCTTTCACTGGCAAAACGGGAACGGGCCTGGCTCTGGGCTGGTCTCGGCCTGGCCGCGTTAATTGTACTCCTGCTTTTCCTGATCTATCGAAACAAAAAAAGAACGGCGGATGCATTAAATCAAAAAAATACAGAGCTGGCTTCGCTAAATGCACAACTGGAAGAAGCCAATAGCACCAAGGCCCGCCTGTTCAGCATCATCAGCCATGACCTTCGCTCACCTATCAGCCAGGTGTACCAGTTCCTGAAATTGCAGCAATTAAATCCCGATCTGCTGAGCGCAACCGAACGCGATGAACTGAGTAAGAAGATACAGGCTGCCACCGGTTCCCTGCTGGAAACCATGGAAGACCTGCTGTTGTGGAGCAAAACGCAAATGAACAGTTTTAACATCGATATACAACCGGTATTGGTACGAAACATCAGCCAGTCCTGTGTGCAGTTATTGCAATTAAACGCTGACGCGAAACAAATCAACCTTATTAATACTATTCCAGTTGATATGCAGGTTGAGACCGATCCGCATTTTTTACAAACAATCATCCGGAACCTGTTGCAAAATGCAATCAAAGCTTCGCCCGAAGGCGCTGACGTTAACATGGAATGCATACGCCTGGAAAAAGGCATTGAGATAAGCATTGAAAATGCAGGAAAAAAATTCAGCCAGGAAGATTTTATCAGCCTGCTTACCACAACCTCACCCGAACGCAGCCTGGACGGGCTTGGATTGAGACTCGTAGCTGAACTGACCGCAAAACTCGGCGGTGCCATACATTTTGCCACTACCGCAACTGAGCGCACGCGCGCTATTCTGCACCTTCCGGTTGCCTGAATTCCCTTCGTCGATTTAAAGCCGCCGTTGAGCGGTTTGCCTCCGCGCAGTGGTCATGTGCAGGTATCTTTAGCCTTCTAAAGATGCACCGCATGAAAGCCCTTCTTCTTGCGATCCTGTGCACAGCTTCAGGATCGCTATTTGCGCAAGACAGTTCCTACAGTGTACTCTGTTCCAAAGCCGCGGAACATACCAGCGGAGTTGAACTCTCCGCGCATTTCAACGCCGCTGCGCACAGTATCGACCTCCAGTCTACCGCTCCGGTAAACAGGCTTTTGTTGTCTGTTTATACACCAGAGCAACTTTCGGTTCGAAAAGGCACAGACTACCCCTACAGTTTTGAGGAGCCGCTGCACAACTACACCCTTGTGCTGGATGATGCAGCCAGAAAAGATCAATATGCCTATTGGATTAAACTGTACGCAGACAACGATATGATAGGTGAATGCTATCTCCAGCAAAAGAAACGCCCCATGCCGGTTAAGCCAACCATTGACAATGATGACCCTGGCGCTGAAACAAAGAACAAAGACGGCGTCACCATCATACGCACCAATATCCATTGCGTCGCCGGCAGCAAGAATGTACAGGAAACATTAAAAAACATGGATGGCGTTACGAACGTATCCATCAATATCAAAACGGGCGTTCTGTTAATCACCTACAGCAGTGATGGAACGCCATTCCGGGATATTATAGCTGCCATTCGAAAAAATGGCTTCAGCGCGAACGGGAAACCTGCTGAAACCGGTGCAGCCAATCCCTGCATACCAAAAACAAAATGATTTCCTGTGTCAAAACAGGACAACAGTAAAAGGAACTGTCGTGGTTACGTTTATAAGGGCAAACGATGGGCATTCATGCTTGCGCAAGGATGGAAGCCTTTCACGGCAGTTCCTTTATTGTTGATCATATCCACGTTCACCTTAAATAAAGAAAAATGACCAGGGTACTATTGTTCCTGCTGGGTTGTACGATCATGTCAACCGCGTCTGCCCAGTTTGGAAAAGATATTTTGAAACGCGCCGGGCAGTCGGCAAGTTCAAAAGCCAGCCAAAAGCTGGATCAGAAAATTGATGAAGGATTGGACAACGTGATCAAGGGAAAAAAGAAAAAGCAAAAGAAAGAAAATTCCGACACCAAAGTTTCTACACCAGTTGATGCAGCTGAAAATCAAACAACCGGTGGAGAAATGATCATCAATACCTCGCTGCGTTGTGCCGCAGGCAAGACTAAAATGGAAAAGATATTACTGGATACCGATGGCGTCATCAGCGCAAGTATCGATATCAATACCGGCAAAATTTATATTACGGCAGGAGAGGAAATAACCGTTGATGAATTGATTTCCCTGTTGTTAAAAAATGGAATTGATGCCAATCATAAAAAGGCAACTGCCAAAATAAATCCATGCGCATCATGAAATATGCTACCCTCGCAGCTTTACTGATCTTCCTGGCATTACCCCAGGGACGTCTTTTTTGCCAACAGCGTGCTGACGGTCTGCCGATTTCATTGCAGGTAAATACCTCTGTAAATCTTCCCGGTGGTGTAGTTGAATTTACCGGTACCAGCAATAGCCTGGATGCCGCGCCCGGAACTATTTTCCTGGAAGTGGTAACACCGGCAGGCAAAACAGACCAGTTGTCTGCCAGGGCCGATAACGAAACCGGAAATTACTTTGTAAAATATAAACCATTGACTCTTGGCGAATACACTGTAACCGCTTACGCTGCCGATCGAAAGCAATCGGCAACGGCTTCTTTCACCGTGGCGGCCCCGGTTGCTGTGCAACAAACAATGGATGCATTTGACGAGGCCCGTGAACAAGCAATGGATGCGCTATCCAATTTTACAGCGCAGACCATTTCTACGCTGGCAGCGGAAGAAGATGTGGCAAAGACAAAGCAAATGCTGGAAAAAACAAAGGCGAACCTCCAGCAATTCGACGGACAATGGAAACAGATGGAGGGTGCAGTGAAGACACTTCAGCAACTTTGCGATAAGCACCCGGAAGTAAGTGGCGCTGCTGCGGCCTCTCTTGGACAACTGGCCAGCAAACTGGATGAAAGCAGTGCACTGCTGCGGCAGGTGCAGCAGGACCTGGGAAGCAGCCAGGGACCGGTGGTGGATGAGTGCAGTAAACTCTATCATGTTTCGGAAGGATGCGCTGCTTTTTCAACAGCTATGAATTTGGCCAGCGGCGGACTGGTAGCGATCGGCACCTCCATTTTTGTTGACAAAGTCTGGCCCAAGATTGAAGAGAACATTGCGCCCAAACAATTTGATGCTACTGATAATTTTCTATTTAAGCAGGCGGGGAAAGCAGGCCTTACCGCGGCAGATGGTTTGGATCAGTTGCAAACCCATTCGTTTCGCGCAGGCGTAGCCGGCGACCTGTTGCAATTTATCAGTGATGAAATGTTTAAAAAATATTGTACTGAATACAAAGGGCCCATCAAGGGCGTGTACGGCGTAACCATGCGGAATGAAGGAAAGACATGGCTGGAATACCAGCTTACCTACGAAGGGCGTATTTCCGTTTTTTGCAGAAAAGATAAAGCCGGCAGTTCCACACCAAAAATGAGCGGTTACCTGGAAGGCAACGTAACCAATATGCAGTTTACCGACGACGTTTGGGCTGTGGAAGATCATTCCGAGTGGGATGAGATCAAATACCAACGCATTGCAGCGCCGGTGCTGCCCTTTACTGCGGCAGACAATGACCCCGGCTTCGGCGCTGTAGCGCGGATGGCAGCCCCAGGTTCTTTTTACTTCCCGTTGCAGGCCCAACTGGTAGAGGGCAAAATGGTGATCAGGCTGATGCCGGCAAGAAATGATTTTACTGAAGCGTTTGCCAATAGAACGGTAATGGTGGTACGCGCTAAAGAAGAACCGCATAACCTGGATGGCGCCGTATTTCAATACCCCATTGAAAAAGCGGAATTTATTCTTACAAGAACCATGCGAATGCCTGAAAAATCACCAACCGTAACGCTCGAAATGAAAACACAAAACGGCATCACTTCCACCGAAAAAGATTTTAGCCGGTCTGAGAAACCCGGCAATGACACAGAGGTGGATTTTTCCCTGCACGTAAAAATTTCCAATGAATAAACAAACACGAAACCGACTGCTTATTGTGCTGCTGGTGTTACTATTGACGGCCGCAGCCTTCTTCTATTTTCGGAAATCAAATGTACCGGCCCGTCCTGAATTTCATGTTCAGGGCAGCACAGACATTCCGCAAGGGAATATCACATTAAAGGTTTGGGACAACGATACCGTGGACGGCGATACAGTAGACGTATATTTTGATAATAAATTAATTGCCGGCAAACTCGGCCTCACAGCGCAACACGCTTCTTTCGCGCTTGGCGAATTAAAAACAGGCGAACATACACTTGGAGTTAAAGCTGTTGACGAAGGAATATCTTCTCCCGCTACCTGTTCCGTAAGTCTATCCAATGGCACGATACAACGTGAATTTGTTATGGATGCCTGGATCGACTCCGCATCATCCTGGAAAATTATTGTTAACTAAAAAAAGATCAACCAATGAAACGAAATCTTTTAGCCCTATCCGCGCTGCTGTTATTGCTTGCTGCCTGCGGCGACGCTTCCAGTAAAAGATCAGCCGCACAACAAGAGACTGCTACAGCCGAACCAGGTGTGACATCCGGTGAAGAAAAGACCGGTAGTTTTACAGCAGACGGAAAAATGTTTACCGGAGCCGTAAGCACTCAATATTTTAACGACCATAAGTCGGGGCCGTTCTCCGTGCTTTGCCAGCAAGACGAACCATTTGCGCTGTTACAAATTACTTTTTCCAGTGAGAAGGATGCGTTGAATAATGCTTCATTGAAACCAGGTGATAATTTTACACACCCGGATGCTGGCGACGTACATGTTGCACTAACGGGCATTGGCGAAAAAGAATTTACCACTGAAGCCGGCGCTTCAAAGGGCAGTATCTCTGTTTCAGGCCGAACTGTTCATCTCCGGGACCTCCAGCTTTTTAACCGTGATAAACAGAGCACAACAGTAACCGCAGATATCTCCTTTTGATCCCGGTCAGCACCCAATGAAAATGAATATGGCAGTTGTTTAGGTTAAACAACTGCCATCATTATGATATTGCGCGTGCTGCATGGCAGCACTTCAAATCTGCAAATTAAATGCTGAATGCCGTTTCGATAATTTCAGCCTGTTCCTGCTGGTGAACTTTATTAAATCCTGTAGCCGGTGATGCGGAAGGCTGCCTGCTGATAACCCCGTAGTTCAAATCTTTTAGATTCATCTGCAGGAAGGTGGCAGCACCCATATTCAATGGTTCTTCCTGAACCCAGAACCAGGTAGCGCCAGCATATTTCTGGTAGAGCGCTTCCAACTGGCGCGTAGGAAGAGGATATAATTGCTCCAGTCTTACCAGGGCGATATCGGTGCGGTTCTCTTTCTGCTGGCGTTCTGCCATATCAAAATAAATCTTGCCGGAGCAAAACAATACTTTCTTCACGTTTGCCGGGTTGGCCGTTGGATCATCAATCACTTCATGGAATTTACCATTGGTAAATTCTTCAACGGCGGAATAAGCGCCTACATGCCGCAGGTTGGCCTTGGGTGAGAAATTGATCAATGGTTTACGGAACGGCCATACCAATTGCCGGCGAAGCGCGTGGAAGAAATTGGCTGCAGTGGTAATGTTGGTCACCACCATATTTTCTTCTGCACAGGATTGCAGGAAGCGTTCCATGCGCGCACTGCTGTGCTCCGGCCCCTGCCCTTCATATCCATGTGGCAATAGCATTACCAGTCCCGACATCCGGTTCCATTTCTGCTCTGCAGCAGAAATAAACTGGTCGATCATCGTTTGCGCACCATTCACAAAATCACCAAACTGCGCTTCCCACAGCACCAGGGAATTGGGTGTACTTAATGAGTACCCGTATTCAAAACCCAGCACGCCGTATTCACTCAGCAACGAATTATAGATCCGGAATTTGCCGGCTGCACCCGGTATTTCACTCAGGCGGTTATAGGGTTCATCTGTATTTTCATCCCGCAACACGGCGTGGCGGTGTGAGAAGGTTCCCCGACGCACATCCTGGCCGCTCATACGCACATCTTTTCCATCCAGCAGCAGGCTGCCATAGGCCATTAATTCCCCGGTGGCCCAATCCACTTTATGTTCTGAAGAATATAATTTCAGTTTGTCCTGGATAATTTTTTCAACCTTCCGCAGCGGCTTAAAATGTGCCGGCCAGCTCATCATCGCGTCAAATACTGTTTTGAAACTGTTTTCACTGATGGCGGTATCGGGTGATTCATCGAAGTCTGTCGCCATGGAGGAGCGAAGGCTCTTCCAGTCAATTTCCGGCTGCTGGTAATGATACGGAAGCGGATTTTGTTTTACCTCATCCAGTCGTTCCTGCAAATCATCCCAGAATTTTTTCTCCATTTCCAGCGCCAGATCCTGCGCATCAGGCTCCCCGTTTTCAAGCAGGTATTTGATATATACTTCGCGGGGATTGGGGTGTTTGTCGATCAGCGCATATAATTGCGGCTGTGTAAACTTGGGGTCGTCTCCTTCGTTGTGACCGTGTTTGCGATAGCAAACCATATCAATAAACACATCACTGTTAAATTCCTGGCGGTAACGCACTGCAATTTCTGCGCATTTTACAACAGACTCAGGGTCGTCTCCATTCACGTGAAATACCGGCGCCTGGATAGCTGAGGCAAGTGAAGTACAGTAGTCGGAGCTACGGGCATCATCAAAATCAGTTGTAAAACCGATCTGGTTATTGATCACAAAATGAATGGTACCGCCGGTGTAGTAACCTTTCAGGTTGCTCATCTGTAGTACTTCGTACACAATTCCCTGTCCTGCCACTGAAGCGTCGCCATGGATCAGGATCGGCAAAATTTTATCAAAATCGCTTTCGTACAGGATATCTGCTTTTGCTCTAGCAAACCCCACAACTACCGGGTTTACGGCTTCCAGGTGAGAAGGATTGGGCATCAACTTCAGGTGGATGGTTTTATTGGCAGGTGTTTTGAGTTCGCTGCCATAACCGAGGTGATATTTTACATCACCACTGCCCATGGTTTGATCCCGTTTGGCGGTGCCTTCAAATTCACTGAAGATCTGCTCATAGGTTTTACCCATCACGTTAGCCAACACATTGAGGCGGCCGCGGTGGGCCATGCCAATTACCACTTCCTGCACTTCGTGATCGGCGGCGGTATTGATAATGGCATCTAATGCCGGGATCGTTGTTTCTCCACCTTCCAGTGAAAAGCGTTTCTGGCCCACATATTTTTTATGGAGAAATTCTTCAAACATCACTCCCTGGTTTAATTTCTCCAGGATATGTTTTCTTTTTTCGAGCGACAGTGGCTGATCAAATTTGCGCTCCATCTCTTCAGCCAGCCAGTTTACTTTTTTCTGGTTGCTGATATATTTAAATTCGATACCTACATGACCGGCATAGATACGGGTGAGGCGCTCCAGCAAATCGCGAAGCGTAACACAGCCCAGGCCAAAACCTTTGGCCACCTGGAAAGGTTGGTCAAGATCCAGCTCAGATAAGCCAAAAAACTGGAGATTGAGATTGGCATCGCGGTCTTTCCGTTCGCGGATGGGATTGGTTTTGGCCAGCAGGTGACCTTTGTTCCGATAACCGAGGATCATCCGGTAGGCTCCTAATTCCTTTTTCCAATCGGTCCACTCGCCGGTTGCTGCCGGGGCGGTAGCTACGGAGGTTGCAGTTCCATTTCCGTTGAGCGAAACGGTGCCATTTCCGACGGCAAAATCAAACCCTTCAAAGAATTTCTTCATTTCGGGGTCTACGCTATTGGGGTCTTTTACGAATTCACGGTACAGGTTTTCGATAAATTCCGGGTGGGAATTAGTGATATAGGAAAAATCCTTCATAAAGGAAGATTGTTAGGGGAACAAAATTGGGTTACAAATATCGTTAAAAAACGGGAATTTCGAGGTGATTCTAAGGCTTTTAGAACGTTGTAACCGGCCCGGGCGGCGGTAAAATGGCTGTTTTGGGGTCAATCCGGGTTTTTTCCAATATTTAGGGATGAAATTTGGTTAATCAGCCTGTCGGCCTTACCTTTGCCCTCCGATTTTCGGAGATTCTAAATCTGATCAACAATGGCTAATCACAAGGCAACGAAAAAGGATGTACGTCAGGCTGCTAAACGCCGTGAACGCAATAAGTATTATGGTAAAACTACCCGTAATGCGATCCGTGATCTGAAAGCTGCAGACGGTGCAGAAGCCGGCAAACAATTCCCGGAGGTTGCCTCCATGATTGACAAGCTGGCAAAACGCGGCATTATTCACAAGAATAAAGCGGCTAACCTGAAAAGCAAGCTGTCGAAGAAAACAGTTTCTGCAAAATAAGAACCCGATCAACCTTTTTATAAAAGCTGCCATCCGGCGGCTTTTTTCATTTCAGGAAACCTCTTTTTGCAGTACATTGGGTGATGAAAAACAACCTGCTACTGCTGTTTTTGCTGTGCACTTCACTGGCGTTGCGCGCGCAGCATCTTACCACAGTTTTTGAAGAAACCAGGGGCGCCCAATCTCCCCCCTACTCCCAAATTATTTCGTGGTGGCAACAACTGGATCAGCGTTCTTCCAAAATAAAAATGCTGACCATGGGCCCTTCTGATGCCGGTTTTCCCCTGCACCTGGTAGTAGTATCCAATAATGGCGATGCTAATTTCAGTTCTATTCATAAGGCTAATAAGCGGGTGATTTTGATCAACAACGGCATCCATCCCGGTGAGCCGGACGGTATTGATGCCAGTATGCTGCTGGCAAGAGATATAGCCGAAGGCCGTTACAAACTGGCCGATAACGTGGTGCTGGCCATCATTCCCGTATATAATATCGGCGGGTGCCTGGACCGCAGTGATAAATACCGTGTAGACCAGGACGGACCCGAAGAATTTGGATTTCGCGGCAATTCCCAAAACCTGGACCTGAACCGTGATTTTATCAAATGTGATTCGCGCGAGGCGCGATCATTTGCAGCTATTTTTCACCTGATTGATCCAGATGTATTTGTAGACAACCATGTGAGCGATGGCGCAGATTACCAGCATGTGATGACCTTATTAACAACACAGCACGATAAAATGGGCGGCGCCATGGGTAACTACCTGCACCAGGTATTTGAGCCGGCGCTTTATACCGATATGAAAAAACGCGGGTACGACCTGGTGCCCTACGTAAATGAATTTGGCGATACGCCGGAAAGCGGCTGGCCGGAATACTGGGACAGTCCGCGCTACGGCAGCGGTTATGGCACGTTGTGGCAATGTTTTTCGTTTGTACCGGAAACGCATATGCTAAAACCCTATCCGCAACGGGTAGATGCTACGCTGGCGCTGATGAAATCTTTTATTGAATTCACATCGGCCAACAGCCAGGCGATAAAAACACAACGCGACCAGGCAAGGGCAGCCGTAAAAACAGAAACGAATTTTCCCATCCGGTGGGCGCTTGATAAAACACAGTACAGGGAAATTACTTTTAAAGGTTATGCCGGGCTTTACAAAGCCAGCGGTGTTTCCGGGTTGCCGCGGTTGTATTACGACCGTAACCAGCCTTATGAAAAGCAGGTGAAAATATTTGATCACTATGCTGTAACAGCATCCATTGAAAAACCAACCGCCTATATTATCCCGCAGGGCTGGTGGAAGGTGATTGATCTGCTTCGCCTGAATGGCGTAACAATGATGCCATTAACAAAAGACACCATCATTAGCGTAGACGTATATCATATCAGCGATTATAAAAGCAGTCCGCGACAGTATGAAATGCATCATTTAAATTATGATGTAAAACTGACTACGGTTACCGAGCAGGTTCATTTCCGGAAAGGCGACCTGTACATCCCGATGAACCAGGCAGCCAATCGTTTCGTGGTGGAAACGCTGGAGCCGCAGGCAGAGGATTCTTATTTTACCTGGAATTTCTTTGATGGCATCCTGGGGCAAAAAGAAGGATATTCCGATTACCACTTTGAAGATATTGCGGCAGACTACCTGAAATCCAACCCGGAACTGCAGAAAATGCTGAACGACCGTCGCGCTGCCGATACGGCATTTGCCAAAAGCGCAGGCATGCAATTGAGTTTTGTATACCGGAATTCACCGTGGTTTGAGAAGGCATATATGCGATACCCGGTGTATCGCGTCAGGTAGATGCGGATGATGTTGAGCTATCCAGTTCGCGGAAGATAAACCGTCCGTAAAGAAGGCAACCGATCAGCACAATGATGCTGGAATAGCCCACCCAGTTATAGTGAGCAATGCGGCCCGAACTTTCTGTTTTTACAATAATACCGGCCAGGAGCGCGGCGATTCCGCTACCTAATTGTTGTACGCTGCCGTTGAGGCTCATAAAACTGCCTCGTTGCTCCGCAGGCACCACTTCCGTGATCATGGCCTGGGCGGCCACCATGCGCCCGGTGGCTACAATAAACCACGCCGAAAACAGTGATAACACAAGTGAAAAGTTGCTGGAAGGCAGGTGTGTAATAAAAATGACCATGAAGAGGGAGATTACCACTGACCAGGTGAAAACTTTGAGCTTTCCTTTCTTGTCGGCCCTTCTTCCCAGCAGCAGCGCGGCCATGAGCGATGCCACACCACCTACACCGAATATATAGGGAATGTGCTGGTCGGAAAAGCCGATATTAAATTCCAGATAGGGTGTAATAAAGGGTATTACAAGAAAATGCCCCACCATCAATACGGTTGAAAAGAGCAGTGCATTGCGTTGGATGGGAATACGAACCACTTTCAGGAGTACATCAAACATAGAACGTTCTGCATCCCGCTTGCGGATATGGTCCGTCATGTTGGGAATGATCTTCAGGATCAGCGGAACCAATATTACGCCCACACCGCCAATGAGAAGAAACGGGAGGTGCCAGTTGTTTTTGAACATTGCGGTGAGTTGCAGGGAAAGTGGGACGCCAAGAATGGTGGCGGCAGCAAACCCGCCCATTACGATGCCCATTGCGCGGCCACGACGCTCATAAACGAACATGTCTGCCACAATCGCAAACACCTGGGCGCCGATGATGCCGCCAAATAATCCGGCAACGATTCTTGCTACCAGCAAAAAACCGTAAGAATAGGCAAAAGCACATGCAATAGTGCCGGTAAGAAAACCGAGATAAGCCAGCAACAACGGCTTTTTCCGATCAAATCGGTCTATAAACAGCGCAATGACAATACCCGATATTGTTGCACTGATAGAATACGCTGCTACCAGCAATGAGAACTGGAAGGGAGTGATGGCCAGGTCGTCTATCAGGTAGTTCCCCAGTGGCATCATGATCATGAAATCCAGGATATGCGTAAAATTCAGGGATGCCAGGAGAAAAAGTATACGTCGCTCGGTTTTGGTCATTGCGCCAAAGATAAGAAAATAGCTTTTCCGGGGTATATTACTACCGCGCGGCCCACCATATTATTGCTGCAGTTAATACTTAGGCGACTGCTGATGAGCAATTGCTATCGTGCATCCGCTTTATGGATAAAATCAATGACACCGTTCATGAACACCTGCTGATCGTCCCACATGGCCAGGTGGCTTCCGTTGGGACAATAGAGATATTGACCATTTTTTACCAGCTTGCTTTGTTCTTCCATGGCTTTCGGATCCATGGTGTCATATTTTGCACCCACCATCAGCATCGGAACGGCTATCTCGTGCAGCCTGCTTTTAACGTCCCAGTTGGCCAGGCGACCGGAAACACCAAATTCACTCGGGCCCTGCATCATCCGGTAAATAGTATTATTTACATGCTTAAACGATCTGTTCAGTCCATCTGGTAATTCAGGAAGGCGACAAAGATGTTCGCTATAAAAATTGGGCATCAGGAGTTCCATATAGCGCGGGTTGTCAAAGTCATTTTTCGCTTCAAGACTCCTGATCTCGGTCAGCACTTCGGGTTTCATTTGTTTGGCTAATACCTCGTTTGCATATCTGCCATATTCGGGAACGCTAGCCATCATGTTGGCCACGATGACGCCTTTGCAATGTTGCTGGTATTTCAGGGCATATTCCATCGCCAGTAAACCGCCCCAGGAGTTTCCCAATATAAAAAAATTGCTGCTGTCCGCACCTATCGCCTTACGCACCTGTTCTACTTCATCCACAAAACGATCTGTTGTCCAGAGGCTGCTATCGGTTGGCTGATCGCTATAGTAGGAGCCGAGTTGGTCATATTCATAGAACTCAAATCCTTCGCGCTGGAAAAATGTTTCAAAGCATTCCATGTATTCGTGCGTCATGGCAGGTCCGCCGTGCAGCAATAATATTTTGATATGTGGATTGGAGCCAAATCGCTTGGTCCATACCTTAAACTGCCCGATTGGCGTCTGGATTGGAATAAGCCGGACACCGCCCGCTTCGGGCGCGGTGTTATAGTTAAAATAAGTAGCTAGTTGCGGCGTTCCATCTTTTTTATTAGAAGAATTACAGGCTGCCAGGCTGGCAACGAGCAATGCAATCAACAGTGGGCGCATGGTGGTAGTTTTGGTATATGGAGAATGATATCTCTACTGAAATCTACAACAATGCCTGCCGAAAAGCAAGTCCGGATGTTTTGGGGTCAAGACGGGCGGTTGAGGGCATCGATTATTGCTGCTGTTCTACATACACTGCGGTTCCATAAGCCAGTACTTCGGTAACGCCGCCCATCACTTCGTTAGCGTCATAGCGCATATTGATGATGGCGTTGGCGCCCATTTCACGGGCGTGTTGCATCATTAACTGCAGCGCTTCTTCCCGGGTTCTTTCACAGAGTTCTGTGTAAATAGTGCTGCGGCCGCCGAAGAGCGTCATAAATCCGCCGGCCATATTGCCGAGCAGGCTACGCGACCGGACGGTAATGCCACGCACGAGACCTAATTGCTGAACAACCCGGTAGCCTTCCAGGCTGGTGCTGGTTGTAATGAGAAGAGAATGGTTCATGGTTTTGGCAGCTGTAATTATTCACAGCCGATGATACTGAAGGTACAATTTTATCATTATTGTCCGGGGAAATTAAGAGTCCAAATTTGACATCTGTTAATTAACCTGAATATCAATGCTTATTTGATTTTCACTTTATGCAATTTAAAAGCAGGTTCCTATTCAAAATCAATGGTCATTTCGGCTGTGCGGTAAAAGTTTCCCTTGATATCATCAAATAGCGCGTCGTAGAATTGTATTTAACCTACCAGTTGCGGCGGAGGCGCCTTCTTTTTGTGCGGTTCCGCGCAGCGGAATGGCGAACCAGTTGACAACTAACAGATAAAAATGAATAATTAAAAATGATTGGATAATCCCAGGCATTCGTTTACAGATCTAATACCAGCAATGGAAAAATGATTTTTGCTACCTGATTGGTTCTTACCGAATTATTGAATCGCCGAATTAGCGAATTATTTTTCGGCCGTGGAGGCAAGAAAGCCGCATGCAATGCAAAAGCTCAACTTGATAGGGTATGCTAAAATTTTCCCCGGACAACAATGACAATTTTATCCATTAATGAGAATGTGCTTAACTCATATCTCCTGGATAACATCCAGGTCGGGGGATTCGGGGATCTCTTCTTCCGGAGTATCTGGCTTTTGCTTGATCATCCCGATCATCATCACAAATGCCATGATAATGATTACCTGTAACACCAGTGACCGGTTGAACAACGGAATGGCCTGGGTGGCCGGAATACTTAAAAACAGCAGAATGGTAATAAGACCGCGGGGTGCGATATATAATAGTGGTGTGCCGGGAAGACCTAGAATTTTTAAGAAGATATACCTTATCAACAGGATGCCGATAACAATGCCAATAGCCCATACCAGCGTGGAAGGATTAAGCACTTCATGGGTTTCAATCAGGTAGCCGAATAGCAGGAAAAAAAGCGACCGGATCAGAAATACGATTTCCCGGGTCAGCTCCCTGAACCGGTGTACTTCCTTATCCAGCAACTCCGGCTTTAGCTTCTGAATAAAGCGGTTACCTTTTAGTTCATCCAGGTTGCCCATAAACAAACCAAATAGCAATATAAACAGCAGCGCGGGCAGGTGGTAATGTTTGGCGATCACATAGATCAGGATCAGCATCAGCATAATGGGTACAAACTTCACATGATGGCGGATCCGGCTCAGCAAAAGCGCAAGCGCTGCAGTAAAGACAAAGGTAATAACGAGCAGCAGCAGCATCTCCAGTAAAAATTTACTGATGGAGCCGGTGCCGATCGTTGAATTGAGTACAATGAAGTTGAAAAATATTACGCCAAATATGTCCGACAAACTGCTTTCATACGTCACAAATTCACGTTCGCGTTGCGGAAGGCTGCGAACGGTGGGGATGGCAATCGCGCTGCTGATAATAGACAACGGGATGGCATTGGCCAGACCTATCTTCAGCGGCACCTGTTCAAAATATTGCAATGCGAATGCAACGCCGAAACTAAGCAGCAGGATGGGAAGAATGGCGATGATGGTTGTTTTGCCAACAAGACCAAATTTGGACCGGTTAAGTTCCAGTTCCAGCGAACCTTCCAGTACAATCAGGATCAACCCGATGGTGCCGAGCATAGGCAGTAACGGACCGAGATCCGGGATGGTAGCATCAAAAAAATCGGCGCCCTGCCGAACCAGCCATCCTAAAAACAGCAACAGGATAACGGATGGCACACGGGTTTTGGCTGATGATATATCAAATACATAAGCCAGGAGCAAAAGAATACAGAGCGTTACAATTACGGGAGTAGTCATAGTGTGCTAATCCCTTAAAGATAAGAATTTAGGATAGTTAATAGATAACAGTTGATAGATAAAAGATAATAGTTGACAGCTAACAGGTAAAAATTAAAAATGGAAGACGAAGAGAGAAAAAATTTAACTAACAGTTAATAAATAAGACAACAGTTAATGGTTTACAGTTTGCCAGGCAATCCATGTTGTCCCGGAAATCAAAATCCAAATTTTGCTCCTGTTTACACGTAGCGTCCATAGCGGTTCTTCGCGCCCTTGCGATACCGCATTTATGAAGAACTTCTTTTTTGTAACGCAAAGGCGCAGTAAATAATTCAATAATTGAAGAAGGTGAATAAGAGGTGACGGCATTATCGAATTGACGAATCATTGTTGCCCAGGGAAATTAAAAATCCAAATTTGGCGTCTGTTCACTAACCTGAACATCAACCCTTATTTGACGCGCACTTTGTCCAAATTAAAAACAAGCCCTCTTATTCAATGAGAAGCTTTATTTCTGCTATCCGATAAAATTTTATCCGGGCATTAGTGATGAATAAAGCGGTTGCCCACGTCGCGTTCTCTGCGGTTCCTGGCGTTCCTGGCGATACCGCATTTATGAAGAATTTCTTTTGGTAACGCAAAGGCGCCAGGGTTTCGCAAAGCCCGCAGTAAGCAATTCAATAATTGAAGAAGGCGAATATGAGGTGACGGCATTATCGAATTGACGAATCACCGAAATATCGAATTAATTCTCCTTACACCGCTTTCCGAAACAATCGCGCCATTTGTCCGCTGGTGAGGCTGCTGAGTACAAATTGCCGCTGATCCGGCAAGAGGCTGGATTGATCCAGGTAGAACACCTGTTTATCTGCATCGCCCAGGATCAGGAGGGAACCGGCATCCTGTATGGTGATGATCTTATTCCAGGGTATTTCTTTCGCCGTACCGGCTCCTTGCACCACAATGTTTTTTTCACGGAAGGTGTAGGTAATGGATGTGTTTGCTGCGCCGCTGCGCATAAATTTCCGCATACCCCGGATTAATTGCATGGGTACGTAGGCGATAATTACGAAACCTACTACAAGTGTCGCGATATTATTTCCCTGGTAAGGCACTGCTGCTCCAAATAGACCCAGTAAGGCTATGATAACGCAGAGCAGTCCTGCTATTGAAAATATCACAACGGGCGGTTTGCTGTACAGTTTTTTTAGCAGGGCGGTTCGGAATTGACCCTGGGAAATATGGCATGTGGTGGAAAAGGGCTGCATTGGTTTGTTTTCGCGGCGCTAAAATACAATGCTGCGGTGGGTTATGGCAGCAGGCGCGGCAAAAAGATCATATGACCGCTATGGGACTTCTTTGGGCTGTAACGGGTATTGGACAGGCCGCACAAGTATCCTATTGTACGCTTTTACAGGCCTGTAGGGGCTTAAAATGGCCCAGGGAGGCATTGTGGACCCGCGCTATTTATCAGCCAAAAACAGGCCTAATGGCGCCATTCGTAGTCAGGCTGATTCCGGGAAATCCAGGTGCTAAGTCCCTGGCCCTGCCTTGCCAGGCGTTTGAGCGTTTCTGTGGTATCCCGGCCGCAACTGCTATAGGAGTATTTATAGAGGCCGGTATGAAACCGAACTACGATAAAATTGTCGCCCAGTTCAAAGCCGGTAGCGCCGGATTCTTTTCCACTTTTGCTGGTATAAGGTAGCATACACAAATAAGCGATCATACAGTTTAGTTAGGGTCGGAAAAAAAAGAACGTTGTAAAGGTAAGGTCAGGTGCCGGGCTGGCGCACCCGTTTTTTAACGGAATTTAAAAAGTAGTCGCCCATTTTAAAACGGGTTTTTGCCTGGGCTAAGCCAGGGAATAAAAGAATGTGGAAATGTGAAAATGGGCTAATGTGAAAATCAATTCGGTGATTCGATAATTCGGCGATTCGGTAATGGAGGGCAAATAGGAAAATGTGCTAATGTGAAAATTAATTCGGTGATTCGATAATCACTAGTGTCCGGGGAAACTTTAGCATATCGTACGAAAAGGAATATTAGCGTTGCCTGCGGCTTTTTTGCCTCCACGGCCGAAAAATAATTCGCTAATTCGGCGATTCAATAATTCGGTAAGAACCAATCAGGTAGCAAAAATCATTTTTCCATTGCTGGTATTAGATCTGTAAACGAATGCCTGGGATTATCCAATCATTTTTAATTATTCATTTTTATCTGTTAGTTGTCAACTGGTTCGCCATTCCGCTGCGCGGAACCGCACAAAAAGAAGGCGCCTCCGCCGCAACTGGTAGGTTAAAATACAATTCAATAACCTACAAATCGCCGATAGTAAGGGAGACTTTTACAGGACAGCTCAGGTAGTCAGTGCTTTCTAATAATGAGAACGAATTGCGGAGAAAGGACTTTCTCTTGCGACCCTTGCGAAACCCTTGCGCCCTTCGCGTTACAAAAAATAGCTCAATAAACCCTTATTGATTTGACGGTCCCCAAAGCCCGGATAAAACGTTACCGGACAGCCAAAAATCGACCTTCTTGTTGCATCGAGGAGCGCTGGTCTTGCCATTGCACGATCAAAAAATTTAGCCTTGCAAATTCAACAGGTGATTTGAAATAGTTTGCGTTTCCGCATTCGAGAATATCGGCTTAAAATACTGGATATAGTTCAAAAGTTCATTTAGTGACAAAACTTTTACATATTGAAACTCATCGTTTGGTTTTGAATTGGTCAGCACGATTAAATTTCTTATCGGTATTCTTCTATCTCCCCAATGATGATGCGGAAGTCTTAATCTGCCACTTGAAATATGGTCGGTTAGGATCTTAAAAAGCGCGAAGTTTGTCCGCTTCACCTGTTGAACCGGCGAGCGCAAGTCCCAACTAGCCAACGATTTTTCACTCCAATTTTTTGTCTCAATAATAAAAAGACCGGCAGGTGTAACTAGCAAATGGTCTATTTGAATTGACTTTATACGGTCATTTTCCTGTCGGTTATAAATTGCTGGCCGAAAGTTAAGTGTGAAGTCATTTATGAGAACATGCTCGTCGGTCAAATTCTCCAGTTCCTTCACAACTTTATGTTCGCCCAACGCCCCATAGATTGAGTTATTTATCTCATCAATTACTCGCTGCTTATATTCCAGCTCCTTTATCGAATCCCGGCAGCTTTCATTTACAGCATCGCTAAAATTCAACGTAATATAGTTGTATCGGTTAACCTTGTACTGATGCTGACCGACTAATTCACTGATTGCATGATTCACATTATGATCAAAGTTGGACTCCAGGGTCTGCAGGTTCTTCTTACAAATCCGACGTCTTGTATAGGTCATAACTCGTTTAATAAAATTCAATCCGGATGAAGAAGTTAAACTGATTAGTTTTTCCCTTGCATTTTCAATCTCGCGGCCAAAACTGACTTCAAAATGAGCTCTTTCCAATTTAATGGTATCTTCCAATTGTGAAATTTCAGTTGCCAGCCTACCCTTTTCTTCTTCTATCCGTTTGGTGTGGTCAACAACAATTTCCTGCCTTAAGGTTGAATAATTCTTTTTAAAGGAAATTAGCTCGTTTAAAGAATTGAAGCCGCTTATGTGGTGTCGCTTCAGATGGTTTTTTATTGTTGTTAAGCAACCGACAGCGTTATGAACTTTGCACATTTTTTATAAGGATTTTGACGGTTGCTTATTGATCTCAGGCCATTTTTCTTCCAGCTAATAATTTTTGGGTAAGCTTTGTTTTGATTGCTTAGCTGGCTCAATATTACTGAGAAATTAAACAATGAATGGTGTAGCGAGCTTAGGCCGCGTTCTATTCCATCCCGCGCCTTTTTTTTGCAACATCTCGTGTAAACGTCAGGAGAGCTCATAAATAAACTCCTCAATTTCCATTTGCCGGGCATTCGCAAAACCCCGGTCCGATCCGATCTTGATAAACCCACATTTTTCCAGTACTCGTTGCGATCCAACATTATCAAATGCAACCCTGCCAAAGAGTGGTCTGGCGGGCTCAATGTCCAGAAAGGCCTTCAGCGCTTTTGTCGCAATACCTTGTCCCCAAAATTGCCTGTCTAACCAATAGGTGATTTCAGCATCGCCCTCCATTACAAATTTCGCAATACTTCCGACTATAACGTTGTCAACCGAAATTGTCTGGTTGTTTACCGACGGGTCGCTTAACAGCTTGGTGTATTTGGTCAGATAGGCGGTTTTGTCTGTGGGATCTTTTGGCATAAATGCCGCCAGGTAGCCGCCTTCTTTGTCGGTCTGAAATTGAAACAACCTATCCAGGTCGGAAATGGTCGTGGGTCGGAGCTGTATGTTGGGGTTGTTGAGTGACATAAAGTTGGTGCTGATGTGGATGGTTTGGTGCGTACTGTCAGTTAGACTCTTTCCTCAGTAAATATGTCTCATCGGCTCGTGAGAGATTTGCCGCCCTGCGTTTACTCCAGGTCATATAAAATTCCTTTCGCCTTAGCACAGCGCCGTTTCTTGACTGACCTTCTGCTTCCTTTTTCCCGAATAATTCTATTATGATTTTGTGAATTAGAATGTGTCAAATATGCCTACCGCTAACGGAAACGGTGTAGCGATAGTTGAAAACCGTCAGTCCTCAGTCGTTGCTAAATTTACAACTAAAGGCTCATTTTTTAATTCCCTGTCGGTACCGAGCGGTACGTCCGGGTAGGGGTAATGCGGCGTTATTTGCCGGTTGGATCTTAAGCTGACTATCCAACAAAAAGACGAGTTTCTATTCTGCG
Source organism: Bacteroidota bacterium (assembly GCA_048498035.1). Lineage (GTDB taxonomy): Bacteria > Bacteroidota > Bacteroidia > Chitinophagales > Chitinophagaceae > CADEDV01. Next base: position 2,009 of record JBEHYT010000012.1, on the reverse strand, counting down.
TCCCGCCATATTAGCAAACCGAATCTCGGTTGTAGTTATTCCGTCAGTTTTTGTCGTATCCTGCAGTAGCTGCACAAAAAAGCCCCGACCGGGAGGGCCAGGGCTTATAAGAATATGGAAGTATTATTTGCTATTCACGTCTGTCTTTCATCATTCGCTTTCATTCTCACTTTTCATCAGTTCCTCTCTATTCTCTATCAACCATTATCTATTAATTATTCGTTTTTCATCCTTCATCCTTCATTTTTTTTGCTCCTTCGGAGCAAAAAAAAAGCCCCGACCGGGGGCCAGGGCTTATAAGAATATGGAAGTATTATTTGCTATTGAATTCTGTCTTTGATCATTCGTTTTTCATCCTTCATTTTTCATCAGTTCCTCTCTATTCTCTATCAACCATTATCTATTATCTATTAGCTATTAACTATTATCTATCATCTATTCGTTTTTCATCCTTCATTTTTCATTTTTTGCTCCGAAGGAGCAAAAAAAAAACCTCTCAGAAAATCTGAAAGGCTTTTTTAAAGAATATGGCAGCTACCTACTCTCCCGCATTGTTGTGCAGTACCATCGGCCATGAGGGGCTTAACTTCTCTGTTCGGGATGGGAAGAGGTGAACACCCTCGGCAAAACCACCATAAGTCGGTAAGAAGAAGAGGTGTGAGAGCAGAACCAGTAGGAACTTGAGTTCTTACTTTATGCTTTCTCCTTCAGCTTCAATAAGATCATATTGGGAAATGTTAGATCGTGTATCTAGGTAAAAAAAAAATTAAAGCGTACGAGCAATTAGTACTACTCGGCTTTGGTGTTACCACCTTTACACCTGTAGCCTATCAACGTCATAGTCTTTGACGGCTCTTAAAAGTAAACTCATCTTGAGGAAGGTTTCACGCTTAGATGCTTTCAGCGTTTATCCTGTCCGTACATAGCTACTCAGCATTGCACCTGGCGGCACAACTGATACACCAGCGGTACGTACGACCCGGTCCTCTCGTACTAAGGTCATGTCCTCTCAATTTACTAACGCCCACCACAGATAGGGACCGAACTGTCTTGCGACGTTCTGAACCCAGTTCACGTGCCACTTTAATCGGCGAACAGCCGAACCCTTGGGACCTTCTCCAGCCCCAGGATGTGACGAACCGACATCGAGGTGCCAAACCTCCCCGTCGATATGAGCTCTTGGGGGAGATCAGCCTGTTATCCCCGGAGTACCTTTTATCCTTTGAGCGACGGCCCTTCCACACAGAACCGCCGGATCACTTCAGCCGACTTTCGTCCCTGCTCGGCTTGTCTGCCTCACAGTCAAGCACCCTTATACTGATGCGCTCTACGTACGATTACCAACCGTACTGAGGGTACCTTTGCAAGCCTCCGTTACTCTTTAGGAGGCGACCACCCCAGTCAAACTACCCACCATGCACTGTTTCCCGCGAGGGATTAGACTCTAAATCAAAGAAGGTTGGTATTTCAACGACCGCTCCACACTACCTGGCGGCAATGCTTCAAAGCGTCCCAACTATTCTACACATCCGTAATTCAAAATCAATGCAAAGTTGTAGTAAAGGTTCACGGGGTCTTTCCGTCCCGTGGCGGGTAACCGGCATCTTCACCGATACTACAATTTCACCGGGCTCGTGGAGGAGACAGTGTTCAACTCATTAGACCATTCGTGCAGGTCGGAACTTACCCGACAAGGAATTTCGCTACCTTAGGACCGTTATAGTTACGGCCGCCGTTTACTGGGGCTTCAGTCAGAAGCTTTGGCTTGCGCCGAACATCCTTCCTTAACCTTCCAGCACCGGGCAGGTATCAGGCTCTATACGTCATCTTACGATTTTGCAGGGCCCTGTGTTTTTGTTAAACAGTTGGTTGAACCATTTTACTGTGACCGCATCGCTGCGGTACGCTTTATCCCGAAGTTACAGCGTCAATTTGCCTAGTTCCTTCTCCACGGCTCACCCGAGCGCCTTAGAATATTCATCCCGTCTACCTGTGTCGGTTTGCGGTAC
>JBEHYT010000011.1:0-166350 GCA_048498035.1 Bacteroidota bacterium | reverse complement strand
CCTCCCGCCTGCGGCGGGCGGGCTAAAAACAAATAAACGCCGCGCACCATCGTGCGCACTTTTTTTGTGCTCGTCTGCTTTGCACGCTCCATCTCTGGCAACAACGGATTACGCGCACAGCGCGTGATCCCTCCCGCCTGCGGCGGGCGGGCTAAAAACAAATAAACGCCGCGCACCATCGTGCGCACTTTTTTTGTGCTCGTCCGCTTTGCAAAGCCAGCTTTGCACGCTGCCGAACACAAAAAAGCCAGCCAAAGGCTGGGCGTTTATTTGTTTTGCGGAGACTGAGGGATTCGAACCCTCGATACGGTTGCCCGTATACACACTTTCCAGGCGTGCTCCTTCAACCACTCGGACAAGTCTCCTGAAGGGCTGCAAAAATACAGGTTATGACTTCAGCAACCGAATAATTTTTGCGCGTTTTTTGATGTTTTTTGGGCAATATCTTCTTGTGACAACCCCGTGATTTCCACCAACTTTTCAAGGATATAGCGAAGATAGGATGGCTCATTTCGCTTGCCGCGAAAAGGCACCGGCGCCAGGTAAGGCGCATCCGTTTCCAACACCACCTGCTCCAGCCCCACAGCCTTCACCACTTTATCTAATCCCGCATTTTTAAACGTCAGCACACCACCTATGCCCAGGTAAAACCCCAGCTCCATAATTGTTCTTGCCTGCGCCTCGGTTCCGGAAAAACAATGAAATACACCGCGCACACCTTGGGGCTGAAACTCCCGTATTACATCAATACATTCGTCTGTCGCATTCCGGGAGTGAATGACCACCGGAATCTCATATTGAAGAGACCATTCCACCTGCTGCCGGAAAGCAGCATACTGCTGTTCAGTGAAGGTTTTATCCCAATAGAAGTCGAGCCCCGTTTCGCCAACGGCGATAAAACGACGACGCTGAAACCACCCGTTGACTACCTCCAATTCATCCCGGTAATTCTCTTTTACAGAACAAGGATGCAGGCCCATCATGGGCAGGCACTGAGCATGCGCATCCGCCAACTGCACCAGCCGGTCATGACTTTCACTGTCTACAGCCGGTAATAATATTTTCGTAACCGATTCTTTCTCAGCACGTTCCAGGAGCGCATCGCGATCACTGTCAAATTCTTCCGTGTAAATATGCGCGTGTGTGTCAACCAAAACCATCCTACAAAGTTCCGCAAAAAAGAGGATTTCCAGAAAAACGGCTGCAGCATCCTGGCAGTAAACGGGTTATCCATGCCCGAAAACGGTTGATTTTCCGCAACCATCACGATCGGCTAATATTGGCTCTGGTAGCGGGTTTCAGCGGGAAGGTGAAAAACCTTTGGGTAATTAAAAAATTATTATACCTTTAAACCAGTTTTCATAGGGTACGGATTAAAAACGGGCCAGGGTTTCTACCCAGGCCCTAACTTTTTATAAGACCTTCCATTAATCGGCAACTACAAATGCTCAAAACGATACCCTTTTTTTCCAAAATGATTCAGCACCATTGGCAATGCCTCCACCATGCGTGGAAATGCTTTTTCACTGTCGTGGAATACCACAATTGAACCCTGACCGGCATTACGAATTACGTGTTGCCCACAACGCCTGCCATCCAGGCTGGTATCGAAATCCGCACTCAATACAGACCACATCACAATTCGATAGTCTCTTTTTATTATACGTGACTGGCTTAAGCGAATCCGGCCGTAGGGCGGCCGAAATAAATCAGATTCAATATGACCCGCCGCCTCTTTAATACTTTGGAGATAGTCGGCCGATTTACTCTTCCATCCATTAAGATGATGATGGGTATGATTACCCGTTCGATGGCCTTCAGCAATAATGCGATCATAGATCCCGGGATGTTCCACCACGTTTTTCCCAATACAAAAAAAGGTGGCTTTTGCATTTGCGCGCTGAAGTTCGTCGAGCACAAATGAAGTTGCTTCCGGATGCGGACCATCGTCAAATGTGAGGTAGATCACTTTTTCCGTGGTCTTGACCCGCCACGTAAAGGAGGGCCAAAACATCCGTAGATACCAAGGTGCTGTAACCAGGTAACGCATCCTGCAAGATACGCAGAGTTTGCCGGAAGCAATAGCCTCGTGGTCAGTCTCAATCTCTATCTTTGCAGCATGAGTAAAAAAGTAAGAGTACGCTTTGCTCCCAGTCCCACAGGAGGTCTTCACCTGGGCGGTGTTCGTACCGTGTTATACAATTATTTGTTTGCCCGCCAGCATGGCGGCGAATTTATTGTACGGATAGAAGATACCGATCAGAACCGCTATGTAGCAGGTGCCGAAGACTATATTTTTGATTGCCTGGCCTGGGCCGGCCTTGAGCCCGATGAAAGTCCGCGCCATGGCGGTGAATACGGGCCATACCGTCAAAGTGAGCGTAAGGCTATTTACCGCCAGTATGCAGATCAACTGGTAAGCCAGGGTAATGCCTATTATGCTTTTGATACGCCCGAAGAACTTGAACAAATGCGCATTGCGCATCGCACAGATGATAACCCGTCCCCGCAGTATGACCACCATGTGCGGATGAAGATGAAAAATTCGCTGAACCTGACGGCTTCGGAAACGCAGGCACTGCTGGATGCCGGCACACCTTACGTTATCCGCATCAAAATGCCCGAATATGAAACGGTGCGGTTTGAAGATATGATACGCGGGGAAGTGAGCTTTGATACTACGCTTGTAGATGATAAAGTGTTGCTGAAAGCAGATGGAATGCCTACCTATCACCTGGCCGTAGTAGTGGATGATTACCTGATGAAGATTACGCATGCTTTTCGTGGTGAAGAATGGCTGCCCTCCGCTCCCGTTCATGTACTTACCTGGAGTTATCTTTTTGGTGTCGATAAAATGCCGCGATGGGCACATCTTCCCCTTATATTGGGACCCAATGGGAAATTGAGTAAACGAGACGGCGCTAAATACGGGTTCCCCGTTTTTGCAATGAACTGGAATGATCCTAAAACCGGCGAACTAACAGAAGGCTTCCGGGAAAAAGGATTTATGCCGGAAGCGTTTATCAACCTGCTGGCATTACTAGGCTGGAATGATGGAACCGAACAGGAAATTTTTACGCGTGAAGAACTGGTGAAACGTTTTTCCATGGAACGTGTACACAGCGGAGGTGCAAGATTTGATTACGACAAAGCGAAATGGTTCAACCACGAATGGATCAAACTGTCTCCAATGGAGGTATTGTTGCCACAGGTAAAAACTTTTCTCGAAAGCAACCAGGTAGCCATCGGAAGTGATGAGCGCCTTGGACTGGTGGTTCAACTGGTGCGGGACAGGTGTACGTTTCTAAATGATTTTTTACAACAGTCTTCTTTTTTCCTTTCCGCACCCCGGGAATGGGATCTGCCTTCCATCCAACCAAAATGGAATGCTGCAAAACATGGATTTTTTACGCAGTTAATTCGAAATTTTGAAGATACCGCGGATTGGTCGGCGCCGGTTCTGGAAGCTAATTTTCAAACTACCGTAGTTGCCAATCAATTAAAGCCCGGCGAAGTAATGCTGCCCTTCCGCATTATGCTGGTAGGTGGCAAATTTGGTCCTGCAGTGTTTGATATTGCTGCACTACTGGGAAAACAGGAAACGCTGGCGAGGATCAAAGCCCTGCTGGCGGTATTACAACCAGCCGGGTGATTTTTAGCGTTGGTTGTGTAACTTACCGGTATGATCCGAAAAGCCGAAGTGTATTGGCCGCTGGTATTACTGCTGGCGCTGCTCAAGTTTGTTCTTCCTTTGTTTATTCAGTCTCCTGTATTTGAATTGCAGCGGGATGAGCTGTTGTATTATCAGCAAGGTCATCACCTGGCACTTGGTTATCTCGAAAATCCTTCGCTGATGGGATTAATGGCCAGCATCTCTTCGCTTTTGGGAGGCAGCGAAGCCTGGATAAAATTCTGGCCCTGCCTGGTTGGCGCAGGCACCGTTGTAATAACCTGCCTGGTAACTGCCGAAATGGGCGGCGGACGATTTGCACAGTTCCTTGCATCACTGGGTATCCTTTCCGGTTCTTTTTTACGAATCGGGTTCCTGTTTCAACCCAATATGCTCGACATTTTTTTCTGGACGCTGACCATTTATTTTCTCCTGAAATATATACAGGAACAAAATCCCAAATGGGTCTATGGTATTACATTGTCCATTGCTCTCGGGTGGTGGAGTAAATATTCCATTCTTTTTATGGCGTTGGCTGTTGTGGGCGGACTATTATTGACGCGCCACCGGAAACTGCTGCTGTCTCGTCATACCTGGTTTGCTACGCTTGCTGCATTGCTATTGATGAGTCCTAACATCGCCTGGCAATACCAGCACAACTGGCCGCTGCTGCATCACATGCAGGAATTGCAGAGCACGCAACTTGGGTTTGTTTCAAAGACAGGCTTTATCAAAGATCAACTACTGATGTTGTTGCCGGTGCTGCTTGTATGGCTGCCGGGTCTTGTGTGGCTCTTACTCTCCAGGCAGTTCCGGATCATTGCATTTATTTATTTCATCATTATCGGGTTGTTGCTGGCAGGAAGCGGGAAAGCTTATTATGCGCTAGGTGCTTATCCCATGCTACTGGCAGCTGGTGGAGCGGCATGGGAGCGATGGACAAAACCAAGGGTATGGACACGCTGGGCGCTCACGGCCGTTCCCGTTACGCTTACGTTATTATTAATTCCCTTCCTATTACCCAGCCGCAGTCCTGCTGCACTGGCGGCTTTTTTCAAACGCCACCACCAGGAAAACACATGGGAAGACCAACAGTTACATGCGCTGCCTCAGGATTATGCAGATATGCTGGGGTGGAAACAACTTGCTTCGCTAACAAGCAATGCTTACCGGCAGTTGCCTGATTCCGTCAGGGAAAAAACGATAATTGTGTGTGACAACTACGGCCAGGCGGGAGCGCTTCAGTATTATGGTGATCCGCTTTTACGAAAACACATCATTTGCTTTAGCGGCACCTATCAACTCTGGAATGAGTCGCCCGTATTTTCACACATGCTGTATGTGTGCGAAAAAGCCCCCGGTCCGGGTGACGAACGATTTTTACCATTCGGGCAACCAGTTTCAGTTGGAGAGGTAGCGAATGAATGGTCGAGGCAAAACGGCAACATGGTGCTGTTTTATTCAAATGTAAGTGAGGCAGGGCAGCGCGCTTTGCAAAAACTTGTTGCTACACATAAAGCAACCTTTACGCGGTGATTAACCTTTGCTGCGGATCAGTTCCATCAATTTGGAGAAAGGTCCTGAACCCAATCCTTCAACAAGTTCACGATCTTCCGGCTGCAGGTTGAACAATCCTGTGGTATTCAGTTGTGCCTGTTCCGGCGTTCTGATCCCGGGAATGATGGTGCTTATTTCTGGGTAGCTAAGCAAATAGCTGAGCGCAAGTTGTAGCGGAGTCGCATTGTAGCGCTCACACAATTCCCATACGGGTTCCAACGCCTCTTTACTGGCGTCAATAACATCAGGCGTTAGCCTGTTTTTCCGGTGATCATTGTCGTGGAAACGCGCATTGTTATCAAACTTACCGGTTAGTAAACCAAACTGCAACGGCATTCTTGCAATAATGCCATATCCTGCAGCCGCTGCTTCTGCCAGTAGCGGAAGTGCGTATTGGTTCAATACATTTAACACAAGCTGAAAGCCGTTACCCTGTTGCTGCGCGAGCAGAAAACGTGCATCTTCAAAGGGCTCAAATGTGTTAAGCGACAATCCCCAATACCGGATCTTTCCCTGCTGTTGTAATTGCTGCATGGCAGCAATACAATCTCCCTGTTGAAGTTGTGGTAGTCGCGCGGAATGCAGCTGATAATAATCGATCGTTTCCCTGCGCAATCTTTTCAGGCTTGCTTCGCAGGCCTGGAAAATATAACCCGGATCATAATCAGTTGTAAAGACACCGTTCCTTGCCACATTTCCCACTTTAGTGGCAATTACGATATCATTTCGGTGGGAAAGTTCCTGGCCCAGCAATTCTTCAGAATGGCCAAGTCCATAGATATCCGCAGTATCGAAAAAGTTGATTCCCTGGTCAAGGGCGGTATGGATCGCTTTTACAGAAGTGTTGTCGTCTGCATCACCCCAGCCAATTGCGGTGTTGCCTACCATGGCGCCGCCCCCGATAGCCCATGCTCCGAAACCAATTTCGCTTACCAGGAGCGAAGTATTACCAAACTGGCGATATTTCAAGAAGAAGTATTTAGAAATTACGGTGATCTTTCACCCAATCACGAATATAATCGGCAATGGTTGCAGTAGGCGTACCTGGAGGAAACAGGCGGCCAACGCCCAGTTCCTGGAGTTGCTTCATGTCTTCTTCGGGAATGATCCCACCACCCGTCAGCAGCACATCATCCATTTGCTTTTCTTTCATCAATTCAATCAGTCGCGGAAAAACTGTCATGTGAGCGCCGGAGAGAATACTTACGCCAATGGCATCAACATCTTCCTGGAGGGCCGCATTCACAACCATTTCCGGTGTTTGCCGCAAGCCGGTATAGATCACCTCCATGCCCGCATCGCGCAGGGCGGTGGCAATCACTTTGGCACCCCGGTCGTGGCCGTCCAGTCCAACTTTAGCAACTAAAACGCGTAAGGGTCTGTTCATATTGGCAATTGGGTTCAAAAATACACATCTAAATGGTTTTGCAAATGGGAAAATAAGCCGGTTCAAAACGATGAAAAACCGGAGGTTTCATATTATCTTTCCAAAAGGTGTTGTACCTCAGCGATTGCTTCCCTTTTTTTATTGCCAAAATTATTGCCCATGGAGAAAAATTCCCTGCTGGCAGACTATCATGTGCATCCCGGCGTATGGGATGAGATGTTTGGCCAGGCTGGTATCCGGGACAGCTATCGCAATTTTGTGTCTGCTATCCAGGATTTTTCAACGGAAGAAATGAGTCATAAGGATGACCTGGCCAAAAAATTATTTATGAGCCAGGGCATTACGTTCACTGTGTACAGCAGCGGTGAAGGAATTGAAAAAATATTTCCGTTTGACATTATTCCCCGCATCCTGGAGGCTGCTGAATGGGCACATATAGAAGCCGGGATCAAACAGCGGCTGAAGGCCTTAAATATTTTTCTGAAAGATATTTATCACCAGCAATTCATTATCCGCGATGGAATTATACCGGCGCGACTGATCTATTCCTGTCCGAATTTCATCCGGCAGATGGTAAACGTGGATGTGCCGTTCGACATTTACACACATATCTCCGGTATCGATCTGATCCGGGACGAAAATGGCGTGTACTACGTGTTGGAAGATAATCTCCGCACTCCATCCGGCGTTTCCTATATGCTTGAAAACAGGAGCATCACCTATCGCATCTTTCCTGACCTTATTCCTAAAAACCAGGTTCGTTCGGTAAAAAACTACCCGGACCTGCTGCTTAAAAACCTGGTAGGGCTGGCTAATCGCCAGAAGAGCGACCCCACTGTGGTGCTTTTAACCCCCGGTATCTATAACTCGGCATATTTTGAGCATACTACGCTGGCAAGATTAATGGGAATTGAACTGGTGGAAGGTAGTGACCTGGTGGTAGACAATCATCGTGTGTATATGAAAACCACGCGGGGATTAAAACAGGTAGATGTAATTTACCGGCGCGTAGATGATGAGTTTATCGATCCACTGGTATTCCGGCCGGATAGTATGTTGGGAGTACCCGGAATTTACGGGGCTTATCGCAGCGGCCATGTGGCTATTGTGAATGCAATGGGAAATGGAGTAGCAGACGACAAGGCAGTGTATGCTTATGTGCCAGACATGATCCGTTATTACCTGGATGAAACGCCTATTTTGCAAAATGTTCCTACGTACCAGTTGGCGGTTCCTGAAAACCGGAAAATGGCATTTGAGAATATGAACAGGATGGTAATAAAACGAACCAATGAATCCGGTGGATATGGAATGCTGATCGGGAATGCCGCGAGTGAAGAAGAAATGAATGCCTTCCGGAAAGCGGTGGAAGCAGACCCGAGGAGTTTTATCGCGCAGCCGATCATCAGCCTGTCTTCGGCGCCCTGCTACATCAATGGTATACTGCAACCCCGCCGCGTGGATCTACGGCCTTATGCACTTTACGGGCCGGATGGAATTGATATTGTGCCGGGAGGTTTGACCCGCGTGGCGCTGAAAGAAGGATCGCTTGTAGTAAACTCATCACAAGGTGGAGGCAGTAAAGATACCTGGGTATTAAATAAATAATAAACAAAAAATGGCCCTGTCGCCAGTTTCAACTTATGCTAAGCCGCGTTGCTGATTCTGTTTTCTGGATGGCCCGTTATATGGAGCGGAGCAACGGCATGCTTCGCCTGTTGCGTACAAATTATATTTCATCGCAGGATGAGGTAAAAAATTTCAGCTGGCAACCGCTCCTGCACACGTATAGCGATGCTTCACCGGAATATATTTCCACCATCGGCGATCATTCACCACAAGCATTGGAACACCTGTTGCTGGATCGTGAAAATGGCGCCTCCGTAATTAATAATATCACGCGGGCGCGTGAAAACGGGAGAGCCGTGCAGGATCACCTTACAAAAGAGGTTTGGCAATGCCTGAATGACTATTATCACCTGATGCGTGATCCCGACGTTCAACAACTGCTCCGCTTTGGAGATCCGGTTACAGCCATGGACTCACTGGTTCGCCACGGTATGTTTTATTATGGAACCGTAGATGTAACCATGGCCCGGGGCGAAGGGTTCAACTATCTTAACCTGGGCAAATTTTTAGAACGCGCTATTCTTTCCGTGGATATGTTGCATATCAAACTAACAGAGATTGAATATAACCTGCAGCAACGGGTGGATGTACCGGCATTGCGATACCTGCTTTATTCACTCTCAGGATACGAACAATATTTAAAAACACACCGCGGAAATTTCCAGGCAGAGTTTGTCATCCAGCATATCCTGTACAATTCCACGTTTCCGCATTCAGTATCTTATTGCCTGGGACAGCTATCCCGGTATTTTGAACGCCTGGAGCCGGACTCGCTGCCAGAAAGTTACCGCCACCTTGAATTCCTGGTTGGCAAAACATTAACCACCGTGCGCTACAGTGATACCAAAGCCGGTGACGGCGCCGGATTGCGTGCTTTTCTTCAGCAGGTAAGACAACAACTACTGGAAATTGCCGCAGCATTGAATCAATATTATTTTGGAAATTCCTGAATACCCTAAGTTTGAAATCATGCCAAAGTATCGCATAAAACATATCACCCGCTACCGCTACGCATCCCCGGTAATAGACAGCGCCAACCAGGTAATGCTGTTCCCGATTGACGATGAAATGCAACAGGTAGTAAAACAGGAATTATTAATTACGAATCAACCTTCGGTAGAAATCTTCAATGATTATTTTGGCAATAAAGTTGGCGTGTTCTCTATTGTAAAACCACATGCCGAACTGCTGATTCAATCGAACATAGAAGTTATTACAGCCGAGCATGCGGTTCCCCAGGATACACTCCCGGCTGCTACGCAGTGGCAAGACCTTGAAAAAATGCGGAATGAATATCCTTATATGGAATTTTTACAGGGTGCAGTTCCGCCCGAAGGATTGGCAACAATCGTACGGGAAGAGTTGGAAAAACAACCTACACCATTTGCGCTTGCGCAGTCATTTTCCAGCTTTATCTATTCAGGATTTGAATATAAAAAAGGTATTACGAGTGTGGAGACGCGGGTAGAAGAGATTTGGCAATTAAAGGCCGGTGTTTGCCAGGATTTTGCCAATATCCTGCTGGTGATGCTTCGGCTGGCGGGAATACCAGCCCGGTATGTAAGCGGGTATATCTGTCCAAAAGACCATGAACTGCGGGGTGAAGGAGCTACGCACGCCTGGGTAGAGGCATTTATCCCGGCTTTTGGATGGCTGGGATTAGATCCTACCAACAACTGCCTCACCGGCGATCGCCATGTAAAACTGGCCATAGGACGAAATTTCTCCGATTGCACACCTGTAAAAGGCACTTACAAAGGGTCTTCAGAACATATCCTGGAAGTGGCGGTAACCATTGAAAATGGAAAACCAACTGCCCCGGAAGACACACCCGCACCGGTGTTCACCTACCAGGTACATCAGCCGGGAGCCACCGACAATTCCTACCGGCGATTTATGGAAATGCAGCAGCAGCAATAGCAACTGCCGCTATACCGATTCATCCTCAAAAAAGCGAGTTCATTCATTCGCCGGTTTCCGTTGTGGCGGTGCCTTTGCATCTTTACGCCACTAAACCTTTCCTGGAAATCAGTATGAAACAGTTCATTTTACGGCAGCGGAAAACAACCATCGGTAAAGCCATTAGCTCAGGTAGCATCTTATCGCTATTTATCTATGGAATTCTTCGCTGCCTTTTTTTTGAGTTCCCGATGACGATAACCGAAGAGCTGCTTTTCTTTACAAAAACAGTTCTACTGAGTTGTTTCCTGATAGCTACGGCAACCGGCGGAGCCGCCTGGCTATACCGGTACTTCAAAAAAATGCAGTAGCGTTGAAGTGCGGTTCAGACGGGAAAACCTACTTTTTCCCGAATGCTTATTTTTGGGAAAATTTGCACTATGTATACCACACTCCTGACGGCGCTTGATGCTGGCGTTTTCACCATCACCATTAACCGCCCCGACAAACTGAATGCACTGAATAAAACAGTGTTTGACGAGTTGAACCAGGCATTGGATGAAGTGGATACAAATACTGCTATACGCTCTGTTATTATTACCGGCGCGGGAGAAAAAGCATTTGTAGCGGGTGCGGATATCAGTGAATTTGATCAGTTGACCAAGGAACAGGCAATGGCACTTTCACGTCGGGGCCAGGAGACGTTCTTTCGTATTGAGCGAAATTCAAAACCTGTTGTGGCTGCTGTAAATGGATTTGCATTGGGCGGCGGTTGCGAGCTTGCAATGGCCTGTCATTTTCGCACCGCTTCAGAAAATGCAAAATTCGGTCAGCCCGAAGTAAACCTGGGTCTTATTCCCGGTTACGGCGGCAGCCAACGGCTAACCCAACTAATTGGAAAAGGACGAGCTATCGAGTTATTGATCTCAGCTAATATGATCAACGCCCAGGTGGCGTTGAATTACGGACTCGTCAACTATGTTTTACCGGCCGCCGATTTGCTTACCAAGACCAGGCAATTGCTGGAGCTGATCAACTCCAAGGCACCACTAGCCGTGGCATCCTGTATCAAAGCAGCCAATGCTGTATTTGAAAGTGACGTGAATGGCTATGAACTGGAAATTGAAGAGTTTGGAAATGCATTTGCCACCGAGGATAAAAAAGAAGGCACGGCTGCATTTCTTGAAAAAAGAAAAGCACAGTTCAAGGGCAGATAGTATCAGTTATTGGCAGGCGCCGGGTCAATCAGGTAGGCCGCCACACCGCTTATATTATCATTTCCTTTTGCATCGTCTATAAAAACACGGAAAGAAGTAACGGTTACAGGAGCGAACGTCATAATCCGCTTGCGGCCCACCGTTGTCCCTTCCACTTCACCCACCTGCTTTGTACCGTTATAAAGGCGAATAGTAAAATGCCTCACTGTTTGTCCGAGATGAATCGCTTCGCGCAATACGATGCAGTTAATGCGCGATGGCTGTGAAAACTCCGCGATAAAATTTTGAACATTGATGCCATACGCTTGTGGTGCGGCATCAAAACTTCGGAATAAAAGTGTATCCGGTGCTTTTTCCCTGCCCGTAAATTCCCAGTAGGTAGATCCCTGCCGAAGCAGGTTGTCCCGGAAATTCTTTTCACGTAATTCACGAAACCCAACCAATGCAGCAGAATCCAACGGGTTGATCTTCCCGGTTCTGTCGGGTGGTACATTCAGCAACAGGTTAGCGCCCCGTCCTACGGATTGCAAATAAAGCGTAAATAACTCCTGCGGCGTTTTTACGGTTTCATCTTCTTCCGGGTGATAAAACCATCCCTTGCGAATACTTACATCACATTCTGCCGGAATCCAGTTTTTACCAACTACATTTCCCTGCGATAATGTATCGGAAGGCGGCGCACCCTCGCCTCTTTTAAACCCTGCTGTATCCAGGTAATTCCAATTGGTAGTACTTGCAATTCCGTTCTCATTGCCTACCCAACGGATGTCTGGACCGATATCACTAAAGATCACCGTATGAGGTGATAGTTGCCTTACCGTATTCTCAAACCGTTTCCAGTCGTATTCCTGCCGCTTTCCGTTTGGTCCTTCGGCATTGGCGCCATCCCACCAGAGTTCCCAAACAGGTCCGTAATTGGTGAGTACTTCTTTCAGCATATTTACAAATACGTCATTGTATTTGCTGGTGCCGTAGTCGGGGTGATTGCGATCCCATGGCGATAGATATACACCAAATCGCAGACCTCCTTCGCGGCAGGCGTCTGAGAGTTCCTTCAGTACATCTCCTTTGCCGTCTTTCCAGCTACTTTCCCGTACGGTGTGGCTGGAATAGCGACTGGGCCAGAGGCAAAAGCCATCGTGATGTTTTGCAGTAATGATAATTCCTTTGGCGCCCGCTTCCTTTGCGATCTTCACCCATTGGCGACAATCAAGTGCAGTTGGTGCAAACACATTTTCAGGTTCATCTCCTTTTCCCCATTCACGATCAGTAAAAGTATTGGGACCAAAATGCACAAAAAGATAAAACTCCATATCATGCCAGGCCAGTTGCTGCCGGGTGGGCTTTGCCGTTTGCGCCGCCAGTGTGGCGGCAAAACAGGCCAGGATAAATGCGAATAAAATACGCATAGTTTATTCGAGTATTTGCGTGATGGGCAATGCTACGGGATGTCCCGGATCGAATTCATAACCCATAAGATGGGCAAGTGTTTGCGCAAATTGCTGCTGCCAAAACTGGCGGGGCAATTTGTTTTCACCGGTTTTTACAACGCCGGGGCCCATTGCAGCAAACCAGATTTGATGTGAATCGGCGATCTTGTTGTTGTGGCTGGTCCATTGTTCTTTGATAATATCCCCGCGACCATGATCAGTTGTGATAAACAGGGCGGTATTGTTTCGATATTGCGGATCGCTTTGCACCCAGTTCCAAATTTCCTGTATCCATGCGTCTACCTGGTGGGCAGCGTCCAGGTAGGAGCGATACTTACCGGCATGCGCCCATTCATCCGTTTCGCCGTAGGCGATATATAAAACACGCGGTCGCTTTGTTTTAAGATATTCCATCGCTTTATAATGCGTGAAAACATCCAGGCATTCTTCATCATCCCAGGGTCGGTAGCCATCCCGTTGCATCGCATTGATCAGCTGGAAATTGCTGTTTTTCCCGGTATTCGGAACTGTATCAAATGCAGAAATGACCGGGAAGCCGGACCGGCCTTCATTCAGTATCCTGTCGAACGCATCCCAGGCTCCAAATGCTGCCACTTTTCCTTTCATTCCTTTTTGATGATTAAAGAACTCAAGCAGGTTGGTATTGGGATTAGGAGGATAAGCGTTGCTATTAATGGCTGTGTCGGCAAAGCCGGTCATAATTTCACTATACCCAGGGTAGCTGAACCAATAAGGATTCGCATTGTCTACATTACTTCCCAACTTACGATTCCCGAAAATGACTCCATTTTTCTGCACCTGTTTCCAGATAAACGGCAGCAATTTCTCCCGTCGGGCTTCGGCGGTAGCCGCTCCGTACCGGCTATACATAAAGGCGCTGTCCTCCTCGTTAAAACGGGGATCATTGGCAATTGTGCTATCCATCCCCGAGAACACATCCTGCCATCGAAACCCGTCGGTGGTGATGATGATGAGGTTTTGCGGATGCGTTTGAGCTGCTAAATGGAAGGTCAGCAAGAGAAAAACAGGAAGAATTAACGTTCGCATAGTGCATCTTTGAACTTCAATGTTACAAAATTGCAGCCAAGACCAAATGGGTTTAACACGTAACTTTGCGGGAATTTCATCTCACCCAAACCGAAATTATGGAGTACAGGATAGAAAAAGACACCATGGGCGAAGTAAAAGTGCCCGCTAAAGCCTATTATGGCGCCCAAACGCAACGTAGTATCGACAATTTCCGCATTGCGCAGGACATCAACCGCATGCCGAAAGAAATTATCCGCGCCTTCGCCTATCTCAAGAAGGCTGCCGCTATTACCAACTATGAAGCCGGCGTTTTGCCACGAACCAAATCGTCATTGATCGGCAAGGTTTGCGATGAGATCCTGGCCGGAGCACTGGACGACTATTTTCCACTCGTAGTCTGGCAAACCGGGAGCGGTACGCAGAGCAACATGAATATTAACGAAGTAATTGCCTACCGCGGACATGTATTGAAAGGCGGTAAACTGACTGACAAGGAAAAATACCTGCATCCCAATGACGATGTAAATAAATCACAGTCGTCTAATGATACTTTCCCCACGGCCATGCACATTGCGGCCTATAAAACACTTGTGGAAGTGACCATCCCTGGTATCCAAAAGTTACGGAATACGTTGGCGGCAAAAAGTAAGCAATTCATGAAAGTGGTTAAAATTGGCCGCACGCATTTTATGGATGCTACACCGCTTACGGTGGGACAGGAATTCAGCGGTTATGTGTCGCAGTTAGATCATGGCCTGAAGGCAATCCGCAATACGCTTCCACACCTGGCTGAGCTGGCGCTGGGCGGAACGGCTGTTGGCACTGGTATCAATACACCACCGCAATACGCTAAAAAAGTAGCGGCGCATATCGCCAAACTCACAAAACTTCCATTTGTAACAGCGACTAATAAATTTGAAGCGCTGGCGGCGCATGATGCCATTGTAGAAGCACATGGCGCATTAAAAACAATAGCTGTAAGCCTGATGAAAATTGCGAACGATGTCCGTATGCTTTCTTCAGGCCCGCGCAGCGGCATTGGCGAACTGTTTATTCCGGATAACGAACCAGGATCATCTATTATGCCAGGTAAGGTGAATCCAACACAATGTGAAGCGCTTACAATGATTTCGGCACAGGTGTTGGGAAATGATGTTGCGATCAATATTGGTGGTGCAACCGGGCATTTTGAGCTGAATGTATTCAAGCCAATGATGATCTACAATTTCCTGCACAGTGCGCGACTGATCGGCGAAGGATGTGTTTCATTTAACGATAAATGTGCAGTAGGTATAAAACCAATTGAAGCAAATATTAAAAAGCATGTAGACAATTCATTGATGCTGGTTACCGCTCTTAATACAAAGATTGGCTACTACAAGGCAGCGGAAATTGCTCAAAAAGCCCACAAAGAAGGCACGACGCTTAAGGAAATGGCAGTGAAGCTGGGGTATGTAAGCCCGTCTGATTTTGACAAATGGGTGAAGCCGGCAGACATGGTGGGCAAACTAAGCTGATCGTAAAAATACGATCTGCAAAAAAGGAAGAATACGATATTCTTCCTTTTTTTTATGTCTTTAGCTTGTAAATGCGGCCGCAGCGATGCTATCTTAATAGACTGATTTTAGTACCGAACCCAATCCATATCTATGAAAAGTAATGCCCAACCCCGCTACTTTTCCGCCTATCCGCTGAAAGCGATCCAGCAGTCCGACAACAAAAAAACGGACTCTCCTTACCTTAAAGCTGTACTGGAAGGAACACCTGCCGTCGCGTCTCCGGGCCGCATTCGTGTATTGCCCATGAGTAATCCCTACCCGCTTCCCTCCCGTTCAACCGGGCGATTGAAGTTGCGTGCGGATATAGAAACCGGCGATAATGGCTGGTTTGGAAACTACGAGTAAAGAGCCGTTGGAAAAACTGTAGCCAGGGCCTGTAATCAGGACACCTGCACCTCATCATTCACCTTGGTACTTGTTTCAATTACCGGGTGAGAACCTCCATCTTTTTTCGTTTTGAAAAAACGCTTCTGGAAGATGAGCAGTGCGATAACACCAACAGAAATAGATGCATCTGCTATATTGAAGATGGGGCTAAAAAATTTAAACGGTTCGCCTCCGGCGAAAGGAACCCAGGAAGGCAGGGTTGTGTCGATGATCGGGAAATGTAACATATCCACTACACTTCCATGAAAAAGACCGGCATAACCATGAAATGGCTGTACAAAAGACGCCGTTCCGGAATAAGTTACCCAATCATTAATTTCAGGTGCATACCGAAGGCCTTTGTCAAAGATGACGCCGTAAAACATGCTATCGATCAGGTTGCCTAAAGCACCTGCATAGATAAGGGAAGCGCAAACAATAAAACCGCGGTTGTAACGCTGCCTCACGATTTTTCCCAGGTACCAGGTTCCAAACACCACGGCCGCAAGACGAAACAACGTTAGGATCATCTTTCCAGCTTCGCCCCAGAATTTAAGTCCCCAGGCCATCCCGGAGTTTTCAATGAAATGCAGGCGGAACCTTGAAAGGTGAGACACTCCCGTATCTCCTATTGGAAAAGAAGTCTTGATCCAGATCTTTAGCGCCTGGTCTGCGAGCAAAATCAAGAAAATCAGTAAGAAAACATGTTTACGCTTCACGTTGAGCAATTAGGTCAACAAATATACAATTTTCAGGCGGGCGGCTCTTGCAGCTATGTTAAAAACAGCAAAGCTTACCCTATTCGTTAAAATAAACTCTTTTTACACGTTGGGAAATGCCAGTCATCAACTCATAAGGAATGGTATTTGCCCATTCAGCCAGTTCCTCAACAGGAAGCTGTTTCCCAAATATAAGCACCACATCGTCTTCCCGTACACCAGGAATATCCGTTATATCGATCATCGTCATGTCCATACAAACGGTTCCAATTACGGGCGCCATTTTACCGTTAACCATCATTTTTCCGCGGCCATTGCCCAATCTGCGGGGATAGCCGTCTGCATAACCAATTCGAATGGTTGCAATAACAGAATCACGTTGTACCACCGCTTTCCGGTTATAACTTACCGATTCTCCTTTTTTCAACTGTTTGATTTGGGCAATGGTAGAACGTAATGTAGCCACCGTTTCTAATTGGTAGTTCGCGTCTTTACTGCTATTGATACCGTACAGTCCAATGCCCAGCCTCACCATATCCAGTTGTATTTCCGGATGCCGCATTATTCCCGCAGAATTTGAAAGATGGCGTATGAATGAATAATCAAGCTGTTCTTTCAATACTGTTGTTGCCTCCAGGAATCGCTGTAGTTGGAGCTTGGTGAAATCGTCCAGCGATGGATCTTCACTCCCGGCCAGGTGAGAAAAAGCAGATTGCACCTGCATGGTACCGGTCTGCTTCAGGAACGTTGCCAGCTCTTGCATTTCGGCAGGTGAAAAACCCAGCCGGTTCATCCCGGTTTCAATTTCGATATGTACCGGGTAGCCGCGCAACCCTTCCCGTTCCAGGTACCGGTGAAATGTTTGCAGGGCTTGCAATGAATAAATCTCCGGCTCCAGGTTATTGTCAATGATGGCATCAAAACTATTTTCTTCCGGGTTCATCACCATGATGGGAAGTGTAATACCTGCTTTCCGCAATTCAACACCTTCATCTGCATACGCCACACCCAGGTAATCTGTTTTATGATATTGCAAAACGGACGCAATTTCGGCGCCGCCGCTTCCATACGCAAACGCTTTTACCATCGCCATCACTTTTGTACCAGGATCCAGGTGACGCTGAAATTCATGCAGGTTATGTACAATAGCATTGAGATTGATATCGAGAACTGTTTGATGCGCTTTTTGTTCCAGCCAATGGGTGATTTGTTCAAACGCAAAAGACCGGGCTCCTTTGAGGAGAATATATGAATCCCGGAATTGATTCGATGTTGTTTCAGAAAGAAATTCTTCGGTACTGATAAAAAATCGTGTACCAGGAATATCCGTAAATAATGCTGCGTATTTAGACAGTTCCGGGCCAATTCCAATCAACTGATCTATATTCCGAGCTTTAATGTCTCGGGCAACTTCTCCGTACAGTGTTTCCGGCGGCAATGCCGATTGCTGGATATCAGACAGGATCACGATTGCCCTACCCGATGCCGCCTGCTGCCGCAGGTAATCCAATGCGATGCCCAATGAAGAAAGATCATTACTGTAACTATCGTTAACCAAATAGCAATTGTTGATGCCGCGTTTCAATTCCATCCGCATTCCTACGGGCTCCAATAGCGCCAGGCCGGTTACCAGCAATGACGGATCCGGTAGCAACTGAATAGCTGTTGCAAAACAGGTAATGGCGTTCTCAATGGAAGCATCATCTACAAATGGTATAGAAAAAGAAACCACGATTTTCTTCAGATTGGCGTCGTGATAGCCAAGTTGTATTTCTGTAGTAGCCAGGCTTTTGTTTACATGTAATACCTGGATGTCATCATTTTCTTCGGTGCCACAATATATAACGGTTGCGCTTAGCGTTTTCCGAAGCAGTTTTTCCCGATCATAGCGTGAATGAGCAACTACCGTTTGACTATGCTGAAAGAGCCGGGCTTTTTCCAGCAGTTTCTGCCGGTTGTCGGTAAATCCTTCGCTATGGGCTTCGCCGATATTGGTAAGAACGCCGATCTGCGGTCGTATTATGGCTTCCAGCCGGTCCATCTCACCAGGCTTTGAAATACCTGCCTCAAAAATAGCAAGCTGGTGTTGAGGCTGCAGCCCCCATATACTCAGGGGAACACCGATTTGTGAGTTGTAACTTCTCGGGCTACGGACGATGGAGAATTTACCATGAAGCAATTGGTAAAGCCATTCCTTTACAATCGTTTTCCCGTTGCTACCGGTAATACCGATGATTGTTGTGGTAAACCGGTTGCGATGCCAGGAAGCTATCGCCTGCAAAGCAGACAAAGTATCATTTACGCGAAAAAAGATGGCACCATCCAACGCCGGCACCTGCCAGTTGCTATTCACTACAAATGCTCTTACCCCTTTTTTATAGAGTTCCGGGATATACTGATGGCCATCGCGGCGTTCACTTTTCAATGCAAAAAAAAGAGAAGTGGCTGGCGCAAAAACACGCCGGCTATCCGTTAGCAGGTGTTCAATTACACCTGTTGCAGATGCTGGTATTGGCGAATCCAATACCCCGGCTATATCGTGTAAGGAACAGCTCAATAATTAATATCCATATCGCCCGGTTCGGCTTCCGCTTCAGCAGCCGCCGCGGCTTTCTTTTTATCTACAAAAATGGAATAGAAAATAGATCCGGCAATGCAGGCCATAATCACGCCAAGAGAAATAAACACCTGAACCTGTTTATCCACCCATTGGTTGATCCAATGTTCACCCAACATCTTCAGCCCGATAAAAACAAGTATAATAGCAATGCCCTGTTGCAGGTAATCAAATTTGCTTACAGCATCCCGGAGAAGAAAAAACAGGGACCGGAGACCCAGCACGGCAAAAATATTTGAGGTATAAATTACCAGCTTATCACGGGAAATACCCATTACCGCAGGAATGGAATCAAGGGCAAAAACAATATCGATAAATGCCAGCATCACCACTACCACAAATACCGTAGTAAAAAAGCGCTTTCCATTTACCCGGATGGTGAATTTTCCATCACCTTCATCAGGCACCAGCGGAAATATCCGCTTCATGAATTTATAGATCTTGCTTTCATACGGCTTAAACTCATCATCTTCCCCGGCGGTAAACATTTTATATCCCGTATACAGGAGAAAAGCGCCAAAGATATAAAGCACCCAGTCGAACCGGAGAAGCGCCACCCCGATCGTGATGAAAATAATGCGAAACAGGATAGCCATCAGGATACCTGCCAGCAACACCCGGCCATAATGTTTTTCCTTGATGGAAAAAGCAGTAAAAATAAGGATGAATACAAAAATATTGTCGATGCTGAGACTCCACTCCATCAGGTAGGCACTCAGGTATTCCAGCGCAGCGGAATGGCCATTTTCAATCCACAGGAACACAAAGAATGCAAGGGCCAACCCTACCCAGAAAAAGGTTTGCATCAGCGCCTGCCGGGTAGTTACTTTTTTGTCTTTTTTGCTCAATAGACCCAAATCAAGCAACAGGGAAATTACCAGTACTGCGCCAAATACGATATAACTGATCTGCTCACGTGTCATAACTTTCTACTTAACGGGCATATTTTCGCTTCCGCACCTGCTGGTAAATAAGACCCGCCAACACCACCAGCAAAATGGGTACCGCAATATTGATAAAACGCCACAATCCCTCTCCCGCTTCCAGTTTGCGCGCATCCAGCAACCGTAGCACGATATCTTTATTCCTGGTTTGGCTGATCGCCGCATCTTTAACCAGGTATTCCAGTGAATTCAGGAAAAACTGGCGGTTGGCCACCTGGACAAAATAACGGCTGTTGGAAGAATGCTGTTGGTATTCGGCAAACGTGTAATGATTCCATCCCATCGGCAAGGGACCTGCCTGCTGGTCAAATTCATTAAATACAATGTCACCGTCCGACACAATGATCATCTTATTATTCTTCACCGCACCGTTAAACTGCTCACCATGGGCGGCCAGCGTATCCTGCTGATCCCGGCTTACGCGGTTCTTAAATGCAGAGACAAAGTCACCTTCCAGCAGCATCGCCACCGGGATATCCTGCCGGTTAAACTTATCATCCTGCGGCGTTACCCGGTTCTCGTTCGGACTAATCAGCGCCGGAGTGGCAATGGTCCGGGAATTGGGCGAACTAACGAGCAGCGGCGTTTTCTTTACATTGGCAACGCTGATCGTATCAATGGAATTGGCCAACTGGGCACGTACATAGCCGATGCTCTTATTGAGTGAACTGGCTGGCGACAAAAAGGGATAATAATTCCAGGGCAGGTATTCAAATTGCGGCTGATCAGGCGTTCCGCCAACAACAAACGGAAGAACGTCACATCGCAGG
The DNA here is from genome assembly GCA_048498035.1 of Bacteroidota bacterium. Classification (GTDB taxonomy): domain Bacteria; phylum Bacteroidota; class Bacteroidia; order Chitinophagales; family Chitinophagaceae; genus CADEDV01. The sequence goes on along the minus strand of JBEHYT010000011.1, from coordinate 145,536 downwards.
TCCATCACCAGGTCTGTATTAATTCGCACCCCATACCGGAAAAACAAGTCGGTCAGGTTAAGATCACGATCAAAAGCAATGATTTCCTTTTTGCCGTAGGCAAGACTGTCCTGCTCTGCATTCAGCGCGTCAATAAAACAAAGCAGTTTACCGCCGCGCATCACAAACTGATCAATGGCAAATTTTTGGGCATCGCTAAACTGGATCGTTGGCTTTACCAACAGCAGTACGTCCACTTCCTTTGGCACGGTAGACGTATGCACCAGGTCCAGCATTCCAAACCGGTAATCGTCGCGCATGGACTGCACCATATCATAGGTACGCTGGTCGGTTGGTTCTCCATTGCCAACGGCGTAGGCCACAGTTGGCTTTTTTTCCTGTGTCAGCTTATCAAGCGCATTGGCAAACTGGTACTCCATCAATGCTTCTGCGCTGTTAATCTCCGACTGTGTAATCTGTGCGCTCGCAACCGGGTAGAGGTTTATTAATTGAAATTGCCCTTTATAGATCATTTGAGCAACGGGAAAGATAATATTGGTAGTTTGGCCGGCCTTTACCTGGGCGGTAAGATTAATCGGGATCGCGCCCAGCGCGCGCAGGGTATCACCCCATAGCACGTTGGTGCCCGGCACTTCATCTTCGGGTGAAATGAAATTATAATGAATATGTGAACTGTTCCTGTCTTTGAGCAACTCCAGGAATTCATCGGTGCTGTTAGCCAGCTTCCTGAATCCTGAATTCAGATCCCCCTTCAGGAAAACGTTGATCTGCACGTCGTCATCAATGCGTTTCAGCAGGTCCACGGTACCGTTGCTCAGCGTATAACGCTTTTCCGCGGTAAGGTCTACCCGTGTATGCAGCCGGGCTGCTAAAATATTAATGGCGGCCAACAGTACCACCAGCGCCAGCAGTCCGAACCGCGATTGAAAAACAGGAGGAAGTCTTTTTTTCATGTTAGCGCTTTAAGAGATTTCTGCCGGTAATGGTTAGCAACAGGATGATGACGGAGAGAAAATAGATGATATCGCGGGTGTCTATCACGCCCCTGCTGATACTTTTATAATGAAAATCGATACCGATCATTTCAACGTAGTAATCGGCGGAGCCTTCCAGTACCGGCAATTGACTGATGGCATTAAAGCCATAGTAGATCAGTGCGCAGCCAATCAGGGAAGCAATGAATGCCACCACAGCATTATTTGTAAAACTGCTACAGCAGATACCAATGGCGGTAAAAACGGCAGCCAGGAAAAACAGGCCGATATAGGATCCAATGGTAGCGCCCGTGTCCAGTCCTTCGTTCGACGAAAGCCGTTGGATGGATACATAATAGATAAATGTGGGAAGCAGGGCTACAACGGTCACAATCAGGCTTCCGAAATATTTTCCTCCTACGATCTGAGCGCGGGTAAGCGGTCTTGTCTGCAGTAGTTCAAATGTGCCCGTTTTAAATTCTTCTGAAAAACTGCGCATGGTAATCGCAGGGATGAGCAGGAGCAGCACCCAGGGTGCCAGCTGAAAAAAACGATCCAGCGTGGCGTAACCAAACTCGAAAATATTATCCCGGAAAACGAATAATGCCAGGCCATTTACCAGCAAAAAAACGATAATGGCGATATAACCGGTGAGGCTACTAAAAAACTGGCGTAGTTCTTTTTTACAGACAGACCACATACATGCAAAATAACCCAAAAGTTTCAAGCGGCAAGCCGGTAACCGGCGGCCGGATTTGAAGGTGGGTGGTATAAAAAAACACCGCTTCCAGGAAGCGGCGTCAAATTTCATTTTTTTCGATTCTTATACGGCAAAACTTTCACCGCATCCGCAGGTGCGGCTGGCGTTAGGGTTGCTGAAATAAAAACCTTTTCCATTAAGGCCGTCAGAAAAATCGAGCGTGGTATTTACCAGGTATAAAAAACTTTTCAGGTCTGTTACCACCTTCACGCCATTATCTTCAAATACCTGGTCCATCGGCTTTTGCTCATTATCAAAATCCAGCTTATAGCTAAGACCGGAGCATCCGCCGCCTACTACGCTTACGCGCAGGAAGTAGGACTCATCTGCGCCCACACCGGCATCTGCCATCAGTTGCTGAACCTTGGCCTTGGCCTTATCACTTACATAAATCGCGTTATCTAATGCTACGCTCATAGGTCAAATCTGGATGAACAGTTAAACGAAAGAAATTTGTTTCTCTTTAAAACGCGGCTTAGTGAACCACGCTTTCGTCAAATTTCAGTTCCGGCAAACCATTCTTTTTCCGGTAATCGTTCACTGCAGCTTTAATGGCATCTTCAGCCAGCACAGAGCAGTGGATTTTCACCGGTGGAAGATTCAACTCTTCCACGATTGTCATATTGTCAATCGCGATAGCCTCATCGATGGTCTTACCTTTCAGCCACTCGGTAGCCAGTGAAGAAGAAGCAATGGCGGATCCACAGCCAAATGTCTTAAACTTGGCGTCTTTGATCACACCGCTGGTTTCATCTACTTCAATTTGAAGACGCATTACGTCTCCGCACTCGGGTGCGCCTACCAGTCCTGTACCTACAGTAGCTTTGCTTTTATCCAGCGTACCTACGTTTTTAGGATTCTGGTAGTGATCGATTACTTTATCTGAATATGCCATAATAAAGATGAATTAATGTGTTAAAGTGGAAATGTGAAACCGAATTTCACAGCCACCCGATAATTACTGTTTAAAAAACCGGAAATGTGTTGTTCTCACTCGCACATTCCCTCATTAAATTAATGGTGCGCCCACTCGATAGTGTTCAGGTCAATTCCCTCTTTGTACATTTCCCAAAGGGGGCTCATTTCCCGAAGTTTATTTACCGTGTTCGTTACCTGTTCAATTGTATAATCAATCTGCTCTTCAGTGGTAAAGCGACCCAGGCCAAACCGGAGAGAACTGTGTGCCAGGTCGTCTCCAAGCCCCAGTGCTTTTAACACGTAGGAAGGCTCCAGCGAAGCGGATGTACAGGCTGAACCTGAAGACACCGCGATACTTTTATTGAATCCCATCATCAGGCCTTCTCCTTCTACGTATTTAAAAGAAATATTGGTTACATGGGGCAGCTTGTGCTCTTTATCTCCATTGAGATAAGATTCTTCAATCTGCAGCAGTGCATTTTGCAATTTATCCCGCAACTTGCTTACACGTGCTGTTTCCTCTTCCATTTCTGTGCGACAAATTTCGCAGGCTTTGCCAAAGCCAACAATTCCCGGTACGTTGAGCGTGCCGCTGCGCATACCGCGCTCATGGCCACCACCGTCTATCTGTGCGGTTACTTTTACACGGGGATTTTTGCGGCGAACATACAGGGCGCCTACACCCTTTGGACCATACATTTTGTGCGCGCTAAACGTCAGCAGGTCTATTCCATCCTTGTTTACATCCACAGGGATTTTTCCTACCGCCTGGGTAGCATCGCTAAACAGCAATACACCATGTTTGCGGGCAATCTTGCTAATTTCCTGCATCGGCATGATAGTGCCGATTTCGTTATTGGCATACATGATTGCTATGAGGATGGTGGTAGGTTTAATGGCAGCTTCAAGTTCAGCCAGGTCAACCAGTCCGTTATCTTTTACCTTCAGATAGGTTACTTCTGCGCCTTCTTTTTCAAGGTGCTTGCAGGTATCCAGAACTGCTTTGTGCTCAATATTGCAGGTAATAATGTGATTGCCTTTGCTGGCATACATTTCAAATACACCTTTGATACCCAGGTTATCGCCCTCGGTAGCGCCGGAAGTAAAAATGATCTCTTTTGGATCAGCGCCAATCAGCTTGGCTACCTGCTCACGGGCGTAGTCAACGGCCTCTTCCGCCTGCCAGCCAAACGGGTGGTTGCGGCTGGCCGCGTTTCCAAAAGCGTTCGTAAAATACGGGAGCATCGCTTCTACCACGCGGGGGTCACAGGGCGTAGTGGCATTATGATCCAGGTAAATGGGAAAATTCAGCATAATTTCTTGTCTTGTTCTATTATTCTAATTAACACAAAATTACTCCAAAAGGTTCTAACTGAAACGACTAATTTAGGCTACGGGAGCCGATTTTACCAAAATCGCAAACCCATCAGTTCCAACAACATTTGATGCTTTTAATTTCCTGCGCATGCAAAAAATAGAACATATCGGTATCGCAGTCAACAGCCTGGAAACCGCTGTTCCCCTTTATGAAAAATTGCTGGGAACATCCTGCTATAAAACAGAAGAAGTAGCTTCCGAAAAGGTAAAAACAGCCTTTTTCGCGGTCGGCCCAAATAAGATCGAATTACTCGAAAGCACTGATGCGGAGGGAGTTATCAGCCGTTTTCTTGAAAAAAAGGGAGAGGGCATCCACCATATCGCATTTGATGTGGCAGATATCCACGCGGAAATGCAACGACTTAAAAATGAAGGATTTACACTTTTGAATGAAACCCCAAAACGTGGCGCCGACAACAAACTGGTATGCTTTGTTCATCCCAGGGGCACTACGGGCGTTTTGGTTGAGTTGTGCCAGGAAATCGCGCCAGGTTCCTGATGGGTTAATACTGGCAAAAACAGCGGCAGGAAGGGCTCCCGGAGGCCTACAGGGTTACTTCTGTATCGGAATTAACGATCCCAAGCTTTTCCACGGCAACCTGCGCCGCGATTTGCGATGCGTCTTTTTTGTTGAAGGCTTTACCCTGCGACACCTGTTTTCCATCAATCACCGCGGCGATGGTAAATAACCGGCGGCCATTCTCCAGGCGTTCATCCAGGGTTTCAAATTCCAGCACTTTGCCATTTTTATTGGCCCAGCCATATAGTTTGTTCTTGTGGTTGATCTCCAGGTGTTCCAGGTCGTCCATAAACATATGCGGCAGAACGATGGAATCAAGCACCCATTTACTGGTTTTTTTATAGCCCAGGTCAAGGTAGATGGCGCCCACCAGGGCTTCCAGTGTATTCCCGAAGATCTGGCTCACTTTCAGGGAGCCATCCATTTTGTTGTAGAGGGTAATTTTCTTCAATCCCATCCTTACGGCAATTTCATTCAGCTGTTGGCGATTTACCATTTTACTGCGCATTTCCGTTAGGAAGCCTTCTTCTTTGTAAGGATAGCGTTTAAACAGGTAATCGGCCACCATGGCGCTTAGCACAGCATCGCCGAGATATTCGAGCCGCTCGTTGTTTTCATCAGAACCTTCGCGAACAGAACGGTGTGTAAGGGCGGTCTTGTAAAGAGAAACGGTTCCCGGCTTAAAACCCAGGATATTCCTGAGTTCTTTTCTAAAAGCCGATCCGGCATGTTTCTTAAAAAGATTCTTTATAAAATCCACAGACTTTAAACTACGAAAAAAGTGTGAAATGCAGGTAACAGTTACAATTTACGCATGAAAAAGCAGTTGGCTCCGGCGTTCTTAACTGTTTATGATTTTGTTTTAACTGTCTTTGTATTTTTTAACAATCACGCAGGCATTGTGGCCGCCAAACCCGAATGTATTGCTCAGCGCAGCATCAACGGTACGCTGCTGTGCCTTATTGAATGTAAAATTCAATTTTGGATCCAGTTCGGGATCATCAGTAAAATGGTTGATGGTGGGCGGCACTACATCATGTATTACGGATTTGATGCAGGCAATGGCTTCAATTACACCGGCTGCTCCCAGGCAATGGCCCGTCATGGATTTGGTGGCGCTGATGTTCAGGTCATACGCATGTTCACCAAATACGGACAGGATCGCTTTTACCTCGGCCCCATCTCCAATGGGTGTAGATGTACCGTGCGTATTGATATAATCGATTTCTTCGGGTTTCATGCCCGCATCTTCCAGCGCTGCCAGCATTACGTTACGCGCGCCAAGTCCTTCGGGATGCGGCGCGGTGATATGATATGCATCGGCAGTGGCGCCGGCGCCTACAACCTCACAGTAAATTTTAGCGCCACGCGCTTTGGCATGTTCCAGTTCTTCCAGTACCAGTATACCTGCGGCTTCTCCCATTACAAAGCCGTCCCGGTCTTTATCGTAAGGGCGGCTGGCTGTTTTGGGATCATCGTTGCGTTCACTCATTGCCTTCATGGAATTAAATCCGCCAACACCGGCTTCGCTGATCACGGCTTCGCTACCGCCGCTTACAATGATATCGGCTTTACCCAGGCGTATCAGGTTAAAGCCTTCCATAATGGCATTGGTGCTGCTGGCACAGGCGCTCACCACGGCAAAGTTGGGACCGCGCAGGTTGTGGCGCATTGAAATTTGGCCGGCGGCAATATCCAGGATCATTTTGGGAATGAAGAACGGGTTGAAGCGTGGTGTTCCATCTCCCTTTGCAAATTCCTGCACTTCATTTTGAAAAGTGATCAATCCACCAATACCGCTGGCGAAAACAACGCCAACGCGGTCAGGGTTAATATTGTCTTTGGTAAGACCCGCATCTGCCATGGCCTGGTCGCTCACCACCAGGGCGAACTGTGTAAACCGGTCAATTTTGCGGGCTTCTTTTTTATCCAGGTATTGAGTGGGATCAAAGTTCTTGACCTCACAGGCAAAGCGGGTCCGGAATTTTGACGCGTCAAATTGCGTGATCATATCCGCACCGGACACCCCATTCACCAGGTTCTCCCAATATTCATCTACATTTTTTCCAAGTGGGGTAAGTGCTCCTAATCCGGTTACGACAACCCTTTTAAGTTCCATACAACCTTTTGGTTTGCGGTTAATTATAAAGTTAAGGTACGAAGATAACGACTAAATACCTTGCAACGAATGGAATGAAAGAAGATAAAAAACCGCCTTTGCTGTATAAAAAACACAGTACAAAGGCGGGTTTATTTATTTATCCTGCCAGGGCAGGAATGACACGGCCTGGGCCGGGTTATGATGCATTATTTATTTGCATGCTCTTCCAGGTAAGTCACGGCCTGACCCACAGTAGTGATCGTTTCAGCCTGCTCATCCGGGATCGAAATGTTGAACTCTTTCTCAAACTCCATAATCAATTCAACTGTGTCGAGTGAGTCAGCACCCAGGTCATTGGTGAAAGAAGCCTGAGGGGTCACTTCTGCTTCGTCAACACCTAATTTGTCAACGATGATCTTTTTAACTCTTGATGCGATGTCTGACATGTCTTTTTAGTTTAGTTAATATGGGTGCAAAAATATACTTTTTGAGTAAATCAGCATCGTAAAGCTACTTTTTTCCCTTTTTGCGGTAATTAATTGATAATTAAATAGTAATGAAAATTTTTCATGGATTTGAGTTCAAAAAATTACCGGCCTGTTTGTTGTGGAATGGGGCAATCTTTGTAAATTGAATGCCCACTAAAGGTTGCTTTGTAATGGCTCTGAAAATCATTGATCATGGTAGTCCGGAATATGCACTGATGGTAAAGCTTCGGGATGATATCCTGCGCAAGCCGCTGGGGCTGGGTTTTACGCCGGAAGAATTGGATGGCGAGAAGGAAAATATGCTGATCGGCGCTTTTGAAGATGAAGATATTTTGGGCTGCTGTATGCTGGTGGAAGAAAAAACAGATACGGTTCGCCTTCGGCAAATGGCAGTGTTGAATGATTTACAGGGAAAAGGGATTGGCCGTGCGCTGATGAATTTCGCAGAAAACCTCGCCCGCGATCGCGGTTATAGAAAACTGAATATGCACGCCCGGAAAAATGCGATCGGTTTTTATGAAAAAATGGGCTTTCGCGTAGCCAGCGATGAATTCCTGGAAGTAACGATACCGCACTTTGTAATGGAAAAAAGATTGTAGCCGGAATTTTATTTTTTTCTCTTCTTCACTTTCTCCCGCAATAACTGGCGCATTGCATGCACCTCATCGGAATTGTTATAGCCGCTTTTGGGCACCAGGAAAAATGAACGCGGATCAAAATACAGGTGAAAAAAATGCGGGCTTTCCAGGTAATTGCTCAAAGCCGTCCACGGCCAGCTGCGTTGACCGTTTTGATGGCGCAGTGTAAAACCCTCCTGTTCAAAATCCATACTGAATGAATGCTGAAATGTTTCTGCCCGTCTATATACCATCCTCGGAAGAATATACCAGAAACTGATCATCAATACCACCCACAGGAATGAACCCAACAGGAATGCCACGGCTGTTACTTTTCCCATTGCATATAAAACAACAGAAGCCAGTGCAAATACATTCACCAGGATGATCATAATGCGGATTTCCGGCCTGCTGATAAAATGATAGCGAAGCGCCTGCATCACCAGCGGTTTATCGTATGAAAAATTGATCGTCATAGCGCAAATTTTTTCGTTCAGCAACGCGAAATAACAACTCTTCACCGAGAAAACCCGTTTTCCACTTTGCTATCCCCGAATCAATTGTTTTTTAATGCGGTTTCAGCAATTGACCATTTTCCCAGCGCATCTCCTTTTACTCCAAAAAATTCAACGGTCAGTTGCCGGTTGCCCTTTGGCCCGCTAAATGAAAAACGCGCGTAGTTCTGCTTCTGGTCAATGCCCAACAGGCGATAAGGATTGTCTTTGTCGGGTCCGCCAAATTTATGTGTACCGGAAGTAAGGGGAGATACGGTAACATCATACAGCGGGTACAAACCTTCCCGATCCGTTTTTATGATCTCGGAATGATGCCGGTCTCCGGTCAGAAAAATGACGCCATTGATGCGATTGTCGCGCAGAAAGTCCATAAATGCATTGTATTCTGCCGGATAATCTGCCCAGCGCTCATCGTGTGAAACCGGGTTCAGTACCTGGTTGCCTACTGCAATGATCTTAAATGTAGCCTTGCTATAAAGCAGGGATTGTTCAAGCCACTGCAATTGCTGGTGCCCCAGCATTTGTTTGTCAGGATTAGGCTTTCCATCCACCGAATCTTTTTGATGATCATCGCTTCTAAACCAGCGGTCATCAGTCATAAATACGTCCACATCTCCCCAGCTGGCCATGGTATAAATTCCCTGGCCTTTCTCTCCGGCGGAAGGGTTGCAGAAATATCGGTTGAAAATATCCCGGCTAGTTTCTTTGAGAATATAACTTTTTCCTGAATTGTCAGGACCATAATCATGATCATCCCAGATTGCAAATTGTGGCATTGCTTTCCAGAAATTCTGGAGGATGGGCAATGCCCTGTCGTGGCTGGCACGATACCAAAGCCCCCAGTTGCTGTAAAAATCTACTTCCCTTGTGTACCATTCGTCACCCAACCACAGCATAAAGGCGGCTTTTTCACGGGCCATGGTTTCAAAAATGCTGGAGTCGCCTCCGTAGGGTTTTCCCGGCCGGTCGTATTCCGGCTGGTTAAAATAGGCGCAGGAGCCGGTGATAAAACTAAAGTCCGGTGCGGGTTTACGCCATTGCCAGAGATCTTTGGTGGTAAAGCTGCCGCCTTTACCACTCGACTTTCCATTAATAAGTAAGGTGTACTCGTAGGTAGCATTCATCTCCAAACCGCCGATGGTAAATGTGATGGGGTTGAATTCGTTCCCGAGCGGGCCTTTGTACAAAACGGTTTGTTGCTGCGTGGTCCCTTTGCGGTGGTATTGAACAGCGGCGCTTTTTACTTCGGGAGATACTTCCACCCAGATCTTAGCATCGCGAAGTTCCACGGGTCCAAGCATGGGCCCGGATACAACATGTTGGGCCTGTGCAGCCAGGGCAACGGTAATAGCAAAAAGGAAAGATAAAATTTTCATGCGCAGCAATTTTATGGATATGAAGGTAAACCCAAAGAAGATGCAATGCGCAAAGGCTGCTCTGCTGCCGCAGGATTTACAATTCGTTAATAGGTATGATCCTGCAAAAAGAAAAAAGCGGGCAACGGAGGTCCGTTACCCGCTTTAAGTTATGCGTTTACGAATTATTTATTCATCATCTGCTTTGCTTCGATGCTTAAGGTAGCATGAGGCACGGCGCGAAGGCGCGCTTTGTCGATCAACTTACCTGTAACGCGGCAAATGCCGTAGGTTTTGTTTTCGATACGCATCATTGCTTTCTCAAGATGGTCGATGAAGGTAATCTGGCGACTGGCCATTTGGCTCAATTGCTCACGTTCCATACTTACACTGCCATCTTCCATTGTCATGTAGCGCGCTTCGTCCATATCACCACCTTCATCACGACGTGTGATGAGGCCCTGGAGATAAGCGAGTTCTTTTTTTGCAGCATCCAGTTTTTTCTGGATGATCTCACGAAATTCTGCCAGGTCTGCATCTGAATAGCGCATTGAGGGGCCGGTTTGTTCTACCATAGGGGCTGAGTCTAATACTGATTTTGTGAATTCGGGTTCATATTTAACCGAAGACTTTGTGGTCGTTTTTGGAATAACGACTTTCGTCGGCTTCGGAGGTTCTTTCTTAACAACCGGCTTTACCGTTTGTTTAATGGTTACCAAAGACATTGGATCATTTGCCGAAGGTTTTTTCACCACGGGCACCGGTTGCGGCTTTTCCGCCGGTTTGACGGGGGCAACGGGAGCTTTGGCAACAGGTGCTTTTGCGGCGGGTTTGGCTACAGGTTTAGCGGGCGCAGGTTTTGCTGCCGCTTTCTTCGGTGCAGGTTTTGCAGCTTTAGCCTGTGGCTTTGCCACTTTCTTTACGGGAGTCGCTTTTTTCACAGCGTTTTTTTGTGCCGGCTTTTTAGCTACGGCTTTTTTGGCGGGTTTGGCGGCTTTTTTTGGTGCCGGCTTCTTTTTGGTTGCCATGAGTTACCCTTTTTTTGATACAATCACATTTAGCAATACATCGTTAATATCGATCCCGATCATTCGGTCACGTTCAGAATCGCTTATTTCAGGCACAAATTCCAGCTTGTCTGCCAGAATTTCCGCGCAAATATAGTCTTTAAACTGAGCCAACGAATCCCGCAAACCATTAGCTGCGGCCACTTGCAACTCAATCCGGTCTGTAAGGTCAAACCCGCTGTCTTTGCGGATCTTCTGTATCCGGTTCACAAACTCACGCGCATTGCCTTCGGCTTCCAGTTCTGGTGTTACGGTTACATCAAGCGCCACCGTCAACGTCCCTTTGGTTGCCACCGTCCACCCGGGTATATCTTCACTGGCAATTTCCACCTCGTTAGCCTGTAATATTACGGGTTCGCCATCAATTGACAAATTATATTGACCGTCTTTTTCCAACCGTGCAATATCCTCTTGCGTGAATTGTGCCAAAGCTGTGGATACCGCTTTCATCTTGGCTCCCAGCTTTTTTCCAAGCGCCACAAAATTGGGTTTTATCTTTTTGCGGATAAATGTATTCTGTGGATCCAGGTATTCAATTTCTTTCACATTCACTTCGGATTTTACCAGGCTTTCCACCTGTTGCAATTGTTGTTGCATCACGGGATTCAACACCGGGATCAATATCTTCTGAAGCGGCTGGCGAACTTTAATATTTACTTTCTTACGCAATGATAGTACCAGTGACGAGGCATCCTGCGCAAGCTGCATCCGTTCTTCCAGTGCCGGGTCAATCACGGCAAGATTTGCCTCAGGAAAATCGGCGTGATGCACGGATTCCACATCAAATCTACCCGTTACCGCATTCAGGTTCGCGAATACGGCGTCACTGAAAAATGGCGAGATCGGCGCTATCAACCGCACAATCGTTTCCAGGCACTCGTAAAGCGTTTGATATGCACAGATCTTATCCTGCTCATATTCGCCCTTCCAGAACCGGCGCCGGCAAAGCCGCACGTACCAGTTGCTGAGTTGTTCATCTACAAAATCTTCCACTACCCGGCCCGCCTGCGTTGGCTCATAGTCGTCCATGTATTCATTCACCTTCTTCACTACCGAATGCAGGGAAGAAAGTATCCAGCGGTCAATTTCAGGTCGCTCTGCTACCGGTATATACGCTTCGCGAAACGAAAATCCATCCACATTTGCATACAATGCAAAAAACTGGTAGGTATTATACAGCGTACCAAAAAATTTACGCTGTACTTCACGGATGCCTTCGAGGTCAAATTTCAGATTGTCCCACGGAGATGCATTGGTGATCAGGTACCAGCGCGTAGCATCGGCGCCAAATTTTTCAATCGTGTCAAACGGGTTTACCACGTTGCCCAGGCGCTTGCTCATCTTGTTGCCGTTCTTATCCAGCACCAGGCCATTACTCACCACCGTTTTATAGGCAACAGAGTCAAAAAGCAAGCAGGCAATGGCATGCAGGGTATAAAACCAGCCCCGTGTTTGATCCACACCTTCAGCAATAAAGTCTGCAGGGAATGATTTTTTAAATTCTTCTTTATTTTCAAACGGGTAATGCCATTGCGCATACGGCATCGCACCGCTGTCGAACCAAACATCAATCAGGTCGGGAACCCGCTTCATCGGTTTGCCGCTTTCACTTACCAGCACAATCTCATCTACATAAGGCTTATGCAGATCCAGGATGCCCTCATGCAGGTAATTACTGTTCACATCACCACCTAATATTTCATTCGCCTTGCGAATACCGGCATTTAATTCTTCAACAGATCCAATGCAAACTTCTTCTGAACCATCTTCTGTTCTCCAGATGGGCAACGGCGTGCCCCAGAAACGGCTACGGCTCAGGTTCCAGTCCACCATATTCTCCAACCAGTTGCCGAATCGGCCTTCGCCGGTTGATTTCGGTTTCCAGTTGATGGTCTTATTCAACTCCACCATCCGGTCTTTGATAGCCGTGGTTTTAATAAACCACGCATCCAGCGGATAATATAAAACCGGTTTATCCGTGCGCCAGCAATGCGGATAGCTGTGCTCGTATTTTTCTACCTTAAATGCACGGTTTTCTTTCTTCAGTTTTACGCTGATGTCTACATTCACATCCACATAATCCGGGTCATCCTTGTAATTCTTTACATAGCGATTGCTGAATTCACCCAGGCCATCTACAAATTTCCCTTCGCGGTCTACCATCGTCAGGATACCGATGTTGTATTTGCGACCCACTTTATAGTCATCCGCGCCAAATGCCGGTGCAGTATGCACGATACCCGTTCCGTCTTCCGTGGTTACAAAACTGTCGACCAAAACCCGGAATGGTTTTGCACCCGGTGTAATTTCTTCAATACGCGCCGGGGAATTGGCTTCGTAAGGAAGGAGTTGTTCATATTCACACCCTTCAATCTCGTTTCCTTTGAAAGAAGCAAGTATTTTCCAGGGCAATAATTTTACTTTTTCATTCACCGCGTCAAAATCACCATTCTCACCTTCTTCCTTGAAATATTTTCCCAGCAGCGCCTTTGCCAATACTACATTCACCGGTAGCAATGTGTACGGGTTGAATGTTTTTACCAACACATATTCTATGTTGGCGCCTACAGTAAGGCCGAGGTTGGAAGGCAAAGTCCACGGTGTGGTGGTCCAGGCCATGAAGAATACTTCATCACTTCCGGCAGCATCAAATAAAAACTGCGAACGCGCATTGCGCACGGCTTTAAACATCGCCACGGCTGACGTATCTTTTACGTCTTTATAAGTGCCTGGCTGGTTCAGCTCATGTGAACTGAGACCGGTACCCGCCGCGGGTGAATAGGGCTGTATGCTCACGCTTTCATACAGCAGCCCTTTTTTATACAGTTCACTCAACAACCACCAGAGCGTTTCAATATAGTCGTTCTTGAAGGTGATGTACGGATCGTTGAGGTCTACCCAATAGCCCATTTTCCGTGTGATCTCATCCCACTTGTCTTTGTAGCGCAACACGGCTTCGCGGCATTTCTGGTTATATTCTTCAACAGAAATTTTCTTTCCAATATCTTCTTTCGTAATACCAAGTTCCTTTTCCACGCCAAGCTCAATAGGCAGGCCATGGGTGTCCCAGCCGCCTTTACGCTTTACCTGGAAGCCTTTCATCGTTTTGTAGCGGCACACCAGGTCTTTCAGCGTACGGGAAATAACGTGGTGAATGCCGGGCATACCATTAGCGCTGGGCGGACCTTCATAAAATACAAAAGGCGTGGCCCCTTCACGGAGTGATACACTTTTTTCAAAAGCATGGTTATCAGTCCATTTGGAGAGTACTTCCTGCTCAATGGATGGCAGGTTCAACCCGGAAAATTCGCGGTATTTGGCGCTCATAGCGTGTCTAAAAAGAGTGCAAAGGTACGAAATCGCGGGGAGCTATCCGCACCCGGTCGGCGGACCGGTATTAAAAAAAGCCGGTTGCCCGGCTTTTCCTCTTCAAATTTTTTATACTTTGATTATCAATTACTTAGTTGCAATTTTATCGGGCTCCTGTCCAAAATAGCTTTCCACAGTGTTGCGGATCAGCGTATCCAGGTCTGCAGCCTTGATTTCGCCCTTTGCGTATTGTTTGGCCTGTTCAAATAAAACATCGTGTAATACTTTCCCGTTTACCTCGCCCTTTAACTGGATCACGGTGTGTGATGCGGTATAGTTGTCCCAGGTTTTGCGCACGCGTGTCCAAAAATCTTTATTCCGCTCCCAGTAAATTTTCGCGCCAGCGCATTCTGCATCATTTATCCGCTTATAGCTGTTGATCCCTTTTTCTTCTACCAGCAGCCGGTCAGTACCATTTTCACGAATGATCTTCTGGTTGTTCTGATCATGCACCCATCCTGAATCCCCGATGATGATGGTGTTAGTACGACGAAGGATGTTATAATCACTTCGTACAGAGTATTCGCGGCGCGGCAGCGGCGCATCTGCTGTATTTTGCCATTGCAGTTTTCCGTCCAGCAATACCCAGTCAGACGATCCCTGGTACCGTGGCGCATCACTTACTTCCCATACGGATTGCGTCCATTTTCCTTTTACTTCTTCGGGTTTAAGGATCGTTTTTTCCCAGGTCTTATTGCCTTTATATACCCAGCGCACCGGGTTTTCATAGGTCCAGTCTTCCCGCCAGTGTTTTATGATCATGGAATCCGTGATCACCAGGAGGTGTTGCAATACAATTTTGCGATCGCTTATTTCTACCGGGATAATATACTCTGTACCGCCACTGATTTCATCGCGGTCGTGGTATTTATAATTTTGATCGGGGGAAAAAGTTTCTGCGTACTTGAATTCAACATCAAAACAGCCACATAGCTTATTTACGTTAGTTGCATCCGGCTTTGTTTGCGCAGCAATACTACCGGCGAAAAGAAGAACAGAGGCAAGTGTATAGACAGTCTTTCTCATTGGTTTTACAATTTGCTGACAAAACAACGACGAGAAAGCCGCTCTCCTTTTACGGTATCGGAAAAAGCGATTTACGCAAAACGAAAAAGAAGGCCACGGGCCTTCTTCAACGTTATAGAATTGTTTGAAACCAGCATGTTACGCATGTTTCACCAATGCATATTCAAATGACGGGAAACCTCTCACACCGCCGTCGGTAAGACCTTTAAACCGCACTTTGTAAAAATTGCCGTCCCCATCACGGATAATATAATACCGGTCTGTATTGGCAGCAGGCGCAGGTTGGGTAGCTCGCCAGTCTGAGCCAATGGACGACTGGCTGGTGCTCCAGCTGGTAATGGTTCCGTCTGTAAGACTGGTTTCGTTAAATGCTTCATAGGTTTTGGTAGCCACCAGCACTTTGGCCACGGCAACGTTGCGGTTTTGCACGATAAAGTCCTGGAACATATATGGCACTTCGCCGCCGAAGTTGAATACATAGCCGGAATAGCACCACGCAAAATCCCATTTGTTTTTGGCCGGTTCAACGTTCACCAGACCATTGTCAAATGACACATATTTGAAGAAATAGGTGGCATCTTTCGGAATATCGATCGTGGAAAAGCTGGTAGCCGCAATATCTGCATATTGAAGCGTGTACCCGCCAGTAGCATTACGAATGATGCGGATTTTCTTCCATCCCCTTGCAGGAGCCGGAGTGCCAATGCCGGTACCACGGTTTACGATATATACTTTATTGTCACTGGCAGTAGCTGATACCAGGCCGATGGCAGTGCGTGAAAGATCTCCGTCGGGATAATCGATATACGCCATCTGTGTAGGAGACGGAGCAAACGCGCTGTAAGCAACATCAGTAGTGAACCCGGTGGTATCGGCAGCCGTTACTGTGTTCAGGTCATTTTTATTGATCTGGCGCGCCATCATTGCACAGGAAGCATTCAGCACCACGCGGAAACTGTCGCTGCCGGCAGCAGTATAAAACCCAAGATCCCAGTTGGTACGCTGCACCGGCGTTTGCCGGTTGGCGCTGAGATCAACAAACACTTTATTGCCATAGGTAGCGCCACCACCATTCATGATCATGGAAGATTGCGTAGCCACCAATTCCGCAAAATTGAGCGTGAATGTTTTTGGGTTACCAATCAGCACCGGGGCGCCGGAGCTATAAATAGAAAAGTTAACCTTTTCGTCTCCGTCAAACAATACACCCGGCACTTTGGTAACAGTGAATGAAGTTTCATTATTACCAGATGGGATTGTAAGCGTGATGCTGTTATTGGTAGCGACAGGAGTAGTTGTAAAATCAGTGCCGTATGTAGCGTTCACCCCGGCCAGGTTAACCGTAACCGGGATATCCTTATCCGTTCCACGGGAAAGCTTAAGATGCACTTCAATCGAATTTTCATCTGCTGAAATCCCCTGTTCTGAAGAAGTGAACACCAGCAGGTTGTCGGGCAAACTAATATCCGCGCGTTTCCTGCAGGAAACGGTGAGCAGGCTGATTGCGAATGCCAGGAACGAAACACGAGAAAAAATTATCCTTGTCATTATTGATACATTTAGTCTTGATAGGAAATGATACTTATTTATTATTCCAGTTAAAAGCGATGCCCGCGAAATAGGAGCGGCCATAGCCGATAAAATTGGCGCCTGAGTCAGCTTCGTGCGCCCCTGTTCCAACAACTGAGCTCCTTACAAAGTCCACATTGAAAATATTCTTCACACCCGCGTTGATGGTGAGATAACGAAAGAGCTTTTTAGTCAGCGTGAAGTCGGCCCAGCTGTAGCTGCCCGTTTCAGAAAGTTTTATAACATCCTGTCCGTTTTCAGTAACGGTTTTGTATTGCGGCAGTTTGCCGGTGTATTTGTAGAAAAGATTGGCCGTCATCCCAATTGCGGGGAAGCGGTATGAAAAGCGGGCATTGGCTTCCGGCGACCATTTAAACTCCGGCAGTTCCTTATCGGTTTCGGCAAATTGATTATAGCGACCTGTATATCCCGCACCAATGGTAGCACTCACATTTTCGGACGCTACTGTTCCGCTTACTGTGCCACCAAGGCTTTTATACTTTACCGTATTGCCCAGAGTAGCTACATTGGGGTTGGCAGCAGAAAATACGTAGTCGATAAGGTTATGCGTTGCGTTGTAAAATCCGTTTAGCGCAGCAGAAACAGCTTTCTTTCCTGATCTGGCTTTTAGCCAGGTTAACGACCCGGTGATACTGTTAGATGTTTCTGCCTTCAGATCGGGATTGCCGATAATGGTATGATTGGCATCGATAAAATTGAAATACAATTCGCGCAGCGAGGGCGCGCGGAAACCGCGTGCATAGGCAAGGCGCAGATCAAGATGTTTGGAAAGTACAAACTTGGTATTAAGCGAAGGCACGACCGGCGGTGCATTATAAACAGAGTTGGAGATCACGCGCAAGCCCGGACGGATATTTACCCATGATGCCGGCTTTATTTCAGAGGACACAAAAAATGCATAGTCATTGATGCGGTTGGTGCCATCTTTCAGGCGTTCTCCTTTGCCACTCTCCATATTCAGATCAACACCCGGTTGCAGTGACACTGCCGGTGAAATCCGGTAGAGGGCTGTACCGCGGAAACTAAATTCATTAAAGCGTACAAAACTTTGTGATTCCGGATCAGGATCGAGACTGGTGATCCCGGTTTTTTGCGCCACCTGTGTTGAAAAAACCTGGCGGGTGTAGGTGGTGTAAGCAGCCTGCCCCTGGAATGAAAGATTTCCATTTACAAAATAAGACGACTGCAATTGTTGCATGACGCGGTGAGAAAGATATTCCTGGTCAAATGCCAGTGAGTCGTCTGCTTCTGATTGATACACGGTAAAATTTCCGGGATTATAAATGATCTCGTCCAAACCATCTATCCTGTAGCGGATATTGAAGCGGCCGGTATTGTATCCTACAAAGCCGTTGGCAGTGATCTGGTCTTTGTAGTGCCAAACCAGTTCCCGGTCAATAGCTGTGTCTTTCCATCCGCTGAAGCAATAGTATCCCACGCCACCGCCAATTTCCCAGCGTTTGTTGCGATAAGAAAGTCCGCCATACTGGTTGTGGATGCCCTGCTTAAATCCATATTCCTTTCCTATTGATTCCTCCTGTGCCCTTGCCGTT
Source organism: Bacteroidota bacterium (assembly GCA_048498035.1). Classification (GTDB taxonomy): domain Bacteria; phylum Bacteroidota; class Bacteroidia; order Chitinophagales; family Chitinophagaceae; genus CADEDV01. The sequence continues at coordinate 127,306 of JBEHYT010000011.1, read as the reverse complement.
ACGCTCCATCCGGCGTGATCTGCTTTTTTTGTGATGATGTTGATCACTCCCGCAAGTGCATCTGCACCGTACACAACCGACAGTGGCCCTTCTATAATTTCAATCCGCTCAATCGTGTTAACATCAATTTGATTGATATCAACCTGGTTGTTTGCACCCTGGCGGCCATTGAGGGGAAGTCCATCAACCAATATTTTTACATTCTGGCCGGGCAAACCCAGCATCGTCATCGCAGAACCGCCCGTGGCGCCATCCTGGGTAAAACGCATATTGAGTTCATTGCTCAATACATCCTGCAATTTGGTAGCGCCCTGGCGCTGAATACGGTCTTTTGTAATGGTACGAACCTGGTAAACTGAATTTTTTACAGACTGAGGCTTATACTGGCCGGTGACAACCAGTTCCTGCAGTGCCTTTACGTTACTAGTATCTTCCTGTGCTGAAATAACCCCTGCTGAAACAAGTGCCAGCAGTAAGAGGTAAACTTTTCTCATAAATCTTCGAATTGCGGTTGCAAAGTTCTCATGGTTCATCCTGGGAATTATCACAACTGTGTCAACAACATCATAAAAAATGATTTTTGACATAACCATGACATCGATCGCAAACTCCTTTTATCAATAATCTTTGGAGCGCAAATTTGCAGGAGTAAGAGATGAATGGGAAACGCAATAGGGAAAAAGCAATTACGAGAAAGGGAAACTGACGCTGCAATGACAAACCAATACAACGGTTGTTTGTACCAGAAATAAAAAAAGCAGGCCAGTGGCCTGCTTGAAATAAGATATAAACAGCGGAATTATTCTACAACTACAATTCCTTTCGCCATCAGGCGAATTTCTTTCTCTGGTTTAGTGATGGCAGCAATTTCTTCTTTTGATTTCTTGGCATCCTCGGCATAATGACGAAGTTCTTCTACCGATGTATTTTTCACGCGTGCTTCACCATCAATCACCACGGTTTTGCCGATGGCAGCCACTGGAACAAAAAAACCGTAGTCTTTCATGCGGACAAATGCGGTGGTGGTATCATTTACCTGCACCTTCATCCAGCATCCTTTTTTGGGGCATACATCAATCACTTTTGCACGCACTTTTGTATCGATCGCTTCGGATTGATCCAGTTTTGCCGGAATTTCGGCAATATTGATAGCGCCTTGCGCTGATGTTTTTTCACCGTACCAATCTCCCGGTTTCGCATCTCCGGCAGGTGGTTGGGCATGTACAAATAGGGCTGCAGCAAGCAGCAGGCAAACAAAAGCAAGTTTTTTCATAATCATTTTTTTCCGATGCAAAGATAATTGATCCACACCAGTTTTAAGGAAGTTCGGGCCGTTTAAATGGAAGTGGGTCAGTAGAAATGGCCTGTAAAAATGCAAGCAGGTCGGTTTTTTCTTTTCGGCTCAGTCCCAACGGTTTAATACGGGAATCCATCCCCGGTTCAACCTTCATTTTATTATAGCGCTCCAGCACGGTATCCAGGTTTGCCAGGCTACCGTCATGCATCCAGGGTCCCGTTTTAAATACATCCCGCAGGGAAGGCGTTTTCATTTTCCCGAGATCTGAATCCTGGTGAGATACAAAATACAGGCCCGGGTCCTTCCCGGCAAAACCATTGTTGTGAAAACGATTGTCGGAGAACAATGGCCCGTTATGACAATTGATGCAACGTGCTTTTGTTCTGAATAGATGCAATCCTCTTAACTCAGCATTGCTCATTGCGTCTCTTTTTCCTTGCAGGAACAGGTCAAAACGCGTTGGTGCGCTCGAAATAGTGCGTTGAAACATGGCAAGTGCGTATGTAATGCGGTCGGGATCAAGTGCACCATCCGGGTAAGCCGCGCGGATCAGGGATGCATAGCCTGGGATCTTCCGAATGGTACGCACTGCCATACCCATTTCATTATGCATCTCTGTTTCACTGTTGATCGGTGCAAATGCCTGGTCTTCCAGGCTGCGGCTGCGACCATCCCAGAAAAGCTGCTGGTAAAACCATACATTTTGAATAGTGGGTGCATTTCGTTTGTTGATAGCTCCTTCATGTCCCTCCGACCTTGGCTTTCCGTCTGTCCAGCTACGTTCCGGTTGGTGACAGGTAGCGCACGATATCTTTCCTGAACCGCTCAGGCGCGGATCAAAAAAAAGAATGCGGCCAAGTTCCACCACTCCTTTCAAAGAGTCGGGAAGCGGGGACAATGGCCCCTCGGGCAACTTACCAAGTTCAACAAAATCATTCATGCTGTCTACAAAGGGCGCTGGCCATTCGGCCGGAGGCCTGGAATATAGTTTCCTTAGATCCAACGGAGGTGAAGTAATAAATGCGGAGGCTATTATTACTGCACTCATAAGCACCAGCGTAAACAGCAGGGATTTCATTTGTTATTGATTAACCCAGGTCACTTTTGTTTCAAGCGGCGCGCGTTTGCCGCTGGTGGACGGGACTGCTACATGTCCGATATAGAAAAAGCCCAGCAACTTATCCTGTTCTCCCAGTCCGAAAAAAGATTTAGCCTGCTCCCGGTAGGTAACGCCACCGGTGGTCCAGTAGCCACCCAGGCCATATGCTGCAACCGACAGGTAAATATTCTGTACTGCGCAGGCAACAGCTTCAATATCTTCCACCTCGGGAATATTTTTAGTAGTGGTGCGGCGCATTCCCAGGGCAATTACATGCGATGCCTTGAGTGGATTTTCCTGCAGCTTTTTATAGGCAGGTTCTTTAAAATTGTCGCCAGACAATTCTTTGTACAGGCTGCTTTGGAAGTCGGCGAGTTTTTGCAGGCCCTGGCCGGAAAAAACGGTAAAATGCCAGGGTTCTGTTTGGCCGTGGTTGGGTGCCCAGCAAGCATTTTCGAGAATTTCACGAATAATGGCGTCATCTACAGGCTTCCCTTTCTCCATTTGGTCGGGAAAAACAGATCTGCGGGAACGGGCAAGTTGATTGAATTGTTCAGGAGTCATTAAAAATAATTAGGAGGCAAAAATACGAAATGTGGAAGTGAGGATTAATTCAATAATCACTGTTATCCGGGGAAAATGGAAATTCAAACCGATTCCGTTTTGCTAAGCTGAATGTGAAGGCTTATTTACTTAGTTCGTTGTCTAAAATGAAAAGCAAGCCCCTTATGCAAAAAGAAGGTTGATTTTTGGCTGTCCGGTAAAGTTTTATCCGGACTTTTGGGGACCGTCAAATCAATAAGGGTTTATTGAGCTATTTTTTGTAACGCGAAGGCCGCAAAGGTTTCGCAAGGGCCGCAAGAGAAAGACCTTTCTCCGCAAATCGTTCTCACTATTCTAAAGCATTCACTTACTTCGGCTGTCCGGTAAAAGTCTCCCTTACTATCGGCGATTTGTAGGTTATTGAATTGTATTTTAACCTACCAGTTGCGGCGGAGGCGCCTTCTTTTTGTGCGGTTCCGCGTAGCGGAATGGCGCTGCCAAGCACAAAAAACAGCGCCGGAGCTGCAACTCGGCCCGCCGGCCGTGGAGGCAAAAAAGCCGCAAGCGATGCAATTGCCCCACTTCGTGGGATATGCTAAAGTTTCCCCGGACACTAATGATCGCCGAATTAGCGAATTATTTTTCGGCCGTGGAGGCAAAAAGCCGCAGGCGAACACAGTTGTTCAGTTGGTAATATCTGCTAAAATTTTTCCCGGACACTACTGATTCAATAATCCGGTGATCGCTAGTTTCCAGAGAAATTCGTGAGCGACATTGCAGATTCTTTAGTTGTCATTATCACATTAATCAGATTTCCGCATTTGTATTCCCATCTCCACATTAGCACATTTCCACATTAATCACATTAGCACATTTGTATTCACGTTTCCACATTTGCATTCTCATTTTCACATTAAAATCCGTTTTACAGAATGGTTTGGACTTTGCCAAAAAAGCTTTCCACAACCTGTGAAGAATTACGACGGGTGTTTGTGAATTTTCCAGCTACATTCGTCGTCAGTTCTTCTCGCATATTTCGATGGATGTTCGGCGTACTGTTTTGGACGCCAGGATGTAAAGGGGAACCGTGTGTAAATCACGGGCTGACGGGCAACTGTAATCCCGCCAACGGGAAAGCCAGGCAACCTGCCATCGATATCATGTTGGAGACCTTCCAGGATCATAAGGTACCGGCAAAAGACCAACCGCATTATCCCCCGGGCTAAGCTTTGCATCGTCGTCTGCTGTCGTACCGCATCCTATAAACGTCAAAATCGCGCAGTATGCAGTACGAAAATGAAATTTTGTTGAAAGAAAATAAGGATCGTTTTGTGATCCTGCCGATTAATTACCCAAAAATATGGGAGCAGTATAAAAAGCACGAAGCCAGTTTCTGGACCGCCGAAGAAATTGATCTGGGAGGTGATTTGAAAGACTGGGCATCACTTAATGACGGTGAACGTCACTTCATCTCACACGTACTCGCCTTCTTCGCAGCCAGTGATGGCATTGTGAATGAAAATCTCGCTGTCAATTTCATGAGTGAAGTGCAATTACCCGAAGCGCGTTGCTTTTACGGCTTCCAGATCATGATGGAAAATATTCACTCTGAAACCTACGCATTACTAATAGATACATACGTAAAAGACCCAAAAGAAAAAGACCGCTTGTTCCATGCAATTGAAACCGTGCCGGCAGTTACAAAAAAAGCAGAATGGGCGCTTCGCTGGATCACCAATGGAAGTTTTGCAGAGCGACTGGTAGCTTTTGCAGCCGTGGAAGGCATCTTTTTCAGCGGAAGCTTTTGCTCGATTTTCTGGCTCAAGAAACGTGGCTTAATGCCGGGCCTCACCTTTAGCAATGAACTTATCAGCCGCGACGAAGGCCTGCATTGCGAATTTGCCTGCCTGCTGTATAGCATGCTGGAAAATAAACTATCGCATGAACAGGTAAAAGCCATCATCAGTGACGCAGTTGCTATCGAAAAGGAATTTATTACAGACGCACTGCCCGTGAAACTGATCGGGATGAACGCAGACCTCATGAAACAGTACATCGAATTTGTAGCCGACCGCTGGCTATCAGAACTTGGATACCCGAAACTCTATAACACGGCCAACCCGTTTGACTTCATGGAAATGATTTCCCTGCAGGGAAAAACCAACTTCTTTGAAAAAAGGGTCGGTGATTACCAAAAGGCCGGTGTTATGACAGGAAAAGAAACACAGAATTTTTCACTGGAAGAAGATTTTTAAGCTCGTAACTAGTCAACCTCAACCATAAATCATTTGCCATGTTTGTTATCAAAAGAAACGGAAGAAAGGAAAGCGTCAAATTCGACAAAGTAACTGCACGTATTGAGAAATTGAGTTACCAGCTCAGTCCGCTCGTAAGCTCGATAGACGTTGCCAAAAAAGTAATTGAAGGCATCTACGATGGCGTTACAACCACCGAACTGGATAACCTTGCCGCAGAAACTGCAGCCTCACTTACTACCAAGCACCCCGATTACGCCATCCTGGCGAGCCGGATTGCCGTAAGCAACCTGCACAAAAACACAACCAAGTCGTTTTCGCAAACGATGCATGCCCTCTACAACTATGTAGACAAAGGAACCGGCAAAAAAATGCCATTACTGGCAGATGATGTATGGCAGGTAATTGAGAAAAATGCCGAACTGCTTGACAGTACAATTATCTACGACCGTGATTTCGGGTTTGACTATTTCGGGTTTAAGACGCTGGAAAAATCATATTTGCTGCGACTGAATGGCCGTATTGCGGAACGCCCCCAGCACATGTATATGCGCGTGTCTGTTGGCATTCACAAAGATGATATCGAAAACGTGATCAAGACCTATAACCTGATGAGTGAACGCTGGTTTACCCATGCCACACCCACCTTGTTCAACGCAGGCACGCCCAAACCACAGATGTCATCCTGCTTCCTGCTTACCATGAAGGAAGACAGCATTGATGGCATTTACGACACCCTGAAACAAACAGCCAAGATTTCACAAAGCGCGGGTGGTATTGGCCTCGCTATTCATAATATTCGTGCTACGGGAAGCTATATTGGTGGTACAAATGGCACCAGCAACGGCATTATCCCGATGCTACGCGTTTATAACGATACGGCCCGTTATGTAGACCAGGGCGGCGGTAAACGAAAAGGTGCATTTGCCATTTACCTTGAACCCTGGCATGCTGACGTTTTTGAATTCCTGGATCTCCGTAAGAACCACGGCAAAGAAGAACTTCGCGCCCGCGATCTGTTCTATGCACTCTGGATCTCTGATCTTTTTATGAAACGGGTGGAAGAAAATGGTAAATGGAGCCTGTTTTGCCCCAATGAAGCACCCGGACTTAGTGAATGCTGGGGTGAGGATTTTGAAGCGCTCTATACCCGCTATGAACAGGAAGGCCGTGCAAGAAAAACTGTAAACGCACAGGATCTTTGGTTTGCCATCATGGATTCACAAATAGAGACCGGCACACCTTACATGTTGTACAAAGATGCAGCTAACCGCAAAAGCAACCAGCAAAACCTGGGAACGATCAAAAGCAGCAACCTGTGCACTGAGATCATTGAATATACCAGCAAGGACGAGGTGGCTGTATGTAACCTCGCCTCTATCGCATTGCCCCGTTTTGTACAGGACGGCAAATTCGATTTCCAGGCATTGTACGATGTAACTTACCAGGTAACCAAGAACCTGAACAAGATCATCGACAATAACTATTACCCGATTGAGGAAGCAAAAAATTCAAACCTGCGCCACCGGCCAATTGGCCTGGGAGTACAGGGCCTGGCAGATGCGTTCATCCTGCTGCGACTTCCATTTGAAAGTGACCTGGCGAAAATGTTGAACAAGAACATTTTTGAAACCATTTATTTCGCTGCCATGACGGCCAGCAAAGACCTGGCAAAAGTGGAAGGCGCCTACGAAACTTTTGCAGGATCACCTCTTTCAAAAGGAATCTTCCAGTTTGATATGTGGGGCGTATCTCCCAGCGAACGTTGGGATTGGGAAACGCTTCGGAAGGAAGTTATGGAATCGGGCGTACGCAATTCGTTACTGGTGGCGCCAATGCCAACCGCGTCAACGTCGCAAATCCTTGGCAACAACGAATGCTTTGAACCCTATACCAGCAATATTTACACGAGACGCGTGCTGAGCGGTGAGTTTATCATCGTGAATAAACACTTGCTGAAGGACCTGGTGCAACTGGGTCTCTGGAACAATGATATGAAGAATCGTATCATTGCCGCAAATGGTTCTATCCAGGGCATCCCGGAAATTCCCGCTGAGATCCGCGAACTGTACAAAACCGTTTGGGAGATCAAACAACGTACGATTATTGATATGGCAGCAGACCGCGGCGCTTTCATCTGCCAGTCACAATCACTGAACCTGTTTGTTGATAGTCCAACCACATCCAAACTCACTTCCATGCACTTCTATGCCTGGAAGAAAGGATTGAAAACGGGCATGTATTACCTGCGGACACAAGCAGCCACCCAGGCCGTGCAGTTTACCGTTGAAAAACAGGCCGCTGAAACCATTACGCCTGTTAATAATGGTGCAACTGCCACATCAGCTGAAAATGCAAATAATAACCTGGATGATATTACGCCCGACTTTACACCTGGTGCAACGTGCAGTATGGAAGACGGATGCCTGAGCTGTGGCTCCTGAGCTGTAATAATTTGATTGAAATAGTCCCGCCTTGGCGGGACTATTTTTTTGCCTCACACGGATACGGTCCCCATCTACTGTACCGTGTACAAGCATATATGAGTCGAGAAAAGAAACTTTTTGTTTGGGCTGGAATGAAACCGGTAGGTTGTTTGCGATGTATTGCAAAAGAACAGTACGAAACTACGATGTGTAGCAAGCGAAATCCAAAAAAACAGGCTGGTGTTTTCCTGAAAAAAGAGGTGATTTTTCCCCGGTTACCGCGTGAATTTAACGGAAGAGCAGTTCACAAGGCTTAAGCCCGGTGTGCTTTTTAAAGGCGGTAGAAAAGTGAGAGATGGAAGAATAGCCGAGCAGCAGTGAAACTTCTGTTACACTTAATCCCTTTTCGTAGAGGAGGTATTTCGCGTGTTCCATGCGCTGGCTTTGATAAAAATCGAAGACGGTAGTGCCAAACATTTCCTTGAAGCCTTTTTTCAGGTAGCATTCATTGATCGCCACCTTGCGGCTCAGTTCTTTTATCGTGATGGGCTCACCTATATGTTGCAGGAGGATTTCGCGGGCTTTGGTGATCTTTTCCCGATCTGCCTCATTGGCCAGGAATTTACAGCCGATGGTGTCTACGGCTTTTTCGCCAATCATGCAATCCAGGCTATACAGCAGCAACATCTGCATCTGGGCATTGATATAGATATTTTCCAGGCTGCCGGCAAAGCTATGGTTCAACACGCCTTCCAGCACCATACGCGTTTTACCGCAAAGCGGTAAAATCTTAGTAAATGAAGATCGATGACTGAAATTCAATACGTTATCTGAAAGATGCGCTTCGGCTTTCCGGGGTTTTACAAACTGGCTGAGATGCGTAGGCGAAAACCGGAAACTGACCACATCCACAGAATCTGCCCGGTCTGAACAATTACGGGAACCCGTAATTTGGCAATTATCGCATTCCGTCTCCTTTTTCCTGCAATACACATTACCACTTACACAAAAACGAAGCTCCAGGTAATTATCGGCCGATTTCCCCTTTTCATAGTGATAAACCATCATTCCCGTATCCTCAAAACTCCACTGCGGGTGCCGCGCGTAGCGGCGAATGGAATATTGCACGGAGCCCGGTATCTGGCGTTCCTTCTCCTGCAGCAAATGAAGTTCGTCCTGCATGGGAGCCTGCCGGTAGGCAAGGGCTAATATATCGGGAGGATGATGCATTTTGGGAGTGCAAAGATACGATTAATGGCACAACTTTGACCTGGCTCCTATCAATAGCGGTTTTAACAAAGCATGCGCAAAAAAACTTCAGTTTTACGGCATTAGGATTAACTTTGCGCAGCCCGGATTGTGCCGGGTTGTAACTCAGCTGCATGATTCATCCGCACACGTATATTCATCCCAACGCAAAACTGGCTACGAACGTAAAAGTTGATCCTTTTACGGTGATACACCAGGATGTAGAGATTGGAGATGGCACCTGGATTGGTTCCAACGTAACAATTATGGAAGGGGCCAGGATCGGCAGAAACTGCCGGATCTTTCCCGGGGCCGTTATTTCAGCCATCCCACAGGATTTGAAGTTCCAGGGAGAATATTCAAACGTCGTTATTGGCGATGGCACTACCATCCGCGAATTTGTAACCATCAACCGGGGTACCAAGGACCGTGAAAAAACCGTGATCGGTAAAAACTGCCTGATCATGGCATATTGCCATTTTGCACACGACTGCCTGGTGGGTGATAACTGCATCATGAGCAATAATACCCAGGTGGCCGGTCACGTAACCATCGGCGATTGGGCCATTATCAGCGGTATGTGCGCCGTGCATCAATTTGTCCGTATCGGTCAACACGCATTTATCAGCGGTGGTTCACTGGTTGGTAAAGATGTGCCTCCTTATATCAAGGCCGCGCGTAACCCGCTTAGCTATGCCGGGGTTAATTCCATTGGCCTGAAAAGAAGGGGATTTACCGTAGACAAGATCAATCACATTCTTGATATCTATCGCGTTCTGTATAATAAGGGGATGAACACATCTCAATCCATGGAGTTCCTGGAAGAAGAATTCCCTGCTACCGATGAGCGCGACGAAATTGTAAGCTTTATCCGCGATTCGCAACGCGGCATCATCAAACGCTTTACCAAAAACAGCGCGGATGAAGATATCGCTGACTGATGCGGGCAAGCGGTTCAACCGCGACTGGATCTTCAGGAACTTCACCTATCAGTTTGAATCCGGGCATGCCTATGCCATCACCGGAAATAACGGCTCCGGGAAGAGTACATTGCTACAAGTATTGTCCGGAAGCATGATGCCCAGCAGAGGCAAAATCCATTTTGAAGAAAATGGGGAGACGGTTGATGCCGAAAAAATTTACAGGCATATTTCCATCTGCGCACCCTACCTGGATGTGGTGGAGGAAATGACATTGACTGAATTTCTTTCTTTCCACCAGGGCTTTAAACCTTTCTTACAGGGATTATCCGTCAGCAATATTATAGCAGATATTGGGCTTGAAAAATCCAAAGACAAACAGATCCGCTATTATTCTTCTGGTATGCGACAACGCGTAAAGCTGGCGCAATGTATTTTCTCGGACGTGCCTATTGTACTGCTGGATGAGCCCTGCACCAACCTGGATACGGCGGGCATTGCATTGTACCACCAACTGATTGCTGAATACTGTGCCAACCGATTGGTAGTGGTGAGCAGTAATGATGAAACCGAGTACGGCTTTTGCGATCGGCAAATTTCGATTATGGATTATAAAAATCAGTAACCTATCTCTTATTGTCTATTTGTGACTTGTGAATGGGAAAACCATTAGTTAATCCTTGCAAGTTAGAACCCGCAATAAAGAGATGTTGCATTGTTGGCAATTTACCGGTAAAGATTGTAGCTTTGGTTTATCCTTTTTAACCAAAACCTTTTTTATGAAATTCAACCTTCGACATTATCTCAAGCGTCTCCCACGGTAAGCAATCGACGTGTACTGCAAAATTTTTGTTGTTATCAATTTCCCCGAATAAAGAGCTAAACTTTCATTTCTACGGGATTAAGAGATGTTTCGTCCTTTCTACCAACATATACTGATAGTACTATTTGGATTGTCAGCACATTTTGCTTTCGGCCAATACTGTGAGGATAGTGTTACGGCCTATTCACTTCATTACCCGGTTGCAATTGAACACTATGCCGGCGGCTCCTGTGTACAAACTGATGGGAGCATTTTAAACATGGGCAGGGCGATAACGCCTGATGGAAACAAATTATGCATCGTACATACAGATGTTGCCGGCCATTTCCTGGCTGGGAAGTATATTGAGTGCAGCGACCCTTCTATTACAATGGCACTTACAACCATCATCTCGTTGCCCGGAGGTGATATTGTAATTGCCGGGCGATTAGTACTCCCGGATGGAAGTGAAAAGGGAATACTCATAACCAGGTTTACCAATGATTTGACACCTACGTGGTCAACATTAATTCGCCGCAATACGCCTCAGCCGGAAGCCCCATCCTATTCCTATAAAAACTGGGCAATGTGTTGTGATGAGGAGGAGAATATTTATTACTGCTTTCGTAGTGAACCGGGAGGCAATCTTATTCCTCCAAGCATATTCTTCATTTCATTGGACGGCAGTGGCAATCTTCGCTGGAGCAAGGGCATTGATGATCAGGTATCGCTACCGGGATTTAATTTCTATTTCAATGCCGGGACAGTTATCGGCGAAAAAGTGATTTTCCTGGCGCAGGGATATCATTCAGAACATTTCCCAAATCCTACTTTCCCAAGTATGTACTGCGTCTCCTTTAACCGTAATAACGGCTCGTTTGAGAAAATGAAAATAGCTACCACAACTATCTCGGCAAGCACCAATGCAGTTGGCCAGGACGGAAACCTGGAAATAACCCCCGGCGGAAAAAATTTCTACTATGCGTTTGGCATAAATACCGGTCCGTCAACAAATAATGTTATTCACGTCTTATTGGATACCACGCTTTCTATCTTGAAAAGCAGGATGATAAAAAATTCTCTTGTGAACTATGCTGCGAGTCTACCTAAATTAGGGCCGGACGGATTATTGTCTGTCATTGCATCTAAAGATATTCAGAAAGGTATCAATTTTTCTTCCTTCGTCGTGGTGGACAGCACAGACAAGGCTGTCATCAGCAAAAAAATAGACGTTTCTCCATTCTCTGCGGCCGAGTTACTACCGGTGCTATTTGATCCAACCGGGGAACGATTGATACTCTCAGCCGTCGATGACGCACAAAGCCAGGATTTGTGGCGGGTAGATTTTCCGATACGGGGAGACAGCGCACTTTATAGTTGCCTGGGTACAGATTCATCTATTGTTTCGGTTGAGGATATTGAACTACGCAATGCAGATGTTGAGCTTGATCGCCTGTACTCAGATGTAGCCAATGTAAGTTCATATACTATACAAACCTCCGGTTTTACAACCAACAGTAACCCGCTATGTTTTGTGAAAAGCATATGCAATAACCTGCAGATAAAAGGACCATTGTTTTCCTGTACCGGCACAGCGCAAACATTTATAGCAAAAAAGAATGAAGGGTGTTTAAAAAAAATATCCTGGCAACTGGAGGATGTTCCCGCCACGCTGATCAGCAAAACCGACACGAGCATTACGCTTAGCTTCAGTGCACCGTGGCAGGGACGCATCGAGGCGCAGTTAGACAACTGCAGCATTAAAGCATCGCTTCCATTCACGGTTCACGAACCACTTTCGCGCTTTTCACTGGGTGCTGACACTACTATTTGCCCTGGCGCTACGATGAAGCTGGTGGCGCCCGCCGGAAACGCCAGCTACAGTTGGAATACGGGTGCTTCCGGTCCTGAATTGATCGTAAATAGTCCGGGCAATTATTCAGTCCGCGTTAGCGACTTTTGTGGGAATAATATTACATCCTCAATACATATCGGCTATTCACAACAAAAGCCCGTCACGCTCAGTGATACCGTTATCTGCAAAGGAGATTCTGTATTTATTACTCTTCCCGAAAATGCAAGATCAGTTAGTTGGCTTCCGGCAGCCAGTTCCTCGGGATTAAATGCCTATTTCGTTGCGCCAGCAAATTCCTCGTTATTCCTGGTAACGTGGAATGATGAATTCAATTGTTCCTATTCAAAACGTTTCAACGTGTTGGTCAACACCTGCACCAATGACATTTGGATACCCGGAGCCTTTACGCCAAACGGCGATGGACGGAATGATATTTTTAAAGTGACTGAGGCCGGGCGATTAAGATCGTTCAGGCTCACAGTTTATAATCGCTGGGGCGAAAAATTATTTTCATCAACTGACCCCTCCTGGGGATGGGATGGAAAATACCGGGGTGTTTTGTCGGACAATGGTGTTTATGTCTGGATCTGCTCATATCAATTCCGGGATGGAGTGCAGCAGGTAAAAAAAGGAACTGTAACGCTGATACATTAGGATCAGGATAGATACTAGCTAAGAAAAAAGGCGATCGCTATCGATCGCCTTTTTCTTTTTAAATTTTTTAATGCGCCCCACCAATATCTATCTTATCACCGCCCCTTTTCTTTCCTGGAGCAAAAAAAATAATTGGGATGGCCAGCAGGAATAAAACGCCGGTGTAAAGAAATACATCCATATAGGAAAGCACCATTGCCTGTTTCATTACACTTCCATTCAACGCTGTAAGCGCTTTTTGTCCTGCATCATTTATCGCTGCACCTTTTGAGATAAATAGTTGAGTGGTGGCCGCAACCCGGTTTTGAACCATCGGGTTGGTAATATCAAGATGCGCCATTGTATTTACCCAGTGTTTGGTTTGCTGTTGCGCCATAAACGTGGTAATGATCGCGATCCCGAACGAACCTCCAAGCTGTCGCATCATTCCGGTAAATGCTGCGCCCTCCCCAATTTGCTTTCCCTTCAATGAACTTAGGGAAAGTGTCGTAACAGGGATAAACAACATTCCGAGCGCCATTCCACGGAAGATGAGCATCCAGAAAAAGGCATCCTTGCCCGTGTCTGGCGTCAATATCCGGTAGCCCCAGAAACAGAAGAAGAAAAACATAATCATACCTACTGCCGCCAGCCATTTTCCGTTCACACCTTTCTGCAACAAATTCCCGATGATCGGCATCATAAAAGCCGTGGTCAATGCTGCCGGAACCAATAACAATCCCGCCTGCGTAGCCGTCCATCCCAACGTTGCCTGTGTATACAACGGGATGATAAACGTGGTGCCATACAAGCCAAATCCCATAATAAAGGAGAGAATCGTACCTACGGAAAGTCCCCTGTTTTTTAATACACTTAAATTCACAATCGGGTTTCTATACGTTAGCTCCCGCCATATAAAGAAGAAGAAACCAAAGAATGCCACAATTGCCAGTATAAGAATGGTAGAACTGTTAAACCAGTCGTCATCATGCCCTTTTTCCAACACGTATTGTAGTGATCCTACAAACACGGCCAGGAGTCCAATACCCAGCCAGTCGATATCCCGTACTGCGGATTTATTCGCGTAGCGCGGACTTCTTACAAACTGCAGGGTAAGCAGGGTTGCAATAATACCAAGCGGAATATTGATGTAAAAAATGAAAGGCCAGCCACCAGTTACATTGTCAATGATCCATCCGCCAAGGGGTGGCCCCAGCGTTGGCCCTACAATAACACCCATTCCGTATATGGCCTGGGCCATGCCCCGTTTTTCAGGAGGATAGCTTTCTGTGATGATAGTTTGTGATGTAACCAGCAGTGCGCCTCCACCTACTCCTTGTAGAAAACGGAAAACAATAAGTTCGTTTATCCCGGTTGCGTTACCACATAAGAACGAACAGATAGTAAAAAGCACAATCGATGCGGCAAAGTAATTTCTTCGTCCAAATTGCTGGGCAAGCCAGCTTGTCATCGGCACTATAATTACGTTACCGATTGCATAGGCAGTAACTACCCATCCAATTTCAGTTGTAGTGGCGCCAAGATTACCCTTCATATCATTCAGGGCTACATTGACGATAGTGGTATCTACAATTTCCAGGAGTGCACATACCACTGCTGTAATGGTAATGATCACCCTCCGGGAGCCATACTCCACCAATGAACCTTCCTGTACCATTGATTAATTTATTTCGATGATAAATCCTGTCTTAATCCAGATGCACATCCACATCCACGTTCATACCCGGACGCAATTTTTGAATCAGCGAATCCGAAGGATCTGTAAATTCAATCCGCACGGGAACACGTTGCACCGTTTTTACAAAATTTCCGCTGGCGTTATCGGGAGGCAATAAGGCAAACGTAGAACCGGTTGCCGGTGAAAACGATGCCACTTTCGCCATAAACTTATGACCTGAAAACGCATCCACGTGCACCACTACCACCTGTCCTTCACTCATCTTATTCAATTGTGTTTCCTTGAAGTTTGCTGTTACCCATACACTATTGCTATGCACAATGGCAAACAATGCCTGACCCGCCTGCACAAACTGGCCGTCCTGTACATTCACTTTTGATACCAGTCCGTCTGAAGGTGCAGTGATCACGGTGTACGACAGGTTTAATTTAGCTGCATCCACATCAGCCTGGCGCTGGCGGATATTTGCACCGGCAACATCAATTTGCTGGGCTGTTGCATCACTCTGTACAGCCACCGCATTAGTTTGTTGCTGCGCCTGTTTCTTTTGTTCTTCCAGGATTGCCACCTGCTTTTCAGCGCTTTGCTTGGCGGCCAGCGCCTGCTCATATTGCTGCTGGGTAATAGAATGATCTTTTACCAGGTTAGCATAGCGGTCATAATCCTGGCTGGCTCTCCAAAGGCTTACCTTGGCAGCTTCTATCTGCGCATCAATGGTACCCACAGAAGCCTGCGTAGTTGCAATATTTGCACGGGCAGCGCTGGTAGTGGCTTTTGCACTGTTAAGTGAACTTTGTGCAGTGGCCAGGGCCGCTTCCGCTTGCTCCAGTTTCACCATGTAATCACGGTTGTCCAGGATCATCAGCGTATCGCCCTTCTTCACACGCTGGTTATCATTTACACGCACTTCGGTAACGTAACCGGATACGCGGGGGATAACAGGGTTGATGTCTGCACTGATCTGTGCATCATCCGTTTCCTCATGGTGCAGGCTGTGCTGGTATTTGGAAATACCAAACCATCCACCCCCAATTACCAATACAATCAGTATGATAATAAAAACGGGGTTTCGCTTTTTAGCTGCCGGTTTTGTTTCGTTAGTATTCGTTTCCATATCTGTATCTGTTAAAAGTTGTTGGTTATTTTTTAAGTTCAGTTGCCAGGATACCGGCAGTTTGCAATAATTTATGGTAAGACACAAATGCATCAGCCTGCGCGAGCGTATAGCTCATCTTTGCCTGCAGCAATGCTACATCTGCATCCAGCAGGTCGGTGGTGGTAGCAAGACTGTTGTCAAATTTATTTTTGACAATGCGGTAATTCTCTTCTGCCTGCTCTACCGCTTTTGCATTTACATCAATTTTTTTACGGTTACTTATCAACGTGAAATAGGCTTTGTTGATCTGCAGGCGGATATTATCCGAAAGCAAATCACTTGAGGCCTGCATTTCCTGAACCCTTGCTTCTGCCTGCTGTACTTTGGATTTATTTTTCCATAGCGATGCAATGTTATAGGATACACCTACGCCGATATTGACCGCATTGGTCACAGAAAAAACACCGGGAACATCGGCGGCGATATAGCCGCCCGTCAGGTTAAGACTTGGGTATTGATCGGCCTTTGCAATTTTTACACCGGTTTGGGCCGATTTAATTCGCAGTCCCATGGCTTCGATATCCTTCCGCCCGCCATTGGCTGCATTCAGGTAATCGTCCAGGATGCGCTCATCGTCCGTTTTACGAACACCGGTTGTATCCAGTACCAGTTCCGTACTGGTAGGCAGACCCAGGAGCAGGTTCATATTTACGTTTGCCAACTGGAGGTTATTTTGTGCATCCAGCAGGTTCAGTTCAATATTGGAGGCCTGCAATTCTGCTTTCAACAGATCATTTCGCGCCAGCAGCCCGTTTTTTTCCAGGTTGGTGAAATCCTTTACACGTTGCTCCGACTCCTGCAAATTTTCCTGCACCAGTTTTACCGCCGTGTTGGCTTTAAACAATGTGGCAAATGCATCGATGGTGGTTTGAATTACTTCATCCTTATTATAATCTGCGTCCAGCTCAGCGGCTTTTTGCAGCAATTTGGATGATTCAATGCCGTATTGGATGCGACCTCCCTGGTAAATAGGCAGTGATACATTCAGGATGCCGTACACAGCCTGGTTTACTTTGGGCGCGCTACCATCACTGCCACCGCTGCCACCGCCATTATCACCGGTTTTGAGGGAAAAATTGGCGCTGTTGAGCCGCAGGTATGATCCGCTTGCTGCAGCGTTCGGCAATTTCTTTTCCACCGCTTCGCGAAGCGCTGCCGTGGCTTCATCAATACGGGCCTGTGCTCCTTTTAACTGCTTACTGTTCTGAATGCTGAGGTTGATCGACTCATCCAGCGTCAACACTTTTTTCTCCTGGGCCAATAAAGAAAGAGGCACCAGGGCAACCAGCAACAGCCATCCTTTTAAATTACGCTTCATACGTCAATATTGCTTTAAACAAGAATTTTAAATGTGTACTTAGTTTTTTACGGAGGATCTTTTCAAATTCTTCATCACTTACATCCTTCAGGTTGTTGAGATCCCTGTAATAGTGTTTTGTGGTAACGAGATTATAAGCCGTTCCGATCAGCGTTGCCACCATTAGCGAGATATCTACATTTTTCCTGAATTCACCTTTGCGCTGACCTTCATGAATAAGGCGGCCAATGATCTCCTGGTTGGTCTTTTTCATTTGCAGGATCAACTCGGCGGTTGTTCCCGTAGTGTTCAACACCTGCTCACGCGCCAGGATGCGGTGGAAGCATTGCTGCTTCATCACCTTTTCGATATAATTATCAATCAGCAGGTTCACTTTTTCCAATGCCGTATGCCCAGGCTTCTCTACAATGCCTTCCAGCTTTACCTTCATAGATTCACCACGATAGGCAAAAAGCGCTTCCAGCAATTTTTCCTTTGATCCGAAATAATAAGAAACCATGGCAAGGTTCACCTGCGCCCGCTCTGCAATGTCGCGGATGGATGTACCGTTAAAACCCTTTTCGGCAAAGAGGTCTTCCGCCACTTCCATGATCTGCATCTGTTTTTCACTGAATTCCATACTTGCAATTTTAAAAAGGGATGACAAAATTAAACAAATGTTTGATTTAAACAAACGTTTAATTAAAAATATCGGCGGATGGGCAAAAATATTCGGTGAACGGCAGCCTCAGGGGCATAAAAAAAACCGCCTCCGGCGGCTTTACGGTTTCCCGTAATCTTATCTAAAAATGCTTACCGTTGGCTGGCAATCAACAGGTTAAGATCGGTGTATTTGAGGTCAAACCGCTCACTGAGGTAAAAATTCGTGAGCGCACCTTTAAACAGGTAGATACCGCTGCGCAGGTGTACCTGGTGCCAGACCAGGTTTTCAAAACCACCTTCCTCACCGGCTTCCAGCAATAATGGCGTCAGCACATTGCTGATAGCCTGCGAGGCTGTGCGGGCAAAGCCCGATGGAATATTGGGTACACAATAATGGATCACCCCGTACTTCATAAAAATGGGATGCTCATGGGATGTAATCTCTGAGGTTTCAAAACAGCCGCCACGATCAATGCTAACATCAATCACAACAGATCCTGGGCGCATATTGCTTACCATTTCTTCCGTAACCACCATCGGCGTGCGGCCGGTTTCCGAAGCTATCGCCCCCACTGCCACTTCGCAGGTCTTCAGTTGCTTGGCCAGCATGCGCGGCTCAATAACGGATGTCCATAAACGCTGACCGATATTATTCTGCAACCGCTTGAGGCGATAAACGCTGTTGTCAAATACTTTAACCGAAGCGCCCAGCGCCAGGGCGGCGCGCGCTGCATATTCTCCAACAATACCCGCTCCAAGGATAATAACTTTTGTTGGTGCAATACCCGAAATACCGCCCAGCAACACCCCCTTGCCATGGTTGGACGAGCTGAGGTATTGTGCGGCAATCAGCATGACGGCGCTACCTGCTATTTCACTCATGCTCCTTACAATTGGGTAGGAGTCGCTGTCATCTTTCAGGTTTTCAAATGAAATGGCGGTGATGCGTTTTTCCATCATCTTTTCCAGCAATTCTGCTTTCAATACGGAAAGATGGATGGGTGAAATGATCACCTGGTTCTGCTGCAGCATCGGCAGGTCTTCCTCGATCACCGGTGCGCTTTTTACCAGTATCGGCGCTTTTAACACCTCGGCACGATCGTACACAATACGGGCGCCTGCTTCGCTGTAATCCTTATCGCGAAAATGTGCAGCCTCACCGGCATTATGTTCTATGGTTACATGATGACCGTTGCTAACCAGTAAACTGACGGCATCAGGAGTAAGCGCCACACGGTTTTCCTGGAATGCAATTTCCTTGGGAATGCCAATCAACATTTCCGAACCCCTGGGTTTGATATCCAGCGTTTCTTCAAGTGTCTCATAACTGAAAGACGTACTGATCTTCGGCTTCTGCTGGCTCATGAGGGCTGATTTGCTATAGTTAGTCCTGCAATAATAACCCCTTTGGCAAGTTGAACGGGGAGTTCAAAATTAGCTATTTATTACCGATTTATAAAGGCCGTCCTGCGCACGACTTTTACCGGCCAGCGGTCCTATTCAATGCGAATGGTTCGCTGTTGATCATCAATCACATCCAGGTAAATATGGCAGGTTGACGCCGGAAACAGTCCTGGCGCCTTTTCGGGCCATTCCACCAGGCAGATGTGGTCGCTGTAAAAGCAGTCTTCAATACCCGCCCGCATAGCTTCTTCCTCGCTTCGCAACCGGTAGAGATCTATATGAAAAATCTTCTCCGCCTCCTGACCAGGCAGATTATATTCATTGACCAGGGCAAAGGTTGGACTGCCAACAATGTCCTGCACACCTTTTGCCTGGCATAGCGCGTGCACAAGGGTGGTTTTGCCTGCTCCCATTTCTCCATGCAAGGCCACTATCTTCCGGTTGCCTATGGCGTCCCATACAACTTTTGCAACCTTGTTGATGTTATCTAAAGCATATACCTGCTGCATACGCAAATTTAAAGCTATAAAGCAACGTGGTTGTAAACATATTCCGGATAGCGGCCGGATATAGCCCGGGATATGCGGTAGTTTTGTAGGAGAAAGAAAAAGGGTATGGAAAAAGTTCAATGGAAAGTAGAAGGGATGGATTGCAATACGTGCGCCATCAATATTCATAAATTCCTGGAAAAAAAAGGAATGAAGAACGTGCGTGTCAACTTTGCCACTGGCGATGTGATCTTTGAGAATGAAGCTGGTACCGCCGCAGAAACACTATCGAAAGGCATTCACGACCTGGGTTATACGGTAATTGATCGTAAAGCCGGCGACACGGCAGGCCATGCTCATGGAATGGAAACCAAACACAAAGCCGGCTTCTTAAATACCCATGCGAAACGCTTCCTCTTTTGCCTGCCATTTACTCTTGTATTGATGCTGGATATGTTTCCGGCCGTTTACAATAGCCCGGCTTTTCATTGGATCATGAATCCCTGGATCCAACTCGCACTTACTGTTCCCGTGTACCTGGTCGGTATGGCGTTCTTCGGCAAGAGCGCCTGGAAGAGCCTGCGCAACGGCATGCCCAATATGAACGTGCTGATTGCTATTGGCGGTACGGCATCGTTTATCTACAGCCTGTACGGCACTTTAAGCGGGCAGGCGCATGAATACATGTTTTATGAAACAACGGCCACTATTATTACACTTGTTTTCCTCGGCAATTACCTGGAAGATGCTTCAGTAGCCGCCACGCAACGCGAATTACGCAAACTGGCCAAATCACAACGTGTAATGGCCAACCTGCTTACGTTTGATGGTGATCACAAAGAGATCATCTTTGAAGTGGAAAATACACAGTTGCATGTAGGTGACCTATTGCTGATCCGTAGCGGCGAGCAAGTACCTATCGACTGTAAGATACTCTGGGGTGAAGTGGAAGTAAATGAAGCCATCATTACCGGCGAAAGCGTGCCCGTGCATAAAAAAGCGAAAGACAAACTGATTGGCGGCAGTGTAATTAGCGATGGTACGGTAAAAGCCCAGGTAACGGCCGTTGGCGATGACACCGTTTTATCCGGCATCCTGAATATGATGCGCCACGCGCAGGGCGAAAAACCACCGGTACAACAACTTGCAGATAAGATCAGCGCTATTTTTATCCCGATCGTATTGGGTATAGCTGCCATTACACTTATTGCCAACTGGATAGTGCTGCATGAATTTACATCCGCTCTCATGCGTTCAATTGCCGTGCTGGTAATAGCCTGTCCGTGTGCGATGGGATTAGCAACGCCGGCCGCGATTGCAGTAGGACTTGGACGAGCCGCCCGCAAGGGAATTTTATTCCGTAACGCCACCAGTCTTGAACTTTTTAAAGACATCCGCCAGGTAGTGTTTG
Organism: Bacteroidota bacterium; assembly: GCA_048498035.1. Lineage (GTDB taxonomy): Bacteria > Bacteroidota > Bacteroidia > Chitinophagales > Chitinophagaceae > CADEDV01. Next base: position 106,110 of record JBEHYT010000011.1, on the reverse strand, counting down.
ATAAAACGGGTACGCTTACCACCGGCCAATTTGTGATCAGCGATTTTAAAATAACTGATGGTTCTGTTTCGGAAGAAGAATTCCGGAAGCTGGCATTCTCACTGGAAAAATATTCCAATCACCCTTTGGCGAAAACCATTGCGCAGGCCTGGAAACAAAAAGAAGAAATACGCTGGGAAAAAATTGATGAGATCAAAGGCCGGGGCATGCAGGCAACTGATAAAGAAGGTAATCTTTTTTTAGCAGGTTCATATGCTACTGTTGAAGGATTAACAAAAGAAGAAGACCATAATATCTATATATCCCGCAATGGCGCATTACTGGGATGGATTGATCTGACGGACGAGATCCGGCCGGAAGCAAAAACGGTTGTATCTTATCTTCATAGTAGAAACGTTCATACCATTCTGCTCAGTGGTGACCGTTTAGCCAAGTGTAAAAAACTGGCAGCAGAATTGGGGATCGACGATGTAATTGCAGAACAAACACCGGAGCAGAAATTAAAACAGGTAACAGCATTAAGTGAAAAGACGCCTACGGCGATGGTGGGCGACGGTATCAATGATGCGCCCGCGCTGGCAAAAGCTACTATCGGCATCTCGATGAATGAAGCATCGCAGATTGCTGTGCAGAGCGCCCAGGTGATCCTGATGAACCATGGACTGAAAAATTTACCCACCGCACTTGGACTGGGAAAACACACCTATATCACCATCCGGCAAAACCTCTTCTGGGCTTTTGCCTATAATGTGGTGGCCATCCCCGTAGCGGCAGTAGGACTCCTTTCACCCACATTTGGCGCGCTGGTGATGGGTCTTAGCGATGTAGTGCTGGCCATTAATTCCGTTCGGCTATTTGTAAAAAAAGTAATCTAAAAAGCTGGCAACGGTTCAGCCATTTTCATTTCGTATTTTTCCGTCTTGCGAAGCATTCATTCCATATTAAAAGAATACTGGGGCTACACGTCGTTTCGGCCTTTGCAGGAAGATGTGATCAATTCCGTACTTACCGGCAAGGATACACTTGCACTGATGCCGACGGGCGGCGGCAAATCCCTTTGCTACCAGGTGCCGGCTATGCAACTGGAAGGGACCTGCCTCGTTATTTCCCCGTTGATTGCACTGATGAAAGACCAGGTGGAAAATCTTCGTAAGAGAGGAATTACAGCCTACGCCATTTATTCCGGCCTCAGTCGAAAAGAAGTAATCAACATACTAAAAACGGTTTCTGAAAGTAACTGTAAGTTTCTCTACGTATCCCCCGAGCGGTTAGAGACCGCCCTGTTTCGTGAGTATTTGCCCGGACTCGGCATTAGTTTGCTGGCCGTAGACGAAGCGCATTGCATTTCACAATGGGGCTATGATTTTCGTCCGCCGTATTTACGTATTGCTGCGCTGCGCGATGAATTACCACATGTGCCCGTACTTGCGTTGACTGCTTCGGCCACCCGCGATGTACAGGACGATATTTGCCTGCGGCTTACACCGGCAAATGAAAAGCCAGCCTGGCAGATCTTCCGGCAATCTTTTGAACGGCCCAACCTGGCCTACCAGGTTATTGCCACGGATTCCGTTCATTTTTCTGCCAGCCAGTTGCTGGCGAAATCTACCGGCTGCGGTATTGTATATTGTAAAAGCCGCAGGCGCACCAAAGAAATTGCCGACCTGCTGCGTGCCCAGGGAATTTCGGCTGATTTTTATCATGCCGGGCTCACCCAGGAAGAACGTACCCGCAAGCAGGATGAGTGGATCAACAACCGGACAAGGATCATGGTTTGTACCAATGCTTTTGGCATGGGTATCGACAAACCGGATGTGCGCCTCGTTGTTCACGCAGACCTTCCGGATTGCCTGGAAAATTATTACCAGGAAGCAGGCCGTGGGGGAAGAGATGGAAAACCATCATCTGCATTATTACTACTTACGCCTGCTGCCACCGATGATCTCGTTGCCTCCATTGAGCGGCGGTTTCCGCCGCTTGCAGATATCAGACACGTGTATCAATGCGTTGCCAATTACCTGCAACTGCATCCCGGGCAGGGAGCCGGTGAATATTTTGATTTTGACCTCGGCGATTTTATAAAAAAGTTCCGGATCGACAGCTTTACGGCATTACATTCCCTGCAGGCATTGGAACAGGATGGCTGGCTAAGCTTTAATGAACAGGTATTTCTGCCCGCAAGCCTGCAATTTAGCGTCACAAAAAATGCCCTGTACCAATATGAACAGGATACCCCGGCGGATGATCCCATTCTGAAAATCCTGCTACGCACGTACGAAGGAATTTTTGATCAACCCGTTTTTATTTCTGAAAAACTCCTGTCGGGAAAATTGCGGATGGAGTTGGATACATTCAAGCAACGCCTTTCATTACTGCATCAGCGCGGTGTTGTTGATTACCGACCGCAAAAGGAAAATCCACAACTGCTGTTTCTTCGCGCACGGGTGCGCACAGAGGAACTCAGGATTGATATGGAGGCAGCAGCCCTGCGAAAAAAGAAATACCGGGAACGGGTGATGAAAATGGTTGCCTACACCGAAACAACAACGATTTGCAGAAGCAGGTATATTGGTAATTATTTTGGGGATGAAGCGATGAACGATTGCGGCATCTGCGACAACTGTCTTAGAACCAGGAATGAAAAACTGACCCGCGGCGGATTTGAAGAGGTACGTAAATCTGTGTTGGAATTATTGGCCGCAGGCCCCCTACAAGCGCATGATTTGCTAACCAAATTGCAGGCTGTAGAAAACGAACAATTGCAACAGGTGCTTGACTTTTTACAAAATGAACAGAAAATCCGGTGTAGCGCTACCGGCATAGTTCAACTTTCCTAGAAAATACTTTTGCGGCTTCTGCCACCAAGACCCAATACGCCGAGCAGACCACGCACGAGTGTATTACCTGCAGTGCGGGTCATGCTTTTTACAATCGGGTTATCCAGGAAGCCTTTCTCTTCGCTAGCACGGGTGCGTTTGGTGGTTTTCTCTTCGGCCTTCCGCGTTTCTTCCTCCTGCTTCTCAGTTTCGGCTTTCTTTGCAGCATCCTCCAGCTTTTGCGTCAATATTTCATAGGCGCTGACATTATCCACCACCTGGTTGTATTTGGTAGCAATCTTTGATTTATTTATCACCGCATCTATCTCAGCATCCGTTAAAATATCCATACGGCTTTGCGGTGCACGCATCATGCAATGCACTAGCGGCGTTGGCACACCTTTTTCATTCAGGATCGTTACCAGCGCTTCACCGGTACCTAATTCGGTAATCAGATCTTCGGTTTTGTAAAAATTTGTCTCGGGGTAATTGTCGGCTGTTTGCCGAATCGATTTCCGGTCGGCCGCCGTAAACGCCCGCAGCGCATGTTGAATTTTTAATCCCAGTTGCGCCAGCACAGAAGCCGGCACATCCATCGGGTTTTGCGTACAGAAATAAATCCCGATCCCTTTGGAACGAATCAGTTTTACAATGGTCTCAATCTGCTGTAACAATGCATCACTCGCTTCCTGGAAGATCAGGTGTGCCTCATCAATAAACATCACCAGCTTGGGTTTATCCATGTCACCCTCTTCCGGACAACTGGCATATAGCTCCGCCAGCATTTGCAGCATGAAAGTCGAAAAAAGCTTTGGCCTGTCTTGAAGGTCAGTTACGCGTACAATGGAGATCATTCCGCGGCCGTCGTCGTTGATGCGCATCAGGTCGTCTACTTCAAAACTTTTTTCACCAAAAAATAGATCGGCGCCCTGCTGCTGCAGTTCAATCACTTTACGAAGAATGGTACCGGTAGATGTGGTTGAAATTTTCCCATACGATTTTTCCAGTTCAACCTTTCCTTCGTCGCTGATATATTGCAATACCTTGATAAAATCTTTGAGATCAAGCAGCGGCATCTTTTGATCATCGCAGTACTTGAATATGATGGCCACGAGGCCACCCTGGGTATCATTCAGACCCAAAATTTTTGACAGGAGTACGGGACCAAATTCACTTACCGTGGCACGCAGTCGTGTTCCTTTCTGGTTGCTAAGGGTGAGCATTTCTACCGGGTAGCCTGCAGGCTTGAAGATAACGTCCAGTTTCTGGCAGCGCTCGTTGATCTTGTCATTGGCTGTACCGGGTGCGGCGATGCCGCTCAGGTCACCTTTAATATCCATCATCACCACCGGTATGCTGGCATCGCTAAGTGCTTCTGCCATTACCTGCAGCGTTTTTGTTTTACCGGTACCGGTTGCCCCGGCCACGAGGCCATGCCGGTTCAGCGTTTTCATAGGGATCAGCACATCGGCGCCGGGAACCACCTGGCCATCCAGCATGCCCACGCCCACTTTAAAAGATTCTCCCTTGAATGTGTATCCATCCCGGATGGTTTGTAGAAAAACAGCTTGATCTGGCATAACTGAAACGATTCGATGATTGAATGATAGAAAATTACAGAACAAAACCAGTGCGCTGAAATAATTCTTCCACTGTTTTTGTAACAGGATGGTTAATGCGTTTACAGGTCTTCTTCCCGCTCCAGCATCAACACGGCACCTTGTGGAACGATAAAATATTTTTCATCCTCGTACATCACTTCCGTGGCTCCGCTTACGAGGAAGATGGCCAGGTCTCCTTCTTTTGCCTGCAAGGGGAGGTATTTTACTTTTTCCTCTTCGGCCTTCCAGGCCTCATCCTCCACGGGCATCGGGATGGCATATCCGGGACCCGTTTTGATCACATAACCCTGCTGCACTTTTTCTTTTTCCTGAACGCCCGGCGGAAGGTACAGGCCACTGGCCGTACGCTCATCGGGCCGCGTAGGTTTGATCAGCAGGCGATCTCCAATAACAATGAGTTTTTTGAGGCGATTGTCAGTTGTAATTCGCATACGCAAAAATAATTGGTAAACGGATAAAAAAAGCCCTATTCCCGTCCGTTCCAGCCAGTTGGAACAACATTTGCCTGTGTAACTTAACAAAATATTAGTCTGTTGTTCAGATGTTTGGCAAATGATTTACTTTTATTTGTCTTCTTATAAGTATGAACTAAACTCTACAAACATGGACGCCAAGAAACCGAAAATTTTATTGTGTGAAGATGATCCGAACCTGGGAAGCGTATTGAAGAACTACCTGGAACTGAACGATTACGATGTTACCCTGGAAAGAGATGGCCGACTGGGCCTTGCAGCTTTCCAACGCGAAAAATTTGAACTTTGTCTGCTGGATGTAATGATGCCGAATATGGACGGTTTTACCCTGGCTGAAGAGATCCGTGACGTAGACCCCGATATCCCGCTTTTCTTCCTGAGCGCCAAAACGATGAAGGAAGATATCATCCAGGGGTATAAACTGGGTGCTGATGATTACATTACCAAACCGTTCGACAGCGAAGTGCTGCTGCTCAAGATCAAAGCTATCCTGAAGCGAAACGACGAGATCAATAAAGAGACAGAAAACAAAGAATTTGACCTGTCTACCTATCATTTCAATCCCAAACTGCGCCAATTGACGCATAATGGCGTTACGCAAACGCTTTCTCCGAAGGAGAATGAACTGTTGAAGATGCTGGCAGAACACCTGAATGACCTGTTGCCGCGGGAGCAGGCGCTGAAAAAAATCTGGGGAAGTGATACCTATTTCAACGGTCGCAGTATGGACGTGTATATCGCGAAATTGCGCAAATACCTGAAAGATGATCCGAAGATTGAGATTGTGAACATCCACGGAAACGGTTTCCGCCTGGTAGTACAATAATCGAAAAAAAATAAATGAAAGGCCCGCAACATTGCGGGCTTTTTTTATGCGGTTTCTATTTGAATGTGTTGGGAAAAATCATTCAATTACCAGAGCGCGGGCTGACTGCCGTCCCTGTTTTGCTGGCGGCCCAGGTGTTCGTAGGCTTTGGCAGTTACTTCGCGACCGCGGGGCGTGCGTTGTAAAAATCCTTCCTGGATCAAAAAGGGTTCATATACTTCTTCCAGCGTACCAGGCTCTTCGCCTACCGCAGTGGCGATAGTGGTAATGCCAACAGGACCGCCCTTGAACTTCTCGATAATGGTAAGAAGGATTTTGTTGTCCATATCATCCAGGCCAAACTCGTCTACATTCAATGCTTTCAATGCGTGTTGTGTAATGCCGATATCAATTTGCCCGTCATTCAATACCTGCGCAAAATCCCGCACACGGCGCAGCAGGCCATTGGCAATTCGGGGCGTTCCGCGGCTGCGCCGGCCAATTTCTGCCACGGCCTCGTCGGTAATAGCAGTGCCCAGGATACCGGCGGCGCGATGGATGATCTTGTTTAGCGTAGCTGCATTATAATATTCGAGGCGTGCTTTTATCGCGAAGCGGGATAATAACGGCGCCGTTAGTAACCCGCTGCGTGTGGTAGCGCCAATGAGTGTAAAAGGATTCAGGTTGATCTGTATACTGCGGGCGTTGGGACCGCTGTCGATCACAATATCAATCCGGTAATCCTCCATGGCGGCATAGAGGTATTCTTCCACCACGGTACTCAGCCGATGGATCTCATCAATAAATAAAACATCGTTGGGTTCAAGGTTAGTCAGCAACCCGGCGAGATCACCGGGCTTTTCAATTACCGGCCCGGATGTTTCCCGGATGTTGACGCCCAACTCATGCGCTACAATTCGTGATAGCGTAGTTTTTCCCAAACCGGGAGGACCGTGAAAAAGGACATGATCCAGCGCCTCACCCCTGATCCTGGCAGCGCGGATAAAAATGCGAAGGTTTTCGATGATCTGCGACTGACCGGCAAAATCAGCCATTTGCGCGGGGCGAATGTTATTCTCAAACTCCTTATCGGCCGCAGAAAGACCCTGCTTCTCACTATTCAGGTTGGGGTTTGCCATACCGTAAAAATAAGCATCGTATCGCCGGGAGAAAAATAATACCGGAAAAACGGGCTGCAACAAATTGAACAACACCATGGCAAAGATGGAATGCCAAAACAGCTCCCAAAAGTCAATACAAAAAATTATATTTGCATATACAAATATTTTGTACCTTTGTAGTATGAAGACGTCCGAAAGCTATTTTTCCCAATGCCTGTATTTCACTTCCAGTGCGCTTGCGCGAAAGGTGGAAAAACTGGCTATTGATACCTGGAAAAAAGTATCGCTTTCTCCCAGTCATGCCTATCTGCTTTTGGTAGCGCTGGAGCAGCCGGGCGTGCAGCCGTCTTTTATTGCAGACCACCTGCAGTTAACGCCCAGCACTGTTACGCGCCTGATTGAGAAATTGGAAGAAAAAAAGCTGGTGGTACGTACTACGGAAGGTAAATTGACCAACGTATACCCCACTCCTAAAGCAAAAGCACTGTTGCCTGCATTGCAAAGTTGCCAGGCAGAATTTTATCGCAATTACTCGTCCATCCTGGGCCGCGAAGAAAGTAATGAACTGAGTAAAAACCTCGCCCGTTTTTCTGACAAATTGAGCGACTAATTTTTTTGCCTCAATAATTGTATATACAAATAAAACAATCAATATGAAGTACGTTCTTACCGGTTCTACCGGAAACATCGCCAAGCCTCTTACCCAGCAGCTTGTAAAAGCCGGCCACCATGTAACCGTTATTAGCAGCAACCCGGCGCATGGTTCCGCCATCGCCCAATTGGGTGCAACAGCAGCGATTGGCTCTCTGAGGGATGCAAATTTTTTACAACAGACTTTTGCGGGCGCAGATGCCCTGTACCTGATGATCCCATCACCCTCTGACGGAACACCCATCCGGGAATTCCAGGACGCTGTATCAACCGCTTATATGTCGGCCCTTCAAAAAACCGGCGTAAAAAACATTGTTGTACTTAGCAGTGTTGGTGCCCACGCAGGATCCGGTACGGGTCCTATTGACGGACTTGCGGCGTTTGAACAGCAATTGAAAACCCTTCCGGATGTAAATGTGCTGGCGCTTCGTCCGGGCTATTTCTATCGCAATCTTTTGTCAATGATCCCGATGATTCGCAACGCGCATATCATGGGAAGCAATTTTGGCCTGGAAGGACAACGAATTCCCCTTGCCGATACCGGTGACATTGCGAACGCGGCCGCCATAGCGTTGTTACAACTTTCATTTAAAGGTCAGGGGCATCAATATGTTGCCAGCGACTATCAAACCGCAACAGCAATTGCCTCGGCAATTGGCAAGGAAGTGAATCAACCCAACTTGCCCTGGGTTGTTTTTTCAGACGAACAATCTGCCGAAGGCATGCAACAGGCGGGTTTGCCGGAGTCCATTGTTACGGCTTATGTACAAATGGGAAAAGCATTTCGCGAAGGACTGATCACAGAAGATTTTGAAAAGCATGTACCCGCCCTGGGTGCCGTGCGCCTGGAAGATTTTGCAAAGGAATTTGCAAAGATTTATAATGCCGGCTAATGAATGAATCTACATGGAGCAGCTGTCTTCGCAGCTGCTCCCTATTTTTCCGCGTATTGTATCATGCGCAGCAGCAGATCCGGATTAGGGCAATTGTTCAACCACCTTTCCCGCTCTGAAAATTTACATACACCGGGATAATCGCCGCTATAGCCCTGCAGGTCCCGGATCAATTGAAAGTGCAGGTGTGGTGGCCACTGGCCGTTTTCAGCCTGGATGCCGAATTCTGCAAAGTGTTCCCCTTTTTCAATTCGTTGTCCTTCAGACAGGTTCCGGATTGAATTCAAGCTGAGGTGACCGTACAAAGAATAAAAAACCAAATCCTGCACGCGATGCGTAAGAATGATGGTAGCGCCATAATCACCAAAACGATCGTTGAAGGCGAAACTGTGCACGATCCCGTCCAACGGGGCCATTACAGCCGTTCTTGGCGGGCCCCAGATATCGATTCCCAGGTGCAGCCGGCGGGGTTCTTCTTCACCCGGCGTATCAAAAACCTGGCTTCGGCTATAAATTGTTCTATGTTCGGCGTAGCCGCCGATTCCATACCGCGCATTGTGGAGATGCAATTGATCATTTATCCAGTTGGTGAATGCCTGCGTGTCGCCAATTATTTCAGGCAGTAAAGACGTATTGGCTGCTGTAAAATCAATCGGCAACAGGTGATCCCGACCGGGTTCAAAAGGAACAACCGGTGAAACATCAGCCTGCTGGCTTAAAATTGTTATTATCGGCTCTGCCATAATCAATCAAAAGTAAAGGTGTTTGGCAGCAAATCACTGTAAAAATTGCGGCTTGCCGGGGTCAATTTTCGTGGTAGATTCCCTTCAGCGCATTTTTTAGCGCATTTTTTCGGCGGGCAGAATACTTACAACGTGGTTTTGAACGTTTTGGGGTACGTTAAATCCTGGAATTTGAATCGGACATTTATTTTCCTGCTTTATTTCCTCGCTACCATCTTCACAGCACCGGGCCAAATGGTTACGGGATTTTGGAAAGGACGCCTGAACCACCAGAAGGTGGAAGTGAAACTTGTATTGCAGGGCGACAGCGTCCGTGGCACATCTTATTATTATGAATCTGCCAGTAATTACCGTCGCTACAGCATCCGCGGATATGTAGATCAATCCAATGAGGTGGTGTGGTGGGATGACCAATTGATTGAAGAAAAATCCGGGAAGCTCAGCATTACATCGCCGGGTCGTTATCCGTCCATTTCCTACGCTGATTTTAATTGTCCCGGCTCTGGAAAAATGATGCTGGATGGTAAAAGCGGTCGCAGAACTGACCCCGATGCAACTGGTGAAACTCACCTTGTAAAAGTGGAGGATCCGCAGTTCCTGGATGAATGGGATTACGTAATTGACAACTATACTTATGGAGCCAATACACCTGAAATCATCGACAGTGTTGGCGCTATCGCTTTCCAGCGGCCAGCGGTACCAGCGCTTCCAGTGACCGAAGAAAAACCGGCGCCTGTTGTTACAAAATCTGAACTACCTGCGACTACTCCTCCGGTTGCCAAAACATCTATTCCACAACAACCGGTAAAAACGATAACGGAACAAACAAAAGAACCGGTTGCCACACCCGTCATTACAACGATCACAGCACCGGCGCCATTGAGCATTGAAGAAAAGTTCAACTCCAGGAAAAAACAAATTTTTACAGAAATCCCACTCACCGGCGATTCCATCGAACTGCGTTTTTACGATCATGGAGAAATTGATGGAGATTCCATTTCGCTGTTCCTCAATAACGAACTGGTGTTTCAACATATTCGCCTGGCGGCCGTTCCGTATACCATCAAACTGGCTACTGCAGACCTAAAAACAGAGAATGAATTGACGATGGTGGCCGAAAACCTGGGGACTATTCCTCCCAACACATCGCTGATGATTGCCGTGGTGGGGGAACAACGATATACAGCACACCTGGAAAGCACAGAAGGAACGAGCGCAGTGGTTCGCTTAACAAAACCGAGTTCGCCATAGCCATGACAAATAAAAAGGGGCGGTGATTTTCCGCCCCTTTTATCTATTTCAATTTTTTCAAGATTTCATCCACCGCCCGATCCAGTTGCGGATCACGCCCTTCCAGTTTATCGGAGAAACTATTGATCACAAGAATATCGGGTTGCACGCCGGTGGATTCAATGTCCTTACCATCCAGCGAATAACAACCCCAAGCCGGCATACGCACGGATGATCCGTCAACCAGGCCAACGGCGCTGGTGAAGATGATCCAACGATAGGTGCCGTTCCCAACAATTGTTCCCAGTTTTAGCGCCTTAAATCCCTGCGTTGTCATTTCCGCATCACTGAGTGATTGTTCATTCACCAATAATACGATTGGCTTATCACTGGGTGCAAAATTGGGTTGTGGAGCAAACTGGCCGTCCCGGTATTTCCACTTCAAATAGGAGCGTTGCGACAGGAATTGCAAGAGTTGGTCATGTACATTTCCGCCGGTATTGTAACGCAGATCAACAATCAGCGCATCTTTATCATTCAACTCCCGTGTCATGTCGATGATAAATTGATCAATCTCTCCCTGGCCCATGTTTTTCATACAGCCATAAGCGATTTTCCCCTTGCTGCGTGCATCCACGCGAGCCTGGTTATTGTCGATCCACTCATCATACAGGTTGGCAAATAAACTCGGTTGCGGATGCACTTTTACATCAATTGGTTGCCCGTTCCGGGTAAACGTAAGACGCAGTTCTTTATCCAATGAAGGCACCGTGAAATAATAGTTGCGGTCCATCGAAGCGTCTACGGCCTGGTCATTTACGCGCGTAAGTATATCTCCAGGACGAACATCAATTCCTTTTTTATCTGCTGCTGATCTGTTCACCACGTATTTCACGCGATAAGGATTATCATTTTCAAAGATAATTCCTGTTTCCATGGTGCGATTTACCAGCGGCAATTGCTCATCATCTCCAAATGTGTTAAAGCCCTGGTGCGAAGAATTCAGTTCACCCAGCATATCGTTTAACAGGATGCGAAGATCTCCGCGATTATTGAGATAGGGAATAAATTGTTCGTAGTATTTCCGGGTCTTATCCCAATTCACCCCGTGAAAATTGCCATCATAATAATTCTCATCCATTTGGGCCCAGGCCTCTTCAAACATTTGCCTGAATTCACCGGCAAGATTTCTCCTGAAGGTGTACCCGATGCTGATGGCATCTGTCTTATTTGCATCCAGGTTCAGCTTGTTGATTGTTCCGCGGGCAAGGCAGAATAATTTATCATTCACTTCTACCACCTGGATGTTGAATGAACCGTCTGCGCCGGTTATTTTTTCGGTTTTGGGTTGCTCAAATGGCTCCAGTGTTGTTTTCCACAACGAAGTTTTTCCTTCGGAATGATTGCTCACATATAGCACGTTGGTTTTATCGCCTTTTTCATATACGGCTTGCAGGTTTTGCAGGCCAAAATTCGGGCTGATCTGCTCCACGCGTTCCATAATGCCGTTCATATCAAACGTGATCGGCTTTATATCTGCCACAGGCGGCGCCTTTTTTGCAGTGTCTTTTTTCTCGTCCTTTTTTTCTTCTTTAAAGAGATCGTTGAATTTATCCAGGCGATAGGGATCATCCAGTTTTTCGAGTGCAATCCGGTACACATGCGCGTTGGGCATACCGTACGGATAAGAAGCCTTCAGCCGCTGTGAGGTACAATAGATATACTTACCATCCGCCGACCAGGTAGGATCTGCTTCTGTAATGGATGTGTTGGTGAGATTGAATACTTTTCCGTCTTTCAGGTTGCAGATCATGATATCCTGCTCAAAATTCCGGAAGGCAGTAAACGCCACATATTCATCATTGGGAGAAAACGAAGGATTGCTGCCTTCAAAACCCCAAATTTCATCTTTTGCAAGCGTTTTGCTTTGCAATGTCTTTGTATCCAACAGGCGCACTTCATTTCGGCCCGCGAGGTAAAGCATTTTAGAGCGACTTTTATTCATTACAAAAGAGCGACAATTCTCTTTTTCTGTTGTAAGCTGGCGAAGGCTTCCCGAACCGTCTGCAGGTATCGTATACAGATTCGTATAACCGTTCAGCGTTTGTGCCAACAGTAATGTTTTACTATCACTCATCCATTTTACTTCGGTAGCACGTTCGGCGCTGTGGCGGTCAACTTGCTGAACAAATTTTCCTTCAATATCACTTACAAAAAGTTCTCCACGGGAAATGAAAGCCAGTTTCTTTGTGTCTGGTGACACATCAAAGTAGCTGATATTCCCGCGCACGTCAAAATCCTTTTCCTGTGGCAGTATGTTGTTCCTGAAAATAGAAATTGGCAGTTCTTCTGCCTTTCCTGATTTTACATCAAAAAGCCAGAGGCGATAATCTTTTTCAAAAACAACTTTACCGCCATTGGCATTTACATTCGGGGATTTGATGGATGTGCTGAACTGCGTCAGCGATTGCTTTTTCCCTTTGTTAAACGTATAAAGATTGTATTGCCCGTTGGCCTCGTCGGAAATAAAGTAAATATTTCCATTGTGGTCAATGGTAGCGCCAAAGTCCTTTCCCTCCCAGTCTGTATATCGTTTGTAAGACTTGGTCTTCAGGTTGTAGGATTGGATGTCGGGATTGAATGGTCCTTTATAGCGTTTGCGCTGTACCTGGCTGATGCTTTCCCAGGTATCGTTAAAGAAAATTTCGCCGGTGCCCGGATACTCAACCAGGTTATGATCATATTGAAAAAAGTAATTCCCAAATACGCGTTCCGGTGTGCCCCCGGTTGCGGCTACCTTAAAGCCGGCAATTTGTCCCATTCGTGTGCTGTTGAAATAAATGAACCGCGAATCCCAGCTCCAACTGCTGACGTCATCACTTGAGCTGTGAAATGTCAGTTGCTTCACATCACCGCCAGCCAGCGGCATTACAAATACATCAGGGTTTCCAAACTGGCGACCGGTGAAAGCAACCCATTTGCCATCCGGTGATACCCGTGGATTGGTTTCATAACCCTCCATTGCGGTTAACCGTACGGCGTTCCCGTCTTTTACGGAAGCCTTCCAAAGATCACCTTCAAAGCTGAAGATAACGGTTGACCCGTCGGGAGTAAGACAGGGGTTAGAAAGAAAATAAGGAGTTGTGTTTTGTGAAAATGAAGTACCGGCAAGACCCAGGAGCAGTCCAACGGCTAAAAAACATCGTTTCATTACAGTCAATTTAATGACGAAATGTACGATCTAATCCCAGCCAGTCCTAACCGCTTGTAAAGAAAATAGACAAAGCAGCGAAAATGCCGCGAAAGCCCGGTTATATCACCACGTTAATCATTCTTCCTTTTACATAAATCACTTTCTTCGGCGCTTTTCCTTCCAGCCATTTTTGTACTACTTCATTAGCCAGTACAATTTGTTCCACTTCCTGCTGGGAAGCTTCCAGGGAAAGTTCGATTTCTGCGCGGGTTTTACCATTGATGGCAATTGGATAGGCTCTTGACGATTCTTTTACATACTGCTCATCAAACACCGGATAGGAAGCATCCAGCACGCTGCTGTTATTTCCCAGGGTATGCCAAAGCTCTTCTGCCAGGTGCGGCGCATAGGGTGTAAGCAGGATGACAAGCGGCTCCAGGATGGCACGTTTGTGACATTTGAGATCAGCCAGTTCATTCACTGCTATCATAAATCCGCTTACTGCAGTATTAAAACTAAAGCGCTCCGTATCTGATTCAATTTTACGAATGGTTTGATGCAGCACTTTCAGCTCCTGCGCGTTTGGCTTTTCTTCATTCCAAACTTTTCCTTTCATATCATCATAAAAAAGACGCCAGAATTTTTTCAGGAACCGGTGTACACCTTCAATTCCTTTTGTGTCCCATGGCTTACTCATTTCTACAGGGCCCAGGAACATCTCGTACATCCGGAACGTATCGGCGCCAAAACGTTCTACGATATCATTGGGGTTTACAGTATTGTACAACCGCTTACTCATTTTTTCTGTAAGCGTTCCGCAGATATATTTTCCATCTTCCAGTACAAATTCCGCATCGCGGTATTCTTCCCGCCAGTTTTTAAAAGCTGCAGTATCCAGTTCCACTCCATCTACCATATTAACATCTACATGGATCTCGTCTGTTTCAAACCCGTCTTGTAATCCTGCAGATACAAAGCGATTCGTTCCGCGTTCGCGGTAAACAAAACGGCTGCTACCCTGGATCATCCCCTGGTTTACCAGCCTTTTAAATGGTTCATCATGACCAATAAAGCCCAGATCAAAAAGCGCTTTGGTCCACATCCTGCTATACAGCAAGTGACCAACAGCATGTTCCGTTCCGCCGATATACAGGTCTACCTGTCCCCAATAGTCAGATGCTTTGCGGGAACAGAATGTGTCGTCATTATGCGGATCCATGTATCGCAGGAAGTACCATGAAGATCCTGCGTAGCCAGGCATTGTGTTTGTTTCCAGGTGGCGGGCCGTCCATTCCGGGATATTGGCAAGCGGCCCTTCTCCATCCGGTCCTGGTTTATAGGAGTCAACAAAGGGCAATTCAAGTGGAAGCTCATTTTCCTGCAGGGGAATGGCTACGCCGTCTATCCATTGAATGGGAAAGGGTTCACCCCAATAGCGTTGGCGGCTGAATGCCGCATCGCGCATTTTATAGTTCACTTTGCGGGTTCCGATGCCGCGTTTTTCTATTTCATTGATAGCAACTTCAATAGCATCCTTCATCAACATACCGTCCAGGAAGCCGGACTGTTCCAGCTTCGCTTCCTTGGTGGGATTTGCTTCTTCTCCATTGTAGAACCCGCCAATGATATTGGTGATGGGAATATCAAAATGACGGGCAAATTTATGATCCCGCTCATCGCCGCAAGGCACGGCCATAATAGCGCCGGTTCCATATCCTGCCAGCACATATTCGCTGATCCACACCGGGATTTCGCGACCATTAAACGGGTTGAGTGCGTAAGCGCCGGTGAATGCGCCGCTGATCTTTTTCTCCGCCATGCGTTCCCGTTCACTACGGCTTTTTACATAAGCGATGTACGTATCCACGGTTTCCTGCTGTGCCCTGGTGGTAATCGTAGCGACCAGTTCATGTTCGGGCGCCAGCACCATAAAGTCAACTCCAAAGATGGTATCCGGGCGGGTAGTATAAACCCGCAGTTGTTGCTGGTGGTCTTTTATCGCAAAGTCAATTTCCGCACCGCTGCTTTTACCGATCCAGTTGGTTTGCATTTCCTTCATGGCATCGCTAAAATCAACAGTGTCCAACCCATCCAGCAGGCGATTGGCATATTCCGTGATGCGGAGATACCATTGGCGCAATTTCTTTTTTACCACCGGGAAACCGCCACGCTCACTAACGCCGTTTACCACTTCATCATTGGCCAGCACAGTACCCAAGGCTTCGCACCAGTTTACTTCACCATACCCACAATACGCCAGGCGGTATTGCATCAGGATATCCTGCTGTTGTTGTTCGTCGTAACCCAACCAGTTTGCCGCGGTAAATTGCTGCAGCGGATATTGCGCATTTGGCATTGGATACTGACCATTGCCTTCTTTTTCAAATGCCTGCGCCAGGGCGGTAACAGGCATGGCTTTCCCGGCCTTACGGTCAAAAAAGCTATTGAAAAGCTGCAGGAAGATCCACTGCGTCCATTTGTAATATGCCGGGTCGCTGGTGCGGACTTCCCGGTCCCAATCGTAGCAAAAACCGATATTGTCCAGCTGTGTCCGGAAGTTTTTTATGTTATTATCGGTAGAAACGGCAGGATGTATCCCGTGTTCAATGGCATATTGCTCGGCTGGAAGTCCAAATGCGTCGTAGCCCATGGGGTGAAGTACGTTGAACCCCTTGAGGCGCTTGTAGCGGGCATAAATATCGGAAGCGATATAGCCAAGGGGGTGACCCACGTGCAGTCCAGCCCCACTGGGATAGGGAAACATATCCAGCACATAATATTTGGGCTTCGGAGAGTCATTTGACACCCGGTAAGCTTTGTGCTCAATCCACCATTGCTGCCATTTCTTTTCAATATCCCTGAACTGGTATTCCATCTTTCCTTTTATAATTTGGGTGATTCCGGTGGGCAAGCGCCGGCGGGCAACTGGAATTCTTTAACATTTTCATTGCTCCCTTCCCGGCAATATCGGCCTGTAAGCCATCGTTTTAATGATCGCAAAAATACTGATTATAGGCGTTTATTGGCTATTTTTGCACTAACACGATTATTCCAACTAATTCCATATCATGGCTCAGGCAGGAAAAGCTTCCATCAAACGCGGAAAACCTTCTTATTTTATGTCCATCCTGGGTGTTACCCTGGTTCTGTTTCTCCTGGGAATTGTAGGATGGTTCTTTCTCAGCGCAAATAAAGTGGCTGAATATTTCAAAGACAACATCACCGTTAACGTCTATATCAAGGGAAACCTGAAAGCGGACGATAGCACCGCATTGGTACAGTATATTGCCGCGCAGCCTTATGTGCGGGATTATAAGTACGTGACCAAGGAAATGGCGCGCCAGGAATACGTGAAAGTGGAAAATGACAATTGGGATAATATCCTGTCGGAAAACCCGCTTCCGGCATCTGTTGACCTGAAAATCAAAAAAGATTACGTAAACGTAGACTCGCTGAACGTTATCAAAACCGATCTCACGCAACAAACCTGGGTATCTGAAGTGTATTATCCTGTGGCTGTGGTTGACAACCTGGAGAAGAATATCCGCGTGGTAACGCTGGTTGGGTTTGGCATTGCCATCATCCTGTCGCTGGTGGTGATCTTCCTGATCGATAATACGATACGACTCGCCATGTTCAGCAACCGCTTTTTGATAAAAACCATGCAGATGGTGGGCGCTACGCGATGGTTTATTGCCAAACCGCTGGATTTACGTGCCATCCTGAATGGCGCCATCAGTGCTGCATTTGCGATTGGCGTTTTATGGATACTGATCATGTTTGCAGAACGGTATGTACCCGGCTTGCGAACAGTGCATGATACCGGCGGACTGATCCTTTTATTCGGTGCCCTGCTATTGGTAGGCATCTGTATTACCCTGCTCAGCACCCACCGGAGTATTTTGAAATATCTCAAAATGAGGCTGGACGACCTGTATTGACATTTCAGCCCCTTTGCTTATATTGCGTCCTCTAAAAATTGACATTATGGCCGAACAAAAAAATACAGCTCCATCCATGTTTGACAAAAGCAATTTTCGCTGGATGTTGATTGGTGTGGTAGTGATGGCGTTGGGTATGCTGCTGATGGCCGGCGGAGCCAGCAAAGACCCGGCTGTATTTGACCGTAGCCAGGTGTACAGCACCATGCGGATTACCATTGCCCCGCTCGTGATCCTGGCGGGCCTGGCGATCGAGATCATCGCGATCTTTAAAAAACCGAAAACCGCTTAAGGCGAATGCCTGTTTGGATATTATTAAAAAGACCCTCCGTTAAACGAGGGTTTTTTATTTAAAATAAGCCCTAACTTGTTGCCCTAATCTCCTATTCAAGCTGTCATGAACATTATCGAATCCGTTATCGTAGCTGTTGTAGAAGGACTTACAGAATTTTTACCCGTATCCTCTACAGGTCATATGGTAGTTACCAGTTCCTTGCTGGGAATCGAAAAAGATGAATTCACCAAACTGTTTGAAGTAGCTATCCAATTTGGCGCCATCCTGTCGGTGGTAGTATTATACTGGCGCCGGTTTTTTGATTTCAAACGGTGGCAGTTTTATGTAAAGCTGATCATTGGCGTAATACCTGCGCTCATCCTGGGATTTTTGTTTGAAAATAAAATTGATAAACTACTGGAAAGCCCGCTGGTGGTGGCAGTTTCATTGCTTGCAGGCGGTGTGGTCTTGCTATTTATCGACCGGATGTTTCGCAATCCTGTGGTTGAATCAGATGATCAGATCAGTTATAAACGCTCTTTTATCGTAGGTATCTGGCAAACGATTGCCATGATCCCGGGCGTAAGCCGCAGCGCAGCGTCTATCATCGGGGGTATGTCGCAGAAATTCACACGCAACCTGGCAGCTGAATTTTCATTTTTCCTGGCCGTTCCTACTATGTTTGCGGCAACTGCCTATTCCGTGTTTTTAAGAAAGTGGGAATACAATGGGATTCTGCAAAAGGGATATAAAGTGATCATGGCCAGCAGTGAAAACACCACGGTCTTTATTTTGGGAAATATTGTGGCTTTTGCGGTGGCGCTTCTCGCTATTCGTTTTTTTATCGATTACTTAAAAATATACGGGTTCAGGCTCTTCGGATTTTACCGGATCATCGCCGGGATTATTTTACTGGCCCTCATCGCCAGCGGCGTAATTAACGCATAGCCGAACCAGGGTTCAAAAAGACAATACCATGCAAACTGCACCCAAAAAAGTTCTGAATGCCTGGGCCATGTACGACTGGGCAAACTCTGCTTATAATCTTGTTATCACCTCCACCATCTTCCCCAATTATTTTGAAGCGGTGGCTGCCGATAACAAGGCGCTTTCCAAATCATCCGTTACATTCCTGGGGCGCCATTTTGAAAATTCAGCACTCTATAATTACACGCTTGCCATAGCCATGCTCATCGTGGCGATCATTTCTCCACTTCTTTCATCCATCGCTGATTATCGCGGCAGCAAAAAAAACTTTCTCAATTTTTTCCTTACGCTCGGCGCAGCCGCCTGTACCGGTCTTTTCTTTTTTGATACGGTAAATGGATACATGAATACAAAAGCGGCTCATCTGGGGCTGGGGATTCTCCTTATGATCCTCGCCTGCATTGGTTTCTGGGCCAGCCTTGTTTTTTATAATTCCTATCTCCCTGAAATTGCAGCGCCGGAAGACCAGGATCGCGTTAGCGCAAAAGGGTTTGCCTATGGATATGTAGGAAGCGTTCTGCTGCAGGTAATTTGCTTCGTAGCAGTCTTTTTCCCCGGACTTGTCGGCGGCGTGGATGGTCCCGATGGAACCTCGAGCATACAATTCCGCCTCGCCTTTTTGGCCGTTGGTCTTTGGTGGTGGGGATTTGGACAATATTCCCTGCGAGGGTTGCCAAAACCCGTAGCGGCCGGCAATGGTGAAAAAGGACATAACCTCGCCAAAGGTTACCAGGAGCTCCGCAAAGTGTGGAAACAGTTGAAGACCATTAAAAAGCTGAAACGTTTTCTTTTTGCATTTTTCTTTTATGATATGGGCGTGCAAACGGTGATGCTGGTAGCCGCCATTTATGGAAAGGGAGAATTGCAATTACCTACCAATTCGCTGATTGCTGCTATCATCATTATCCAGCTGATCGCAATTCCCGGGGCCTATGTGATTTCCTGGCTTTCTTCCCGGATCGGGAATATCAATACATTGATCGTTACCGTATCCTTGTGGATCGTGCTTTGTTACATAGGATATTTGTTGCCGGTTGGTGGCACCTACCAGTTCTGGGGGCTTGCCTCGCTCATCGGGTTCATCATGGGTGGTATCCAATCGCTTAGCCGGTCTACCTATTCCAAACTGATGCCGCAAACGAAGGACACCACATCGTTCTTCAGCTTCTATGATGTTACTGAAAAAATTGCAACTGTAATTGGAATGCTGAGCTTTGGTTTTATTACAGATCTTACCGGATCCCAGCGCGGTTCAGTGCTGGCCGTAGTTGTATTTTTCATTATCGGTTTGCTGTTGTTGTTTTACACGCGGCAGGCCAAATCGCCCGAGACGGAAGTGGTTGCATAACGGGAAAGGTGGCTTACCTTTGTACAATGAATTTGTACACGATTGATACCGGATTCTTTAAGCTGGATGGTGGCGCCATGTTTGGCGTTGTTCCCAAAACCATCTGGAATAAGATCAACCCTGCGGATGATAACAATCTTTGTAGCTGGGCGCTTCGCTGCCTGCTGATTGAAGACGGGGAACGACTGATCCTGGTAGACAATGGCAATGGAGATAAGCAGGATGCAAAATTTTTCAGCCATTATTACCTGCATGGTGATGACACACTGGAAAAATCGCTTCGGAAACACGGCTTTACGCCGGATGATATTACCGACGTATTTCTTACCCACCTGCATTTTGACCATTGTGGCGGTAGCATCAAACGGGATGGCGATAAACTGGTGCCGGCTTTTGCAAATGCCAGGTTCTGGAGTAACAAAGACCATTGGGAATGGGCCGTTCACCCCAATGAGCGCGAAAAAGCATCTTTCCTTCGAGAGAATATCCTGCCCATTGAAGCAACGGGACAACTGAATTTTATTGATACGGTGCGCGTAGCCGACGGACAACCACTGGGCACCGCCGATCTTACAGACACGATAAAAGTTCGTTTTGCCAATGGACACACAGACGCGATGATGTTGCCTCAAATGAAGTATAAGGGAAGAACCCTGGTGTACATGGCAGACCTGCTTCCTTCACAAGGGCATATTCCACTTCCTTATGTAATGGGATACGATATGTTTCCACTTACAACGCTGCGCGAAAAAAAGAGTTTCCTGGAAGAAGCCGTAGACGGCGACTATGTGCTCTTTTTTGAACACGACCCCGTGTATGAATGCTGTACACTGCAACGCACGGAGAAAGGCGTTCGACCGAAAGAATTTTTCAAGCTCGCAGAGCTCTAATCATTTTACTTGCGGCGGATCAACGAGGTGAGTGGGTAGCGGAGCCCTTCATAACTCATCATGTCGATCTTCACTTTGCCCACCACCAGCGGGCTTTCGATGCGAAGAGGAACGTGATTGGCGTCATCGGATATCCAGACTTCCATATTCTCACCACCATCAAATATCTGGCCTTTGAGCAGGAGGGGTTTTATCTTAATGGCATTGAATTTACCGTATTTAGTCTTAATGGTTTCCCTTCCCACATACCGGATGTACATATTGTACACTTCATTATCCAGGAACATGGAAAACTGGAAGCGGTCATTGGGTTCCAGTTTGGAAAAATCAACATTGCGCGCATAGTACATCGCACTCATTACATCCTGTACACATGCCGGAACCTTAAACACACCATCACCGGCAACAGCGGTATTGGCGGTGCGGTTAAACGTGATATTCTGGTATTTCTTATAACCGCCTTCGTTTACATTTCTGACAAATTTGAGCGGAAGCATCGTGGCTGTGTCGATATACGTTTCGTATTTGTCACGAACCTTGTATATCCAGTCGTAAGACGAATTGGTTTTCCCATCACCAACAATATGATAAACCGGGCGGTTATTTTGGGTTTCGAGTGTACTGCTGAAGGTTGCTTTCCCGGCATCTACATAAATACCGGCTACTGAATAATAAACTTCCAGGGTCACTTTCTCTCCCACTGTAAAGGCACGGTTCACTAACCCGCATTCGCTGTACGTATTGCCGCCCGAAACTGTTTCAACCGACGCTGAACGGTCTGAAGAAAATGCCAGCAAACCGGCCAGGAGCGGAAACAGGAACATTGATCCTTTCATTCGTCTTTATTTTTATTGCTGATGATCCTTTTGATACTCAAAATTAATAAACTACCCACGATTGCCGGGATGATAAGGTTGATAAACCAAATACCGGCTACCGCGAGATTGATCCCCAGGCCGTTGGCGCTAAAAATGCCCACCACCGTGGTCATTACCTTTCCCCGCTGCACAAGTTCCGTAATGGCAATACTGGGAATTACCGCCATTACCAGGAAAGACACACTTACCGTCCAAAGCAACTGCCATGCTGTACTATCTACGGTAAAAAGCTGGAAAAGGAGGTAGTACTGGCAACTAAAAACAGCAAAGCGCACCGCAGATAAGGACAACAACCGCCAAAGTAAAGTTGCATCAAAATCGCCCAGCGCATTTACAAGATAGGCAAAGCGACGGCTCCCCGGCACCCGGTTTAGTAAACGTATAAGCCATGCGAGGCGGAAATAAAATAGTGTTAAAACCAACAAAACAGCAAAAACACCGTAAATAATGACCTGCAGCCACGGCCCGGAAATCAGGTTTTTCGCTTCGATATCCGAACGGAGGATAATGAGACCAATGCCCCCCATCACCAGCGTTACCAACAACTGGCTGATGCTGCTTACTATGGTAATGGAAATCGTCTTGAGCCGTTTGCCTTCATCCATATACAATACCCTGCCAAAGTATTCACCAACGCGGTTGGGCGTGCTTACGGAAAAGGAAACACCGGAGAGAACAGCGCGCAATGCGCGACCAAAGGAAACTTCCTGAACAGGCGCTACCGCGAGTTTCCATTTGAACGCCTCAAGCGACCAGTTACAACCCATCAATACGATTACCGCCACCAGGTACCAGAGATGCGAACTGTGTAACGACACACTGATCTGTTGCCACGCATGATCCAGGTCCGGCTGCCGCGTAATTTGCCGGTAAATAGACCAGGAAAGCCAGGCAAACAACAACGGGCCCAACAGGTAGTTGATGAAGATTTTGATAGTTCGGTTGAGCTTCATTAATCTTGTAAAAATACTGCGCATTGCAAAAGGCCGCGAAAATAATATTGGGAATAGATCCGGGCACGCTGGTGATGGGTTATGGCATCATTGAAGTGCGTGGCAACCTGGTGAGCCTTCGTGAAATGCAGGTGTTGCGGCTTTCAGCCCGCAAAGACAATTACGAACGACTGGAGATGATCCATCAAAAAGTGCAGGAATTGATACGGCAATTCAAACCACACGAATTTGCCATTGAAGCGCCTTTTTTTGGAAAAAACGTACAAAGCATGCTCAAACTGGGGCGCGCCCAGGGCGTAGCCATTGCTGCCGCGATGAGCGCCGGCCTGCCGGTTACCGAATATTCGCCTAAAAAAGTAAAACAATCGGTTACAGGTAATGGAAATGCTGACAAAGAACAGGTTTGGAAAATGCTGAAGCAACTACTCTCACTCCGTGAAGATCCACCCAGCTTTGACGCTACCGATGCCCTGGCAGTAGCGCTCTGTCACCACTTCCAGATCCATTCAGCGCTTCAAAAAACCGGTAAAGGTTTTCGCGGCTGGGAAGACTTCCTGCAGAAGAATCCATCGCGGATTTCGAAGAAATGATTACAGCAAACGAAGAATGGCTTCCTGTGCTTTTTTCAGATCCGCATCGGCAGCCCTGCCCTTGTGTTGTGTAAAATTCAGATCATTGGATGAATTGATCGGCAACAAATGCATGTGTGCATGCGGCACTTCCAGTCCAATTACACTAATGCCACACCGGTTGCAGGGAAAGGCCTGTTCAATTGCTTTGGCAATGGCCTTTGCAAACACCAACATCCGCGTTAGATAGTCTTCCGGCAGATCAAACAGGTTGTCTGTTTCCGTTTTTGGAACCACCAGCGTATGCCCGGGGCGCAAAGGAAATATATCCAGGAAAGCAAAAAAGTGATCATCTTCTGCAATCCTGTAAGAAGGGATTTCTCCGGCGATAATTTTTGAAAAGATTGTCATACCACGCAATTTTCTACAGCAAAGCTACCAATCCTGCATAAAAAACCCTCCCGCTACCGGGAGGGTCCCTGGTTCATTTATTGAGAGGCTTATGCCGTAATATCTTCAATCTTGAATTTCAACATTCCTGCAGGCACCTGTACCTCGGCCGTTTCGCCTACTGTTTTTCCCAGAATGCCTTTGCCGATCGGTGAGGTAATAGAAATTTTTCCGGCTTTAAGATCAGCCTCTTTTTCACTCACGATCTGGTACGTTACCTTCTTCTTTGTATTCAGGTTCGTTATTGTCACCTTGGTAAGAATAGAAACCTTGCTGGTGTCGATGCTCGATTCATCCAACACCCGGACATTGGCAAGCGCTCCTTCCATGGCGGCAATTTTTGCTTCCAGCAATCCCTGCGCTTCCTTGGCGGCATCGTATTCTGCATTCTCCTTTAAATCTCCTTTTTCACGCGCTTCCGCGATGGCCCGGCTGGCCGCCGGCCGCTCAACGCCCTTCATGCGCTGAAGGTCTATTTTCATCTGTTCGAGCGTTTCTTTGGTAACATACTGGATGTCGCTCATAATCACCTCCTTTTACGATAAAATGAAAAAAATAACAACGCCTCAACAGATTGCCTGTGAAGCGTTGCATTTAATGTTTATATATCACAAATATACCAAATTTCCCGGAAAAAAACAAGCCCCAACCGGCCGGTCCGGTAGCATATTTGCCTCTTCTCAAATCACTTTTTGTTGTTGCAATTTTTGCAGCACCACTTCCGCCATCCGCAGAAATGCTTCATGACTATACCCGGCAATATGCGGAGTGATCAATACCTGCGGCAAAGCCAATAATGCCTGCAGTACTTCCTGTTCTACTTCCGTGTACGTATCCAGTTTTTCGTTCTCTAATACATCAAGACCCGCCGCGCGAACCTTTCCTGTTTCCAACGCAGTTAGCAGAGCTTTTAACCGCAACACTTTCCCACGGGATGCATTTAAAATAAATGGACGCTGCTCAAGACGATTAAAAAATTCAGCATCTGCCATATACTGTGTTTCATCAGTAAGCGGAACATGAAAACTGATCACATCCGCATACCTGCAAATCTGCTCCAGGCTTGCTTCATGAACATAGCCTTTTGCAAAACCATTTACATAGCGGTCATACGCCAGTACCGTAACGCCAAACGGCTGGAGTAATTTAGCGAAACTGCTTCCTGTGTTTCCATAACCGATAATGCCCACCGTTTTGCCCGATAATTCAACACCCCTGTTTTCATTGCGCCGCCACAACCCCTGCTTCACTTCTGCCGCAGAACCGGCCAGGTTATTCATCAATGCCAGCAGCATTCCCAGCACATGTTCTGCTACTGCATTGCGGTTACCCTCCGGGCTGCTTACACAAACAATTCCCTTCGCGTTGGCATAGTCCACATCCACCAGTTCCATGCCGCTGCCCAATCGGCCAATCCATTTCAGTGAAGTAGCCTTATCCAACAATGCCCTGTCAACCCGTATGCGGGTAGTAAGTACCAGACCCTCCATTTCCCCAATACGCGTTTCAAGTTCGGCATAGGTAATAGCCGGTTCGTAAAACACCGTATAACCATTTTTTTCCAACTCACTGGCGAGGAAAGGATGCGCCCCTCCTGTTATAATTGCGTTTCTGTTCATTTCATTAAAAACGTAAGAGCTGCGAATTGTTCAACGGTCAATTGCTCAGCCCGTTTATTAAATAGTTCATCGCGAAGGGTTGCTGCATCAAACAGATCTTTTACTGCATTGCGAAGCGTTTTCCGGCGTTGGTTAAATGCAGCTTTCACTACTCTAAACAGCCGATCGTCTGAATGAAACGAAAGCGGCTTCTGCCGCGGAAGCAACCGGATAACACCGCTTTTCACTTTGGGTGGAGGCTGAAAAGATCCTTCGCTCACATCAAAAAGATAGGTCACATCAAAAAACGCCTGCACCAAAACGCTCAGTACGCCATATACCTTACTTCCTTCCCGGGCAGCTACCCGTTGTGCCACTTCCTTCTGAAACATGCCCACCATGGCTTCCACCTGCTGGTGCCACTCCAGGATGCGGAAAAGAATTTGAGTTGAAATGTTATAAGGAAAATTGCCAACCACCGTAAACCTTCCTTCAAACGGAACGGGTGTATCCAAAAAACTCTGGTGAATGATCTTTGAGGAAATATCCGGGAAAGTTTGCACCAGGTATTCGACTTTCTCACGGTCCAGCTCAACAGCTTTAAATTCAATTTCCGGCAACTGCAGCAGGTATTTGGTTAATGCACCGCCGCCCGGCCCTACTTCCAGTAACTGTGTAAATGGATGCTCCCGGAGGGCTGCTACAATTTTCCGGCAGATGTTTTCATCTTTCAAAAAATGCTGACCAAGACTCTTTTTTAGCGTGTACATCACAGCAAAAATAGGCACTAAGCCTGTGCCAATGCTGATTTATTGTGCTTCAACCGGATTGGAATTAAAAAGCCCCCGCAGATTGCGGAGGCTTTAGCTATAATTTGTTGAAGACAGGTTTTAGAATTTCTGAATTTTAACATGTTGGTTCACACCACCGCCGGATACATTCAGGTAGTAGGTGCCTGCAGCAAATCCCTGCATTTGAACCGGGAAGCTATTCATGCCTTTTCTAACTTCTATCACACTTGTATTTAGTACATGACCGGCATTGTCGCTCAGCACCCAGGTTACCTTGCCATTCTCAGATGCTGCCAGCAGCACATTTGCATCGGTAATTACCGGGTTGGGCGTTACACGCAAAGTACCCGTAACAAGCGATAGATTGATCGGAACCACGTTGGAGTATTTGAATTCGCCGTTGGCATCTACCATTTTCAGGCGATAGTACACCACGTTTACACCAAGCGTTGTTATTCCATAATCTGTATAATCGTAATTAGTGGCAGTAGTGGCGTTACCCGCGGCATTTACCGTTCCGATAGCAGTAAAGTTGGTTCCATTCACGCTGCGCTCCACAACAAAGGCCGAAGTACTCACCTCGCTGGCTGTTTTCCAGTGCAAGTCTGCATTGTTACCATTCAGATTACCGGAGAATGAAACAAGGCTAACCGGAAGTGTAATCAGCGATGGACCAAAATAGAAAGAAGAGAAACCGGAGATATTACCCTGCAGCACATAGCCAAGCGTATCACCCGTTACACCCTGGAATTCTTTTACCGTGGTAGAAATAAGCGTGGTAGAAGACGCAATTGCGGAACCACATGCATCGCTATTTTTGAGGATGTTCAGATCTGTGATCTTGGTAATAGCGCCGCCCGACGTATTGCGCAGCGAATCAAATTCGGCCTTACTGATATACAGGCGGATGCCAACATTGCTGCTGGGCTGGTTGGTGGGCGTAATACGTACATTCCGGTTGGCATAACGCACACCGCCGGATATACGCGGATTGCCATTACGTGTATAAAACGACGAAGTAACTACGCCCAGGTTATTACCATTGGCTTTTATCTCAGCCACAATATCGCCGTCAGGCCCGGTAATGGGCACCCAAAGCATATTATTCGTATCGTCAATAGTAATAGTGGTACCGCTTACGCAGGTATTGGGTGTGCCGGTACTAACAGGAATGATCTTTGGAATAGAACTTTTTCCCGATGCATCTGCATAGCCAAGGAATGTATAACGTTGGATACATCCACCACAATTAGATACGATCGGATTGGAAGCCGTTGGACCGGAAGTTGTGGATGAACGATCGATCACCACGTACATGTCTTTACCACTTGGACTAAACGCTACGTCGCGGAAACGGTTTTGACTACCAAAATAGCTTACTGTATCCGCGGTACCGGTCTTGATGATGGAATCACCGGCAGCATCAGTTTTTAATTTCAACAGACGTCCCCATTTCAGAGAACAGGCGATCAGTGAATTTTTCCAGCCGGGAATTACCGTATTGCTGTAGAAGTCAAGCCCCGACCATCCCTCTGAAGGCCATCCTCCATTGTTCGGATTGGTAACCCATATATTATGGATCTCTGATTGCGGCCGGGCATATGCTGAAAACAGCGGATCCTTGTAGTTGGGCAGCGATAACGCCATCGCATTCTCATCGGTGATCATCGGGCAGGCACTCGTGGTATTGGGACTACCGGCTGTAGATGTATTATAATTTCCATCCGCGGCATACCCAATTACAAGTGGGTGACCATAGTTCTTTTTCCTTTGGATAATGTTTATTTCATCATCACTATAAGGACCGTGAGTGGAGCCATAGAGAATACCACGCGCGGTATCATAGGCAAAGCCCTGGTTGTTCCGCATCCCGATATCCCACACAGCACTATTTGGATAAGGATTATCATTAGGTATCCATTTCTGGTAGTTGTCTGCATCTCCATCCGGCTCCAGGTTGAAACGGAGGATCTTTCCTTCATAGATAGTTGTATCCTGGGCATGGTTGGCGCGGTTCTGGTTACCGAACTGCCCGGCACCCATATCGCCCTGTCCATAAAAGAGATAATCCACACCATTTACGGGAGCCACAATCATACGTTGGGAGTTGTGATCGCTGCTACCGGGCAGCGTATCACAGATAAACACAGGTGTTTCCAGTTTGCCGGTTGTGGTATTATACACAAAGCGCGCGATCATATTCTGGTAGAAAACTCCTTTGTTGCTTGAAAGCTTATTAATAAACTTCTTTACATAAGAAATGTATACGTAGTTCTTGGCCCCTGATGAAGCCATGAATTTCGGGTGCAATGCCAATCCCGCGAGGCCACCCTGCGGTGCATCGGAAATGGTTTGAATATCAAATTCAAGATTAAATGCATTATAGGGAGAAGGAAGGAATGTACTTCCCTGTGAAATGTCGAGCACTGTATCTCTTGAGCCAGTCAATGGATCGTAGCGATATACGCGGCTACCTTTTGATTCTGTTACCCATAATTTGCCATCGGGTCCATAAGTTACTTCCCAGGGATCCAGTAAGACACCCGCCGGGGATATAATTTCCTGTTGGAATACTT
This sequence comes from Bacteroidota bacterium, assembly GCA_048498035.1. Lineage (GTDB taxonomy): Bacteria > Bacteroidota > Bacteroidia > Chitinophagales > Chitinophagaceae > CADEDV01. The sequence goes on along the minus strand of JBEHYT010000011.1, from coordinate 77,308 downwards.
CATTCATCCGGCCGGAACCCACCTGTTGGGTAGGGAATGGCGGCGTGATCATCATTGAATAATCCTGGCCCTGGCCGTTGGAGTAGCTGGGTGTTCCATTCGCATACAACCGGAGGTAATAGATCCTGCCTACAACCAGGCCGGTAGCATATAAAATATTTTTCGCAGAACAGGCTACTGAGGTCAGGCTACCGCATCCGGCGTTGCCATCGTAGAGTTGCAGGTAAATGCCATCAGTAGAAACGGCGGAGCTGAGGTTATAAAGTGTTATCGCAGCGTCAGTATTGGTAGCTGTAAATTTATACCATACGTCTTTACCGGAGCTACTGCCACATCCCGCGGGAGCAGTGCTGGCAGTGGCGGCATATAAACCACCATATTCATATACGGTACCGGGTGTTATCGTTGCAGCGGTAGAGCAATTGTTATTATACATAGCTGCAATGGTAAATCCCCAATTGGCTGAAGAGCCGGAAGTTGGAGTACTGGTTGTATACACCCGAAGTGTATAAGAACCAGCTGTTCCGCCAATATCATATTGACGCAGACTGGTGATATTAAAAGATCCAAGCGACTTGTTGGCAAGGCTGCAACCGGTAGAATTAAATAATTCTACATAAACATTATTGGTGTTAGTTGAGCTGTTATCATCCAGGTTCACCAAAATACGAAGCTGATTTTCACCTGTAGGTATGGTAATCTTATACCATACATCATACCGGCTTCCGGCACTACCTGTGCCAGGGCTGGTTGACTTTGTACAATTGTAAAGATTGCCTGCAGTTGGGTTATAGTCTGGTGAGGCGGCGATCGTAGTTGCACTGGAACAATCATCATTTCCAGGAGCAGCGTAAACAATAACGGAAAATACAATCAGCAGAAGGCTGAGTAGCGGTTTTTTCATCGATGGTGGATTTTTGACACTGCAAGGTAAAAATGACCACGATCAAAAACTATAGCAGATACACTTAATCTTTATAGTAAAAACCCTTATTTTTTACAGGTAGTAATCCTATTGCATCGTATAAGTATTTGCTCTTATTTTGACGCTTTCAATATCCTAAGAAATATTAATCAAGATCCTGTTTTTTTATGAACCACCGTGTTGCCCACACCACCACCAAAAGGGCAGCTATCTTCGCATTGCTTTTTGCAATAGCTGCGCCCGTACTCGTACAAGCCCAGGCCCCAGGCAATAATACCTGCGCCGGCGCTTACACCATCGTATCAGGACCATCCTGCGTGGATGGCACCAGCCGATTAACGGGTCAAACCCTCAAAAACGCTACCACGGATAATATCAATGCCTCGTGCGGTACAGACAATACGCCCGATGTATGGTATGTTTTCCAGGCACAATCCACCCGGCCCAAAATTACCCTGTCCAACCTTGGGTCCAACCTCAACAGCAGTAGCAAGGTGAGAATAGAAGTACTCTCCCGCACCGGTCCCTGTACAGGACTGGCAGAAGTACAATGCGCCAGCGCCACCAGTTTAACACTAAGTACGGATCTTACTGTTGGCGACTATTATTACGCACGCGTTTATAGATCAAGCACCTCGGTACCAACTGGCAGTGGTTGGGATTTCAGCATTTGTATTACGGACGACCAGGCAAATGATGACTGTTCCGGCGCTATCACACTTAATTCATCCACCACCTGTAATTATACACGGGGATATGTTAATGCAAGCAGCAATTCTGCCGTTTCCATTTCTCCTTCCTGTGCACCATCTACCGCTTATGATGTATGGTACCGGTTTACGGCACAAACCACTAACCCAACTATTACCCTTGCCAATATCGGCTCCGGCTTTCTGAGCCCGCAAATGGAACTGATTGGTGAAAACCAAAGCACACATTGCTCGGGTTATACTTCATTATTCTGTGGTACCACTACCATCAATGCGGATTTCCTTACACCCGGATCTACCTACCTGATACGTGTATTTTCATCCGGAGGAGCCGTTCCTACCACCGCAGCCGCAGGTCAGTTTGATATCTGCATACAGGATCCGGTAAGCAGCGCGCCTTATAATGATGAATGCAGTGATGCCATAAACATTCCTATCTGGAACAGTTGTAACAACATCACCGGTAATATGGCCGGAGCCACGCCTTCCAGCAAACCGCTTTCAGGAAGTTGCACGGGACCACTCGTTGCCGACGTATGGTATAAATTCACCGCCATTAACAATACTGCTACCATTACACTCAGTGGCATGGGCTCCAACCTTGGTTCAGCACGTGTGGAAATGTTCTCGGGAAATTGCAGCGGACTTACTTCTATTGGCTGTGGCGCCAATCCATTAACGGTAAGCACACTCACAGCTGGCAACACCTACTATGTTCGCGTGTATACCACCAGCGGCCCGGTACCTAATGGCAACGCAGGGTTCAATATTTGCGCAACTACCAGCAACGCACCGCTTCGTTTTGGTAATAGTTATGTAAACATCACTAAGAAAACAACGGGTGGCGTGGTGGAAAAGGGAGACATACTGGAGATCCGTATGACAGTCAATCATACCTCGGGCACTATGTACGCCATGCGTTATGTAGATAATATACCAACCAATACCAGCTTTCCAAATACGTCGGCTGATTCCATCAGGATCATTACCAATGAAGGACTTACATTTAGACGTTACACACCACTTGCGGGAGACGATGCCGCAGTGTACAATGCATCACCTGGGGCGGGTGAATATAATATCCGAATGAACCTGGGTTTTGGAACCACCAATCCCGGCAAACCTGTAAATACCACTGCTACCGAAGCAACAACGGCTACGGGTCAAATGAATGCAGGCAGCAATAATCCACGCGGCGGAGGCGGTATGCTGTTTGCAGTTGCCTACCGCGTAAAAGTTACCGGCAACGCGGGTGATACCATCAACATACAACCGGGTCGGTTTATCTATCGCACTTCTGCAGGCGGTTCAGACATCACACTTGTGTCTACCCCCTACCAGATATTGATCACGGAACCACTAAGTCTTTGTTCCAACAGTATTGGCGTCAACAATGCCGTAGAATCCGGCGGAACGTTTGGAAGCGGCACCACGCTTAATCGCGCCACTGATCTCGCTAATCCAATTGCCGGTTACACATTCGTAAGCGATGTAAACGCTATCAACAGCGTAGGTGATGGACGCTATGCCATTGTTAATAATACCAGCCCGCGGAGCATGACATCCAGGACCGCGCGTCGTCAGAATACCTGCAACTCCCCTTCAGTGCTGCTTGCCAACGACGTAGATAATTGCAACAGCCGTATGTTTGGTGGATTCTGGTTTGTAGACGGCGACCATTCCGGCACCAGCAACGCCATTGGAAATGTACCCGTGGCAAAAGGCGACAACGGCGGTTATATGCTTGCCGTAAACGCAGACTATGTGGCATCTGAAGTGTACAGGCAAAAGCTTACCAATCTTTGTCCCAATACTTACTACGAATTCTCTGCATGGTTCCGGAATATTTGTCCTACCTGCGGCCTGGATTCCAATGGAACTCAAACCTACAAGCCGGGAGTATTGCCCAACCTGAGCTTTTCACTGGACGGCGTTGACCGATATAGCACCGGTGAAATAGATACCGTAGGATGGGTGAAGAAAGGATTTATGTTTGTTACCGGACCTACACAGGACTCGGCTGTGTTCAGCATTCGTAACAATGCGCAGGGCGGCGGCGGAAACGACTGGGTAATGGACGACATTTCCATTGCTACCTGTTTACCAAATATGCAATATTCTCCCAGCCTGAACCCATTTGTATGCGAAAACAACAATTACGTTGTACGTGATACCATTCGCTCCTACTTTGACAATTACAGGTATCACCAATGGCAACGCAGTACAGATGGCGGTCTTACCTGGACTGACCTCGGCGCTGCGCGGGATAGTACACCGGTAAAAAATACCGGGTTGAATATGTGGGAGTACATCACAGAATATTCCATCCCACCGGGCGATGCGACCATGGGCAACAATGGAGACCTGTACCGTGTACTGGTAGCTACCACAGCGGGTAACCTGAGCAATGCCAATTGCCGTGTAACAGACGGCGTAAGTTATATTACCATCCAGGTAGGATCCTGCGGACCACTGCTGAAAGTTGATTTGCTGTCTTTTTCAGGAAAATTGCAAAATGATAAAGCAGCGCTTACCTGGACAACCTCACGTGAGGATGAGCAGGTGTCCTTTACCGTAGAACGTAGTACAGATGGCAGCAATTTTTCACCAATCGCACATTTGCAAAGCAGGAACAATGGAAGCGCTGTCAACACGTATAACCTGTTAGACCCGGATCCGGTAACCGGGGTGCGATACTACCGCGTTATTCTTACCAGTGCAGCCGGAAAGCAACAATATTCAAAAGTGGTAATGCTCAGCCGCGATGCAAATGCGTTTGCATTGCTGAATGTTATCAATCCGTTTACAAGCAAGCTTGATTTTGAAGTAATGATGCCGGCAAGCGCGAAGGTAGATGTGCAGTTGACAGACCTTTCCGGCAAAGTGGTACGGCGCACCAGCTATGTTCTTTCACAGGGAGTGCATAATCTTACGCTTCCTGACCTTGATCCGCTCTCGTCCGGTCTTTACATCTTGCAGGCAGCTACGAGCAACGGTGATATCATTACCCGGAAAGTGGTGAAAAAATCAAAATAGTTGTAAGTAAAGAACGACTTACCAAATCCCGCCCAAAAGGCGGGATTTTTAGTAAAAATACCTCGTAATTTTTCGATCAAAATTTGATTATAAATCGATGGTAATCAATGTCTTTTAAATATAAAATTTTAAGTGGAATTACCTACTATTTTTAGGCGAAAGCTCTTGCAGTTCTTGGCGATATTTGTTAGGTTTGTATAAATCCATCTTAGAAAAACCGTAGAAGATCCGGCTATGAGATACCTTATACCTACCCACCATCGGGCAGTTTTCATGACTGCTTTATTGTTCACCAGCTTTTTATTGAAGGCGAATTTGGTATTGGCGCAACCTTCCAATGATCATTGCTCCAACGCGGTTAATATTGTAACCAACACCAGTTGCATTGCCGGCCAGAATTCCTTTGCCAATGAAGATATCAGGGGAGCCGATGCTACGGGATCCATTCCTTATTGCAGCGGCACTACCAACTCGGCCGATATGTGGTACAAATTTGTTGCACAATCTGCTTACCCTGTAATCTCAATCACCAATATCGGAAGTAATCTTAGGAGCAGCACCCGCGGCAAGGGCGTGGCAATTGAACTGCTGAGCGCGTCCGGTCCCTGTTCCGGATTCTCGTCACTGGCTTGTGCTACCAGCGGCACCAGCACCAGCGGCAGCTTAAACACCGCTTCCAATCCCGGCGGAGCCGGCCTAACCGTTGGCACCACTTATTACATCCGGATCAGCACGAATAACAACACAACCTCCATGAGCGGCACTACCGGCTGGGACTTTGATATCTGTGTTACGGATCCAACGCCCGGACGCATTGAATACAGCCGCAGCTATATCAATGTAAGCAAATTGACTACCGGCGGAACGGTTGCTGTAGGCGATACACTTGAAATGCGCGCCACACTGGTATTGTTCTCCGGATCACCCAACGCCTCACTCGACAGTCTTTCTTATACCGACACGCTGTTTAACAACAAAGGTTATGCATTGATCCCTGGCACTATTGCGCTTCGGACCAATGAAGGACTTGTGTATCGCGCCGACCAGGCATCCAAAGTGCCATTCACCGACGCTTTTGATGCAGATGCCGGATATTATTACAAGAATGGAACAGACACTATTATCCGGATCAATTTTGGTACCGGGGCCAGCAATGTGGCACGTGGGCAATTGAGTAACTCATCGCGTCCATCCGTATTTGGATCAACCTGCATTATCATGGCCACATACAGGGTACGCGTGTATGCACCGTTCAATTCCAGGTTAAATTTCAAAACCGGTAGCTTTTCCGCTCGCGATCGTTCTACTGGCGCCATGTCTAAGCTAACATTCAAATCAGACAGCCTTGTAGTGTATAAAAGTCCGGGGCTTTGTCCCAACGCTGTTTCCGCAACCAACGCCATTGGCGTTGAAAGCAACGGTACGTTTGGTTACCCAACAGGATCTGCTCCGCTGGAGCGCAACCGCGGTACCAGCTCCTATGTACCAACTTATATCTACAGCATTTTCCGCAACGGCAACGGACCTAACGATTACTACTACGGTATTGCCAATAATACCAGTGCAACCTTTACAACCAATAATGCACTTGTGAAACCCGATCCTGTTGGCAATCGCGTCTTTAACCTGTGGGATATCACTGGTGATCACACCGGAGCCGCTAACACGGCCAAAGGGAACGCACCTTGTGATACGACCAAACCCCGCAGTGCTACCAATCCCTGTGGTTATATGCTGGTGATCAATTCCTCTTACCGGCCCGATACGGCTTTCCAGTACACAGTAACTAATCTTTGTCCCAATACTTATTACGAAATTTCAACCTGGTTAAAAAATATCTGCTCCAAATGCAGTGGCGACTCCCTTGGCAAAGGCTCGGGTGATAGCAATTACCAGGCGGGTACACCCGGCGATACATCGGGCGTAAAACCAAATATTGCTTTTGACGTAAACGGCGTCGATTATTATACCACAGGTGATATCCCTTATAAAGGGACAATCACCGGAGCCGGCGCACAGGCAGCATCTGACTCTACCAATCAATGGCTGAAGCGCGGATTTGTATACCTTACAGATACTACGCAAACTTCCTTTACCCTCACCTTCCGCAACAATGCACCAGGTGGAGGTGGGAATGACTGGGCCCTGGACGATATTGCGGTGAGTACCTGCCTGCCCAATATGAAATATTCACCGTCACTAAACCCGGAGGTGTGTAGACAGAATGCATTAACCATTTATGATACGATTACCTCTTATTTTGACAACTATGTGTATTATAAATGGCAGCGCAGTACAGATGGTATAACATGGACTGATGTTACCGGTACCCTGGGCCCTGCAAGCCCTACCAATATCGGCTCCGGATTCCAGTATGTAACATCGTACACCGTTCCACCGGGTTTTACAGACACTACTAACAATGGTGATATGTACCGCGTGGTAGTGGCTACTACTTCGTCTAACCTGTCATCAGCCAGTTGCCTGTTTACAGACGGGGTGAGTATTATCACATTAAACGTATTGAACTGCGGCATTCCGCTAAGCACCAATATTCTTTCATTCAGCGGCCGCGTTGTCAATGATCACTCTTCGCTCACCTGGAGCAGCAGCAAGGAAGAAGGTACAGTATCTTATACCGTGGAGAAAAGCCTGGATGGAGCCAACTTCTCAACTATCGGCGTTATAGCCGGTCAGAACAACCTGGGAAGCGCCATCAATACCTATAATTTCACAGACCCCGTTGCACTAAACGGACGCGCTTATTACCGCGTACTGCTTACTGAAGGCTCCTCTGCAAAAAAATATTCACGTACCGTTCAACTTTCCAATAGCCAGTACGAATTTGATATTACTAGCCTGATCAACCCATTCTCCGACCGGCTTTCGTTTACACTTACATCACCGGCAAGTGAGAAACTGGATATTTCGCTGACCGATATGTTGGGCAAAGTAATCCGCCATACCAGCGCGCTGGTATCAGAAGGTTCCAATATGCTTGAAATTCCAGGCACACAGTCAGTCATACCGGGAATGTACATTCTGCAGGTAAGCGCCGGTGAAAAAACGCTGGTCAGAAAGGTGGTCAAGAAAAACTAAGCCGTCAGCTGACGAAAACGCATAAAAACCATCCTGAACGGATGGTTTTTTTATTGCTGGCAGCAGATACGCCATTCAATCGGGCAATTCAGTACTTTTACAGCATGACGACAAACAAACCTGTAATCGGCATTTCCTGTGGTGATCTGAATGGGATTGGCACAGAACTGATCATCAAAGTTTTTTCAGACAGCCGCGTATTGGATCTCTGCACACCGGTTGTTTTTGCATCTAATAAATTGATCAACTTTTACCGCAAATCAGTCCCGGATAGTGCGATCAACTATCAAACCACCCGGGATTTTTCACGACTCAGCCCCAAACAGGTTAATCTTTTTACCTGCTGGGAAGAAGAGGTTGCCATTAATCCCGGCCAATTGAGCCCCGAGGGCGGTAAATATGCCATTCTTTCGCTGCAGACCGCGGTGGCAGCGTTAAAACAAAAACAGATTGACGGACTGGTAACTGCACCGATCCATAAAAAAAATATTCAATCACCTGAATTTACATTTACCGGTCATACTCCTTTTTTAAAGGATATTTTTGGCGTGCAGGATGTAGTGATGATGCTGTGTGCCGGAAACTTCCGCGTAGCACTGGTTACGGAACACCTGCCTGTGGCTGAAATAGCGAAACATATTACCCGCGAAGCGATCGTAAGTAAGTTGCAGATCATGCAGAAAAGCCTGCAACGGGATTTTGGAATTGATAAACCCCGTATCGCCGTACTGGGTCTAAATCCTCATGCCGGCGATGAAGGCCTTATAGGAAATGAAGAAGAAACGATCATCAAACCCGCCATCAAGGATGCCAAAAACCAGAATATGCTGGTAGTAGGCCCCTACAGCGCCGACGCTTTTTTTGCCCGTCGTTCTTTTGACAAATTTGACGCTGTGCTGGCCATGTACCACGACCAGGGGCTGATCCCCTTCAAAGCGCTTGCTGTGGGAGAAGGTGTAAATTATACGGCAGGCCTGCCGGCCGTGCGCACTTCACCAGATCACGGCGTTGCCTTTGATATTGCAGGAAAAGGAAAAGCAGACGCCTCGTCATTCCTCACCGCATTATTTGAATGTATTGATATCATCAACGCAAGAAACCAGTATGATGAAAACCGGCAAAACCCGCTGAAGAAGATCACGGCCTCGATGCTTGCCAATGCCGTAGATGAAAAGATTGACGAAAATTAGTCTTACGGCGTTTTAAATACGCTGTCATCAACCCCTTTATTGATCGCATAGGAAGAATAGATGATCTCTACTTTTCCCTTGCGATTTTTTATTTTAGCATCGTCCCGCTGCGTTCCATCGTCATAATCCAGCGTAACGCCTTTCGGCAAACGGTAATTTTGTGTGTTAAAACTAAAAACCACTTTATCTGCCAGGCCATAGTCCGCATATTTCCCGTAGGTCATTTCAAGGTCATAGGTGCCGTTATCGCGGGTAGTGGTTTTTGCTCTTCTTACCAGGAAGGTTGACTCGTCAATATATAAAGTAGAAAGCACCACGTCTGAATTTTCTTCCTTAGGAAGAAGTTTTACAACGCGGTAGTTGGTACCGCTCTCCTGGCCAAGATCAATAATATCAAAACCGGTATTTCCCACAAATAGATTTCCCAGGTTGATATTTACAGATCCCCGCGGCACAAATGAAATACCGCTTTCATTATTAATGCGCAGCTTATTTGGTTTTTTATAATACACTTTCACCGTAGCTACAGGCGCTTTAATAAAGGCAACATTGGTTTTCATTTTCCCCTTCGCTTCGTAGTCATTCACTTTATCCAGCTTCTCACGCACTTTTTTCAGCAGGTCTTCAGCTGAAAGTCCGGGCCCTTTAACGGGAACCGCTTTCCACGCAATTGAAGTGAGCGTTGCCATACCAAGCACAACCAACCAACTTCGCCTTATCATTTCATTTCGCTTCATAATCTATATCAGGTTAAAATATCTTTTCTTCTAAATACCGCAACGGCAGCTCCCAAAAAAAGTCCGATGTAGATCAACAACACCGAAAGACTTTTCAGGATGGCCCCCAGGTTCTGGATGCTCCCGTCAATGGTTTGGTTGTCAGCATCCGCCTTTACATAAAAAAAACCCTTCCATGCCACCATGTGCGTAGTAAACAAGTAGGGTTTCACAGTCCTGTCGTACAACGGTATATTCATTTCAGACAACACGGTAAGAACAATAACGATGCTCATGGTGGCAATGATGGGACCAATTGCGTTTTCTGCAAATACGCTCAGCAAAAAGGAAAGTGAAGCCACCGTAGTAAGCGCTACCGCTGCATAGCCAAACGCTGCTACATACCGCCACCAAACGTCATACGCACTAATGCCGTGAATGGCGTCTGCACGGAAAACAAACATCGTACTTGTGCCAAAGATCAGAACGCTGCCAACCAGCGCCAGGAGGGCCAGCCATAAAAGCAATACGATAATGTAAATAACGGACGCCATAAACTTCACCAGCAGGTACTGTATTCTGCCCACGGGTTTTGTTAATGAAAGGCGCAGTGTCCCCATATTGGCTTCGCCTGCAATTGAATCGCCGGCAATCAGCGCCACGAGCAGCGGCATCTGGATCAGCAAAACATTTAAGATACCAAAGCAGATAAAAAATCCGTTGAGGGTCCGGTATTTAAAATCATCCGAAAACTCAAAATCATTTTTAATGGAATTCAGCAGCAGGTCGATATACGCCTTGCCATCATATTTCAATCCAATCTGGAATAACAATACGATCGCCGCAATGGCGCCAAACGCGATATAGGTACGCGGTCGTTTGAATATCTTAAAAAGCTCAATTCGTAATAGCGTCAGCATGTGGCGGAACCGAGGTTAATGACAAAAAATATTCTTCAAGCGAATGACGTGAATGCAGGGAAAGAATTTGCAGGTCCATCCCGGCAATAGCGCGTATCGCCTCCGGCAAATGATTGCCATCCACTTCCAGCAATACAGCATCATCCGTACCGCTTCTCAGGCTGGAAGCATAACCGGATTGTTCAATCAACTGCCGCGCCCGTATATTATCGGTCGTTTTCACTTCAAGTATCGTAGACGACCGGTCAAAGAGCTCCGTGATCTTCCCTTCAACCAGCTTTTTTCCTTTGTCTATGATAAGCATGGAAGAAGATACTACCTGCATCTCACTTAGCAGGTGGGAAGATACCAGCAAGGTCTTTTGTTGATCCTGGCTCAGGTGCAGGATGAGCTTACGAATGTCAGCAATCCCCTGCGGATCGAGGCCGTTGGTAGGTTCGTCCAGGATCACTAACTGCGGATCATGCACCAGCGCAATAGCAATACCAAGCCGTTGCTTCATTCCCTGCGAATAGGTTTTTACCTTACTATGCGCACGGTCGGCCAGCCCCACCAGCGCCAGTTGATCCATGAGTTTTCGCTCCGGGATCTTTACGCCGCTCATCTTTCCAAAGATGCGCAGGTTCTCGATTGCACTTAGGTATTTGTATAGATCCGGCCGCTCAATCACCGCTCCCACCTGGCGCAACACCTCCTTGCGGTGACGATGAAGGTCCATCCCAAACAACTCAATACTCCCGGAAGTTGGTTTAATCAGGGTTAGCAGCATCCGGATAGTGGTAGACTTTCCAGCACCATTTTGACCCAGGAAGCCATATACTTCGCCCGCAGGCACCTGGAAGCTGAGCCCATCAACGGCCGTCAGGCCATCAAATTTCTTGGTAAGGTTTTTAACGGAGATAACAGGTGTCATACCGGAATTTACGAAGCAAAAATACACAAGGTTTGCCCTGGAAATGAATTATTTATATGGGTGGAAATAATTTTACCAAAAGCCTTGCAAATTCAACGTACAGTTGCTACGTTTGTTCTACGATTCGGAAAACCACATACCGGCAGCGTAGATTTACGATAACCGGTTCGTAGTTCCAACCGGCTGGAAATAACACCGGCCATTTTCAACTAAAAAATCTCCGAACCGTACCCTTTGATCCAATATTTCCTGTGGGATAGAAGACCAGTAAATTCTAAAACCCTGGAAATGAAAATTTTATCTTCTTTATTGCTTGTCCTGGTAGTAGCTACCACGCATGCAACACCGGCTAAGCCCGATCCCTCCAAATTATTGGAATTCAATGCAAGTTTGCAGAATAGCCGCATTATCCTCGATTGGATTGTAGGCGACAACCAGACTGCCGATCAGTTTGAAGTGGAAAAAAGTACAGATGGCATTCATTTTAAGACTGCCGCCTACGTTTTTGGCACCGATAAAGCCAACACAGACAGCTATCAATTTTATGAAAAAGCAGGCAACGGAACGGTGCAATACCGCATCAAAATCATTGATAAGAACAAACAGGCGTTTTATTCAAACGTGCTGGTTGTAAAAAGTAGTTCCGCTCAACCTGTAAAATAATTAGTATGGCATCTGTAAAAAAGACATTGAAGAAATTGAAAAAGACCCTTGACAGGATTTTGAAACCGGCGCCGCAGCAAACCTGGAAACCGGCTTTACAACCGGTACGCGTTCGCCGAAATTTTTGATTCATCCATTCACGTTTTTCATACATACACTTAGAGCACCAATAAAAACCCCGAGATGTCTATCCGGGGTTTTTTGTTTTTAATATCGTGCCTGGTTGTGTATTGTCCTACTTCTTCCTGTTTTGCCCAAGATAACCCTGCAGGTTCTTTACATAATCATCAAATGCAGAAATACCGGTTGGTGTAATCCGGCAAATCGTTTGCGGATAATTATCTTTGAATTTTTTGATCACATCAATATAACCCGCATCCTTTAGCTTTTGGATCTGGACACTAAGATTGCCGGCAGTGGCGCCGGTTTGCTCCCGCAGGAATGTAAATTCAGCCTCCTTCACGCCAATCAGGAGCGACATCACGGCAAGTCGTAATTGCGAATGTAATATAGGGTCAAGATCTTTAAACATTCGCTTTCCGGCCTTTTAAAAATCGCCTGCGCAAAATGATGCCCGGGATCAGCCAGTTGCCAATTGCGGCAAGGCCTGCCAGTAACATATCATATTTAGCAGAAGTAAACAGTGATGCAATAAAGAAAAGATAGCAAACCGCCGCACCCCAGATCATTGGCTTAAACCGGTTGATCAATCCCGTTGCCAGTGTTGGAAACGCATAAATGATCAGGTAAATGGATGTGATGCTTGGCAGAAATGGCTTTATCCCTTCCACCAGGCCAGAGTCGTTAGTGCGGAGCATCAGTGTCTGCCCTTCCTCGGTAAGTATTCGCTGGGTAGCGCCTGGTACTATATTCTGATAAACAACAAGACTGATGATGCTGATCATATACACGATCCAAACCATATCGGTAGCCGATTGCTGGTAGGTTTTGATCTGTCGTCTCTTTCCCTCCTGTATACTGATCCATACCTGTGGAATCACGGCTACGAGAATTAACAGCCAGATGTCGAAGCCTGGCCACAGATCATATTCCAGGCAGATAAAACTGGTGATGCCGCAAAAAGCAACCACGGCTCCCCAAAGGATGGCGCTGGTACCTCGCTCATGAAAGGTACCCTTCGCCTTCCGGATCATGTCTGTGATCAGGTTAAGACTATCCTGTTCATCAAAAGGCTTCTCGTTGTTGGTCATACAGAATGAGATTAAATCTTATTGAATTTGACCCATGAAATAATTCATTTGTGCGCGGCCCCAATCAGGAGCAATAGAACTTTCGGGTTTGAATGTATCGAACTTCTCTTTTGCCACATCAAACAATTTCTTCGCCTCTTCCTTGCTACCACCATATTGTTCCGGTGTGTTGAACTTATCTGTTCCTTCCAACACATAGATGCGCGGGTTATCCGGGTTCAATTTCTTGGCCATTGCAAGCGCCTCCGCTCCTTCTTTTCCATAGGTCATGTAGCGGTGCATCACATCACCCAGCAAACGCAGGGTAGCAATTTGCTTGCGTATCACCCAAATTTCCGAGTTGTCTTTACTCAACGCTTCGGCTTTATTGAGCAGGTTTTCAGCCTTATCGGCATAGGGATCCGTTACAGCTGCGTCACCGCCGCCCCTGGACGACTGAAATCCGATATTTACGTTACACAAAGCGGCGTAGTAGTAGGGCAACCATTGTGTTTTTTCCGCATCGCCAATGCGTTCAAATGTGTTGGAAAGATCTTGCAATGTGGCCACATTTCGCGTGGTATCAAATCCTTCCAGTTTGGCTTCCATCGTTTTCATGTATTTTTCACTTTGTGCAAATACAGAAAGAGAAAGCAGGGTGACTGTGAAAATTGCTATTACCTTTTTCATATTTCTATTTTTTTATCCTGGTTAATTATTTTAAAGACCGTTATTGATTACTTCATCGCTCCGGTCAACACCAAAGCTGATAAAACATCCTACAAAAACAAACATCCGTGACGTAGGCGTTATCGCTTCCCTGCGGAAGGCATTGTACGAATATTGATAACCGTAGGTTTGTTTAATATTGAAAATATTGCTGACCTGTAATACCCAAACCGCATAGGATTTCGGATTTTGCTTGCCGATAAATGGTAAGTAGTTAATGGCAAAACTTACATTGTGATAATCCGGAATTGTACCCCGGTCAGTAAATACATACTTCGTTCCATCATAGGCAATATTGTAATAAGGCCGGCCGCTGGCATAATTGTAAGCCACGTTCAGGTTCATTTTCCAATTCTCAACAAATTTTTTAATCACCAGTGATGCTGTATGCTTCGCAGCAAAGTTGGGTGTAATTGCCGTTGGAAAATTCAGGAAATCGCGCTTGGTATCGAGGAAGGAATAGGATATCCAGTAATCAAGCGACTTGATTGTCTTTTTATCGCGCCAGAAAAACTCAATTCCCTTTGCATCGCCAAAGCCTGCATTGCTAACGGCAGTTTGCCCGGCCTGGCTATCCGCGGTTTTTACCAGGTTATGATATTTTTTATAAAAAATTTCGGCACGGAACGATTGCTGGTTGGCCACACGCTGGTATTGGGCAATGTAGTGCGTGGCGCTCATAAATGTAAGGGGATCTGCCGTGGGCAAGTATTTGCGCTCCGGGTCCTGGTAAAAAATTCCATAGGCCACAGAAGCCTGGCTGGTCTTACTCAACCGGTAAGCCAGTGAAAGGCGCGGCGCCAGGTTCGTTTTATCCAACAATGATGAATGCTCAAGTCTTGCTCCCACTTTTGCCGCCAGCGACGTTGTAATGTAAATATCGGACTCTGCAAAGGCGGCGCTGATGCTCTCTTTTACCTGGCCTGGGTAGGTTTGGCCCTGGTAATCAGTATACCATAATTTATCATTGCTGTAATTATATTCTCCACCAAAACGTATTGCGCTCAAACCTCGGAGTCGTTTATCAATCACCAGTTTACTATTGAAATAATTCCCACGGGTGTCTATACCAAAATTTTTAAACTCAAGTCCATTCAGCACCACATCCTGTTTTGATTGATCCTGCAATGAAGCATCAATATTATCGCGGTTGTTGGTGTAAGAAAAACCAACGTTCATCTTCCAGCCATGATGCAGGTTTTCCCGGTAAGAGATGTTGTGGTAAAAATTCGTATTGCCAATGCCGAATTTATCCTTGTAGCCCAGCGTATCGATACTGTTGGTTGTAAAGGCAAGGTTGCTATGGTTAAAATAGCCGTAATATTTGATCATACCACTGGATGAGGTCTTAATCCGGAAATTCGCATCGGCACTATGATATACCGGTGCGCGCGAATAATCCTGCTTTTGTTTTATCACAGCAAATGCAGGTGTAAGGTCTGTATAATTATAACTGGCTCCCCAGGATGATTTTTTATTTTTTGCAAGATGTTGAAACCCGCCGCCCAATCCAAGTACGGTTACACTCAGGTTGGCCGATGAACGGTCTGGCAAATCAATCGACTCAAGGATCAGTGCTGAAGAAAGCGCCTGTCCGTACAAGGCAGAGTAACCACCGGTGCTAAATACAGTTCCTTTAAAAAGAAACGGGGAAAAACGCCCAAACTGGGCAATATTGGGAACACTGCTGTAAAAGAAGTTGTTGACAAGTGTTCCGTCGATAAATGTCTTTGTTTCAGCGGCAGTACCTCCGCGAACATACAGGCCTTCACTCTCACCCACCTGCTGTGCACCCGGAAGTGTTTTCAATGCACCGGTAATGTCCCCATTGGCGCTCGCAGTAGTTACAATGTCTAACGGGTCTAATACGGCGCTTGCTCTTTTTTTATCACTGGCCTCAAATGTACCGGCTGTGATAACCACTGCGCCGAGTTCGGTTACTTCATCCTTCATGGTAATTGTCAGCTCTATGGACTGGCCGGTAAGCGACAGTTGTTGCTCAAACGGTTTAAAGCCAATGCCGGTAACTGTTAAAAGCTGGCTTCCTTTTTCGGCAGACCTGAATGAGAATTTACCGGAGGAATCGCTGGTTGCCCCGTCATAAGTGTCTTTTAATGTGATACTCGCGCCCGGTATCGGGTTCATTTTGGAATCCCTGACAATGCCTTTGATCACGGTTTGGCTATGAACAACCGCAGTAACCAGCATCAACCAGGCGAAGAGCCAACTCTTTTTCATGAAAAATAAACTTTATACAACAAACATAAAGTAGTTTATACTATAAACCAAATTTGTTTTAAAAAGCCGCTCCCTGGAAAGAGAGCGGCGTAACCCCATAAAAAACCATACTTATTTTTTGATCACTTTTTGCTGGGCAGTTTCTCCCTCGCAGCTAACCCGCACGATATAAAATCCGGGGGCCAGCGTGGTCATGTCAATTGTTTGTGTCTGGCTTGCATTTGCGTCAGCAACGCGGCGCATCAGTTGTCCATTAGCATTTACCAGTTGATAATCAACCTTCTTACCCTGCCATGTTGCCGGGATTGTTACCCGAACTTCATTAGTAACCGGGTTAGGATACGTAAGCAGGGTGATTGTTGCATCTGTTGTTTTGCCAAGGCGTATAACACGTGTAGCGGAATAGGTTGTCTTTCCATCGTTATCTACAGAACGCAGGCGGTAGTAGATAATTTTTGCGGTGCTGTTGGATACGTTATCAGCGTATTGGTAAGTCTTGCGTTCAGTGCTGTTGCCATAGGCAAATACCAGTCCGGCATCTGTAAAATTGGACCCGTCTGTGCTTTTTTCGATGGCGAAATGGCTTACGTTCATTTCAGAAGCAGTAACCCATTGCAAGTCCACCCGGTTACCGGCAGTATTCAATTGAGCGGTGAATGATTCCAGTTTTACCGGTAGCAGCACTGCCTGATTTGGAATATTAAAATTCTTCATGTACAGGCTGTACTGGCGGCTATCGTTGCTGGCAGCCAGGGTGTTGGCGCCAAACTTTACTGTAAATTGGGTGATACCTGATTTTTTTACAGTATACATATTTCCCCATGCAGTAGTGTCAATATTATTGCGCTCAATGCCGAGGATGTTTGAGCCTCTGAAGTGGTTGATCAGCATCGACAATACGGAGATATCGAGCGTAGAGGTCATATAGGAAGCCTGTCCACCAGCCATGTCCACTTCTACAAATTCTTTGAGGCGCAGGTTACCATCGATATCTACAGCTGTTGCGCTGATTGAATCCATCACCTGGGGAGTAACGTTATCGGTCTTAAAAAAGCTAAAGGTCATTTGAACATACGATTCACCGGTACCGGAAGGAATCTTGATCTCCGGCTGAAAAGCGCTCACATAACCAAGACCGCCGCTATTATCGTCAATTTTAGAAACCGTTGCGCCACCTACCGTTGTATCAATACGAACCACCGCATTCACACCATTTGTAACGCTGTTGAAGCGATACTCAGCGCCTTTCTTCAGGCTTCCATTGGGCTTTGCAATTTCAGTGTAGTTGTTAAATACAAGTCCGTTTGAACCGGACACGGATTGAGAAAATCCATTAGCAGTAGCAATCAGGGTGAACACGCAAAGAATAGCCGACTTTGCAGTTGTTTTCACATTGGGTACAGTTGTTTTCATCACTTTTTTTTTAGGGTTGGAATTCGAAAAATTGGCTATAGGGGTCTCGGATTTGTTGGTTGACCCTGAGAGCGCAAGTAAGACGGCCTAAATTGTGATGAAACGACGCCGGACGTAAAGTCCCGTAGGAGAGCGGTTGGTTTCACTGGTCGGATTACGTTGTTTTCTTAGGGTATTTGCGAATCGGATGCTAAAATAATATGCGATTTTTACGGATGCAAGTTTTACGCGAAGTTTTTCTTAAAAAAACCGTATTTTCTGCATCGTAAAAACCGTACTAATTGATAATCAAACCAATAAAACAAAAACATTTTTTCAATTTGGCGTTTAAAATCGCCTTTCAAGGCACGTAATTTTACGCATTTTTACGATTCCAACTAAAATTGATAGATGGGAAAAATACGATAAAATAGGGTTGACTATATACGTATGAAAGCCAGACACCGCTTATTTTCAACCATTTAATGCAAAAAAAATCCCGGTCGCTATTCGCAACCGGGATATATGGTAAGAAAAAATCGTTCTTATTTCGCGTAGGAAGGAATCAGCCCGTTGGCTAATTCTACCATCTTCCTGATACCGTCTTCCGGCAGGTTTCCTTTTTTGAATTCCGCCATTACTTCAGGCAGTTTGCTTTCCATTTCCATCAGGAAATGTTCTTCAAACTCTTTTACCCTGTTTACAGGAACGTCTTTCAACAAACCATTTGTACCCAGGTAAATAATAGCTACCTGCTTTTCCACTGCAAATGGTGAGTATTGTGGTTGCTTCAGGATCTCCACGTTACGGGCTCCCTTATCAATTACGTTCTTGGTTGCAGCATCAAGATCGCCACCAAATTTGGAGAAGGCTTCCAGCTCACGGTAGAGGGCCTGGTCAAGTTTCAGCGTACCGGCCACTTTCTTCATGGATTTGATCTGTGCGTTACCACCCACACGGCTTACCGAGATACCAACGTTAATGGCAGGACGGATACCGGACAGGAACAGGTTTGATTCCAGGAAGATCTGACCATCCGTAATCGAGATTACGTTAGTTGGGATATAAGCGGATACGTCACCGGCCTGTGTTTCGATGATTGGCAGGGCTGTTAAAGAACCACCGCCTTTTACGAGGTGTTTGATAGAATCGGGAAGATCGTTCATGTTCTTTACGATCTCATCGTTGTTGATCACTTTCGCGGCACGTTCCAGCAAACGGCTGTGGAGATAGAATACGTCACCAGGATATGCCTCACGACCAGGAGGGCGGCGAAGCAGCAATGATACTTCACGGTAGGCAACGGCTTGCTTGGACAGATCATCATATATGATCAATGCAGGGCGACCGGTATCACGGAAATATTCACCAATGGCAGCTCCGGCAAATGGTGCATAGAATTGCAGCGGTGCAGGATCAGATGCAGAGGCGGCAACGATAGTGGTATATTCCATTGCTCCGTTGTCTTGCAGGGTTTTCATCACACCCGCAATGGTTGAAGCTTTTTGACCAATCGCTACATAAATACAGTAAACCGGTTTCCCGGCTTTCAGGAATTCTTTTTGATTGATGATCGTATCAATGGCAATCGCTGTTTTACCGGTTTGACGGTCACCGATGATCAGCTCCCGCTGGCCGCGGCCGATGGGGATCATGGCGTCAATTGCTTTGATACCGGTTTGCAACGGCTCTTTTACAGGTTCACGGAAGATAACGCCCGGGGCTTTACGCTCCAGTGGCATTTCATAAAGTTCTCCGCTGATAGGGCCTCGTCCGTCAATGGGTTGTCCCAATGTGTTTACCACGCGACCTACCATTCCTTCTCCTACTTTAATAGAAGCGATTTGACCGGTGCGGCGAACTTTTGCGCCTTCTTTAATACCGCTGCTTTCACCCATCAATACCACACCCACATTATCTTCTTCCAGGTTGAGGGCGATAGCGCGTACGCCTGTTTCAAATTCTACCAGTTCACCGTAGCGAACATTTCCCAGTCCATACACGCGGGCGATACCATCACCCACCTGCAGCACCGTACCCACTTCTTCCAAATCGGCGCTGGCGTTAAAGTTGCTCAACTGCTGGCGCAGTATCGCACTTATTTCATCCGGTTTAATCTCTGCCATATACGTAATCTTTAGATTGTAATTGTTGTGTCGATATCCGTTGTTGCGGGTACGACTTGTGGTTATCGAATTTTGTAAATAAAGTCGTTGTTCTCAAATTGCTTGGCAATATTGCGGAGGTCATAGGCAACACTGGCATCCACCAGTTGATCGCCCACCTGCAGTACAAAACCGCCGATCAGGTCCGGGTTCACTTTTTCTTCCACTTCCACCTGTTGAAAATTACCAGCCTTTTTTACCTGGTCTATCAGTGACTGGCGGGTTTTTTCATCCAGCGGAGCTGCGGTTGTGAGCTTTACGGTCTGAATATGTTTATGTTCTTTATAAGCAGCGATAAATGCTGTAACGATTTCGGGAAGATTGCTTTCGCGTCCCTTAATGATCAGCAATTTTACAAATGCATTGGTCAGCTCACCCAATTGATTGGCAGTAACGGCTTCTACAATTTTCCGTTTGGTGTCTGCCTTGATCACCGGGCTGCGAAGCAGGTTTACAAAATCCCGGTTGGAGCGGCACACAGCCTGCAACCATTGTATATCAGCAAACACCTTTTCCAGCTCACCCTTTTCCAGGGCGAGATCCATCAGTGATTTTGCGTACCGTGTTGCTAAACGTGGATTTGGCATATAATAAATGAGCTAATTGAAATAATGACTTAATAGGAACGGGCTTTGATTAGTTCAGTTTCACTTCGTCAACAAGCCCTTTAATATGAGCTTCCTGTGCGTCTTTACCGGCCAGTTCCCGGCGAAGTACTTTTTCACTTACTTCAATCACCAGTTTACCTACCTGGTTTTTCACCTCGGTAAGTGCTGCCATTTTTTGTGCATTGATAGCAGCCTGTGCTTCGGCGATAATTTTATTGGCTTCCGTCTTGGCCTGGTCTTTCGCTTCGTTGATGATGCGATCCTTTGTTTCACGCGCTTCTTTCAGCAGTTGCGCTCTTTCTTCACGTGCTTTTGCCAGTAATTGCTCGTTTTCACTTTGCAATTGTGCCATTTCCGCCTTTACGCGTTCTGCAGTTGCAAGTGAATCGTTGATGCTGTTCTCACGATCACGAAGGCCTTTGATAATGGCCGGCCATGCTTTCGATTTAAGGATAAAAAACACGACCAGGAATGCAACAAGCGTCCAGAGCAGCAAACCTAATTTGGGAAGAAGCAGATCCATGTATTAAGATTATATTTTTTTATCAAACTGAAAAATCAAACCTGAATTCCGGCAGGTTTTAAACAACTGCATCCTCCGCCCTGTGCATTGGATGCAGTAATGTTTTTTCCGGCAATGATTACAGAATCATTGCAAGGAAGCCCACGATGATCGCAAACAGGGCAGCACCTTCAACCAGGGCCGCAGTCAGGATCATGTTATTGCGGATGTCGTTAGACGCTTCCGGCTGACGTGCGATACCTTCTACTGCGCCCTTACCAATCTGTCCGATACCGATACCGGCTCCGACCGCTGCCAGGCCAGCTCCAATTGCACCGCCAGCACTTGCCAGGGGCTCCGCCAAAAAGAATAAATCCATGTTCTGAATATTGATGGTTAAAAAATACGTGTTAAACAATTACCGGGTCTTCGTGGTGATCTACATCATCATGACTTCCTTCAAATGCCTGGCCGATGAATACAGCGGTCAACATGGTAAAGATGAATGCCTGCAGGAAGGCCACCAGCACCTCGATAAAATAAATGAAAATGGTAAACCCTACCGCCAGCGGAGACGCTCCCCATCCTGCAGCAGGACTCAGTTGCCCGAAAATAAATATCAGCGAGATCAGACAAATGATGATAATATGCCCTGCTACCATGTTGGCAAAAAGACGAATGATAAGGGCAAACGGTTTAATGAATACGGACAGGAACTCCACCGGCACCAGGATCAATTTTACACCAAAAGGCACGTCCGGCGGATTAAAGATATGTCCCCAATAATGTTTGTTGGTGCTGGCCAGGATAACTACAAACGAGATCAACCCCAGGATAGCCGTAAACGCGATATTTCCACTTACGTTAGCAGATCCGGGGATCAATCCAAAGAGGTTATTGATCAGGATAAAGAAAAAAACAGTAAGCAGATAGGGCAGGTATTTACCAGCTTTGTGACCCAGGTTTGGCTTAGCCACCTCATCACGCACAAAGGTAACAACAGGCTCCATCAGGCTTTGCGATCCGCGAGGTGCAGACGTAACGCCCACACCGGAGCGGTAGCGTTTTGCAATACGAACCATCACCCAGACAAACAGCGCCATCGCAAGTATCATCTGCACTACGTTTCGCGTAAGCGAAAGGTCATACACTTTTACATCGTCCAGTATCTTTCCGTATTCATCAACGGCTACAATTTGCTCAGGACGGTACACTTTGGGATCAAGACCCAGCTCTTCAATGGTCTCACTGGTGAGTAGGCGGTAACCTTCATGCACTTTTTCACCGTGGTGAAAAGAGGACGACATGAATGTACTTAACCCTTTTTGAGGAGAATACAGGATTACGGGCAGCGGAACAGATGCGCCGAAAAAGTGAAATTGGTGACCATCCAGTACGTGTTCAAAAATGGTTTCGCCAACATTCAACTTACTTTTCTTCCCTTCTTCATGATCACCACCTTCTCCGGCCCGTACAGACACAGAAAATAGCATCAAAAAAAGGCTGAAAGCCGCTACAGTAAAGGATTTTGTTAGTCTATAGGTCATACCCACCCTGAAATTTGCCGCAAAGATAGGGCTGGACAGCCAAAAACAATCTTTGAACAAAAGGATTTTACCCAAAAACGGGTTGTTTTTTCTAACGGAGAAGGGACAGGGCGATATCGCATTTTTTTAGCTCTTGCAAATTCCATTTTAAGCGATGGCCGTGTGCCATTGTACATTTAAAATCAATCGATTCGGCAGAAGGCGCAGGCAGGAAAGGCTGGACTAAAAGATAAAAGACTGATATTCAATTTTCTAAGCAGAATATCAAGGGCTGCAATTATTTCTTTTCAAACTGCATTTCATAGAGTTGTGCATAGAATCCCTTGTTTTTCAACAGTTCTTCGTGATTTCCGGCTTCCTTTAGTTCTCCTTTATCCAAAACGATGATTTTATCTGCCTTCCGGATGGTGGAAAGCCGGTGCGCGATAACGATAGCAGTTCTGCCCTTGATCAGCGTATCGATGGCGTGTTGAATGAGTTGTTCGCTTTCTGTATCCACGGAGGAGGTGGCCTCGTCCAGGATCAGGATGGCCGGGTTATAAAGAAGTGCCCGGATAAAAGAAAGCAACTGCCGCTGACCGAGGGAAAGCGTGGCCCCGCGTTCCATCACATTGTAATCATACCCGCCTGGCAGTTCCATGATAAAATCATGCATATCGATCAGCCTGGCGGCTTCTTCCACCTTTTCCCGTGAAATTTCTGGGTTGCGCAGCGTGATATTGTCCAAAACTGAGCC
Organism: Bacteroidota bacterium; assembly: GCA_048498035.1. Taxonomy (GTDB): domain Bacteria; phylum Bacteroidota; class Bacteroidia; order Chitinophagales; family Chitinophagaceae; genus CADEDV01. Next base: position 54,029 of record JBEHYT010000011.1, on the reverse strand, counting down.
CGAAAACAAGAAAACGTCTTGTAATACAACCCCCACATTCCGCCGAAGCGTATCAAGGTCATATTGTTCCACATTTACATCGTCTACCCGTATGGCGCCTTTTTGAATATGATAGAGCCGGTTAAGCAGGCTGATAATGGTGGTTTTACCGCTACCGGTATGGCCCACAATAGCAACCGTTTCCCCTGGCTCCACGGTAAAGTTGAGGTCTTTCAATACATAATGCTCATTGGTATAGGCAAACCACACATGGTCAAATTGTATTTTTCCTTTTAGCGGAGCAGCAGGTTTGTAGGCATCCGCTTTTGATTCCGGGATAAAATCTTCATTATCCATTACCCGGAAAACGCGCTCACTGGCAATTATGCCCATTTGCAGTACATTGAATTTATCCGCCAGCACACGCAGCGGGCGGAAGAGCAAATTGAGACAAAGAATAAAAGAGATCACAGTTCCCTGCTGGCTTTCTTTTAAATCCAGCGCTTCGCGGGATGTCCACCAAACGATTAAACCTATAGAAACCGCGAGAACAATTTCCACTACCGGGAAAAAAACGGAGTAGGCAAAGATCGCTTTTACATTTGCGTTCCTGTGTTCCCGGTTGATGGTGTTGAATTTATCAAATTCACGTTTTTCGGATGAGAATGCCTGCACGATGCCGATGCCGGTAAGGTGTTCCTGCACAAAGGCGTTGAGTGCAGCCACCGCATTACGCACCCTGAAAAATGATTTATTGATGCTTTCTTTAAAATAATAGGTAGCGATGATCATGATAGGGAATGGGATCAGTGCTACAAGCGTGAGTTTGGCATCTGCCCAAAACATATAACCCAGCACGCACACGATGGAAAGCAAATCGGCGATGATGGGCACCAGGCCTTCTGCGAAGATATCATTGATGGATTCAATATCATTAATGGTTCGTGTAGTGAGCGTTCCAATGGGAGTAGTATCAAATTGCGAAAGGTTTAGCCCCAGTACCTTCCGGTACACGGCTACACGAAGGTCACGCACTACCGACTGTCCCAGCCAGGCCGTGATAAACGCAAACAGGAATCGAAAGGCTGTTTCCACCAACAACAACCCAATCTGGATAATTGTAATATAAATAATGGCATTGGCGGTATGTTGATTAACGGTCACCTCGATCAACATGGGCCGTATGGGTGTAATTACAGCCAGTAAAATTGCTAATGCAACAGACAGGACAAATTGCCGTTTGTAGGGTGCAGCATAACCGAACACTCGGCGCAATTGGGCGATATCAAAAAAGCTCTTTTTTGCGGTAGACATGAGCGAAAAGGAAAGGCAAAGGTGAGGGAAATGTCAGAATTAACCAATCCCCATCGATAACAATGTATCAAAATGCTTTTTCATCATCGCTGGCGCCATCATCTTCACCCGTAGCAATCTTATAGGCTTTAATAAACAAAGCGCCCAGGTTTTTGTAGGGAGGAATATAATCCTCGAAACCTTCCACCGTTACCATTTTATCCAATTCCTTCCAGAACGGAACCCAGTCGATATTATTACCGGTTCGTATTTTTTCCGTCAGCAGTTTGAAGAAAGGAACGTTTACGGCGTATTTACCAATTTGTTTGGAAGCGATAATATGTGCGTCGGGATCTTTTTCCAGTACGTCGTGAATAAGATGATAACCGCCGCAGGAGCCCAGGAAAACGATTTTCGAGGTGGGAAACATCTGCTCGATGGTTGAGTTGGCGTAATAACTATGTCCGCGGTGGATCGTTATCGTTGGTTCCAGGTGATTTTTTTCCAGGTATTCACATAATGCGCGCTGCGCTTTTTCATCTTCTCCGCCTTCTTCGGGCAGCGCTTTGTTGGCATAAATAGAAACCGGTTTGCCGCGTACAGAGTTGATGCAGATCCATTGATCTGTTGATGTAATCCGCCAATTGGAATTGCTGAAAATGCCGGAGAAGCTCCTGAAAATGCCCTGCCCGTCTTTGTCGCCATAGAAGAAAACCTGCATAATTACCCTGCCGCTGTCATTGGCCAGGGAGCGAAAGGGCACTTCATAAACGGGAGGAATGCCCAGCTCTTTGGTGAGATCCACTTTATTGGCGGTATCGGCGGAGAGAAATAATTTCTGAAGAATGTTATAAATGGCGATCCCCTTTTTATTATTTTCTGCAACGTTTCTCTTGTAATTATCCTGTACGTTGGCGAGCATTTCACGCCCCAGCGGCTTGATGCTTTCAGCGATGCTAGCATAGGAGTCCGCCACATCTACCCCATCTTCCAAACCATCGGTACGCTCCAGGTTTTTTACAAATGCGCGCATCAGGTTGGCCGCATCATTGGGATTGGGAAACGATCCCAGGAAATTGCTGAGCGTATTATAACCCGCAGCCATTTTGATGAACTTCCTGTATTTGTCAAATTGTACCACCCTCAACAATGAATCGCTTCGATTATCAATCCGTTTCATCATCAATGGGTACACGCCTTTTACAAAGCTGGATGTATAAATTAACCCGTCGGTAGCCACGGCCAGGTAATATAATTCCTCTGCATTGAGCGGCTGAATCACTTTAAAACGGGTTACATCATCAGACTCATGCAATCCATTAATCGTATTTACAAACACTTCCCGGGCACGATTCTCCAATTTATCCCAAACTGATTTCGCTTCAAAAGCGGTATCATGGTTAATAGCGCGGCCGGCATATTCGATCTGCGTTTTTACCAACAGGCGATAGTAGAGTATGGAATCGTCTTTTACTGAATCGATATCATCAAAAGTCATTTTGCCGTGCACGATATTATCCAGGAATGGAAAATATTGCTGCCCGTCTTTGCTACGCGCCATTTTTACAACCGACTGGATAAACAGATCATCATTGATGGCGCGGATCTGGTATCCCAGTTTGTTGCTTGCCTGGGAATAGTCGTACAACTGGCGGGGGAATTTTTTCCCGTCTACGCGGATGAGACTATCGGCGAAAGGAAGCCCGGGATTGTCTTTCAGCGTTTGAAAAGTCCTGTCGGGGTGGATCGTGCAATATTTCAGCAGCAGGTTTTGCTGCGCAACCACATAGCCCGGGTTTCTTTCAAATGTGATCCGGTCGGCTTTTGCAACTGAGTAACCAACGGCATAGGGAACGTTCTGGATGATGGGTTCAATGGATTTTTTATCGCGGTCTGCCACCATGCATCGTTCGTAGGTAGACAGGATATCGGGAAGAAAAACCGCGTTGATATGTTTTTCCAGTACATTATTTGTAAAGAAACGGAGAACACTCTCGATGCCGCGGAGGTAACGAACTTTATCCTGGGCAGACATCAGGCTGTCATTTTCAATCTGGCATTGCAGTTGATCCACGCGCACTGTTGCAGCCTGGGTAAGCCGGAAATTGATCTCGTTATCGCCGGAAGGCGTAAATTTTTTGTCTTTATGCCCATCAGATGCCAGTAGCCGTTCCTGTTCTTTATCTACATAATCATGAAAAAGCTCGCGGTTCTTGGGCGGCTTACAGTTCTCAACAGGCACCGGGGGCTGAGAAAACACGGTTGCAGCATCTTGGGCCACAATTACTTGGGAACACACAACGGCCAGTCCGGCGGTTATCAGGTATTTCTTGCTAACTATCATAAGGATCGTATCGCAAATGTACTAACATGCCCGGAAACAGGGGATGTGGATCCATTTGCCCGTGAATAGACCCATTTCACAACTGAATGGGTTGCAAGCAGTTCAAAACAATAGTCGTGCCTATGTATTAAGTTATCATTAACTCTCTGTAAAGCGCTGACCTGTATTTTATTCTACCCTGATTTCAGTTTAGGTTTGCGCAAAATTTCGCTGATGGAGACTAAAGCGCGCAAGGTTTTGATTGCAGACGACGAGCCGGACATCCTTGAAATTCTGAAATACAATCTCTCCAATGAGGGGTACGAGGTAATAACGGCGAAAGACGGAGATGAGGCCCTTGAAAAAGCCAAGCGCACACAGCCAGACCTAATAGTGCTGGATGTGATGATGCCCCGAAAAACAGGTGTGGAAGTTTGCCAGTTGTTGCGTGCAACGCCTGCCTTTAAAGATACATTGATCATATTCCTGACGGCGGTAAATGATGAAGGCACGCAGATCAAGGGGCTCGAGACCGGCGCTGATGATTATGTAAGTAAGCCGGTAAGTCCGAAAGTATTCCTGAGCCGTGTAAATGCGTTGTTTCGCCGTGTAACAAAAACCGAAAATACCGCACTGGTAATAGACAATCTCACTATTGACCCGGAGCGGTTTATGGTGCAGGTGGATGGTAATGATATTGTACTCGCAAAAAAGGAATTTGAACTGTTATACCTGCTGGCGCAGAAACCGGGGCGGGTATTTCTCCGTAATGAGATCCTGAACCAGGTTTGGGGCAATGATGTAATTGTAGGAGATCGCACGATTGACGTGCATATCCGGAAGATTCGCCAGAAACTGGGGATTGATTGTATTACCACGGTAAAAGGTGTGGGGTACAAATTTGAGCTTTGAGCCGGTACTAAGGCTCAGGGTTAAACTGTAGTTTTGCGGTACATGCTTTCTACCAAGAACATTTCGCCACGGCAACTTTCTCTTTTTACTGCGCTGATCCTGGCATTTCCCATCAGCCTGCTGATCTTTTTTGTGGAAAACTGGAAATGGGCCGCCATTTGTTTTGTTTTGATCCTTGCAGGTTCCTATCTTCTTATTTCTGCAGTACTGGAACGATTTATCTATCGTAAGATCAAGCTGGTCTACAAATTTATTTACCAGACAAAGGCCACCAGGAAGGAAGAAACCTATTACAAATATGTGCTGCCGCAAAAGAGTATCGACGAAGTACGGGAAGATGTAGTGGCATGGGCACAGGAGAATAAACGGGAGCTTGAATTGCTGCGCAACAATGAGCAGTTCCGCCGTGAATTTTTGCAAAATCTCTCACACGAATTCAAGACGCCCATTTTTGCTATCCAGGGTTATGTTGACACATTACTGCAGGGTGCGTTGGAAAACCCGGAAGTAAACCGGAAATTTTTGCAGAAGACTGCCCGCAATGTAATGCGGCTGACCAACCTGTTGAACGATCTGGACCAGATCTCCAGCCTGGAACGCGGAGAACTTGTGTTGTATAAACAGAATTTTATTATCCAGGAAGTGGTTCGGGAGGTGTTTGAAACACTTTCCATGCGTGCAGAAGAGAAGAATATTCATTTTTCCATTAAGAAGGGTTGTGAATCACCACTAACAGTGCATGCTGATAAAGAACGAATCCGGCAGGTGTTGATTAACCTGGTGGAAAATTCAGTCAAATACGGCAAACAAAACGGGCATGTAACTGCCAGTATGTATACAACAGACGGCGCTCACGTGCTGATTGAAATTGGCGATGACGGGATTGGCATTCCTGAAAAACACCTTGCCCGTGTTTTTGAGCGCTTTTTCCGGACAGATGAAGGAAGAAGTATTGATGTAACAGGAAGCGGCCTGGGTCTTGCAATTTGCAAACACATTGTAGAAGCGCACGGACAAACCATTCACGTCCGCAGCCGGTTAGACATCGGTACTACCATTGGTTTTACATTGGATGGCGGTAAATAAATGGTTTTGATGTAGCGCATTATTAACCTCTCCTTAATTATTTTCAAACATACCGGTCATATTGGGATGTTAGCTTTAAACAAAGCAAGATCCCATGCAAAAACGTCCGGTTGATGTGGCCGTCCTTTCAGACCTGCACCTGGGTACGTATGGAAGTCGTGCCCTGGAAGCACTCACCTACCTCCGCAGTATTCATCCGCGGCTGCTGATCTTAAATGGTGATATTATTGATGTTTGGCAATTCAGCAAGCATTATTTCCCTCCCGCACACATGGCAGTGATCAAGGAAATCTTTCAACTGCTCGCCAATGGCACACGCGTTATTTACATCACCGGCAACCATGATGAAATGTTACGTCGCTACACCGATCTCCAATTGGGGAACCTGCAATTGGCAGACAAAGTGGTTATTGAAATAGATAACAGGATGACCTGGATTTTTCACGGTGATGTATTTGATAATACCACGCAGGGCGCAGCCCGCTTCTGGGCACGTATGGGAAGCAATGGATATGCGATTTTGCTGGCGTTTAACCGGGTGGTAAACCGCGGATTAAAACTGTTGGGTCGTGAACGTGTGTCATTCTCACGGCGTGTTATGGCGCAGGTGAATAAATCGATCGTAAAGGTGGACCGTTTTGAAAAACTGGTAGCAGAGCTGGCTATTGAGAAAAAATATGATTGCGTGATTTGTGGTCATACGCATCAACCCACGAAGCGCCTGGTAAAAACTGATAAAGGCCAGGTGACCTACCTGAATTCCGGCGACTGGATTGAACACCTGACGGCGTTGGAATATTACGACCGTAACTGGCATCTCTATACATATGATGACAGGATTGCCACTGCTGATCCTGCTGCCAGTAAAGAAGCTACCGCAGCAGGTGATGAAATTGCCATGTATCTGCACACACTAACCTTATAATCTTTTTTATGCGCATCTTTTACGCTGTTCAGGCTACGGGTAACGGGCATATCAGCCGGGCAATGGAACTGCTGCCCTACCTTCAAACCATCGGCTCTGTAGATATTTTCCTGAGTGGTGATAACGCCAACCTGCGACTTGACGCGCCGGTACGTTATCGAAGCAAAGGGATCAGCCTGCATTACAATTGCCGGGGCGGACTTGATTACTGGCGCATCTTGCGTGGATTTCATCCATTGCAACTTCGGCGGGAGATCCGCGATTTGCCGGTGGAGCAGTATGACCTGGTATTAAACGACTTTGAATATATTACCGCAGCGGCCTGCCAGCGCAAACAGGTCCCTTTTATCCATTTTGGCCACCAGGCCAGTTTTATGTCGCCTAAAACGCCGCGACCTGAACGGCGTAATGCAACGGGCGAGTGGATCTTAAAAAACTATGCGCGCTCCACGCAGCAGGTAGGTTTTCATTTTGAAGCCTACGACCAGGATATTTTTGGAGCTGTGGTGAAACGGCAGATTCTGGATGCAAACCCGGTTGATAAAGGTCATATCACCGTGTACCTGCCTTCTTATTGTCAGCCGCAGTTAAAGGCACTGTTCTTCTCACTGCGGGATTGCAGGTTTGAGATCTTTACCAAAGAAATAACGGCCATTCAACAGGAAGGTCATATCCGATGGATGCCGGTGAACAAGGAATTATTCAATGAGAGTTTGATCACTTGCAATGGAATTATAACAGGCGGCGGTTTTGAAACGCCGGCCGAAGCGATGCATCTTGGAAAAAAAATCCTTTCCATCCCCATCCGCGGACAATACGAGCAGCAATGTAATGCCGCTGCCCTGCAGCAATTGGGTGTAACCACGCTGGACTGTATTAGTGCAGGGTTCAGGGATGAACTAACGCGATGGTTACATGACGGACCTGTGGTACAAAAAGACTACAGCAATACAATTGTACCGGCGCTGGAGCGTATATTGGCGCTTGCTGCAGTGGCCGAACCTGCATGATTCACCAGTCAAAAAAATACCCCGTTTAAAAAAACGGGGTATCACTGCATGAGAAAATTGCGTCCGATCGTGGAACGATAACTAACGACTAACGTAACTACAATTAGGACTCTATCTGTAAGAACTGATGTAAAGATCGATGCCTGTTATAAACTGGAAGTAAACTACCTGTTACCAAACTATAAAATAACCCCGCACGTGGCGGGGTTATTTATTAAAGAGCTATAGTGGTTGTTGATTAATTGTAATTGAACTTTGTCCATCCTTTCCACCAGTTTGCATCACTGGTACCTGCAGAAGAAAGTGACGGTGCGATAGCGCCACGGAATGGAACTACATCAAAGAACGCATCCTGCAACTTAGGATCGGTAAAATTGGCATTTGAAGCCTGGTTATTACTACCAGAACCGAAAGGCGTAGGATCTGGAGCTGCGTAGTTGAACGGCAATGTCAATCGGGCATCATCCACATTGGTCAGGATCTGGTTACCGAAATAAGGATTGGTAAACCAAGCCAGGATGCTGGCATCTGTAGCGCCGGTTGCAGGTGAACCCGCAGCGTATTTCAGGTTCACATTGTTACCAGCGAGTGTAGTGTAACGGATGCGGAGTGAGCTGTCCACAATATTGTTATCGGTTGGCACACCTGTTGATGCATCAATCAGGATTGCCTGCGGCCATCCCATGATAATGGAATTGTAGATAGAGATCGCTGAATTACGACGGATCTGTGCACCCGCACGGAACAGCGGATTACCGATGTTATTGAGTGTAGCACGTGGGCCGATAGCGGTGATGTTACAGAAGATTGCACTCGTTTTAGGAGTAGCACTGGTACCGCTGGCGTTGTTATCACTTTCAAAAGCTTCTGATGTGGAAACGTCGGCAATCAGAGAATCGCGCATCACCAGGCCAAACTGTACTTTACCGCTAAATCCGTTGTCAGTATCAAAATCATCATCCTGTGTTTTGTAGGCGATGAGGTATTTACAATTTACAGACCCGCCAAACCATTCGTAGGCATCATCTTTTGCGTAAACCGTTTCGATGTGGTCGATAGTTGTACCACTACCCACACACGCGAAAGTGAGGCTGTTGATCTCTTTATCGGGCTGGTAAGCGTACCCGGCATATTCAATTCGCACAAATTTCATTACGCCTGAGTTATCAGCAGGAACAGGTGTAGGCACTACAGCATCACCTGAACCGGCAAGACCGTCACCATTAGCGTTGTCAATTCCGCCCTCTACCTGGCAAAGTCCCTGGATACCGTTAAAGCTGAGGTTGTAGTTTGCTTTTCCGCAAAGCACGATACCGCCCCAGTCGCCGGAGCGCGGGTTGGGAGATGCAGAGGTAAACACAATCGGATCTGAAGCTGTACCTACTGCATTGATTTTGGAACCGCGGGTGATGATCAGGGCGGCAACGTCTGAACCGCTATACGATCCTTTGATCACTGTACCTGCTTCAATGTTCATTGTGTGATTGCCCACCATATATACAAGCCCTTTCAGGATGTAAGTATTTTCTTTATGCAGGGTGGTATCTGCATTGATGCGGCCTGATAGCGTAATTGTTTGGCCGGTTGAAGTGCCTCCGCCAGGTTGGGTCACAACAATCACCTGGCCGTCAGATTCAATCTTGCGGCAGCTTCCGAAAGCAACAGCGGCTGCAACAGCCAGGAAAAACAGTGATTTTTTCATTTCCGTATGTGTTTAAAGTTTTTTACAATGAATAGTTAAACGTGATGCTATAGTTTGTGCCAGGCTTGCGGGTAAAACGGTAAGCGTCTTCTCCTTTTTGGAAAGAAGTCTTACCCGAAGCATTTTGATAGAAGTATTGAGTTTGGTTCAGGATATCTGAAATGTTGAGCCTGATCTCCGCCTTGTTTTTCATCATCTTCTTGGCAAGTTGGAGGTCAAGCAACGGGCGGGGTGCTTCGTAGATGTCTGGAGAACCGGCGCCTGCAGAAATATCCCCCGCGAGGTAAATACGTTCGCCAATCTGGTTAAATAAAAGCGTTGCGTTGAATCCGGCTTTTTCAAGATCATACAGCAAACCAAGGTTCACGAGATAAGGTGATTGTCCCTGCAACGGACGATCTACCGCCAGCCTTGAATCACTAATACGGCTGTGGATATAGGCCACATTCGCCTGGAAAGTGAAATTCTTCAACCCGTCTACGAAATCAAGACGTTTACGCAATTCAGCTTCTGCTCCATAGGAATTAGCGGCAGCAGGATTCTGGAAGTTAAAAGTGCTGGCGCCGCCGCTTCCTTCATTAAAGATGGCTTCAATAGGATCTTTAAAGTGTTTGTAAAAAACACCCAAAGAGAATGTTTCGCCGCTGCGCGGATACAGTTCATACCGGAGGTCAAGGTTGGTAACCTTGCTACGCTTTAACGTAGGCAAACCCTGTACAGATGCATTCAGCTCAAAATCATAAAGATTCAGGAATGAAAGTTCACGCAACTCGGGGCGGATCACCGTTTGTGATCCGGACAGGCGGATATTAGTTTTCGTATTTACTTTATACGTAGCATTTACACCAGGCAAAAAGTCGGTCACACGCTGGTGAGTATGACGCGGATCCCAGGTTTTAACGCTTCCTACCAATTGATCGTAATCTTCTACACGCAATCCCCATACTACGCGCAACTCTTTGGTGAACTGGTTATCCAGCTGCAAAAATCCGGCATTGAGGATCGTATTGGCCATATAGCGGAAGTTGCTCGATTTGATCGCGTCAAACGCAAATTTGTTATCGGACCCATTGCCAAAATTCTCTGGTGCAAAAATCTGGTCGGCTGGCAGCAGTGCAAGCGTTGGATTATAAGTGGGGAAATAATTGGCAAACAGTTTAGCATCATACAGGCGGTCTTTTACCTGGAACATATAACCGCCTTTCAATGTTTGTTTTTGCTGTAGCCAGTTGAAGGAATATGTAAGATCGCCACCGGCGGTATAGATGTAGTCGCTCAGCGACTGATAAATGCGGCTGCCGCTTTGCTGGGACAGTGAATTGGAGATTAGCGCACGGAAAGGATCCTGTGTGCCCGTGGTGCGGGTGTACAGCAGGCGGCGCTGGTCAGGGCTGTAACCGTCCAGGATGTTGAATGCGCCATACCATTTTAGCTTAATAGCTGGGGTAAGGCTGTGTTCACCATTCAACTGTGTTGTAAAGAACGTATTCTCGTTGAAGGTGAAGCTGGCGCCCTGGATATCGTCATTTCGTGTATAATCGATCCCTGTACGCTCTACAACTCCGTTCCCGGTATTTACATTGATCAGCGATTTGATCGAGATCTTGTTGTTAGCGTTCAGTTGCAGCGACAGGCTTCCGATTGCACCTGCCTGGATTTCCTGCAGGTAACGATCATCGTTGTAACTATAATTAATACTAAACACATCATTGGCCAGCGTGTTGGTCCTATTCAGGATCTTGATGTATTTATTGCTCTTGTTGTAATTGATACCAAAAGTTCCACCCAGTATTTTTTTACCAAATATTTTCGTGTTGAAACCTCCATTTGCCTGGAAAGAAACATTCAGGGGTGCTGTTGTTTTTTCTGCAGACCAGCGGTTGGGCAATTGCGCGCCAATAGCTGTTTTCTCTGCCGGACTTAACATATCGAACGCAGATTTGGTAGTATAGCTTGATGGTAAGCTGCGGGCGCCGTCATCAATACCCAGCCAGTCGAGCTTGCCCTGGTTGTCTTTATAAAAATCCTTTCCGATGGTTTGTGAGTTAAAACCCGTACCAACTTGTATATTCAGAAAATTCCTGGTGGGAATATCTTTTGTGTTTACCTGGATCAATCCACCAGCCCATTCTCCGGGATATTCCGGAACAAAAGCTTTGTTGATCACAATATTGTCGATCATGGATGAAGGGATCAGGTCGAAGGAGAAAGTCTTACGGTCCGGCTCGGTGCTCGTCAGCAGGATGCCGTTCAGCATTGCCTGGTTGTAGCGGTCTGCAAGTCCGCGGATCACGATAAAACGACCTTCCTGGATACTGGCCCCGGGGATCCGTTTCAACACTTCGCCGGTATTTTTATCGGGTGAGCGGCGGATCGTTTCGGCGGAGATGACGGACGCCACTGTGTTTGTATTTTTTTGAAAAGCGATCAGCGCTGCTGCAGTTTCTTTCCGTGCGCTGGCGCGACTGGCAGTAACCACCACATTTTCGCCCGTGGCGGCGTTTATTTCCATTACAATGTCAAGTTCATTGATCTGCCCTTCCTTTACTTCAACATCACTTACCAGTTTGGGCAAATAGCCAACCGCAGAAAATTCGAGTTCATATTTTTTTCCAACAGGTAATATAAGGCTGAAGGTGCCGTCTGCATTGGTGGTAGCACCACCGGCCATGCCGGTAATTTTTACAGATACGCTGGCCAGGGGTTCATTTTTCTCGTTCAACACCTTTCCGGTCAATTTCGCGGAAGGTGTTTGGGCTACAGTAAATAAGGAAGAAACTAAAGCCAGGATAAGCAGTCCAAACCGGGAATTCATATCAGTTATTTGCGGGCAAAGGACGGCCGCAGACATGAACGGGATGTTACCGCCATATTAACCAATCATCACCTGAATGTTACCGGAATGTTACGGCGGGCAAACCGGAATAAACAATACCTGGTGGCAGGGCAATTCGTCATAAAATAGCGGATCGGACTTTTACCGGCGACGATAGCAAAGGTGAGGCAACGATTTTTTTAAAACGATTTAAATGGTTGCAGGAACCTGCACAAGCCAGTGGGGCGATGCATTGTTTTCACAAAAAAACCTGACAATCAGCAGGCTATAAACAAGTAACTGTTTTGAAGAATAAAACGTTCCTTATTGGCAACATGAAAGGCGACTTGTAAAGATTATATGAAATGTTTGTTATCCATGAATTAAGGAATCGTTACTGCTATATTAAATAATTATTAACTTACCCATGCCGGAATTGGGGGCGTGGGTAAGCCGGTAATTTCGCAACCAAGTTTAAAGACAAACTATGAATTCTTTCCTCAAAATCTTCCTGCCCAAGAACCGGGTGTTCTACGACCTTTTTGAGCAGGTAGCTACCAATGTTTTTAAGATGGGCGGCGTTCTTTCGCAGGTTGTTGCCGAGCCAAATTTTGATAAACGCGCGTCATTGATCAACCAGTTGGAAGACCTGGAGCATGCCAATGATGAGTTGACGCACAGCGTTTTTACGGAGCTGGGGCGCAATTTTATTACTCCCTTTGACCGTGAAGATATTCACTACCTGGCCACTGCGCTTGATGATATTGCCGATTACATTTACGCTGCCGGTAAGAAGATCAATTTTTACCGCGTAAATCCCAATGATATGGGCATGCAAAAATTTGCAGAGCTTATTGAACAAGGGGCCGAGCAGGTGCAGATAGCAGTGCAGGAATTGCGAAATATGAAGAATATGCGCAACATTACCGAGGCACTTGTACGTATCAACAGTATCGAAAACCAGGCAGATGACATCTTTGATATGAGCATTGAGCGCCTGTTTGAAATGGAACCGGATGCCAAAGAAGTAATCAAAAAACGTGAGATCTACCAGGTAATGGAGATCGTGACCGATAAATGCGAGGATGCAAGTAACGTGATCGAATCGATCATTATCAAATACGCCTAGCAGTCCGGCGAAAGGAAATTTGGAGAAACTCCCGAATTCCCGGCCGGCATTTTCACATTTCAGCTGATCCAACATGACGCCTTACCTGATTGTAATTATAGTTCTGGCACTCATCTTTGACTACATCAATGGTTTTCATGATGCTGCCAACTCCATTGCCACAGCCGTTTCTACCAAAGTGCTTACTCCCGTTCAGGCTGTGCTCTGGTCTGCGCTTTTCAACTTTGTAGCCTTCTTTATTTTTAAAGATCACGGCGTTGCCAATACCATTGCCAACACGGTGAAGCACGACTTCATCACGCTTCAGGTAATTTTATCTGGTTTAATTGCAGCTATTGCATGGAACCTGTTTACCTGGTGGTCTGGTATTCCGTCTTCTTCTTCGCACACGCTGATTGGAGGGTTTGCCGGCGCAGCCATCGCCCATGCGGGCGGTATACAGGCCGTCAACTCAGACCCGGTTATCAAAACGACTATTTTTATTTTCCTGGCGCCACTGATTGGTATGGTGATGGCGTTTATCACATCTCTCTGGTTTCTCAATTCCTTCCGGAAGGGATGGGGTCCAAAAATATTCTCCGTAGTGGTAATGATCGGGATCGCATTTTTCCTCCGGGAAGTATTAGTAACCGATCCTGCCAAGTTGAAATCGCATTTCGACTCCTATACCATGCGGGTTATTTTCCATCCGCAAAACTTTAAATGGCTGCTGCTTGCACTGATCCTAACGATAATGGCGGTGTTCTCTCTGTACCTGAGCAGCCTGAATGCAAATCGCGCCAATGCATGGTTCAAGCGGCTCCAATTGATCTCATCTGCTGCCTTTAGTATCGCCCATGGCGGTAATGATGCGCAAAAAGTAATGGGTATCATCATGGCAGCATTGGTAGCGAGTGATCCCACCCGGTATTCGATCAGCCATATGGAATGGTGGGTTCCCCTGGCTTGTTATACATCTATCTCACTCGGTACCATGAGCGGTGGCTGGAAGATCGTAAAAACGATGGGTACACGTATTACCAAAGTAACACCGTTTGAAGGTGTGGCTGCTGAAACTGCAGGTGCAGTAACGCTGTTTCTTACAGAATCCCTGAAGATACCGGTAAGTACCACGCACACTATTACGGGTTCTATCATGGGTGTGGGCGCTACCAAACGTCTTTCCGCCGTTCGCTGGGGAGTTACGATCAACCTGATCTGGGCCTGGATACTTACTATCCCGGTAAGCGCATTGCTGGCGATTGGTGTGTACTATATTGCCAACCTGTTCTAGCATGATTCAATTCGGCAATTCGGTGATTCGATGATTCGATGATTCGTTAACTCGATAATCCTGTCGTCGTTATTTTCAAATGAGCGCATTAGTCACATTTACCCATTTCTTCCAATTATCGAATCGCCGAATTAACGAATTAGCGAATTAATCAGCACATTTGCACTTCATCAGTAGGGAAAATCCCAAAATTTCTCCAAACTTTCCGTTCCGGAAAAAAATTGCAATTTTGCCGGGATATTATGGCAACAATACTTGTAACGGGCGGCTGTGGCTATATCGGATCACACACCCTGGTAGACCTTATCGAACACGGCTTTGATGTAATTTCTGTGGACAACAATTCCCGGTCAGACGAGCGCGTACTGCTTGGCGTGGAAAGCATCGTTGGCAAAAAGATCAAGAATTACAAAGTTGACCTCTGCAACTTCGACGACACATTTGCCATTTTCCAGGAAAATGACATCCAGGGTATTATTCATTTTGCCGCTTTTAAAGCAGTGGGTGAATCCGTTGAAAAACCCCTGATGTACTTTGAAAACAATCTCACTTCGCTGATCAACCTGCTGAAATGTGCGCAGGATTTTAATACCCCGTATTTTGTTTTTTCATCGTCCTGCACCGTCTATGGCAGCCCCGATGAAATCCCGGTTACGGAGAAAACACCGCCCAAACCCGCTGAATCGCCCTATGGCTACACCAAGCAAATGGGTGAACAGATTATCAATGAATTTTCAAAAAGCACGTCTACCCAGTGCATCCTGCTTCGTTACTTTAACCCGGTAGGCGCACACCCTTCAATAAAAATCGGGGAAAAACCGGTAGGCCGACCGCAAAACCTGGTGCCGGCCATTACACAAACTGCAATTGGCAAGCTGGACAAGCTAACCGTTTATGGGAATGATTATGACACCAGGGATGGGTCTTGTGTACGCGACTTCATCCATGTGTCTGACATTGCGCATGCGCATACGCTGGCGTTGCAATACCTGGAGGCGGAACGGAATACCGGTCGCTGCGAGGTGTTTAACCTCGGCAGTGGAAATGGTGTAACGGTGCTGGAGGCCATTGCTGCTTTTGAACGTGTGAGTCATCAACCCCTCAATTACGAAATTGGCGCCCGCAGGCCGGGCGATGTGGAAGCGATTTATGCCAATAATGATTTGGCGCGGGGCCGCCTGGGATGGGAGCCAATTTATACGCTTGAAGAAATGATGCTGACGGCCTGGGAATGGGAGCAAAAGTTGAAAATGGACGATAGTTTCTTTGGCAACCAGCCAAAAGATCTGAACTGAGCCGCAGGACGCTGGCAAACCTGAATCCGATAACCGGAAGCTAGGCGCTTTTCCTTAGCTTTGCCCGGACAAAATTCCGATCATGCTTAAAGATATTCAATCAACAGGTTCAAAAGATACCAGGAGTGGTTTTGGTGATGGCATTGTGGAAGCTGCGCGCAAAAATCCCAATATCGTGGCGCTTACTGCCGACCTGGCCGGCTCTATGAAGCTGCAGCAGTTCATGAAAGAATTTCCTGACCGGTATATCCAATGTGGCATTGCCGAAGCGAATATGATGGGCATTGCTGCCGGGCTTACGATTGGTGGCAAAGTTCCTTTTACGACCACGTTCGCTAACTTTTCTACCGGGCGTGTATATGACCAGATTCGCCAGTCCATTGCCTATAGCGGGAAAAATGTAAAGATCTGTGCATCCCATGCCGGGCTTACACTGGGTGAAGACGGCGCTACGCACCAAATACTGGAAGATATCGGGATGATGAAGATGCTGCCGGGGATGACGGTAATTGTGCCCTGCGATTACAACCAGACCAAGGCCGCTACGCTGGCAGTAGCTGAATATGCAGGCCCTGTTTATCTCCGCTTTGGACGTCCGTCCTGGCCCATTTTTTCCAATCCAGACGAATTCCGGATCGGTAAAGCGCAATATTTTTCCGAAGGCACGGATGTCAGCATTTTCGCCTGTGGGCACCTGGTTTGGAATGCCATCCAGGCCGGCGTTATCCTGGAAGAAAAAGGATTGAGCGTAGAGGTGATTAACCTGCACACGGTAAAACCACTGGATGAGGAAGCGGTGCTGAAATCCATTCGCAAAACGGGCTGTGCCGTTACAGCTGAAGAACATAATATTTTTGGTGGGATGGGTGATGCGGTGGCGCAATGCGCAGCCAAACATTTCCCGATACCTATTGAATACGTTGGAACCAAAGACACTTTTGGCGAAAGCGGTACGCCTAAAGAGCTGTTGAAAAAATACGGCCTCGACATCCCAGATATTGTTGCGGCAGCCGAAAAAGTGATCCAGCGTAAAAAAAATGGTTGATCTTTTCCCGACGATAAAAGCAGGTTCATTTAAAAGTGAGCCTGCTTTTTTTTATTTTTATTTAGAAATACGATTTAAACAACGGCGAGATCCTTTGTTCTAATATAAAACCAGGACCTTTTCATGGCCCCTACTACCTTGAGTGATAGCGAACTGCTGGTACAATTCCGTGACCCTGCCACGCGAGAGCGTGCGTATACCAGCATCATTCGTAAATACCAGGAAAAACTGTACTGGCATATCCGGCGCATGGTGGTGGAACACGAAGATGCCAATGATGTGCTGCAGAATGTGTTGATCCGTGTATGGAATGGCCTGGAAAATTTCAGGGAAGACAGCCAGCTGTATACCTGGCTCTACCGGGTTGCCACCAATGAATGCCTTAGCTACCTGGAACAACAAAAAAAGAGAAGTGCCGTCAGCCTTAGCGAGGTGGAATCGGGACTGAGCAATAAGATAAAGGCCGACCGGGATTTTGATCCTAATAAGTTAGAGTGGAAGCTGCAACTGGCGATACAGCAACTTCCTGAAAAACAGAAACTTGTATTTAACCTCCGGTATTACGATGAAATGCCGTATGAGGAGATGAGCCGGGTGTTGGAAACCAGTGAAGGAGCGCTGAAAGCAAGTTACCATCACGCTGTTAAAAAAATAGAGGATTATATACGTAATCATTAAACTTTTACCCTGAAAAAAGGTCTCATTACCAGTAAAAATGATAGCTGACAACACCATATTAAATGAACTTAAGGAGCTGAATAGCAGCCTGGTAGACGCGAAAGCAGATACTTATCGTGTACCGGAGGGCTATTTTGCCGGGCTACCGGAGTTGATGCTGCAGCGCGTACGTGCGCTTGCTGCGGTAGATCCGCGTGCAGAGTTGGAGGCGTTGTCGCCGATGCTGGCCGGATTTACACGGGAGATGCCTTACAAAGTGCCTGTGGGCTATTTTGAGGAGCTTGGTGCCTCTGCAGCTGGTGTTGCGTCAATACCGCACGCCGATGTAGATGAGGAGTTGCAGGCGCTCTCACCGCTCCTGGGCGGCCTTAAAAAAGAAATGCCATACCAGGTTCCGGAGGGTTATTTTGGTAATATCAGCATCCCGGCGCAAAAGAGCCAGGCGGCAGTTATACCTTTTACCCGTCGCAATTGGTTCCGCTATGCCATTGCCGCTTCGGTTACTTTGGTAATTGGTTTATCGGCGGTGTTGTATGCTGTTCGCTCCGGCGAAAAAGTAGACCCGGCAACGGATTCCTATGCATGGGTGCAGAAAAACCTGAAAAGTGTAAGTACGGATGACCTTCAGCAATTTGTAGAAATGACAGATGAAGTTGCTGCTCCCAATGCAATTGCGGCCAATACGCAGCCGGTGGAAGTAAAAGATTTGCTTAAAAACGTATCTGAAAAGGAAATACAGGACTTCCTGACTGATATTTCCCCGGATGATGCGATGATGAACTAATCATGAAAAAAATTCTCCTCATAATATCCATGGTTCTTTGTGCCGGCCTGCGGGTGATGGCACAGGATGAAGATCCCGAAGCCGGGGGCGGGGAAAAGATCCGCGACAAAATGAATGAATACATTCAAAAGCGGCTGGATCTATCTGCTGACGAAGCGAAGAAGTTTACACCCCTGTTTTTACGCTATTTCCGGGAATGGCGCCAAACCATGCGCCAATTCCGGGAAGACCGGCTGCTCAGGCAGCAGAAAATCATTGAATTACGCTTGCGATTCCGGCCTGACTTCCGGGATATTCTGGGTGAAAAAAGGGCCAACATGGTCTATGATACACAGGAACGGTTTATCCAGGAGATCAAAAACCTGGAGGAGCGGCGTATGGGACGAGACCGCCCCCGCGTGCTACGCGGACCTAACAAATCGTTCTCGCTACGCGAATAAAAAAAATATAATATATTTGAGCTAGGTGTTTTTCATAGGTTAGCAACGGCCGGCTCTTTTCAGAGCGGGCCTTTTTTTAGGGGGAAACGCTTAGAACCGGAATACCGGATTTTTTACATCGTGATAAAAAAGAAAGGTCCATTTTTCTTCTTCACCCAGTTGCCACCACTGTTGTCTTAATTCCATTGCCTTTTTCCCGTCATAATCGTATTTGGCCGTAAACCGGTGTTTCATTTGCTGCAACTGCGGCGCATCATCAGCGCCAAAAAACACAATCTCTCCTTCGTCCCGCAGTTTGAATACCTGGTGCCATGGTGAGTGGGCGCTCGTTATTTCATAATCGATATATCCATCAATGGTCCCGTTTCCATCCAGCAACACCACGTTGGTTGCGCTTCGAAGGGGTTCCAGTTCTTCCGGCAAATAAGAAGGTTTTCCTTTTTCAAAAGCAAACTGCAATTCTTTTGCCTGTACATAATAGGTAGCTGCGGGAAATGACAGGCGGGTTTTATCGGCCACCGCCAATCCGCCGGCGTGATCCTTGTGCAAATGAGAGAGGAGCACTTTGGTAATATCACCGGGATTGATACCGGCAGCGGCCAGGTTCTGGTACAGCTGTAATTTTCCATTCGTTTCAAAACCGAGCCCGGTATCCAGCAGCAATATATCTTTTGAAGTTATTACGACAAATGGCTGGATCTCCACCAACAGGCTACCCACGGGTCGTTCCTGCAGATCATCTGCCTGTTTGTTAAAAGGAACAAATAACTTGGTATGATCAATGGTGAAAGTACCTTCGGAAAGCGGGATAATTTTCATTCCTGCAAAGGTAGGAGAATGCGAATGTGCGAATGCAAATGTGGAAATGTGAAAATGTGCTAATGTGAAAATTAATTTGATAATTCAGCGATCATTGTTGTCCGGGGAAAATAAAAATCCAAATTCGCATCTGCTCACTAACCTGAATATCAAAGCTTATTTGACCCGCTCGTTGTCCAAATTAAAAGCAAGTCGTCTTATTCAAAGAGAAGCTTTATTTCGGCTGTCGGTAAAATTTTATCCGCGCATTTGTGATGAATAAATTGGGTGACGCGTCACGTTCTCTGCGGTTCCTAGCGTTCTTGGCGTTACCGAACTTATGAGGAACTTTTTTTGTAACGCAAGGGGCGCCAGGGTTGCGCAAAGGGCGCAATAAAAATTCATTGACTCAGTATTTCATTATTTGTTCGAAAGCAATGATAATTTCGGTTGTGTAATAAATTTTTTATCGGCACTAATGATTCAGAATCAACGAATCACCGAATTGCCGAATTCAAACTCCTATCGCAATACCATCTGCCGGTCTGCATCCAGTCGTACGAGGATAAACAGCAGGATGGCAAATGTAAGCAGTGAAGTTCCGCCGTAACTGATAAACGGCAGTGGGATTCCAATTACCGGCGCCAGGCCGACTGCCATCCCGATATTGATGAGAATATGAAAAAAGAAAACACTGGCCACGCCATAGGCATAGCATCGGCTGAATGTGCTTCGCTGTCGCTCTGCGATGGTGACGATGCGGAAGAGCAGGAAAAGATAGAGGGCCAGAAAAACAAAACACCCTACAAACCCGAATCCTTCGCCAATAGTGTCGAAAATAAAATCGGTGCGCTGCTCCGGCACAAATCCATAGCGCGTTTGCGTTCCTTTCAGTAATCCTTTTCCGAGCAGTCCGCCGCTTCCGATAGCGATCTTTGATTGTCGTACGTTATAGCCGGTATCTTTTTTTCGTCCGTTATTCTTCTCAATTTCTTCTTTATGGGCCTCGATATATTCATCGGGTACATCTCTTCCCACAGTACTGTAGATCCGTTCTACCTGGTAAAGCTTAAGTACATGTTTGAATGCAAAAGGAACGGCGAAGCGCTGGATGCCGACACATAAAATCCATACTGCAGCAATACCGAAGAAGATGCTGCGCCTGCGGCGAATTTGCCGGCGCATAAACAGGGCAACCAGCGCGGCAAGGCCGGTAAGTACGCCAGCCAGCACGTCTTTATCCACCAGCAGGGTTGCCACTACCAGCGCGGCAAGCGCAAACCCGATCAGGAGCACGATGGAGGGAAGTCCCTCGCGATACATAACGATAAAGAATGAACAATACACCAACGCCAGACCGGTTTCATGCTGCATGATGGAAAGTGCGGCTGGAAAAAGGGCAATGGCAGCTGCAATCAACTGCGACCGCAATTTGGTAAAATCGGTTTCCGGGCGTGAGATATGTTTGGCAAGTGCCAGCGCCACTACAATCTTACAAAACTCGGCGGGTTGAAAGTTGAAGGCGCCAAGTTTAATGATGGACTCGGTTCCCTTAATGTTGCTATGCAATGGAAAAACAAGCAACAGGAAAAAAATACCGATGGCATACATCAGGTTGGCAGTGGCAGAAAAGAATTTGCTATCGGTAAGCAGGATAAACAGGCCTACCAGTGAAGCTGCGAAAAAGAAGTAAAGTTGTTTGCTATAGTCGGTTTTAAATCCAACAAAGCTGCGCAAAACAGGATCTCCTTCATTGTAGGTGGCGCCAAAGATGGCCATTACGCCAATCATAGACAGGATAACGAATATCCAGACGATGCTCCAGTCAATTCCTTTTGATATTTCGGGGTTGCGTTGATTCATCTGGGTTTACTGAAGGAGGCCATGGCGCTGCCAACGGCGTATTTTTTATCGTTGAACAGGATCAACTCTGATTTGGTAACTGATCCTGGTGTGGGCAGGGAGTCGTGCGGCGGCGCTGAACGGTCTTCCTGTAATTGTCTTAATTCTTCCTGGGGAATAGGTTGTGCAGACTGGATAGAATCTTCAATGCGTTCGCGGATGAGTTCCATTGAGTCGGCGCGTACTTTTCGCAGGGAGTCTTTTGTTTTCATTTTCTGCAGCATCATTGGTGGAATGAGATTCATTTCCGCCATGCGTTTTTCAAGTGCTTTACGATCTGCCGCGATGGTGTCTTTGAGGTATTTTTCAATCATCAGGCTAACGATCGGCGCTGCGTAGGTGCCGCCAAATCGTCCGCTGTTTTCCACCACGCACATGATCGCGATCTTTGGATTATCACGCGGGGCAAATGCGGCAAAGAACGAGTGGTTGGGTTGTTTTACGCCGTGGTAATAGTTCTCTACCGTACCTGTTTTACCGCAAACAACGATGCCTGGTACTTTTGCGCCGCGGCCGGTGCCGCTTTCCATTACGCCCTGCATACCGTCGTGTACCGCGGTAAAAATAGTATCAGGTATATCAATGGGTCGATTATGTTTTTTGTATCGATCCAGCAGTCCGAATTTATCACCGCCTTCAATTGAATCAACTACATGTGGTATGATAAACCAGCCTTTGTTGGCGATATAAGCCATTTCATTGGCCACCTGGATAGGTGTTGCGGTAACCTCGCCCTGGCCGATACTAACGGAGCGGTAGGTACAGAAATTCCAGTGGTTTTTCCCGTACACTTTGTTGAAATCTTCCGGGGTGGGAATATTCCCGGTTTGTTCGGTGGGTACATCCACACCCAGGCGGTGACCCAGTCCAAAGCTATACATATACTGGTCCCAACTGCGAAGGCTGCTGTCTTGCGTGGGAAATTCGGGATTGTTGATCACCCGTTGCATTACATTAGCGAAGTAGGTATTGCAGGAGTGTGTGATACCGGTTTTCAGGTTAAACACCCCGGGATCCAGGCAACGCATAGGCCTGGCGCTACCACATCCGTAAAATGCGCCTGAGCAGGAGAAGGTGGTTTGGGTGGTGATCACACCTTCATGCAGGCCAACCAGGGCTTGCAGGGTTTTAAAAGTTGATCCCGGCGAGTAGCTGGCATTTACGGCCCGGTTTAACAATGGCAGCCGCGGGTCCTGGTAAAGTTCTGAAAAGTGTCGCCGACGCTCACCACCGGTAAGATAATTGGGGTCATAGGTGGGGCTGCTGATCATACAGAGAATGCCGCCTGTTTTGGGATCAATCGCTACAATAGAACCCACTTTATTGGTCATCAGCTTTTCACCAAATTGCTGTAGCGAAACGTCGAGGCTGGTGTAGAGGTTTTTTCCAGCTACGGCTGGTTCATCCAATTCGCCGTTTTCATAAGGTCCGATAATGCGTCCATTTTTGTCTTTGAGCAGGACTTGAACGCCGCGTTCGCCCATCAGCACTTTTTCGTAGCTGCTCTCGAGACCGGTCATCCCGGCATAGTCGCCACTCTGGTAGCCATCTTCTGCATGCCGGCGCAGGTAATTGCTGTCTACCTCGCCGATATATCCAACGATATTGGCGCCGCAGTGATTGGGGTAGGAACGAATCTGGCGTTCCTGGATGTAGAATCCATTGGGAAAGCGCCATTGGTTTTGCTGCCAGCGGGCATATTTTTCCGGGGAAAGCGATGCTTCAAAAACAGAGGGTTGTACGCTCCTGTTTTTGACGATGGCCTGGGTAATACGTTTCTGGTATTCTGCGCTGTCAATCTCTAACAACTGGTAGATCATCTCTTTGTCTACATTCCGGGCTTCAATGGGCACCACCATCAGATCATAGGCAAGTGTGTTTTGCACTACAGAGTTATGATGGCGGTCAAACACCAATCCACGCGGCGGATACACTACATTTTTACGAATAGCATTTTCATCTGCCCAGCGCTGGTACTTGGGCGATGCGACCTGCAGATAAAAAAGCTGGCCGATAATGATCAGTATTGACACCAGGAAAATAAGCCTGATGATCCGACTTCTGGACTGGTTAAAGACCGGCATAGCGAGGCTAAGAAATGGCTAAAAAGTAAGTGAAGATGATTACAACCGCAAAGTACGAATATGCAGAACCGCTTTCCAAATTGTGAGCAGAATAATTTTCTGTTTTTTGCTTTTTATTTGGGCTATGCCGTATTTGTGCGAAACTTGAGACGACGCGGGAATACAAGTTCTGTTGCGAATATCATCAGCATGCTGATACCGGTGGTGGTAATAACTTTAATTACAAAATCAAGGAAGGTGCCGAATGACAGCCATTCCAACAGGAACATATACCCGTGATGGAGTACAGTAAGGATAAGCACATATACCATATAAGGCGTCCATTGCATTGCTTTGGGCGATGGTTCCCGGTAGTTGAACTCAGTAGAGTCTTTGGGAGTAAGAATACCGATGATATAAGGCCTTACAAAGGCGATCAACACGCAGGCTGCTGCATGAAGTCCCGGAGTGGTCATTGCATAATCAAGTACCATCCCGGTTAAAAAACCAACAATGAGCAAATTAAACCGGGAAATGCTGAACGGAAGCCAGAGAATAAAAAGGTAGTATATATATGGAGTGATATATCGATGAAGATGCGGCACCTTGTTCAGGATATAGTATTGTACCAGTATAAAAATGGCCAGTCGAAATATGTTCCGTATAAAGTCGCTCACTTTTTCTGGCTTTTAAGCTCTTCGAATTTTCGTTTTGTATCCTGTAGCAATGTGCGCTGTTCATCTCCTTCAAGGTTTTCGATGACGTGCACATGCTGCAATTTATAGAAGCTGGTGCCGGTTTTTACTTTCAGTATGTACATACCGGTCTGGTCGTCAATTTTCACATCTTCCACAGTACCAACCATATAGCCTGGCGGAATGGCAAAGGAATAGGCGCTTGTCAGCACCGTATCGCCTTTTTTTACATCTACTGATTTGGGCAATCTCCGCATATACACGTAGCGGGGGTCGCCGCCGTCCCATTCGATATTACCAAATTCCTTGCTTCGCTTCAGGGAAGCGCTCATGCTGCTTTGTATATGCAGCATGCTCATAATATCTGCATAATTAGG
Organism: Bacteroidota bacterium; assembly: GCA_048498035.1. Lineage (GTDB taxonomy): Bacteria > Bacteroidota > Bacteroidia > Chitinophagales > Chitinophagaceae > CADEDV01. The sequence goes on along the minus strand of JBEHYT010000011.1, from coordinate 29,505 downwards.
GCTTACGTTAACGACGATGCCCACGGCACACCCATCTCCTGAAATAACGCCCATATTTTCCCTGATTCCCTGGTTGGAGCCGCGGTTGATCTGGATATAGTTTTTGGGAAAGTTGACCGTATTATAAACAACAGTGGCATCGCGGAACCTGAACCGGCGATAATGACCTAACGTATCAAAGGGGATCGAATCCCGTAAATCCGTGGACCCAGTATCCCGAAGTGCGAAATTGGTCGGCATCCGGTTGAGCAGTGAATCATTGAAGTGATTGAGCCGGCGGTTGGCGTCCCGGAGGTAAAAATAGTCTTCCACGTAGTTGTATTTGGAGTTGACCCAACCGACTACTTCATCTGCCACGCCCAGTCCCCGGGCGCGGTGAAAGCGATTATAAGTAAATAAAAACCAAAGACATATCCCTTGCAATACGAGGAATGCGAAAAAGACAAAGAACCGCCTGATAAAGAGAAATATATTTCGCATAAACAAAGGGCTCAGGATAGGAATGCCGGCTTATCTCATCACAAACGGATACCTGTCGTAGTGCTTCAATGCAATTCCGGTACCTCGTACCACACTTTTCAGTGGATCATCAGCCACGTGTACAGGCAATTTGATCTTTTGGCTCAGTCGTTTGTCCAGCCCGCGCAGCAGCGCGCCGCCACCGGTGAGGTATAGTCCGCGGCGATAAATATCTGCAGCCAGCTCGGGTGGTGTTTGCTCCAGGGCTTTCAGTATGGCTTCTTCTATTTTGAAAATGCTTTTGTCCAGCGCTTCGGCAATTTCCTGGTAGCTGACCATGATCTGTTTGGGGATACCGGTTACCAGGTCTCTTCCGTTTACGGGGATATCGTCTGGTGGGTTATCAAGATCTTTCATAGCGGCTCCTACCTGGATCTTGATTTGCTCGGCGGTACGTTCTCCAATCAGCAGGCTGTGGTAGCGGCGCAGTGCTTCCATAATATCGGCGGTAAATTCATCTCCCGCGATCCGGATACTCTGGTCACAAACGATACCTGCCAGGGCAATAACGGTAATGCCGGTTGTACCACCGCCTATATCTATGATCATGTTCCCAACGGGTTCTTCCACATCAATCCCAATACCCAGGGCGGCCGCCATAGGTTCATGCAGGAGGTAAACCTCCTTGGCGCCAGCCTGTTCTGCACTGTCGCGCACGGCACGCTTTTCCACCTCGGTAATAGAGGAAGGAATGCAGATCATCATCCGCCAGCTAGGCGGGAAAAGGGGTTTTTTGGGGTAAACGAGTTTAATCAGCTCCCGGATCATCAGCTCGGCAGCGTTGAAGTCGGCAATTACACCGTCTTTCAGCGGACGAACCGTCCGGATACTTTCGTGGGTTTTCTCGTGCATCATCAGGGCGCGCTTGCCCACCGCCAACACTTCTTTGGGGTTGTTGCGATTCAGCGCTACGATGCTCGGCTCATTCACCACCACTTCCTCGTTATGTATGATAAGGGTATTTGCAGTACCCAGGTCAATTGCTATTTCTTGTGTAAACCAATTAAAAAGTCCCATTCTAATTTATTGGATTTAATGGTTGCAAAGTACGAGGAAATAATTTGAATGACCAAAGCGGAAACCCTTGTCCAGCAAAGATTTTTTGCGATTTTGTCCATTCCCAAATCGGGGTTAAAACCCGGTCACGGAAATCAAAAATCCAGCAGTTTTCAGTACATTCTCTCACTTGCCATTTTTCTTCACTTTGCACACTCGCTGCATTGCCGGGTATTTACAAACATGTATTATAGGTTATTGTTGCATTAGTTCTCGTTTTTGGCACGGTGTTGGAAATATCTCCAGCAATATTGAGTAATCCACTAAAGACAATTGTATGAGAAAGACATCAACCGCCCTGACAAAATTTTGTAATCCGAAAAAACTGCTGGTAGTTGTTGCTTCGTTATTTATTATAAACGCAGCAAGTGCGCAAAGTAAAAGTTATAACAGCAGTTCCTACACCAATGCACTTGGTGTAAAAGTTTGGGATGGCGGTGGAATTACATTCAAACATTTTTTCTCCGAAAACAATGCAGGTGAATTGATTGGTTATTTCTATGGACACGGTGTGCGCATTACCGGTTTGTATGAAATACATGGCGCTATCAATGGCGCACAGGGATTGCGTTGGTATATTGGTCCGGGCGCGCATATTGGGTTTTACAATACCAAATATGGCGACGGAGCGTTTGCAGGCATCGACGGTGTACTGGGTCTCGATTATAAATTCAGCGGGGCTCCGATCAATATGTCACTCGACTGGCAGCCTTCCTTTGAGTTTGGTGATGGACGCGGCTTCTACGGAGGCTGGGGAGGATTGGGAATCCGTTACACCTTCTAACATATATCGTTTCTTGTATCAGCAAAAAGCAGGGAGACCATTGGTCTCCTCTTTTTTTATTCGCCATGCGCGAAGCCCAATTTACGTTCAATCGCTCTTGGCAATTCAGGCAAACGGCTTCGCTCAATTAAAAAGCTGTTTAGTTGCGCCAATTCCCGAAAGATATAATGTTTGTCGGCCGCAGCGCGTAAATAATCTTTACCGGTACTTCCTCCTGTTCCAATGCGGGACCCGATCATCCGGTGCACCATATTCATATGGCGATACCGCCACGAACTTAATTGCTCATCAATTTCCAATAATCCATTCAGCAATTGAAACGGAAGTTGCAATACGGGATAGCCGCGATAAAGTGTAATAAAAACGGCTGCGCGGCACGCACGCGCACTAAGTGTTCGGGTTTGCTCTTCTCCTTCAAAAAAAACCTGTTTAAAAGCTGCGAGGTTTCCCTGTTCGGCATCTGCCAGGCTTTGACGATAACGCTCAAAATATTCCTGCCAGAAAACAGGCACATCACTATTTGAACCGGAATTTTGAAAGTTTGTCCACAGCGACGCATCTTCAAAAAATGGCATCCGCTCCAGCCATGTGTTTACAAGTTGTAATAATGAAAGCGAAGATTCCGCTTTTTTGATAAGTTCTACCTGCCCGGGTCTTAACTGTGATGTGTAGTATTCTTTTCCATGACGCTGTTCAAACTTCAAACCCAGTTTAGCTTCCAATTCCTTAAACTGCCAGCTTTGAAAACCGGAGGCAGGTCGAAGCAAATCCCGAAAGTCGAGAAAGTCCATCGGCGTCATTGTTTCCAGGATGTCTATCTGATGTACCAGCACACGCAAAATGGTAATGCAGCGACTAAGGCGATGTACGATGGTTTGCAGTTCCGGTGAATTATCATTCAGCGCGGGTTTTGCCATGATGCCGAGCACTGAATCAATTTCATAGTGCAATTGTTTGAACCAAAGCTCATAGGATTGATGTATGATGATAAACAGCATTTCATCATGTGCTTCAATTCCTTTTTTTTCACTCTCCGGCAATTGCGCATTGAGGATCTGGTCAAGCTGGAGATAGTCGTGATAATGAACTTCCATAGCAAATCGTTATTGTTTCACAAACTCGTAACCGATATCGGGGCGAAAATACATACCGTCGAAATGCAGTTGACCCAACACCTGCCGTGCGGCGATAAGCGCAGAGTCAAGGTCGGCTTCTAATGCAGTAGCACATAAAACACGACCGCCACTGGTAACAACGACATCGTCTTTTATGCTTGTGCCGGCCTGGAAAACCAGCCGGTCTGTTCCATAATTCGCGTTTAGACCGCTTATTTCAAATCCTTTTTCATATTCCTCCGGATAACCTTTGCTAACGGCAACAATAGTTGCGCCAGCGCGCGGGTCATGCTCAATTTTTACTCCGGTAAGCTGTCCGTCGGCGGCTGCTACCAGCAATGTCACCAGGTCGTTTTTCAGTCTTGGCATCACCACTTCCGTTTCGGGATCGCCCATGCGACAATTATATTCAATTACAAATGGTTCACCTTTTACATTGATCAACCCGAAAAAGACGAAGCCGGTATAATTGATCTTTTCAGCTTCGAGTCCGCGAATAGTAGGCTTGATCACTTTTTCTTCTACGTTCTGCATGAAATCTGTGGTTGCAAATGGTACGGGGCTAATGGCACCCATGCCGCCGGTATTGAGTCCGGTATCACCTGCACCAATGCGTTTATAATCTTTTGCTTCGGGAAGGATACAATAATTTTTGCCGTCGGTAAGTGCAAATACACTTAGTTCTACGCCGGTGAGAAATTCTTCAATAACTACTTTTTTGCTCGCATCGCCAAATTTTGAGGCCTGGATCATTTGTTCAAATTCTTGCAATGCTTCCTGGTGATCCTGGCAGATAACGACGCCTTTACCTGCGGCAAGTCCATCGGCTTTGATAACGATGGGTAAAGTATGTTGTTCCAGGTAGCTAATGCCTTCCTGGTAGTTGGCAAGGGTAAATTCGCGGTAGGCAGCGGTAGGGATCTGGTGGCGGAGCATAAATTCCTTCGCGAATGCTTTGCTTCCTTCTAATTGTGCGCCGGTTTTGGATGGGCCGATGAAGCGAATGGAGCTGAGTTCAGGGTTGGATTTGAAGTAATCATAGATGCCATTAACGAGTGGCTCTTCCGGGCCTACCAGCACCAGTTCAATACCTTCATGGATACAGAATGCACCCAGTTTTTCGAAATCATTGAGTGCAATAGGCACATTGGTACCACACAGGGCAGTTCCGGGGTTGCCTGGGGCAATAAAAAGGGCACTGGTTAAGGGGCTTTGTTTCAATTTCCAGGCCAGGGCATGTTCACGGCCGCCGGAGCCGAGCAGGAGGATCTTCATAACTGGTTATGGTCTGTTTAAAGGGTTGGCGCTGCGAAGATCGGTTACAGGGGTTAAAGATGGTTAAGAAAATCAACGAATGGTCATTTTTCTGTATTTTGGTTGCTTCATATCGCCAAACCCGATTAATAAACTAAAAATCGCTGTATGAATCAACCCGCGGCAATACCCCAGGAAAAGCTGGGCAAGCACCCGAAGGGACTTTATGTATTATTTTTCACGGAAATGTGGGAACGCTTTGGCTACTACCTGATGGTAGGTATCCTGTTCCTGTATTTAAACGATACCCTTCGCGGAGGCTGGGGTTATAACAATGCGGAAGCAAATGGAATTGTTGGAACGTTTATCGCCCTCGTGTACCTGACACCATTTCTCGGAGGCCTTCTGGCCGATCGCCTGTTGGGTTACATTAATTCGATCTTTATTGGCGGTACCTTGATGGCTGCAGGATATTTACTCCTCGCGGTTCAGCATAACCTGGTCCTGATGTTTACGGCGTTGTTTCTTGTGATTATCGGGAATGGTTTCTTTAAACCGAATATCTCCACGCTACTTGGCAACATCTATAACCGGGAGGATTTGAAACCCATGAAAGATTCGGCCTTCAATATTTTCTACATGGGTATCAACATCGGGGCATTGATCTGCAATTTTGCCGCAGCTATTCTTCGTAATAAATATGGCTGGGGAGCAGCCTTTGGTGCGGCTGGCGGCGGATTGATACTGGGCCTGATCTCACTGGCTATCTTTTCCAAATACGTTAAATATGCTGATGTAAAAAAACCGGCGCAGCCGGGGGATATGTCGGTAGGCGGTATTTTGCGAATTGTGTTTTTACCGGCATTGATTGCAGGTGCACTTGGATGGTTTATACCGGGCAATATCTTTGGAAGTGACGCCAATGATGCGTTTATGTTTGCCTGTATCCCCATCGTTATCTTTTATATCTCGATGATCAAAAAGGCGGGTGTTTCGGAAGATAAGCAATCGATCAAGGCATTGCTGGTGATCTTTGGAATGTCTATTATTTTCTGGGTTATCTACAACCAGAATTCAACGTCCCTCACTATTTGGGCAAATAGTTATACAGAACGCAGCGCCCCTGCTGCACTGGAGAAACCGGCAGACAAAGTGTACCTGCTTCAAACCATCACAAACAAACCAATACAGGATTCACAACCAGCCCTGGATGAATATTTCAGGCCGGTAATAGTGGATGGGCGTGAAGTAAACGAAATATCTGTTGATCCATATCTTAAAAATCTGCCGAAAGACCAATGGCCCGCTGATGGTGAAACGCTGAAAGTATTTAATCCCGAACTTTTCCAATCGGTGAATCCGGCCTGTATCGTAATATTTACGGTGCCGCTGGTCGCACTCTTCGGATGGCTGCGCAGACGAAAGAAAGAGCCTACCACACCTGGAAAGATCGCCTGGGGATTATTAATTTCCGGATTGTCGTCGCTGGTGATGGTGTTTGCCGTAATGGGAACCGACATTTATCATAATAAAGTTTCTTCATGGTGGCTGATCGGAAGTTATGCAGTATTTACTATTGGTGAAATTTGTATCAGTCCACTCGGACTTTCGCTGGTATCAAAGCTGGCACCGCAACGGTTCACAGCTTTGCTGATGGGTGGCTGGTTCCTTGCCACGGCCATTGGCGGTAAACTTGCGGGTATCCTGGCTGGCTATTGGGATTCATTTGTAGACAAAAAGGTGTTTTTCCTCATCACCTTTATTGCCGCAGTAGTTGCGACACTTGTGATGATTACATTATTGAAGTGGCTAAACCGGGTAGTAAAGGAAAGAACCGGATCGGCATAAAAAAATCACGATGACAATAGTTAAGGCAGCCGCGGCTGCCTTTTTTTTATTCTAACTATCCTCCCTTAGGATAATTCGACTTTTCTTATCTTCCATTCACAAAATCAACTGCATGGCAGAACAAAAACCAGCGTTCAAACCCTTCGTTCCGGCCGACCTTAAAATGAAGGAGTTTACATTCAAATCGGTAATTGTCGGCGCTATCTTCGGTCTCATCTTTGGCGCAGCCACAGTTTACCTGGCCCTTAAGGCCGGTCTTACTGTTTCGGCTTCCATTCCCGTATCAGTACTTGCTATTGCATTGGGAAAAATGTTTCTGAAAACAACCATTCTCGAAAATAATATTATTCAAACAACCGGCTCGGCGGGAGAAAGTATTGCTGCGGGTGTTGTATTCACGCTTCCGGGATTTCTTTTTCTTTCCTCTCCTACCAGCAAAGATTATTTTAACTACATCACCATCATGATCCTGGCGCTGCTGGGTGGCATTCTTGGAACACTGATGATGATACCGCTACGCCGGTCGTTGATCGTAAAGGAACATGCTACGCTGCCCTATCCCGAGGGAACAGCCTGCGCTTCCGTGTTGAAAGCGGGACAAAAAGGTGGTGACCTGGCCAAACCGGCGTTTCTCGGAATTGGTGTTGCTGTTCTGTATGCAACGTTTCAGAAGATTTTTCATTTTATTGCTGATGTACCGCAATATGTTACCTCCATCAAAAACAAATACCTGCCGGCAGCGCGTTTAAGCGGTGAAATTACTCCTGAATACCTGGGTGTGGGTTATATCATCGGACCACGGATCAGCAGCATTCTTGTAGCAGGTGGGATACTCAGTAGTTTTGTATTGATTCCCCTGCTGGCAACGCTTGTGCCAGGCGACACCGTGCACGCACAAATAGTAAAGTTGGGACTTAACCCCGACAAATTTGGTTGGGATGCTGTTTCCCACACATTTGCAGATTCATCTGAAGCTATTTACAGGGCTTATATCCGGGTAATTGGCGCCGGCGCCGTTGCAGCAGGTGGTTTTATTACACTGATCAAGACAATTCCCACCATTGTATCCGCATTTAAAGAAAGTATCGGCTCTGTAAAAAATAAGGGCGGCATTGCCGCTACCACAGCAAGAACAGATCGTGATCTTAGTTTGAAAGTAGTAGCGATCGGTTCGCTGGCGCTGATCATAATCATGGCCTGCCTTCCCATCATTCCCGGTGACAATATCGGCAGCCGACTTTTGCTGGGTCTTCTCGTAATCATATTCGGAGCTTTTTTTGTTACTGTATCATCCCGTATCGTGGGCCTGATTGGTTCCAGTAATAATCCCGTAAGCGGAATGACCATTGCCACTATCATGGCTACCTGCCTGGTATTTATGGGGGTGGGCTGGACCGGAAAAATTTATGAGCCGATGGCCCTGGTGGTAGGCGGTATGATCTGTATTGCAGCATCTAATGCCGGCGCTACTTCCCAGGATCTTAAAACCGGCTATCTTATTGGTGCTACGCCAAAATACCAACAACTTGCATTATTTGTTGGAGTAATCGTATCTGCGGTAGTAGTTGGCTGGACGGTTAAAATACTTGACACACCAACGGCAGAAATGTTAAAACAGGGTATACACCATGCTATTGGCGAAAAATACACGGCTCCGCAGGCCAACCTGATGGCAACCATTATCCGGGGTATACAGGATCATAATCTCGACTGGCAGTTTGTAATGGTGGGCATTTTTATTGCCGTGGTACTGGAATTGTGTAAAATAAATGCACTCAGCTTTGCGGTAGGTACCTATCTCCCTCTTGCCACTACACTACCCATTTTTGCTGGTGGATTTATACGGGGTGTTGCCGATAAACGTCTCAAAAAACAAAACGCCGCAGCGCTGGAAGAAGAAGAGGATCTTCGAAAAGGAAACTTGTTTGCAACCGGGCTGGTGGCGGGCGGCGCCCTGTTTGGTGTATTGGCTGCCGTACTAACCGTATTTTTTGAATCGGGTATGAATGCCATCAATATGGAAGAGAATATCGTTCACTCCATCGGCACGGGGAATTATCATTTACTGGGCGTAGCGTTCTTTGCCATGATGTGCTTTATACTTTATCGCGTAGCGATTTCAAAAAAGAAAGCAACTGCCTAACAACTTAATCGTCTAAAAAAATGAACCCAGTCCGAAAAGACTGGGTTCTTGCTTTATATTAACTCGTACGGACTAAATAAAGTCGAGGTACTCATATTTTCTTGCAAGGATCTTCTCATCATCCGCATTCAGCCATTTGTTCAACACCGTAGCATATACATTTTTGAAATCCACGTTGTATTTCAAATCGCCTTCATTCAGATCAGCCAGGTTGGGCATCGCATTCAGCACACCTTTACGCTTCAATCCGCCGCTGATGAGAAACATATTATTGGCAGTGCCATGATCCGTTCCATTACTTGCATTCTGCTCTACACGGCGACCAAATTCAGAAAACGTAAACAATAACACATCATCAAATCGGTGTTGCTCCTTAAGGTCTGCCACAAATGCTTTTACCGCATCATTCATCTCCGTAAACAACCGTTGCTGCTGCTGTTCCTGGTTGATGTGTGTATCGAAACTACCGAGTGAAACGTAATATACTTTTGTATTAATCTCTGAATAAATCAGCGAAGCAATTGTTTTTAAACTATTCCCGAGATCCGTTTTGGGATATTCAGCACCGGAAGGATGAAGGCGACTTTGCTTGAAGATATAATCTGCAGACGACAGCGTTTCCGCCATGGTTTTATACAGGTAGTCAACCGGCTGTTCTCCATCTCCAGATGGGTGATTCTTCATCACATCCCGGAAAAATTTTTCATTGGCAGTTCCGTATAATCGTTTCGGATCTTTTACAGCAATGCCTTTTACGTGTTCACCTTTCAGCGCGAGACTGAGCACATCGTCTATTTCAATGGCTTGTGTGGGTTTATCGCACCCCACGCATTGGGCGTCCAGGTAGCGGCCTACCCAGCCGTTGGTCCAGAAATCACTGCTCTGGCTGGCGGTATGCCAGATATCCATACTCCGGAAGTGAGAACGATCCGGATTGGGATAACCCACATTGTTCAGGATGGCCAGGCTGCCATCATCATAAAGATCTTTGAACGCGGTAAGCGCCGGGTTAAGACCTACTTCATCAGTTACGGATAAGGCTTTTTCACGAACAATACCCAGTTTAGGCCGCGCCTTGTAGTACAGATCATTGCGCACGGGGATCACGGTATTAAGGCCATCATTCCCCCCGCTCAGTTGCAAAACAACAACCACCTTATTTCCCATGGGTACCATGGACGGTGATTCAAATGCTTTCAGAAATTTCGGCAGCATCATTGCGGCAGTAGCCAGCGATCCTACCTGTATAAATTCCTTCCGTTTGATAACCATAAAAATTATTTTGTTGTACCGGCCTTTCGGCCGGAACGATAGTTTATTAGCACAATTGATATTCGGGGGTACTCATAATTTGCAGCGTAGCTGTCTTCACAAATGCATCACGCGTGTCAGCATCTGAGTACTGTGTGATCAGGGAATTGCTGACGCTGGATTTTACCTGCAAGAGTGTATCGGACAGCGAAGCCACCAATTGTTCCCGAGGAATGGCCGCAAATGCCTTTACGTATTGATTCCAGTCGACGTTGGCGTTGATCTGCTGACCACGTTGTGGAGGACCGTATCCTTTCTTTCCACCGCCACCGACGTTTGGCTGACCATTATCTTTTCTTCCCATCATCACATCATCATCATCTTTTGGCTTTACGTTCATTTCATCCACATCATTGATCAGTTTCGGGATGCGCATCCGCATCATCAATGAAGAACTGTCGATCCAGGACTTACCACCCGGCCAGCCCGCAACGTTGGGCGGGTAAAACAGCAACTGACCCAACACCCGCTGCAATACCATCAGGGCTTCTTCATTTTCCAATTTCATCGGCAGCATACGCTGGATACCGACCAGCAATTCCACCGGTGATTTGATCCTTGAACCGATATTTTTAGGATCATAAAACCAGTCGGCTGTAAAAATATCCTCCATCAATGCGCCAATATCATAATTACTTTTATAAAAACGATCTGCCAGCCAGTCGGCTTTTTGCGTATCCAGATCATCATTTACAAAAAAGCGATAGATCTTGCGCGAAATAAATTCAGCGCATTGCTTTTCATTCAATAAAATATCCAGCACATCATCACCATCAAAATTGCCCGTTTTGCCAAGTACAGTTTTAGTGCCTGTGTCATGCTGAAATTTCCTGAACTGGAATTCTCCCTGCAGGTTGGCACCCCAACCGGTAAAAGCCCGGGCGGCCTCTTTAATATCATGTTCGGTATAGTTTCCCCTGCCGAGTGTAAACAATTCCATCACTTCCCGGGCAAAGTTTTCATTGGGATGGTCTTTTTTATTCTGCTGGTTGTTGAGGAAATTCAGCATGGCTGCTGATTTCGAAACTTCGCGCAGCAAATCCCGGAAATTGCCCAATGCATTGCGTCGTATTACGTCCAGCAGTCCCTGCTGGTAAAAAACATTCAGGTTTCTACAGGCAAAATGCCCATGCCAGAAGAAAGCCATCTTTTCGCGAAGCTGGGAACCGGTGTTCACCATCTCATGCATCCAGTACATGTTCAGGTTCCGGACACCTTCCCGATTTTTTTGCTGTACCATTTTTCGCTGGTCAGCATCCATTTGCTTGCGCTGTTGGCGACCGATTTCCTGCACACCCATAACAAGACCTTTCAAATAGTCGTCCGCAATATCAATGTACTCGGGTTTGCGGTCAGACGCTTTTACAAGGGCTTTATAATATTGTTTGGGAGTGTAGCGATCCAGGTCTGCCAATTGTTCCACGGCAGGGCCAAAACCGGCACGCCAGAGGAGGTGCTGGTTTTTGAGCTGGTTAGAGAGTGACATCAGGCTACGATTTTATTTTCAGACTATTGAGAACCAGGGAAGTTTAACCAGGCGGGGCTAAATCTTTATAATAACGCTAAAAAACTACGCTTATTTTTGTTTGGGATTAACCCAATTTTCTATATGACGACAAAAGCGCTCAAATACCTGTCGCCCCTGCTGGTTTATGCAGGTGCATTTTGGGCTTTTAGCACCACCGGCTGGCCGGTTTGGTGTGCGCTGCTGTATGCATGGGTACTTATCCCCTTATCTGAACTAATCCTGCCTCCTAACCCATCTAACCTGGATGCCGCCGAAGAAGAACTGGCGCGAAGAAATAAAATATATGATTATTTTCTATATATAATAGTGCCGTTACAGTTTGTCTTACTGGCGAAGTTTCTGTTGAGCATGCAACAACCCGGCCTGTCTATAATTGATATCATCGGCCGGATATGGACTATGGGGTTGCTATGCGGTACGTTTGGTATTAATGTTGGTCATGAGTTGGGCCACCGTACCAATAAAGTGGAACAATTTCTTGCACGGTCGCTGCTGCTGACCTCGCTCTATATGCATTTTTTTATTGAACATAACAAGGGACATCACAAGCGGGTGGCTACGCCGGAAGACCCGTCCAGTGCGCGCTATGGCGAAATGGTATACCAGTTTTATTTCCGGAGTATTATCAACAGTTATTTCAGTGCCTGGCAGATTGCAAACCGTGAACAGCGAAAAAAGAACAAGCCGGTTTTCTCTTTTTCCAATGAAATGATCCTGTACCATTTGATACAGCTTGCTTTTGTGGCAATTATTTTTCTCCTGTTCAACTGGCTGATAACAGTTTATTTCCTGCTGGCAGCCGGCATTGGAATATTGTTACTGGAAACCGTTAATTATATTGAACATTACGGCTTACAGCGCAAATCGCTTGGAGATGGAAAATATGAACGCGCGTTGCCGCAACATAGTTGGAATAGTGATCATATTGTAGGTCGCCTGATGTTGTTTGAATTAAGCCGCCACAGTGATCACCATTATCTTGCCAGCCGTAAATACCAGGTGTTACGGCATCACAGTGATGCTCCGCAAATGCCTACTGGCTATCCAGGCATGATGTTGCTGGCGTTGGTACCACCAGCCTGGTTTTATGTAATGAATCCCCGGGTGCGGGCCCGGCAGCAGTTATCGACCTGATTACTTTTTGGCATACGCATTTACAAACGCGGTTACCTGCGCTGTTTCAAGCGAATCAAGTTTTGCCTTTTTTACCATAGACCGCAGAATCGGCTCCCACTCCTCCTGGGTAAAGCGGCCTGCCGGTTTTGCAACATGGCAGCGTACGCATTTGGTAGTGTAAATGGCGTAGCCAGCTTCTGCTTCCTTGCTCGGAAACTTAGGTTTTGCCGTTGCCGGCGCAGCAGGTTCAGACGTACGGTCTGTAATAACAGGCGCAGATTTATGCGTGCAGGCTGCAGTCAGCAGCGTTGCAACCAATAGTAAAAACAAAAAATTTTTCATGCTTGATGGTATTGCTTAGATAGACTGAAAGAAAATCAAAAGGTTTGATCAGTTTAAAAGATCGGATCCAAAATAAGGATGAAGCACTTCCGGCAGTACAATTCCCTTACTGGTTTGATTATTTTCCAACAGGCATGCTACGACACGGGGCAGAGCCAGGGAACTGCCATTCAGCGAATGCGCCAACTGCATTTTGCCAGTTGAGTCCTTAAAGCGGATTTTCATCCGGTTGGTTTGGAAGGCTTCAAAATTGGAAACCGAACTCACTTCCAGCCAGCGCTCCTGCGCGGCGCTGAAAACCTCAAAATCATACGTAATGGCAGATGCAAAACTCATGTCGCCGCCGCAAAGTCGCAGTATGCGGTAAGGTAACTGGAGCGTGTTCATCAGCTTCTCCACATGAGCCACCATGTCATCCAGCGCCTGGTAGCTGCCATCGGGATGGGTAAGTTGTACAATTTCCACTTTTTCAAACTGGTGAACCCGGTTCAGACCCCGTACATCTTTTCCAAAACTTCCTGCCTCCCGGCGAAAGCACGGAGAATAGGCCGTCATCTTGATCGGAAGATCTGTTTCCTTCACAATCACGTCCCGGTAGATATTGGTCACCGGCACTTCAGACGTGGGTATCATGTAAAATTTGTCTTCCGGCATATAATACATCTGCCCTTCTTTATCAGGAAGTTGTCCCGTTCCATACGCGGTATCCGCATTTACCATAAATGGCGGCAGGTATTCTGTATAGCCTGCAGCGGTGTTGAAGTCGAGGAAATACTGCACCAGTGCCCGTTGCAGTTTGGCGCCTTTGCCTTTATATAAGGGGAAACCGCTCCCGGTGATTTTTGCGCCGGTCTCAAAATCGATAATGTCGTATTTGCGGATGAGGTCCCAGTGCGGAACTGATCCCGGCTCCAGCTGTGGCTTTAGTCCGCCTTCGCGCACAACAGTATTCTCGGCCGGTGTTTTTCCGTCCGGTACCTCATCTGCCGGCAGGTTGGGCAGGCGCACAAGTTCATCATGCAATTTCTGTTCTACTGTTGAAAGCTGGTCGGAAATGGGTTGCAGGGAGGCATTGAGGCTGGCCACCTCTTTCTTTTTGGCTTCGGCATCGTCTTTCTGCCCTTTTGCCATTAATTGGCCGATTTCTTTGGAAATACTGTTAACCTTTGATTTGTTGGTATCAAACTCCAACTGCAATTTCTTACGTTCTTCATCCAGGGCGATGATCTCATCCACCAAGCCGGTTTCGCTAAAATATTTCCGCGCCAGCTTTGCCTTCACTTTTTCGGGATCCTGGCGCAACAACTGTAACTGCAACATGCCTTTTGTTTTGCCGCAAATATACGTATAGCCCGGCAGCGTAACAGGGCTAAAACTTGCCGCCTGCCGGTGGTGCTGTACCTTTGCAGGATGATAGCAAATGACGACCTGCAGCAACGCTGGTGGAACCTGGAGGCCAAACTGATGGCCCGTTTTGATAAAAAACCGGATATGGAAGCCATCCTTTTCCTGATTGGTCTCCAGGAAACGGGGTTAATGAAAGAAAAAATAACCAAGGAGCAGAAACAGGACCTGATGCATGTGGCAGTATGTACGCTACTGGCACCCAGTGGATTTTATGAACTGGATGGCGTGGATAGTGACGGTTGGCCCCATTTCCGGCAATTGAAAGCCATGCCTGACATGAACCCGGTGGAGCAGGAAAATTTCCTGAAAGACCACGTTCTTTTATATTTTCAAAGCCAAAACTTTTAAGCAACCTCCATGAAAAAAATCATCTGCCTGCTTGCCCTGGCTGCATTTTCCCTTCCGGCGCTGGCGCAAAAGGATTCTACCCTTCGCAAAAAAGATTTCAAAAAAGACGTGCTGCTTGAAACCACCGAAGGTGATATTATTGTACGCCTCTCTGATCTTACGCCGCAGCACCGCGACAACTTTCTGAAGCTGGTAAAATATGGCTACTATGACAGTGTGCTGTTTCACCGCGTGATCCGGAATTTTATGATCCAGGGTGGTGACCCGGAAAGCAGGTACGCACCGCCGGGAATTATGTTGGGAAATGGCGGACCCGGCTACCGTATACCGGCAGAATTTAACCCAACGCTGTTTCACAAAAAAGGCGTGATTGCCGCTGCGCGGGACAACAATCCACAGAAAGAAAGCAGCGGCAGCCAGTTTTATATTGTTGAAGGAAAAACATTCACCGACGGCGCCCTGGACTCCCTGGAGACCTACCGGCTACACCGCAAAATTGATCCGGCACAGCGGGAAGTATATAAAACAATTGGCGGCACGCCGCACCTGGACCAGAACTACACCGTGTTTGGCGAAGTTGTAAAGGGAATGGATGTTGTGGATCAGATTGCAATAAGTCCTACGGACAAAAGTGATCGCCCGTTACGGGATGTTCGTATCCTGAAAGCAAAGCTGATAAAGCGAAAGAAACATTATAAATAAGCAAAAGCTTATTAAACGGAAGTAATGAAAAACCCCCTCGGCTAGTATAGCGAGGGGGTTTGTTTTACATGGCTGATGTCTTTATTGGCCAATGCCACCTTGTTGTCCACCACCTTGTGTGGCACGTTTATTCTCTTCGTCGATACCGGTTGAGCGCTGGCGTGCAGATTTTACCTGGTTGCTACCAAAGCGGTAGATAAACGCCACTTTAAACTGGCGGCTTTCCCACCGTCCGCTGGCTGTGGCATCCACGCCGGCAAAATTGGTTGTTCCGCTCCATTTCATTGTCCGGAAAATATCACTGACAGACATTTTCAATGTTGCTTTATTGCTAAACAGCAACTTTTGTAATCCTCCGTCTACGCCAAACATTCCTTTGGATTTAAATACACCCTGCCACAATGTAGGCGAGCTGTAGAATCCGCTCAGTTCGGCTGTCCATCCTTTACCCAGCTTAGCCGTGTTTTGCATATAGTAGGTCAGTGCAAATACACCCTGGTTGATCTTGCGGTCGCCCCCGCCATAGTCTGCGGTATAGTGCGAATAGTAAGAATTCAGGTTAGCAAAGAAGCTATACCATTTGTAAGAGAATGGGTAGCTGATATTGAGACTTACAATGTCTTGCGTAGCCAGGTTCTTTTTGGTCAGGAATCCCTTTGTTTTATCAATTGTATCGGGGATCTGTGCAAAGATGTCTTTAACATGGCTGTAGTTCAGTGTTGTATTCAAACGATACTTGTACGTGTTTGTAATACCAAAGCTGTTGGTGTACTGGGGGCGCAGTTGCGTGTTCCCTTTCATGTACGTGTATTCGTTCAGCTTAAATTCAAACGGATTCAAATCCTGGTATACAGGGCGATCAATACGACGGCTGTAGGTCAGGCTCCATTGGTTCATCGGGTTCTTATTGAACGTAAGAGCTGCACTGGGGAAGAAATCCGTGTAGTTGCGGCTGAATGATGAATCGTAAGGAACAAGACTGGTGCCGCTTATTGGCTCTTTGTATCCTGTAGATGTGCCTTTTGAGTGTGTATTTTCCACGCGCAAACCTGCCTGGAACATGAAGCCTTTGTAAGCTTTATTATAGTTTACGTAAACAGCATTGATATTCTCATCGTATTTGAAACGGTTGCTTTTCAGCGTGTCCATCTCTTTGGTGCTTCCAAATACATTAAAGCGCTGGAAATTGTTATCAGTGTTTGCAAACCCGATCTTTCCACCAACACCCAATCTGCCTCCCTTATAATTTGTTTCATAATCGGCTTTAATTGAATAAAGGTCGATATCAGATGGTGCGATCATATTATATACTGCGCGGCTCAGTTCCATACCGCTACCATCATAGTACACGTTAGGTTGAAACTGGTTAGAACGGATCTTGTAATACCCATAGTCGGCATCAATATTCAGATCGCTGCCGCCTGCTACAGAATAACGGTAGTTCAGGTTGGCGTTCACATTATCTCTTGTCTGATCATTGTTATTGGTAGCCAGCAGGGTTTTTACTTTAGTGTTGTTGTAGTAAAAGTCCATAGGTCCGGCAGTTTTCATATCATTGGCAGCCAGGTTGCCATTTACCATTACGCCTACGGTACTTTTCTTGTTCAGGAAATAATCGAGGCCCGCTTTAAATCCGTGGCTGTTATTATTAAAATTGATCCGGTTGCTTTGTACAAACATGGTATCAAACTGGTTTTTAACCATTTTGAACTTGCTGACATTATCGCCGTAGTTGTAATTGTAATTGGCGAAAATATTCACATGCTGGTTCCGGTGGTTCAGCGCAACGCCTGCATTGTATTTCGGGAATGAGCCAATGTTATAGCCAACGTTCACAGAACCGTTGGTACCAAAGGTTTTATTTTTCTTCAGGCGAATATTGATGATGCCTGCGTTACCGGCAGCTTCATATTTTGCTGAGGGGTTTGTGATGATCTCGATCGCTTCGATCTGGGAGGCCTGTAATGTTTTCAGAAAATTGGCCAGGTCTGATCCGCCCAGGGGCGAAGGTTTTCCGTCGATATATACCTGTACGCCATTTTTCCCCGCCAGGGAAAGATTATCGTCTTTATCCACCATTACGCCCGGGGAGCGACGCAGGAGTTCAAGGGCGTCGTTACCGGTTGCATTGATGGTTCCTTCCACGTTTACGATCATTTTATCGGCTTTCACCTCAACAATTGGTTTTTGGGAGGTAACGGTTACGCCGGCCAGGCTGGCTTCCATTTTAACTAACTGAATATCACCCAGTTTTTGATCGCCGCTGGTAAGATCTACCAGTCCAGACATACTGGGCACATAGCCCACATGGGAGATGCGCAGCAGGTACCGGCCGGCAGCAGGTGCCGACAGGCTAAACTGGCCATCATCGCCGGTTACGGCAAATTTGACTACAGACGAATCTTTTGCATGGAGTAAGGTTACTGTTGACTTCTCAAGCCCTTTCCCGGACGGGTCTTTAATTGCCCCGGTCACTTTTTGCGCGCTGGCAACGGATGCCAGGAATAAAGTACCGGCCAGGAATGCTACAATTTTTCTCATAATTCTAATCCACTTTTAAATTGGTGAACAAAGATAGACCTGTGTCATAGTATTGTAAAAGGCAAAGCCGACAAGTGGACTGATTTTGCTCATGAACGGTGGATTTTTTCCGGCGAACTGCGAAAAAAAGATCGGTGAATGGCGGTGTTTCTTGGTATTTACTCATATTTGCATCTCTAAACGCTTCAATATGAATTTTCCATCAAATCTTCGGTATACTAAAGACCACGAATGGATTCGCCTGGAAGGCGATACGGCAACGATCGGCATTACTGATTTCGCGCAGCGTGAACTGGGTGATATTGTTTACGTTGAAGTTGAAACTATTGGTAAACCCTTAGAAGCAGGTGCTGTTTTTGGCACGGTGGAGGCGGTGAAGACCGTATCCGATCTTTTTTTACCCGTAAGAGGTACTGTTATCGAATTAAATCCCGCCCTGGCCAATGAGCCTGAGTTGGTCAATTCTGACCCTTATAATGAAGGTTGGATGGTAAAGATGACGGTAGCCAACCCGGCGGATGTGGATCAATTGCTGGATGCGACAGGTTATGAAGCTGTTGTGAGCTAAATCCAGGGACAAACTCATTTCGTAGATAAAGCGGCTTATTTCAGTAAGTCCGCTTTTTTTGTATCTTAACCAACGCTTGAACCCTAACCCGTCATATAGCGAGGCAGAACTGGTATCCCTACTCCAATCCCAAAACGAGCAGGCTTTCGGTTATCTGTATGATAATTACGCCAGTGCGTTGCTTGGAATTATCAACCAGATCATTCCGGACCGGGAAACATCAAATGATGTTTTACAGGAAGTTTTTATCAATATCTGGCGCAAGGTGCACACGTACGACCCTGCGAAGGGGCGTCTGTTTACCTGGATGCTCAATGTAGCGCGCAATGCCGCTATTGATAAAGTACGTTCCCGTAATTACCAGGAAAGTTTAAAAAACCAGTCGCTCCCTGATGACGTAAATACAATTGGCCAATCTGTACGCGTACAGACAGATGATTATGGTTTGCGAAAATTGGTTGGAAAGTTAAAGAATGATCAGAAGGTACTGATTGATCTTTCTTACTTCCAGGGGTTCACACATGAAGAGATTTCAAAAGCATTAAATCTTCCGTTGGGAACTGTTAAAACCAGGATCAGGAGTGCATTAACACAATTAAGAAATTTGATTGATCAGCAGTGAACATCCAGGAGTACATATCGAGTGGCATTATCGAGAGCTATGTGCTTGGGCTTTCTTCTCCCGAAGAAAATGCCGAGTTTGAAGCGCTTAGCCAGCAATTCCCGGAACTGGTGAAAGCACGTCTTGATTTTGAAATTGCATTGGAAAAACAGCTTTCTTCCCAACCCATTACGCCGACGGCAGGCCTTAAAGAAAAGGTCAGAAACGCGCTCCGGCTCGAACCCCATGTTAACCAAACCAAAATCATAACTATGGAAAGTACAAACAACCAACGTAGCGGCGGCGGTGCCCGCCTCCTTGCAGCAGCATCAATCATCCTCCTGCTTGCCTGCGCCTATTTTGCTTATTCGTTCTACACCAAAAACAAAGACCTGGAGGCTAAACTGGCCTCGGCAAATCCGGGTGGCGCTGACCAGGCCACGCTGGACGCAAAAATGAAACATCTGCAGCAACTGGAAAATGAACAGCAGATGATGATGGACCCTAATGTAGCAGTAGTAAGCCTGAAAGGAACCGAAAAAGCACCGCGGTCATCAGCAAATATTTATTGGGATACTACTTCAGCCAATGTGTACCTGGTGGTAAAGAATATGCCAAAACTGGCTTCTGACAAACAATACCAGCTTTGGGCCCTGATTGACAGCAAACCCAAAGACCTGGGTCTTTTTGATGTGGGTGACGATGGTAAGATCATTCTCAAAATGTCGAACACAGACAAGGCAGATGCATTTGCCATTACTGTTGAAAACCGTGGCAACACTGGCGGCCCCACGCTGGAACAACTGCAGACGATGGGCAAAGCCACCCTCTAATGTCAAACGAATAAGCAATCCAAAGTGATCGTATTTACGTAATTAGAACCGTTACTATTGCTATAGTAGTTTTGGTTCTATAGTTGGTTAAACGAAGCCCCTTTCCAGGGGCTTCTTTCTTTTTTGTAGCAATCAGCTTATCATTGCAAAAAAGAAATCTTGAAGCCCCGTTCTATTTACATGCTTCCTGCCATCGGTTGGTTTATCATGGTAACGGTATTACTCACGTTGCCTGGATCAGCTATCCCGAAGGAGGATTGGCTGGACAGGATCTGGTTTGACAAATGGGTGCATATTGGCCTGTTTGCGGGGATGACGTTTTTGTGGTGCTGGGGTTATTACCAGTTAAATACTGATCACAAGAAGCTGTTGGCAATATTTATCGTCGTTGCGATACTGGCATTGCTGTATGGCATTGCAATGGAATATGTTCAGTTGTATTTTATTTCGAACAGGTCTTTTGATGTGGGAGATATTCTTGCGGATGCAATTGGATGCCTGGCAGGATGGATTTGCAGTTATTGGATGTATATAAAAAAATAGACCCCTGTAGAAACAGGGGTCGCAACCAAAACTAACTGCTTATGAGAAAATTGACTGCTTTTATTGTAAGTTCTTAATGTCTTCGTTTGTATCTATAACGCAAATTTACTGCCATTAGTATGATGCCCGCTGTTAATGAAAGTTTAAAAGGTCTTAACAAGTAGTTTTCAGCATTTTTCATTCGTAGTAATAACATCGTTGCTACAATATCAATACGTTACACACACTGTTATTTCCACCCGCATTTTTCGGCATCATTCTGACAAAGATCTGCGGCCTTTCGGCTTCATGAATATATATCCATAAGTCATGCCAAAAACAAAAGCTGCTGTTACAGTAGCATTAAAAAAGGCCCATTTTAAACGGGCCTCAATGAGTTTGCAGAGAATTGACCGTTTATCAGCTAAATAAACCTTTCACAGTATCCATCAGGTTGCCGCCGCCACCTTTCATAAGTGCCATAAGGTCTTGCAGGTCTGTATCGCCGTCTCCGTCAATGTCAAATTTTCCACCTTTTACTTTGTCAACCAGCGATTGAATATTGAATCCCGATGTTTGTCCGCCGCTCAGTTTGTTGAAAATACCCTGCACGTCCATACTATTGTCGGCAGGATTGTTGGCTTTCGCCACCATGTCGTTCATCACGTTGGGCACTACCTTATCTGCTACGCCGCTGGCTTGTTGATGATTAAGGCCGAATTTGTCCATTAGATTTTGCACCAGGTTGCCGGAAACCTGTTGATTTACGGTGCTGGCAGCGTTGCTGTTACCGCCAAACATTTTAACGAGATCGTTGAGTTGTCCGCCGGAAACAAGCCCCTGCAGGGAGCTGAAGATGGAGGTAGATGATTCCTGGATAACCGCTTCATTTTTTTCATTGGGGATGTCGTTGTTCTTTACAATAGCATCGCCGCCGTGTTGTTTCAGCAGGTTCATTATTTCGTCTAGCATGGGCTTTGGTTTTATTAAAGTTACATCTATTTCCAAACCGAAGAGGTTTCAGGAAGAAAGGCAGTTGTGGGTGATATTTTCCACCAGCAGTCGTTAGCTTTTTGCCGGCCAGGGTGCTTTTTTCCTGAATTTTATGCCGGTTATTGTTTGGTGAGCTTCTCGCTGTTCTCTGCAAATTGTAGCGCCTCAATAAGTTCCTGCAAATCACCATTTAACACAGCATCCAAATTGTATAGTGTAAGGCCAATCCGGTGGTCTGTAACCCGTCCCTGCGGATAATTGTAGGTCCTGATCTTTGCACTGCGATCCCCGGTGCTAACAAGGCTTTTACGATGGCGGGCAATTTCTTCCTCTTGCTTCCGCACCTGCTCTTCATAGAGCCTTGTGCGCAACATCTGCATTGCCTTCTCCCGGTTGCCCAATTGCGACCGCTCCGTTTGACACACCACTACCGTTCCGGTGGGAATATGCGTTAGCATTACCTTGGTTTCTACCTTATTTACATTTTGACCTCCGGCACCGCCGCTTCGGGCGGTTTCCATTTTAACATCGGCCGGGTTTAACTCAAAATCAACCTCTTCTGCTTCCGGCATCACTGCTACCGTAGCAGCTGAAGTGTGTACACGTCCCGACGCTTCTGTTTCGGGCACCCGTTGTACGCGGTGTACACCACTCTCAAATTTGAGTGTTCCATACACATCGTCGCCCGTAACCTCCAATTGCACCTCCTTAAAGCCGCCAACAGCGCCTTCGTTCTCACTCAGAAGAGCTGTTTTCCAGCCTCTTCGTTCACAATACCGGGAATACATGCGAAGCAGATCCCCGGCGAAGAGGCTCGCTTCATCACCCCCGGTGCCGGCACGAATTTCGACAATGGCATTTTTCTCATCCTGTGGGTCTTTGGGGATCAATAATTGCCGGATGGTGGCTTCCATGGTTTCCTTTTTCTCCTCCAGCTCAGGCGCCTCCATCTTGGCCAGGTCTCTTAATTCTTCATCATCACCATTCAGCGCCTCCCGGTAAAAATCAATATCATCCAGGATCTTCCGGTAATCGGCGTAAGCCGTAACAATTTTTTCCAGGCCCCGGTATTCTTTGCTGGTTTCAGCAAAACGCTTGTTGTTGGCAACAATCTCAGGGTTGGTAAGGGCAACACCCAATTGATCAAATCGGGCTTTTATAGCTTCCAGTCTATCTAACATAATTGATCCCGAAAGTGCGAAATTTGCAATAATTACGGGACGACAAAGTTAAAAGAATTCGGGCATGGCTTTTCAAAAAATACAGGCAACACAACTCTTCGACGGACAGCAGTTTCTTGATCCATCCACCGTGTTGATCCTTGATGACGACGGCGTGATACAAGCCCTGGTTTCTGCCAGCGATGCAGGTGATGATATCCGTTACCTGGATGGCATCCTAAGCCCTGGTTTTATTAATTGTCACTGCCACCTGGAACTTTCACACATGAAAGACCAGATTGATGAACAAACGGGCCTGGTGGGTTTTGTATCCCGGGTAATGACACAACGATTTTCACCGGAAGAACTAATCCTGGAAGCGATTGATAACGCAGAATCCGCAATGCTGCACAATGGGATTGTAGCTGTGGGTGACATTTGCAATACTACCAATACGCTTGCCCAGAAAAAAAAGGGAAGGCTTTATTATCACAATTTTATTGAAGTGAGTGGCAGCAACCCTGCAGTTGCCAGCCAGCGTTTTTCAGCTGCGCTGGAAGTATTCCGTCAGTTTGGAAGTGAATACAGCATCCCCGTTTCGTCCAATTCACTGGTTCCCCATGCACCCTATTCCGTATCTGATCCATTGTGGGAGTTGTTGCAAACATTTCCCGGCAATCACCTGCTGACCATCCACAACCAGGAAACACCGGCAGAAAATGAGTTGTTCCTGGCGGGCACGGGTGAATTCCTGGACCTGTATCGTGCTATTGGATTTGATCCGGCCCAATTTAAACCCAGCGGTACCAGCAGCCTGGCTTCGATATTGCCGCGTTTTCTGAAAAACCAAACCGTTCTACTTGTACATAACCTATGCACCAACACAGAAGATGTGCAACTGGTAAACAATGCAACGGCCGATTTTTACTGGTGCCTTTGTCCGAACGCCAACTGGTACATCAGCAGGAAATTACCGGACACATCACTATTTGCATCACATGAAGATCGTATCGTACTTGGTACAGACAGCCTTGCTTCCAATTACCAGCTTAGTATCCTTTCAGAAATACAACGCCTGCTCATACACGAACCACAACTTCCATTGCAACGGCTTCTTCGCTGGGCTACCAGCAACGGCGCCCGCGCGCTTGAACTGGATGCGCTGCTGGGAAGTTTTGAACCTGGAAAAAAACCCGGCGTCATTTGTCTCAGCGAGAATCTTTCTACGGTGGAAAGGATCTGTTGACTAACTCAATAATTCAATCAACACCGGCAACGTTCTCAGGTTTCCAAAATCAGGGATATGCAAGGCATAGTAGCGCTCATACGCCTGCAAAAGCTGCCGGCGAAAAACCTGGTTAAGCTTTATCTGGCCCAACTCCTGCGGGTGCTGCACCTTTAACAACTGCGAGGTTACAAACGCCTGCCGATCGTCGAGAAAATGAGAATGTGGAGGAAACTGGGAAACAAAAACGCCTTCCTGTAAATCAAGAAATGTATTGGTATCCGAATAATTATCATCAATCCGGAATCCAAAGAACACCGGCAGGTGCAATGCGAAGAACAACGGAAAATTTGCGGCTTCGGTACCGTCACTTACATCCAGGTGCAGGAATGCATCTTCTGTAAACTGAAATAATTCCGGGTTGGCCTCCGGCTGTTTGAGACAGCGACTGAGCAGTTCAATCATAAACAGCGAAACGGCATTCTTGCGAACGTCTGAAAAAATATGCTGGTACAGGTGCGCCCAGCGAAACTCACGAATCCTGTTCAACTGCTTTAGTTCATTGTGATAAACCACCAGGTCAAGCAGCGCCGGCGGTTGAAAAAGCCCGGCTTTTGATGCCCCTTTTTTTCCGGCAGTCCTAACGCCATTCACGAGGTACGATTGCAAGCCGAAGAGCTCTGTAAACACAGAGACAATAACGCTTGTTTCCCCGTACTTGACGGTGCGGGTTACAATTCCTTTTGTCTTATGTAGTTTATCCGGCATTTATTTGGATAAGAATACAATTCGCGCACTACTATTTACCGTCTTTTCTTCGTTGCTTGCTAATACAAGATACACACCACTGGATCGTTTATTGCCGCGGTAGTCTTTACCGTCCCATATTGCCTGTCCACCAAGCGCACGGGTTTGATATACCAGGCGTCCGTCAAGTTCCGTGATCTTCACTATCGAGCCTTCTGTAAGCCCGCGTATGGCAATTGATCCTGTATAGCCGGGTGGTACCGGGTTTGGAAATACAAGCAGTTCCTTTTTTGTTTCTTCCGGCTCGGTAGCCGTACCGCGAAAAGAACAAATTCCTTTTTTTGTTGCGAAGAAAACTTCGCCATTACTTCCATCGATGGCGATATTGCTGACTTCGCTGCTTAGCAGCGGACTGTTGTCTTCTGTAAACTGGTAGATTATTTTATCGCCCGAAGGGCTGATCAGCCATACGCCATTTCGCGTAGCGACCCATTTTCGATTTGCGCCGTCTACGGCGATAGATTGCACCGCAAGTCCCTTGAAGAGATAGTTGGAAAATCCGCCTTGTTGGGCAATCGGCTTAATTGCTTCGCAACCTGACCCGGAAAATACCTGTTCTGCGCATTGTATTACTCCAATTCCATCAGCCGTGCCTATCCATATAAAACCATCGCGGTCTTTGGCAACGCATCTCACATCCGCCGAAGGCAGGTTGCCATTTCCCGGCCCCGCAGCATAAAGTCGCCAGTGATCATCTCCAATGGATTCAAGTGAAGATCCGGGATCGTAACAGAGTACTCCATTGCCCTTGGGTGATACGATCCAGAGATGCTGAAAATCATCCGCGATCATGGGTCCCATGGCGTTCTCATTCAGCAGGAATGGAACAGCAAACGAATACCATGTATTATCCTGTTTTTTAACACGCAGTGGTTGTGCAGCGCCGTAGTTGGCAATCCAGAGATTATTATTTTTATCAAAGGTTAATCCACCCACCCGGTAGCTGCCGGGATCCCCGATGGTAACGCCAAGATATTGCTGCTTAATGATATCAAATACAGGTCCGGGACGGATGTGTAATAATCCGCCACCGTAGGAACCAGCCCATAAACTCCCATCCACAGGATCGACGGTCAGGGCAATGAAGTCGAGCAAGGTATCCAGCACCGGGAACCGGTATCGATTGATGTTGTCCCAGGTTCCATCTACAAGATTAAAAATGCCGTCTCCATTATATTGGTAGTTCCAGGAATCATTTACCGCGCCGGATGCCGCATGAAAAATCCCATTTGACACACACAGTTGTCCGCTCGCTATGGATTCTGGTGAATTGGGTTTGTACTGTTCATAACCCGTAGCTGTAAAATGAGAAAGTCCGCCATATTGGTCTGCCACCCAGGGCTCATTGTTATCCAGGATCGCTTTTCGGGGTAGCGACAGCGGCGTGGCCTGCGACAGTATGCGGGACACTGTTCCATCGGGGTTTAGAAATACCACACGTCCAACGCTATTCTGCTCTTCGCAGATCTGAAGCATACCGCCGGTGGAGGATGTTGCGGTAAAGGAAAATCCATCTGCATACAAAAAATTCCAACTGTTTACATCCTGTACATAAATGGAATCATTTTTTTGGATCAGCAGTTTGGAACCTACGGTAGTTACGTTCTGGCAGGCCCCTGCAGGCAGACCGCCAGTCCCACTGATCAATTGCCAGTTGTTGTAGTCGGCAAGATGCGTATTACTGATGGGAGCGCGTTTCAGGCCTTCGCTGGTAGCGGCATAAAAATAAGTTTGATCACTGGTAAAGCCATTCACCTGAACGGAATTACCGCCGGCCCCGATGAACCAGGAATCTTTTACTTCATACCGGTCTCCGTCTATTACGATGACACCAAGACCGGTAGACAGGTAATAATTATGTCCTGAGGGGTAAATGTTGTAGATCGTTTTGTTGCCGCTGATGTTATCACGTTTGATATCAGGAATGTTTCGAACTACATTGTTGTAGAGAATATCAATGTTGCTGTTGCTATAGGCGATAAATAGTTTGCTGTTGGCGTTGTCATAAGCGATACAGCTGATGCCCGTTTCGCTAAGACCCGTTACCCGGCTAAGGCGGTCAATGGAATGATCATCTTTCTGAACGGTGAAGAGGCTGTAGGGGGTGGCGCAAAAAATAAGGCTGGCAGAAGCCGCCACATCTATGGCGCTGTTATAGGGCAAATGTTCCCGCCAAAACCCAACCGGAGGAAGAGATTGCTGGGCCTGCGCTTGGAGCGACAGGAGCAGGAACGCCAAAATGACCCGTTTTTTCACTATTCAAATGTATCAAAATCAGCACAATAGACCATTGCGCATTTTTTCCGTTTCTTTGCGCTTCGCAGGTTGGCCTGCATATTGAAAATAAGGCTAGAATTTACATCTATGTGGTTACGACTTGGAAAATTTATCCTCCGGTTTCGATTTGTCCTCCTTTTTTCGCTGTTGGCCATTACGGGCCTTATGGGGTACTGGGCCAGCAAAATGGAATTGAGTTATGATTTTGCCCGTGCAATTCCTACAGATAACCCTAAATACCAGGCGTACCAGGAATTTCGTAAAAAATTTGGCGAAGATGGCAACCTGCTGGTAATCGGTATCCAGACCGATTCGTTGTTCCAGGAGGATTTGTTTAAAGAATATGTGCGTCTGCAGCAGGACCTTAGAAAAGTTCCGGGGGTTGAGGACGTTCTTTCTGTTCCTTCCGCTATTAATCTTGCAAAAGATTCTGCCTCCGAAAAATTACGTGCCGTTCCTGTTTTTCCTGCATCGCTGACAAACCAGGCAACCCTTGACAGCGCCGGAAAGGTGTTTAAAAATCTTCCATTTTATAAAGGCCTGTTGTATAACCCGGAAACGCACGCGTGGATGATGGCTGTTCGTATCAACAAAGAGGTGCTTAATTCCGGCAAGCGGGTGGCAGTTGTGAAACAAATCAATGGCCTTGCCGACCAGTTTGCGAAAGACAGTCATCTTGAAGTGTATTTAAGTGGACTGCCATTGATCCGGACGGAGCTTTCTGTGCGTATCGTGGGTGAGATGCGCTGGTTCCTGGTAGTTTCCGTTGTGTTGTCGGCCCTTATTTTATTGCTTTTCTTCCGTTCTATCAGTTCCACGCTTCTCTCGCTGGCGGTGGTGATCATGGGTGTGATATGGAGCCTGGGCACCATGTATCTGTTTCAATACAAAATCACATTGCTCACGGCGCTTATCCCGCCATTGCTGGTGGTGATTGGCATCCCCAACTGCATTTATTTTCTGAATAAATTTCATACCGCCTACAGCGAAACGGGAGAGAAGAGAAAGGCATTGGAAACGATGGTTGGAAAGATGGGGATTGTAACCCTGTTCTGCAACCTCGCCGCCGGGATTGGCTTCGCTGTATTTGCGCTCACCAAAAGCCAGATCCTGAAAGAATTTGGTGTAGTAGCCGGCATTAACATTATGGCGCTGTTCATAATATCCCTGATATTAATCCCTTCTGTGTTAAGCTTTTTGCCTGCGCCAAAATCCAGGCATACGAAATACCTGGATAATCCAAGGCTCAATCGCTGGTTAGGTCGGCTGGAATACTGGTCGCTAAACCACCGCAAGCTGATCTATATTGCTACTGTCATAATTGTGGCTGTCTCTGTTGTTGGCATCACACGCCTGAAGAGCGTAGGATATATCGTAGACGATCTCCCTAAATCAGATAAAATTTACACCGATCTAAAATTTTTCGAAAAGAATTTCAAAGGTGTAATGCCGCTGGAGATTGTTGTTAAAACAAAAAGCAAGGCCGGCATCATTCGTGATTTGAAAGCGCTAAATAAAATGGATACTCTTTCCAGCTTTATCGCTACAATGCCTGAGCTGGCGCGCCCGCTGAGTATAACCGAAGGATTGAAATTTGCGAAGCAGGCGTTTTTTGAAGGAGATCCGTCAAGCTATTCCATGCCGGGAGAATTTGACCTGCCGGCCATGGCGCAATATCTCAAATTCAGGAATGATTCCGCAGCTGAAGGAAAAAATTCGTTCTCCAAGCTTGTTTCTACATTTATTGATAGCAGTCGCATGGAATCAAGAATCAGTGTTTCCATGGCTGATGTAGGAAGTAAACGACTGCCGGAGATTTTATCAGTGATCGACAAGCGCGCCAACCAGCTTTTTTCCGACAGTACCTACCAGGTGCAGCTAACCGGCACAAGCGTTACCTTCCTGGAAGGAAGCAGTTATATTATTAATGGTTTAAAAGAAAGCATAGCCTGGGCGTTTCTGCTGATTGCGCTTTGTATGTTGTACCTGTTCCGTTCTTTCAGGATCCTTGTATGTTCGCTTATTCCTAACCTGATACCCCTTATCATAACAGCGGGTGTGATGGGATGGGTAGGTGTTCCCCTGAAGCCGTCAACGGTGCTCGTATTTAGTGTTGCCCTTGGTATTGCGATTGATGTTACGATCCGGTTCCTTGTAAATTATAAACAGGAATTGAACAGGAATGATTTTGATCTTGTGAAAACGGTAATCGATACTATTCACAGCACGGGCATCAGCATTATTTATACCTCGATGGTACTGATTGCAGGTTTTGTGATTTTTTGCTTCAGTGGCTTTGGCGGAACGCAGGCGCTTGGATGGCTTACATCACTTACCTTGATCACCGCCACTATTACCAACCTTGTATTGCTGCCGGCATTATTGATTACTATGGGAGAAAAGAAAAAGAGCCGGGATTTGAAAGAATAATGGCTTTGCGATAAAGAATAAAAAAAAAATCGGGACTCGTCCCGATTTTTTTTGGTCAGCGCTGCTCTTCAATTT
>JBEHYT010000010.1:0-173183 GCA_048498035.1 Bacteroidota bacterium | reverse complement strand
GCGCCGGAGCTGCAACTCGGCCCGCCGGCCGTGGAGGCAAAGAAGCGCAGGCGAATGCAGGTGTCCAGGTGATCGTATTTGCTAAATTTTCCCCGGACACTAGTGATTCGCTGATTCGATAATTCTTTGGCTAAAAATCACTACACAAATAACCGCTAGCTCAACATTTTTGGTCATTCATCCTTCACTTTTCACTATTAATTGTTCATCTGTTATCCGTTATCTATTATCTATTATCTTTCTATTCCATCCAAGCGCGACTATTACAATCACAAGCGTAAGCACGCTTTCAAGCAGGGAAAGAAATACGTAAAACATTCTCCATGCCGACAGGGATGATAATCCAACCAGTAATGTAAAGATGGTGAAAAACAGGCCAACAGCAATGTTCAGCCACTTGACGATGCTGGGTTTTAGGAGCAGGCTGAGAAAAATGAGGAGCGCGGGCAGCGTAAGGAGAATGGTTGCAATCAATAATTTACCGGGAGAGTCCAGCATATTCTTGCCACTCAGGAGGCCATCCAATTTTTGGGGAACATACAATTCAAAATAATCCCCATAGATGTAACAGAACATGACGGCAACCCAAAGGGCAGACAATTTGATGCGGATGTGGATAGGCTGGTCGGCAAGGGGCAGTTGTTTGTTGCGCATAAGCATGTTTTGCAACATACGACGAACAAGATCAATGTATGTTACAAATGATAGATATGGAAATATGCTGAATGTGCTGATATGAAGATGAATTTTTCGCCGCATTTCTGCCATTCGTCATCTGTTATCTGCTATCCGTTATCTATGACCTATCATCTATCACCTGTCATTTCCAATTCGCTAAAATCATCAATACCGGAGAGATAGATTGGTTTGGCTGTCGGGATAGATTTCCAACTACTACGGAATACCTCATCACCGCCAATGGCATTCGCATTCGTATTTACCTTTTCGAACTTTTTCCTGGCTAAAAAGTTGATGCTAACCGTTCGCTCCACCACCGGGCCACGGTTTTCGCTGGCATCATAACCAGTTAGCTCAAATCCTGTCGCATTATTTCGAAATGAATAATACCAATAGCCATATCTGCCATGGTCATAATAGATAATAAGCTTTCCGGCTTTAATCAATATTGAAAGCTCGGGTGGGTAATAAACACCCCCGTCTTCATTGGCGGACAAGAAACAAGTCCTGTTCTCCAGCACCTGCGTATAGCCCTCTTTCCTTTTAAAAAGCACAACAAGGCCTCTCCGATTCCGATCAATTTTTTCTCCATTTTCTCCAATAACAAATTTACTTGTATCTGTTGCCCTGATAAGAAGCACACAATCGGCCAGACCGTCTTTATTCAAATCTCCCGTCACTTTAGCTTCCAGTAAATGGCCGACCGGTATAAAATGTTCCGGACTTTTTCCAGGCTGGCTTTGTCCAAAAACAAACAGCGGGAAAATCGAACAGAGCATCAACTGAACACGTTTCATCATGCAGTATAATTTTAAGATGTCGACGGAAACTTCTTCACAAAATAAGCCAATCCTTGACGGCTATTTTCGCCCAACCATTTTCTTTATTTTCAAAAACCACGGCAATGGTTCCGAATAAGGCATCATCCAGTGGCTGGCCGCGATTCTCCCGATAATATACCAGCAAATCAATAAAGGCAAACTTGTTGTTACGTGCAAAGAGTGGTGGTGACACCTTAAAATAAAATCCTTTGTGAAACTCGTTTGCTGGAATTGTCTTATATCTTTTCTTGTTAAGACGGAGTGTCTCGGGAAGAAATTGCAGTGCAATTTCAGAAAGCTCCCGCTTTTCGCTGTCCGGGATCATTTCATCCAGGTTCTTGTCTCGAAACAGGTAGCTGTGAAAATACGGGTGGTGCTCATCCGTTTGCGCCGTTTGGACCACTGATCGTTTGCCAGCCTTGTCAAATTCAGGCAGCCAAAATCGCATATAGCCCCAGCGGGCAGATGTATCGCTGATAAAAAATCGGTCTGGTATAGAATGGTTCAGTAAGGTTAACAACCGGAAATTACTGGTGTCGCCAAATGTCAGATCGTAGATCAGCACCGCTTTTTCAGGCTCGTCTACCCTCCTTTCCACCGACTTTATTTCAGTGGAGGCGGTAGAATCTTTAGAGGTCAGGGGGCTGTCCGTGTGCCCGCACCCCGCTGCAATAAATAATAGGATGTAAAATGCAAATTCCCGACGCCAGATCATGCGGCTTGAAGTTAAAAATGTATATATTTTCGTACTATTGTCCGTAAGTCTACAGGAAATAGTTCTTGTCCATCGACACCGGATCGAATCCATCGCCCATCACAAAAAATGATGCATCGGCCTGATTTTCGAGGCTGTAGTCCTTATCAATCGTAAACGAGTCCCCCTCCCGCGCCCGTTCCAGTTTGCCAGCGAGCAAATCCCTGAACTTCCCCAGGTCTTCAATGGAGCCCGCGATATATTGCGGATGGATAATCGGTTTGTCCCAGGTCATTACTTTTAAATAGGAGTACGGTCCGTAGTGACTATGCTCAGAGATCGCATTATTTATCGGGTTAGACATATAGTCAGTAAGAAGCTGGACAAAATTCATTAGTCCCGATTTACTCCCGTAAAACCGCCAATGGGATTGTGACGGGGATTCGACCACATCATAGTAGAATCCAAGCTCGCGCCATTCCTTTATCATCATTTCATCGGCTGAAAGCATCTTAGTATTAATTATGTAGTAGCTGCTACCTTGAAGTGTAGCTCTGCCTGAATTTTCGCCAGCGGAAAAAAGCCACCACCGTTAGTATTGCTACGATTACCTGGATAGCAAGCAAAACAAAAAACACAACTCGTCCAGCCTGACTGTCTACATTTTTCGATAAGAAACGACCCGACAACGCCCCGGTAACTATAATAAAACAAATTCCGGTTCCTATTGTAGTTGGGTTATAACGTCTGCTACCGGCTGAACTCCGATTTCCGAAAGCAAGTGCTAAAAGAAAAGCGACCAGCAAAAAAAACGGTAAGAGTATCAGCCATCCGTTGACAACAAACAACGTGTCGTGCACGTGAATATTAACAGTTCCGGTTAGCGGCAATCGTCTAAATAATACTACCGCAAGCGCTGAGGTGAAGGTGAATGATAACAAGACCCATAATAACGGCTGTATGATAAGAGTATTTTTGTTTAATGTCGGCATAGCCTAAAGACAAATGTGCTAATGTGGAAATGTGTAGATGTGAAAATTACAATTGGAGATTGCCGAATCGCTGTTGCCTGGAAAAATAAAAATTCAGTTTCACTCCGATTTTTCTTACAATTTATGAATAAACATCTGAATAAATACAATTTAATTCAGTGATTCGACGATTCTTAATTCGATAATTCTATCATCGTCATTTTACCCTCAGCAGATTTTCAGTTAGTGACCTCCTTCAATTTGTAACGGAAGGCCGCAGGGCTTACGCTGAGAACAACTAATAACGAATAGATAAAAATTAAAAAGGCACCGACAGAAGCGAGATTCGCAATTCCCCATTTCCTCCATTACCGAATCGCCGAATTATCGAATCATTGAATTTCCCTTGCGTCCCCTGCGGTTCATGGCGCACTTTGCGTTACTGAATTCATGAGGCCCATGTAACGCAAGACCCAACGGCATTTTTCTATTATTGAGCATTCTCGAATCGCCGAATTATCGAATCATTGAATTTCCCTTGTGTCCCCTGCGGTTCATGGCGTTCTTTGCGTTACTGAATTCCTGAAATCCGATGTAACGCAAAGGCCTTTAGTTCAAAATGTCTTTATTCAACTATTTAGTCAGAAATTAGAAGAAGAAGCGGGGTGAACCAGGCAAAGTCATGAGTTATTAGACTCCTCTTGCGTATTGGTCCCCACTTCTTCTTTAACACGTTGACATGCTCCGTTTAGAATTTCAGACGGTATAGGTCTGTTAAAGGTCTTGGAGATGCTCAACAATAAAACTGATTAAAGTTATGAAGGAAAAACAAATTTTGGCTATTGATGTTTCAAAACGCAGCCTGGACATCTGTGTACGGCCAACCGGAGCAACCTTTAAGATCAGCAATGATCTGTCCGGCTTTAAAGTATTAGCGGCTGCGATTAACCCAGATCTCGAACCGCTGGTTGTTATGGAGCACACGGGTCTTTATTCGTTTAAATTGGAGAAGTATCTGGAAGACCAGGGGATAGCTTATTGTAAACTACCGGCTCTTGAAATCAAGCGATCCACTGGATTGGTCCGGGGTAAGAATGACAAGATCGATTCGGTGCGGATTGCCGAGTATGCCTGGCTTAGGAGGAAGCAACTGGCAGCGACCTCAAAAGTCTCTGAAAATGTGAAGAGACTTAATCAGCTACTCTCGCTGAGAGCAAAGCTGGTAAAGGACTGTGCAGGTTACAAAGCCCGTATCAAAGAGCTCAATGATATGGGAGTGATCAGTAAATCGGATTTGATTTATAAGTCGCAAAAAGCTGTTATAAAAACGCTAAACACCGAAATCCAAAACGTTGAAAACAAGATCGACCAGCTCATTGAAACTGATGCGGAGTTAAAAAGAAATTTTGACCTAATCACAACGATTAAAGGTGTAGGCAAAATCGTAGCGGCACGGATGCTGGCGGTGACCAATAATTTTAAAAAGTTTAAAAACGCCAGAAAGTTTAATTGCTATGCAGGTCTGGCCCCTTTTAAATACGAAAGCGGAACAAGTTTGCGAGGACGTTCAAGGGTAAGCCACCTGGCAAATAAAGAGATAAAAACGGCATTAAACCTGGCCGCTTTTTGTGCAGTTCGATGGAACCAGGAGCTTAAATTTTATTACGAAAAAAGGGTATCAGAAGGCATGAGAAAAATGAGTTGCATGAACATTATCAGATCAAAAATTGTGGGCCGAATATTTGCCATAATCAAGCGCCAGACCCCCTATGAGGCACAGCGCCTTGCAGCTTAATTAATCCGGGCCTATAAAACTGAAAAAAAGAAAAATTTGGCTAAATAGTGATCTTAGAATACGCAACGACATTCTTCTATTATCGGCATTCTCGAATCGCCGAATTATCGAATCATTGAATTAACTTCTGCAGCATCTTTTTCCCGTTCTCATTTGCAGGATTCAACTCCACAGATCTTTTATACATTTTAATGGCCTCGTCGTTTTGTCCATTGCCAAGCAATGCCTCCGCATAGCTGTCATACGCATTTGCGCTTGCCGGGAACAGTTCCACATTCAGCCGCAGCGTTTCTACCGCCTGCGGATAAAAATGTTGTTCGGGAAGGTGATAGGGATTATCATTCCCCATAAAATCATAGCCGAGGGAATTCATCTCGTCCTCGCTTAAATAATAATGTGCAGCATCCGCTTTCAATTGGTATAACATCTCTTTCGCGGCCGTTGCTCCTTTCGTCACCAATACGTGACCATATATTTTTGCAATACTTTTCTTTGGAAGTTCAACTTTTTTTCCGTTTAGTAACAGCATCGCGTTCGTAGCATTCTCATGGGCGTTAAAGTGCGCATTGTCAAAGATAATCACCACCTGGTGCTTTGAAATATTCCGGAGAATGTTGGAGCTAAGACCCATGGCGGCACCGCTATGGTACACCATTTTCCCGACCGAACTGTCCTTCTCCACCTCCCAACCCAGTCCAAACGCCGCGGGATTATCTTCACCGCTGTTCAATTTCACAGGAGTAAATGCTTCCTTTAGCGTTTGCTCTTTAAGCAGCTTATGATCATAAAGGGCCTTGTCAAATTTTTCGAGATCAGCCACGGTACTTACATAGTCAGCGAAGCCGCTAAACCCATACGAATGCCAATACGCCCGCACGTAAGGGATAGAAGCAGACTTTACCGGCATTGTATCATAAAGATGGAGGTACACGTGCGGAAATGCATAATTTTTGATCACCGGGCTATTAAATTGTTGCGGTAAAGGGAAAAACCTAGTCTCCCGCATCCCGGCTGGCTGCAGGATATTTGTCCTGATGTAATGCACATAGTTATCGCCGGAGATCTTTTCAACAATAAGCGCCAGCACCAGGTAGTTGATGTTGTCGTAGTTGCCTTTATCGCCAGGCTGATAGATTAAAGGTTGGGGATTGGCAACAACACCCGGCATAAAATCTTTGTTGGTAAAAACCCTGGTTGAATCTTCCTTCCGGAATTTATCAAAAAAAGCATTGTAAGGCGGTAGCCCGGAAGTATGGGAAAGAAGATGACGGATCGTTATACCCCCGTACGGAAAATCGGGCAAATATTTCGCTACAGGAGTTTCCAGGGCAATTAGACCTTTCTCTTTCAATTGAAGGATAGCTGTTGCCGTCAGTAATTTTGTAATGCTGGCAATAGGAAAAGTAATACCTGGAGTGTTGGGGGCCCTGGTGGTAAAGTCCGCGTAGCCAAACGATTTTTTGTAGATAACCTTGTTGTTCTCAACAATCATTACGTTTCCGCTGAACTGCTGATTGTTGTGCAAGGCGACAAAAT
This sequence comes from Bacteroidota bacterium, assembly GCA_048498035.1. Taxonomy (GTDB): domain Bacteria; phylum Bacteroidota; class Bacteroidia; order Chitinophagales; family Chitinophagaceae; genus CADEDV01. The sequence continues at coordinate 166,688 of JBEHYT010000010.1, read as the reverse complement.
AATCATCAATATTTCTTTGCCGGGACTGGCTGAAAAGGGTAAGAGCGAAGCAAAGTTGGAAGATTGTGAGGGCAAACTGCCTGATCATATTCATACATTTAAATCCGTCCGAAATAGTTTTGCTTTGGCAAACCGGCCATCGCGTTGAAATGAACCGTATTGCCGCCCGTATTAACGATGCCGTTGTTTGTCTTATTGCTGTTTCACATTTCTTTATAACTTCCAAATCGCATTGCTCCGGTTGATCCTGCCTGTCAGTTGCGCTAATTGATTTATTAAAATCGTCACTTTGGAACGCGAAGCGTACAGCGGTGAATATTGTTTCAACGACCGGAGGGACTTAACGAACTATCGAAACATTAAATTTTCCTGGCGACCCTTCTATCACCAGTCGAAGATCTTCGAAAGATCAGCCATCCAAAGATCAAAATAACAACAAGCAGAGCGAGCTGCGATATGACTGTTGTACTTAAGCTGGTGGTAAAACTCTTTACGGCCTCACCATTGCTAAACGTAATATGCCAGATGCTAAAGGCGCTCCCCGTGGTGCCTAGAGCAAGTTGCATAAAATTGCCCGCGGCATGAAATCCCGTTGGCATTGATATACCTTTGGAATATAACGCCAGCAGTCCAAACCCAAGGCCCCAGATGGCTGTAGAGAAAAATCCTGCGATTCCCCAACCGAATACCAGGTGGTACAACCCAAATAGTATGCAGGTAATGAGCAACGCAGCAAAGCGTCCTATCCGTTCATTCAAGATTACCAGCGGATAAGACCGGAAGACAACTTCTTCCATCCATGCAAGCAGAATGATTATCGGGAGCGCATTTGCAAGCAGATATGGAATACTTCCACCGTTGTTTAGCCGAATCTGCAATCCCAGTGAATAAATAACAGCAACAATGTAGATGCTCATTACTGCAATTCCGAGCACAGCGCCGGCTAAAAATCTCCAAAAAGTGGACGTGTCCGGCCGTAAACCTATAGCACCAAATGATTTTCGATCGAATTTCAGAAATAAATAGGTCACTACCAGGACCAAAATGGGGCCAACCAGGCTGGATAAAAAATCCTGCCGCCCACCTAAAAATGTCGTTTGGGCAAAGAGCGCTAGCTTAAGAATCGCGATATTGATAGCGCAAAATAAGACAGCCTTGAGAACAGTTGTTGATTTTGGAGTGACAGCAGTTTCTGGCATAATGAATTTTAGACAAACTACTAAAATTTTAAACAAGCCCGCCAGTACATTGAGGAAAAGAGTTGAGCCAAAAGCTAAAAGCGATTGTGGCGTTATTGAAAACCACAACAATTTAAACGGACATCGAAGAACAGTTAATCATCCGCATCCATTTCTCCAGGAAACAATAGCCCCTTCGATATGTAGACAAAGCTGGCTATATTCTTAAATTAGGAATTTTCGCTGCCCATTTCCTGCTATAGCACCTTGACAAACTTAATAGAACGATTTCGAACGCCGTCGTTTTCACAGGCATTGATTCAATCAACATCGTCATTGCAAATCCATCTTGTTCCTGCAGTCAGGGTAACTTGTACACCCTAAAAAACTGCCGAAGGTGCCGGAACGCTTTACCATAAAGCCGCTTTTGCAACTCGAACAAAGTATCGAATTCTCCAGGATAGTAATATTGTTGAATGTCTGGGTACACCTGGGGTAGTTGGAACAGCCCAAAAACTGGTTTCCACCGTTTCTTCCCTCCCTGATAACAAGGTGACCGGTTTGGCAGTACGGACAATTTGTACTTTGCAACCGGCTATTGTTTTCAATAAGCGTGAAATCGTTATCGGCCATTAACTCTTTTGCAAAAACCGAAGAGTCTCTTGGTATAAGCAGCACTACTTTGTTCTTTGTTCGTGTTAACGCCACATAAAACAGCCTGCGCTCCTCCGCAAACCGGTAATTTTCATCATCGCTCAATAACAACGCTAACATCGGATCATCTGCGATTTTATTAGGAAACCCAAGAAGATGATTTTTTAAATTCAGAATAACAACATTGTCTGCCTCCAGACCTTTTGACTTGTGAACCGTAATAAACCTGATATCAACGTCCTCAAATCCTTTCACCTCAAGTTTGTCATTCCGCTCATAATACCTGATCCTGCTTTCTGGCCGCATCCTGATAAAGTCATTAATATCAAAACTGTGGCGACCCAATACCAAAATAGATTTATTACCTTCTCTATCTACAATTGAGCGGATCTCGCGGATCAATACATCTTCGGCATCATTTTCCGAATAATCAACAAATGAAATGGGTTGCCCGACAATCTCCTTCCTGGACCTGGGGCTCTTCTGGATCTGCTTTTGATTTTTCAAAATATACCTGGATGTGATGTCAATCAGCGGTTGCGAATTGCGATAAGTCTGTTCGATAAATAGTTTCTCATGTTTTCCAACGTATTTTTCAAAATCACTGAACAGCGAAATATCACTGCCGGCAAACCTGTAAATAGACTGCCAGTCGTCCCCGACGCAAATGAGTCGTGCTCCCGACAGGCCTCGAATTTGTTTTATTAGATTAAACCGCGCGTATGAAATATCCTGGTACTCATCAATGATGATATGCGTAAAGGAGTAAGCCGGACTATGAGCCCTCACCAGCTCAGTTGCCAGGTTGATCATGTCGTTGAAATCAATTTCGTTTGCAGCTTTCAACGTATCATCATATCGTTTGAGAATCGGAACCGAAAATTTAATAAACAAGGCTTGCCGTTCCAGCATAAACTTACTGCGGATCTTGTTTTTGTCTAAGAACAACGATCCTATTGACTCGGCATCTAACTGCCTCGACTTACTAAGATTGATAAATGCTTCAACGAGCTTTTTAATTTCCTTACCAAAGTTTTTATTTTTTTGCGAAATCTTTGCAAAGATTTGTTTCGGGTCCCTGGGTTTAAAAACTACGCCTTCCTTTTTCAACAATTCTTCCAGCTTTTCTAACAAAACATGTTCCCGGTTAAAATAAGAATAGGTCTCGAGGAGTTTTGTTCCATGATTCTTATGAATGTCCCGTTTCCAGTCCATTCCTTCTACATATTTTTTCTCATTTTGCGGCGTAAGCCATTTGGCGCGGTTATTTTCATCTACGCCAAAATGCTCCAGGTAAATATCGAAATCAGGGAGGTAAAAATCAGGGCGGTACAGATCTGTACCAAATGGGTACGACCTCTCGTATTCATAATTGATGCCGTTCAGATAAAGGAAATTCGCGATATTTAGTTCTTCAAGGCTTTTGACTTTCTCTCCCTGTATGGTATCAAGGGGTACATCTGCGACAATATTCAGTTGTTCCGCGTCGCATTTTGATTTTAAACTTTCAAAATCGATACCCTTTTCCGTATCGATCTTCTCCCCCAATGAATCAAAACTTTCATTCTCCTCCGGAATATTCATGTAACAGGCTACATATAAAATGTAGGCTTTTAAAGCAACGGGGTCTTCAAAGATGTCTGTTTCCACGTACTGCTTTACAACATTAGTCAATGTGTTTTCATTGGTAACTGCGGGAGCAGTTGGCTTGTAGTTTCGGATAATATTGTAGCCAAGTCTATGGAAAGTAGTTGCCCGTGCATTAAGACCGATGTTCTTTAAACGCGCATTTAACTCTTCAACCGTCTTTTTAGTAAATGATAAAAGGAGAATATCTTCCGGCCGTACATTTTTTTGTTCAAGCAGGTATTTGACTTTCCCGATGATGGTCAGGGTTTTCCCTGATCCGGCGCCGGCAATGATCAAGTTTGAATGTTCATCAGTTATTACCGCAGTCCGCTGTTGTTCGTCCAGTTGCTTACCCTCGATGTCATCAAAATACCCGCTCAACCTGGCTTTCTCCTGTTGGATATAATCTTTGTTGTACTGTTCGATATGAGAGTCGAAATTCTGAAAGAAGTCATTGAACCATTTTACCCTTTCTTCCTTACGGTAAAATTCGGATTTACCTTTAAAAAATTTAGCAGTATCTGCAAAACGTTCTTTTACCTGGTCACGTTGCACCCAGGTCACATAGTCCCTGAACGTCTGCGTAACCTCGAAAAAAGAGGCAATTTCCTGCAAGCCGTTGAGATAGGCCGGCTTTAAGTATTTTCGTCTGGCAACGCCTTGCTTATAGACAATAAGTGAGGAAACTATTACAATTAGAAAAACGATAAGAATGGCCATAAGTATCTTTATCCAAAATTGCTCCTTCAGTTTTTTATAAAATCAATCTGTATTTTATAGAACGTTCTGATCGGCATGTAAATAAAATACTCTTTCAAATGTGTCCCTAAGCCTACTGGTCATAAACATGATTATTCCATATAACAAGAAACCGGCAAAAGGAAAAAAAGACAAAATAAATGTCCTGGGCACTCTTTCAAACGTCTTGACACCGAATAGTTCACATAAAAAAATAACAGCTATAATGTAAATGAAAAAAACGACCCCTAAGTTGGGTTTAAGCGTCATTTCAATTACGGTATTAGGACCGTTATCAATAATACAGCCTTTAATGGTTGCAACATTATTTCCAAAAAGACTGCGTATATAGATAGGCGACCATTTGTGGGTAAACTCAAAACGTCCATCCTTTTTTAACCGACCCGTAATATTGTCAGAAAAGTTCCACCATTTTCTCTTCGTCACTTTTAAAAAATTGCGAACGACATCTTCGCATGGCTGGCTAACGGTGTATTTATATTTTCTTGCGAAAAGGAAATTCATAAATTAGTATACAATAAGTATTCAGGTATATCTATTTCCGGGAAGAAACATTTCTTCAGATAATGATTGACCCTCTATAATAAAAAGTAAGCACTGCATTTTCCAAAAATTCATCCATTGGCATCTTTGCGCTGCCCTTCTCGTTATATAATTCCAGGTAATATTCTGTCGGATTTACCAATCCTGGTCTGAAAACCCAAAAACTAAATCGTTTCGTCTGGTTGTCAGGATCTAATTTCTGCAGGTGATCAAAACAGCAAAATAGCTAAACTATCAGTACGTAGCATGATAAAAAAAGCCTGCCCGAATTCGGACAGAGTATCCAACGAAGGCTTTTCATCAGGAACGGCCTCCTTTTCCAAAAAATATCTGCATACAAATCTTCATATCGTGTTTATAACAGCAATTCGTCGCTTGTCTCCACTGGCTTTATCTCAATGCCAGGGGGAGGTGTATCCGGAGGTGCAAGAGGCGAAAATTCATTCACCAGCGAGAATACAATGGCATATTTTTTTGTTGCCGGCCAGCTTCCAAAACGAAAAGAAACATTCCGGATACCCTTCGCCTCGGGTTTGTCTGTTGAATACTGGGCGATATATCCAATTTCTTCATCATACTCTACCTTCTGCTTTGTAGAAAGGGGTGAAAATAACTCTTTGAGTTTATCGTAAAACTTCATCCCTTCTTCTTTGCTATCAAAGTCTGTCTGCCACTCCACGCTCCTGAACCTTTTAACCTTTCCGGTTTCCACAAGTGTTACAGTGATCTTACCTGATGTAATTTTGTACCCCGGTACAGGACTTTGGGTAAAAGAGAATACATATCGTGATGACCATGCCTTTTCATTATCGCTATCAAATATCGAAGTATTTAAATCCTGCTGACGAACAACTGTATCATTAAATCTTAAGAACGAACAATTTCGAAACGAATCAATGATAGAACCTGATGCATCAGACAAGTCTATATTAAAATATAAACTACGGGCCACACGATCAAAGGAAAGATCCTGCGCCATAGCGCTACTCAAACTAGCCAACGTGCCGATAATGATAAGAAGACGTTTCATGGTCAGCGATATTAAGAGGTTAACCTTAGGTTCGAGTTGTGTCCTTCTTTCCCGGAAGAAAGATGTTTTTAACGAACATTCAGGACAAGATAAACCGAAGCCATCAAAATTGCAAACTGATTCATAAGACCTCTTTTACAAATCCAAGCAACTCTTCAGCACTGGCGGCTTTTAGCAAATATCCGTCAAAGACGTCCTCATTTGCAGTTGCAGTCAATAAAGAACTATTGTTACACATTGTAAACAGCAAGATCGGAGTTTTAACGCGCATTTCACCCTGAAGTTTCCTAACCTCCTGCCCGAACACAAACCCGTTTGGGCCGGGGTGATTATAATCAGTTATAATTAAATCTATGCGGATATTCGCGCCGTAACATTCGCGGATGAATTGCAGCGCCGCATCGTTGGTGGAAAATCTTTGGAATACAGCGTTCGGGAATTCCTTTTTGAGGCACATTTCTACGCCCTGCAGAAACAAGTTGTGATCATCCAGATGAACAATCAATAATTTTCTGGTGTCCGTCATGCTGGCAGGACTTTACATCGGTTATACCTCGATAAAACACAACTTATCAAAAACATGAAGGCATGCAGGAAAAGGTATCGTGAAGAAAGCATTGATTTAACATTGATACTTATTAATAGTAAGAGTCTTGAGGACAATTCTCCGCTGGAACTATCTCCGCCTACAGGTAAGCCAAATTTCCTGAAGAGACCATCCTCCCGGACAGCGCGCGGGTAGTGCACTCAGCATATTTTAGCCCCAAAAGCATCCATACTTGTCCTCTTCGACTATCTTTACAAAATCCTTAATTTTCTTAACCATGGGTTTCGGAGAATAACTATGCCATTTGAGATCGGCCCGCATCCAGAAAATCTTCCAATGATTTTTTGTCTTAACAAACGTGGTTTTCGCCACCGGGGATTCCAAAATGATTGTTGGAGCATCCCAGCGTGGCCTTATTTCAAAAATAATCACACTTTGCCCGTCAATAGCGTAGCCAATATCCAGCTTCGACCGAATAGGCTCCGGCGGTCGCTTTGACTCGATATAATTTTCCATCACTTCAATTACATCAACTACCTGCAGGGCGTCTAAACTCATTCTATAAAGATAACCAAATCCAAAATTCTGCTGCATTCAACTCGCAAGGTTCTAGACCCTCCGAAGTCTAACGTGCAAAATGCCGGTTACCAGCTTTGAAACATGGTCTTAATTAACGGACTTCCCCGAGCCGGCGGCTCCTGTCCTGGTTAGTTCAATTTCCGCAGGAATATCCCAGGATTCCGGGCGATCCGGAATTGGTTTTGTCCGGATATTTTTAACCGTGCCTTTTATCAGCGTATTGCTGATGATGCTTAAAGAATATTGCTGATCAATTTCCGGAATATCTGTTTTAATCCTGTAGAAAATCCCATTATCTGCTACCAGTCCGCCTTTGAAAACATATCCCTTTGAAAACCGTTGACCAGGATCCAGCGTAGTTGTAATTTTTAATAATAGCGGATCGTCCTCGTCTACTTCAAATGTCATTTTCCCCATAACGACGCCCAACCCCGGGTCCGACGGCCAGGACTGTGTGTAGGTCCAGGTACCTAAAATATCCTCATTTTTAAACTGAATTACCGCATTACTCTTTATACCCGGTTTTACATCCAGCACTTCAACATCAAAGATGATGACGGCCCCGCCTGGTATATTATCGCCGGAGCCCTGATCCCCAAAGGCCAAATTGCCTGGTATATAAAGTTTTACTCTGCTACCTTTTGACATGAAAGACATTCCCTCCTTAAAGCCCGGTATCACTTTATCAAATGTGAATGCCTGCGGCCCACCTTGCAAATAGCTGCTGGCAATTTCCCTTCCATTTGTAAGATAGGCGCGATAGTGGCATACAACCGTATCCAATTCCGTTGGTTTGCTACCCGTTCCCTTCCTGAGTGTTTGATATTGCAGACCGCTTGGGGTGCTAATAACCCCCGACTTTCTTCTGTTTTCAGCTAAAAATTTAGTGGCTGCGGCTTTTTCCTTTGCCAATTTTTGCTCCGGACTGGCAGGCGTCTTCATTGCTGTTTTTCCAACAGAGATACAAGGGTTTTGAAAGTCGTTGATGTACTTGATAGTCCAGCCGCTATTTTTTAAAAAGGAAATTTGTCGATCCCGCTCACGTACCACCCGGTCATAATTATCTTCATACGCGTCACTGTAAACATAGGAAACAGGTGTTCCCCCGTCTAAATGGCAAAGGATTATTTTATCCTCGTAATTTTTTTGGAAAAAATCTCCAAAATTATTTGCCGCGGTCAGCACCAGGCAATTGTATTCCACGATATTTCCAAACACCGCGACCTTGTTACAGCCGCTTTTTGTGAGCGAAAACTGGATATAAGGGCAGATATATTTCTTTCCAGCTTTCTTTGCCTTGTCTTGTACGTTGCCTCCCGAGATACTGAAACCGTCAAAAATCCGCGTTTGGAAATTCCAAAATGTATAATAGGTGTCGCTTTTGTCCTTTTCAATTTGACTGTCGCGACTACTCTGCGCTTCTTCATACGAGTTAAACCTGTTTACAAAAGCGTATCCGCCACCGCCAACAACCTCTATCAGGCAATCGTTTGTTTTGGTGGCAGTATAGTCGAAAAACTTTTTTACCAGTTCCTTTTCGGACAAATTAGCATTACTCCCCTTTAATTCAAATACGTTGCTGTAGGTATAAAAAGCGCAACTGCTCATGCCGCCTCCGCCCTGCTGCAATATGACATAACAATATTTAGTCTGTGCTTTTACCGGTGCGTGAACACCTGCAACTATTGCAAAGACAATTACAAGGTACTTCAGAATTATTTTGGGGGTGATCATACGATGCTTTTGTAGTTGGATGATTTGCCGGATACAGCCGGTGCGTCCGTGGAGAGGTTTGACCCCGAATTCCTATCTGCAGCCAACGCCTTCGTATCTGCGGATAATATCTTACGAATTCTTGAATGCATCCACCAAATCAAATTGGAAAAACCCATAACAAGCCGCCTCCTTGTACGCCGACAGATCCTATTCACTCAAACGGCTTTCTATGTCCATTCTTTGATGCAAAACTCTTATAATTTCAATCGTGCTTTGCTTGTCAACAACCCGGTAAAAAATGATATGTGATTTAACCGTAGAGCAGCGATAATTCTTCCTAAAGCTGCTACAATCTCTCCCACCCTTCGGGTTATCTGCTAAATATTCTATCTCGTCAAAAATTAGATTTATATACCTGTCGGCCTGTTCCACTGACCAATTTTCAAAGGTATATAGCCAAATATTTTCAATGTCTTCCGAAGCCTGGGCGCTAATTTTATAACCCATTGGTCAAATATTTGCCATGAAGATTTTTTATAAATTTCTTACGGTCAAATTTTTGAACAAATCCCGATTTTTCGCCTTTCTTAAGTGCTTTAGTCAATTCATTTTTTTGATTTTCTTCTTCTTCAAAAAGCCTTAATGCTGTTCTAATAACCTCACTAGCGGAAGAAAAACGTCCACTTTGGATTTGATGGTTAATGAAATTGTCAAAATGGTCGCCCAACAAAATCGATGTATTTTTTGCCATTTTCGAGAAGTTTCATCAAAAATACCAATTTTTGGTATATCTGATGAAATTGGGATGCCAAATGGATAGGCAGAAACGTTTAGGCCGAACAACCTGCAGATGTGCATATAATTGATTACCAGCACCTTATATTTCTCTTTATTCGGTAGTAAACTACTCGCCAATAAGTAAGTCGGTGGAACGTCCGGACATAGACGAATCGATTTCAGCTGCTTTTCAACACTGGATTTCCATCCATTATATAATTTCCTTTGCAAATTCAATTACCGTCTCCAGATTAACACCTGCATACTTTTCAACCCTTATCACCTCACCAGTTGCATTGTAGAAAAACTTAGAGCTGTCTTCCAAACCATTTTCCCCGGAAATGTGGTCAATCTGTCCGCCTGCGTTGTAGGTCAAATTGTAGCCGAAGGGAAGTTGAGAACAAAGAGTACAACCCGAGTAGGTGAAGTTAATAACCCGTCCAAGGCTATCGTAGGTGTAGGTATTTTCCCAATTCCGAGCGTAATTTTTTTACTGTCAGGTTCTGCCCATATCGATATCTTTTTATTTTATGGGTCTCGTCTATCAATTGTCCTGGCAGATAGTATGGGAGGCGGAAATGTCGTTTTAAAAAGTAGATGTCAAGCGGTTCGTTTGTTGTACTGAGCGTATCATTTGTTTGGCGGAAAAGGTCGCCATTGATGTAATCAGTCCTGCGAAAAACTCTCGTTCGATAAACCCATAGCGTATCCATATATTTCATTTCAATTCCTTTCTTTGATGATTCAAAAACACAGTAGTCCCTGCTGGAGGAGAGTATTTTTGTAAGTAATGGCTCTTTGCGGTAGGAAGGGGAAACTGAATTAAGTTCCGGATCACTATTTGTGAATTCCGTCAATTGATATTCGCAAGGAGTAAGCCAGGTTATCTTTGCGGTCATCTTATTTCCAGTTTTTGAATTTGTCTCCACCTGAACAGAGTCGCTTCTATCAATTATCCAGTAAATACTATCACCTTTAGATTGGATCCGGAACTTCCCCGAATGAAACAGTTCGCAATTGTTCTTTTCCCCTGTCGACGTACAGGAAAACCCTAGTACCGCAAGACCAATTGCATATATGTCAAATTTCAAAAACCTAACTATACCGTTCATAAGATGAATTTAACCCGGAAAGTACTGATCAATCAGCAGGCAGCTAACCCTCCGCTATTTTCTTTACCAATTGCTGACTAATCGGCAGATAATAAGCTCGAGTCGGGATTATCACAACCAGATTTTGAATAGCCGATGCCAGGTAAAGAAGCGCCCGGGAAAATTTCGATGGGTTTCTGAATAACCTGCCGCGCCGCTATGCAATCCATTTATAAATAAGAAAGTTATTTCTTCTTAAAAAATATAAGCCAGGTTGGGTTAAAGTTCCCGTTATCATATTTCAAATACTCGTAAGAAGTTGTTACATGCCCGTTATCGGCCTGTTCAAACTGGACATCATCTATGTTTATCTCATAGGATTGACAAACAGATTCATTCTTCTGGTCCTTATAACAATTAAAGAAAACAACTACGCCATCATAATCCTTGTTCGTTTTGTTGTTATGAATCACTATCTGATAATATTTGTTCTGCTTCCAAAATCGCTTGGCATAGATATTCTGTTTGTCGGAGCTCAATTCCACGGGCGGATCTAAAAACGGATCGTCCTTTGGACTAAATGCGGCTTTAAAATTATTTGCGGCAAGCCCGAGTTTCGCTAAACTGAATTCTTCTCCCGGCTTAATTTGCAGTTTCATATCGTTAAACTGTATCGTAAAGTCACCTACTATCACACCTTTGTCTATTACAATCTGTGCGTGAAGGCTTTTAGCAGGCAGGCAGAAGCCGAGAACCAAAAGGGTCGTCATTAAAACCCAGTTTTTCATACGATTATTTTTTTATTTCGTAATATTTGCTTTCTACAAAATTATGATCAAAGTAGAGTTTTACGCTGGTGGCTTTGTCTATTCCTTCTAAATACAATATCACTTTATCGCCGCTACTTTTGCAGAAAAAGGTTATCTCTTTTTCCGCTATTCCTCCACCGGAATTCCTGGCGTGCGATGTCTTTTCCATACTACCACCACCTGAACTTCGATTTCGACCTGACTTTTCGGATTTTTCGACAATTCCGCCTCTCGAACTTCTTGCGGATGTGGTTTTTTCGGCAATACCACCACCGGAATTTCTGCCTTTAACATCGGCTTCTGCAATGCCGCCACCCGAATTTCTCGATCGCATCGTCGTATTTCCTGTGTTACGTTCCTTTTTACTTTTAGCAGGATAACCCGCAAATTTATCACTAATGCATTCCGACGCTATCACATAAACGTTGCTATCAACAACAAGCAGAGGTTGCTCATCGAGGGAGTCATACAAAGCAGCAATATCGTCGTTGCTGCTGATACTCCTGATAAAATCCAAACTCTGCTTTTGTGAATAGCCATTTCTGGCCAATAAAAATAGAAAAGCCAGGGAACACATTAAATATTTCCTGGCGATCATTTCTTTAAAACGCATTGTCATAAATTTTGCCGGATTTCCGGACGTTTTGAGTCAGACTTCGATTATACCTCCAATTGCCTTGCCTGCGTCAACAAATCCTGTCGGCTCTCCCGGTTGTTTTCCGATTTCAGCTGCTTATAAATTTCAACGTATGCATCACAGTGCCGCTTAAAATCCGCTGCCGTAGTTAAACGATCCAGCCACTCGCTAAAATCAGCAAGTTCGGATTGTCCGCCAGAGTAGGCAAACTGTTCCGCGAATTCAGGTACCGCAAGATTAGAACCCTCCCACTTCTCCACTGGTATAATGGGCCTACCGAAAAATTTGTCGAACAGGTACGTATTAGCACAGAAAACTTCAAATGCTTTCTTCATTGCTTCACGTGTCTTTCCGCATTTGAATAAGATAATCGTCCATTCAAACAAAAAGTCAGGGAAACCGCCATCGTCAGGAAAATTCTTGCTAAACCATCTAAGATAGCCCAGTCCACCTTTATAATCCTGAATCTCAACAAAATATTTTGTCGGCAGGTAGCGAAGCCCACGGCTGTCGTCATACCAGCCGAATTTCCGCTTTTCAGCAGCAAGTGTTCGCTTAATCCTGGAAATCTTGTCCCGGAGCCGTTCTATTTGTTTTGGTGTCACGATAGGTTCAAATTAGCCTCAAAATTAAAAATCCACCTTTAATCGAGTCCACTGTATTTTTCAAAACGCGACAAAATAAGCTTAAGCGCTGTATTATGAGTTATCAGTTCGGGCTACTGGTCTGCGGATTTGAAATGATCATCCAAAGTCCGCCCACTACGAACAAAACCGAAATTACCAGAAACTTTGCCAGTTTCGACTTCTTAAACTGAATTTCGATGCGGTTATTCTGGGTCATAGTGTGGTTGTTGGGCACATCGCTAATGCTGTTTTATGTTAGGTTGGCTGTAAAATTCATACTACTTACAGATACTATGTTCCCTATGAAACATATTCAAAAAGCTAACTTTTTATTATCCAGTTCTACGTTAAAGATCACTTTTGCACCCAAAGCATCAAAAACCTTCAAAATAGTTTCAAACCTTGCATTCTTCACACTATTCTCGATCTTGGAAATTTGAGCCTTTTGCACTCCAACAATATCGCCTAACTGTTCTTGTGTCATTTTCCGTTCCTGCCTTGCGTGCTTAATTGCTTCTCCCAGTAAGTCTATTCTTAATTCATTTTCGAACGTCTCCCGTTTTTTAGTCCCGCGCTTGCCGATATGCTTATCAATCATTGCGTCAATCGGTATGGTCTTGAATTTGTTAGTTGCCATGGTTATTTTGCTTTTCTTTTATTATCGAAATATTGAGTTCTTATTTTATCTGCCTTTTTAATTCCTTTAGGTGGCTTTTTTTGAGACTTCTTCAAAATTCCATGAGTGGCAATAATTAAGGCCCCTCCACCATCTGTTTCATCCCAGAATGAAAAAAGTCGGTAGGCTTTTCCATTATATAACGTCCGAAATTCCCATATGAAGTCGTTCAGCTTTTTAAAGAGATCGCTATCATTTATAAACTGGGCTTTTTTGATATTATAAAAAATCTTCTCTCTCGCTTTGTCATTAAGACTCTCTAAAAACTCAATTGCATCCGGTAAAAACGCTACCTCAAAACCTGGCTTCATCGGCAATTTTCGTCAAAATTATTTGTTTCCCGATTGGGAAACAAATATAATTTTCCAAACACCTTAATGGCTTGATTATCTTAATATGGCAAATTGGGATAGCCCAGGTACAGCAGAATAGCACTTCTGCTTTCCTCACCGTATCGATTCAATCCTTGCAACACAGCGCTGGTGGTTGCCATTACAGTCTACATTTTTAATCTCATTATTCGCCTGCCAAAACTGAAGCTAAGTAGCAGAAAAAGCTAACAATATATTTGCAGCTCAGCTGTTGGCCATACCTCACTACGATCCGGGGCTTTCTACTTATGACTATATACCATCTTTTTTTGACTAAATCCTAATCAAATATATCCCTAACGAAGCTTTTGTACTATCCAAATTCGTCAACCAGCACTGAGCTTGACTACAGGCACAAGGCTCCAGGTTTGTACATCACCCCGCCTAACGCACAAGCCATGTCAGCGGTTCGTTTTATTCAAAGTCTGTTGATATACTTAATTCTCTCCACTGCTTATCTGCTTCCATTTTTGCAATGTCGCTTTGCCCAACCCCGTTAACGGCATCTGTCCCAAGCAAAAGTCGTAAGGGCGGATGTTCAACTGTAGTGATATGAATAACTGCCTTTGCTGCTTTTTTTGGGTCACCCGGTTGTTTGCCGTTATACTCTCTCTGCATACGCCCGGTTTTTCCAACTGTTGAATCATATGCTGGTAAAACGCTGTCATTAATTGTTGTTGAAGCTCCTGCAAAGTCGGTGCGAAAACCACCTGGTTCAATGATTGTAACTTTTATTCCAAGTGGTGCAACTTCTTTTGATAATGTTTCCGAAAAACCTTCAACGCCCCACTTTGCTGCTGCATAAGCGCCACGTCCGACTGGGCCAATTCGTCCGCCGACTGATGAAAATTGGATGATGTGTCCAAAACCCTGTTCACGCAATTTTGGAAGTGCCGCTTTTGTAACAATTATTGTCCCGAACAAATTTGTTTCTATTTGTTCCCTAAAGTCTTTCATTGTTGTTTCTTCAACAGAGTTTAGGTTTCCGTAACCTGCATTGTTTACAACAACGTCTAACCGTCCAAATTTCTCAAATGTAGTATTGATAACGTCTGTAGCTTGTTGTTCGTTTGTTACGTCAAGTTCGGCAACCAAAATTCGATCACCATATTTTTCTTTGAGTTCGTCTAGTGACGATATATTTCTGACTGTCGCGACTAAAAAATGTCCCGCTTCCAACACTGCTTCTGCTAATGCACGTCCAATTCCTCTCGAACTACCTGTAATTAACCAAACTTTTTTGTCCATAATTTATTTTAATGTTTCCGTGTCCCAAAATCATCGCCAACGGGCAGCCCGTACCGGTTGCTAAATTTATAACTAAAAGTTCATTGTTTGTTCCCGGCCCGTGCGGAACGGCGCGTCCAGGCAGGTAATGCTCGGAGCTATTCGGCAGCTGAAGCAGATCAGCGAACAAAAAAAACGGGAATATGTTTGTCGCCCCGCCATATTGTCAATTCAAATATTAGCCGAGGTCCTATTATTATAAGTCTAAAATAATTTTCAAATTTTCCCGCAGTTGAATTACCTGTTCGCCTGTCAATTTGCCCAATCTTTTAATAAAACGTTTGTTATCAATAGCTCTCGGCTGGTCAATCAACACGTCACTTAACTTTGGGAGTTGTGATTTTTTGAGGTGAACTCGTAATATCTCTACTTCAGGCTTAACGTTCGTTGTAATTGGGCACACGATAGTAGATAAATGTGTGTCATTAAGAAGGTCGGTCTGAATTATTGCCACGGGTCTCGTTTTGCCGGGCTCTGTACCTATTGTAGGGTTAAGGTCTGCAAGCCAAATGTCATATTGCTTATATTTCATCCGCCAGTCTTTCAAATTCAGCTAATACTTCTAATGAACTTTGAGCCACAAGTTTACTTTCCTTCGAAAGTTTCTTTTTTAGAACGCGCCTTTTGTTGAACTGGTTATAAAGGCTAAGCGCTTCATTTATGTAGCGGTTCCGCGCAACATTTAATTCAGAAACAACTTTCTCGGTTTCTTCAAAAATGCTGTCGTCAAGTTTAAGTGAAAGCGTTTTCATAATCTATTTTTTGTAAAGGTATATACTTTTGGTATATCCTGCAAATTTAAACGTTCGTTCCCCCGTACAAGGCGACGGCAAGGTATTCCTACATTTATTCTGTTGAGATTTTGTAATTCTTGCTTTTATATTTGTCAGCAGAATAACTATCCGGAGTTTTGTTTATAAGTTCGATAACTCTTTCCCTCAAGAACATCGCATTTTTTTCAATTAAAATCATCTCTTCATCCTGGCCGCCGTCGTAACCGCCCTTTTTCGCTTCTTTATGAACTTTTTGTCTGTTGAATTTAAATTGCTTGTCTCGCGCAATAAGCCATTTGAGCTGATCGCTCTTGAGATTAACTTTTTGAACACTGTCACATTTAGCTCGCAGCTTTTTATATTCGACATTTAGCAACGCGTCCATCTGGGAATAGAACCAATCTGCACAGCCCAGCATAAACTGCCCCTTATCTAAACATGCCTGAAGTTGCGCTTCTAAACTGTCAACTGTCTTTGGTGTCTGCGAAAAACCAGACAAGCAGAACAAGATGGGCGCAATGGAAAGAAGTTTTGATTTAAGGTTTGACATATCGCTATACAAACGTTTTAGTATTTGCGAAGCCAGGGATTCATTGATTGTCCAGCCCGGTACAAATACCAGTCTGAAAATATGTTGTTAAAGTTAAGAACTAAAGCTGAAGATCGCACGTCGAACCGAAACCGAAATTGATAACGATTTGTAGCCGATTACTATTCCGTCCGCGAACGTTGCGGTAAACCTTTTGTTACCTGCCGCTTTTCTCCGTCGTTACAAGTGGTTTAATTTTAGCTTTCTCAATCTTTGGCGGCCGTGGCGATATAATTAATTTTGTGTCCAGCAAAACGATTGCTTGAATTTTATTGTGCTCGCTGCTGTCAATAAATCTTTGTAGTGATTTTATTACTGGCGAAAATAAATTGTCTAAGTAGCCGGTTTGGTTAATTCGTGTCGTGTCACCACCTGAAATTATTTTGATTGCGAGAACTGAGCAGTCTACACATCCTCCGTCTTTTGACTTGATATTATCGTCATTCCGAATTCTTAAAAAAGTCGTGTCAAGTAAATTGAAAATTGTGTCAGGTAAAATACCGTAATAAGTCGTGTCCCAATGTTGAGGCGAAAAGAATATCTTATTACTGTCAACTATGAATGAAAAGCCTTTTCCCCAGCCATTTGTATAACTGATTTCGAAACTTGTAAAAGTCGCAGAATTACTTACAATTTGTTTTTTTTCTGAACACCTACAAAAAACAGTTGTCAGTAGAAGAATAAAAAATGTAAGTCGTGTCATTCGTTTTTCTCTAAGATGCAATCAGCGCGGTTTTTCATAAAGCGACAGGTAACGGTTAGCGCCTGGTGCTCTCCTTATATTTTATAATGTCCAGTCCGGCACGGCTGCTGAGCTGTCCAGAACGAAGGATCCGAAATAAAGATGCAAAAGCTCATTTTTCATTGTAGTACCTAAAATATAATTACCTCCAACGTTTTCGGGCTTTGTGTTCGGTCGGATTTCGGAGCAGTTTATCTATTTGATGTTATCTATTACCGGTTTACTGTAACTAATCCAAAGCTTTCTATATTTATCTGGCACGTATGTATTCAGAATATTGACTATTTTTTCTGCTGTCTCGTCATTCGCATTAAAAAGGTCAAAACTAAGTTTACGTCCTTTAGTTGAAAAGGAAAGATCGATGATTCCGCCACTGCTCACCCCCGGATTCGATTTATAAACCGAGTCTCCTTTTATCTCCCTCGATATATGTACGATTGAATCAATTGACGAAGTTCGAAAAGTGCCGACCAAAAGCGTGTCAACTTCCGGTTTTCCAGAATCCTTGCTTACCCATGCTTGTTCAGATGTATAAACAAACTGATTACCTTTCACCCTAAACATAGGCTGCATTTCAAACATATTGCTTCCAAGTCCAATAGATATATACGACAACGTAAATAATGTTTCGCTTTCTGTGCCTGCTTGTTTGGCAAATTCCTTTTGTGAAATAAGAGTCAGAGCAATAAAAATGATAAGAAGTTTCATACTGTATTAACGCCAACTTGATACAGCTGAGCGGAATTCCAAAAGCTATAAAGGCCATATTGGTCAGCTATTGCCGCAAAGCCGGATGTTAGAAGCCGTATTTATCGGTCTTTAAAGTTGTGATGAATAAATATAGATGTTAGCTCCCTGGTCATACTGTCAAACGAAAGTCGAATAACATCTTGCTGATAAATTAGGTCGCCTCCGATAACTGTAGAATAAGCACCTAAGGAAACCTGACTAATAGTTACACTACAGTTTTTAAGTTGTTGTAACTGCTGAATAGTCCTTTTGTCATTGATGAAATTATCAGCAATAAATAATTTTCCTTTGAATGTGTCTGTCAACTGGCTTTGCTTATCCTTTTTCGGGTCTGTGTCACGGTAAAGTTTGATGCCAATTGAAAGCTTGGTCGTGTCATAATCATACCTGCGAAAAAACAGTCCAAGGGCGTAATAAAAATCTGTTGACTCCACAACTTTATTTCCTGTTGACGAATTCAATCTGAATTTGTCTTTGGAAGTCTTTGTCTTCCCTTTTGAATTGAGCAAGCTGTCGATAACTCCTTTACTTGTCTGGGCGTTAACATAGACAGAGTTCACAAACAAACTGTCATGACGATATTCAATCGTTTGCCCAGCCGCCACCAAATAAAAAGCAGTTAGAAATATCGTTATAAATGTTCGCATAATGGTTGTTATAAGATTGCTACTTACGGGTGCGGCTCGGCGATGTGGCAGTATTCGAAAATCGCCAGTCCGTAACCGTCGCTAAATTTATAACTAAAAGTTCATTGTTTGTTCCCATCCCGTGCCTAATGGCAGGTTCGGCGTGTGTTGCTCGGTGTTATTCGGCGGCTGAAGCTGAACGTGATCAGCGAACAAAAAAATGAGGGTTTATTCGTCGTCCCCTTCTGATGCAAAATTAAGTGTTGCGTGCCCGACTTCATGGATTTTCAAAAATCAAAATTGTCTCGTTAACAACTTTGATTGCATCTTGCTGTGTACTTGCGTACCAAATGGAATCCTCGATTTGAATCAATTTTTGACAAATATCTTCTTTATGTCTGTTATCATAAATCAGTTTGTTCAAAATGGTTGAAAATATCCTCCTCCCTTTTATTTCGATACCAGAAGTAAAATTCGAATAAACTTCTTGAGCTGCATAATGCCAAGGGTCGCCGAATTTTCCGCAATTATCGAAAGTGAATCTTGCGAGGTCCTCATATCTAAAAGCGGGATCAAGTTGGTCAGTTATGTGAGTCATGAGTTATTTTGATAGATAAGTGTTGTTAACGCCGCGTTTGAGTACACTACAAATTCTATCCAATTTTCAGATCGGCTTTCACCCCTTATATTTGAGTAAACCAATTCTTAGGTCAACATTTTTTGAACCAATCTTGCTGTCCAATAAATTTAATCTTGAATTGATTAGCTTCATATCGCACTTCATCAATCTGTCGAACAAAGTTATTAACACGAGGAGTTATCTCTAAAATCGCATCATTAAATTTCAATGTCTTTAATATTCTATACATACCGATCCCATTTCCCTCTTTATTCAAAGATTTTACATTGTTTGACCTATACCCTTTGACTTTTAATTTTTCAACTTCGTGATCTTCAATTCTGACACTAATCATAATAATGAGTATCGCAAAACAATCATCTTCTTCCTTAAAAATAATCTTAAAATCCGTATTGCGACAACAGTATTTTATTGCATTATCTAGGATATAATAAAAAGAGACAAAAAGCGAATCATAATCAAGACTTATACGCCGATCACAGGCATCCAGCGATACAGTAATTTTCCGTTCTTCAAAGTCATCCATGAAAATTTGTAAAATTGACAAAATCATCTCCCGGATTGGATAATCAGTTTTTTTTGATACCTGATAAAGCTTCATTGTTCTTTCAAATACAGAAAACTCAACTTTGGTTGCCAAGCTGTACTTTATCAATTTCAATAAAGTCTTACTCGCTATAATTGGCTTATCAGCGATAATATCTTTAACCGCTTCAACTTGCTTATTAATGTTACCCGTAAGCTTGTTTTGTGGAATTAAAGAAAATAAAGACTGGATGGAATAAGAGTTTAATGAAGTTACATTATGGATAAACTCCTGATTGTCGGAGCTGTGTTTTTGTATCAGTTGATTCTGAAAACAAGAAATCGGCTCAAGCGCGATAACACTTAGTGCTAGAAGCTCTTTGAATAACTTATAGCGATTGACATACTTTTGTTCCGTCGTAAAAACATATATCGTTCCGTAAGAGTTGTTCTTTTTACCTATTCTCGCTTCCGTTTTCCTGCCGTCCATTAAAACTTCTATAGTCGATCGGCTTTCTTTGAACTCCGTAATTAACGGAATAAGATGTTGCGGAAAGTTATCAAAAATGTAATCTCCGTCGGCTTTTTCTGCATAAAAGAATATGCTCATTTGAATATATTATACAGTTCTATACTATATTTTTCAACCAAGTTTTGAAACTGATTTGGAAGCGCATTTTTTTCCAACTTAAAATCACAAATGTCCCAAGCCTGATGAAAAGCGTTTGTCGTTCGATTGGCAGAATATATAACAACTTTTTTATCAGGATATCTTTGTTTAATCATTAAAGACAAATCCAACCCTTCGTAAGGAAGATTTAATATCTTTCCTACACCATTTATGTCGATAAAAAGTATGTTCGAATCCTTTACGATCGGCATATCAATATTCTTCACGTCAGAAATACTCTTTGTATGGCGCCATCCACTTTCTTTCAATATCTTGACGACATTAAAATTTCTATCATCGTCTATAAATAATATCACCGCCCTTGATTTCATGAAGTCTATTCTAGCTTCTCTGTCAACCATTTTTAGATCCTTATCGAAAGGTTTCCTATCAATCCGACTTACATTAGAGTTGCCGTCAATATTAACATTTACGTTGACGTTACCATGATTTATGGTTGAGGCCTGAGACTGAATCTCGTTGTCAACATGCCGCCCACTCAAAAATGCGAAAGTAACTAATTCAACAGCAGATACTGATACGAGAATTATAGGTTCAGGTTCCCAACGTGTCATAAATGCCCAAATAAAACCACCTATAAATCCAATCAAGGCCACGATTGCTGTCTTGCCATTAGAAAGAATTCTCTTCATCTCTTTTAAGTATTTGCTATCAATTTAAGTACAAGTTTTCCTAAATTTCAACTATGGACATTTGAATTTCGACATCTCCATTCTTTTTAACTGTCGAAATCGGGTTTCCATTTATCTCTAAAGTAGAATCTTGAAGTATTTCATTTTTCTTATCTTTTGATAATAGATAAATCCTTGCCTGTGCAGGTGTCATGACTTCGGTAGTTGGTTCATTCACAAAAAGGTTTACAGGGAATTAATCAGGCTTACTGATCTAGCCTTAATTGAATACTGTTGTCGTCCTCGGGACTTATAACCGACAGAACTTTAATGACTTCAAATTCAGTCTTTTTATCATCAAAATTTGGATTATAGGTGTGAGTGGTTTTAAGTGTGACCATCAGTGCATCCTCTGGCTTAATTATAACCTCCCTATGGTGGAATGAATCTAGCCAAGCTTTATCCAGCATCTTTGCTTTTAAGAGTTTTTTACCCTGCAAGAAATCCCATTTAGGTTCGTCACTTAACATGTCTACCTTTTTTATTTTTAACAGCTCAGTAGTTTCATTTATAATTGTTCTTTGACCTAGTTCAGAAAGAATTTTAGGTTTATTTACCACAATCCCTTTTCCAATAAAAGTATTACCTGCTTGTGATTTGTATTCTAGTAGTTCCTTCTCCTTTAAGTTATTCACTTGTTGTGCCAAGTCATCGATAGCATTTAAAATAAAATAGTTATTCACTTGTGTAACGATAATTATATACGTTTTTCCTATCTCCTGTATATCATTATTTACTTCATCAGTCAACCTTTGCACTTGCTCTTTTGAAACAATTTCCTTTTCATCCGAAAGCAATTTTATAAGCTTATACTTAAGCTTTACTAAAAAATATCCAATGATTTTTTTGATCTGTAAATCCTTCAAGAGTTCATCGGGAATTCCTTTAAGAAGTTGGACAAGTTTTGTCTTTAGTGATCCAAAGTCCACATCTTCTAGCCCATATTCGGAGGTAATTGTCGGAGAAATATTTCTTACTAAGAGCTTATCAAAATCAGTCAAGACCTCATAAATTTTCAACACGTGATTAAATGCTTCAATTGCATTTTTTTCATCTTTGAAAAGTAGGTTTACCTCAAATTGTAATTCGGGAGAATTTTCAATGGCCATTTGGTTCGTGTTTAGTTAAGGTTCTAAATGGATGGCTTTCTGCAAAATACAAAAAAGGTGGCTCACAAACCACCTTTGGTATTTTGGCAACTTGGCAAGGTTGGCAGCTTAGAGCCTTTGTTTATTGCGGCCGTAATTACATTCCAGTCAGTTTCGATTTTTGTTAACTTGTAAGCAAAAATTTTTGTCTGAAAAGGTGGCGGAAGCTCATTTGCAAAATATCCCTTTTCTAAAAGTCCTTTATCCGTCATTATTTATCCATGTCGTTTGTTAGCAGTACAGGCATCGTTCTGAACTTAGGCAATGTGGGGGCTTTCAGAGTCCAACATGGTCAATACACCATAAAAATTACGAAGAGGCAGGAGCCCCATTTAATGATCACCCGCTACCGCACAGAACGCTTGTTATCGGCCATTATTGTCTCTTCGTTCGTGCCAATAATAATTGTTTAATTCCATATTCGCGTTCCAAAATTTGTTCGTGAAGAGTAATTATATCAATCGACTTTTTGTTAGCCATTCGAACATTTTGCATAATTGGCATTTCTCTTAACTTATTTGCCAATGTTCCTATTGTTTCGCTATTCTCTGAATCGTAAAAGCTTCGTAAAATACTTACAATTCTGTCCCCAAGTCTTAAAGGATTACCGTCAACATACGCTGGCGAGTGCCAAGTAATGCTCGTGTGTCTCGACTTTTTCGTGAGGAATAATTGAAATATGATTTCTTAAAAATGGAACGAAGCCGTAATAAGATATCCAATCAACATTACGCGATCCGTAATGATGAACAAAAAATGGAAAGTCAGGAAAATGGCCATTATCTAGAAACAACTTTTCATATTCACTTTTTTTATTGATAGCGGCGCAACATAAAAGGCGTGCGAAAAACCAGTATTAGCATACTTCATCAATATGTTATGTTGAAAATCTGTGGCTGTTTCCGACTTTCTCCTCAGTTGGAAATAAAAAAAATAGTTGTCATTTTCGTCTAATGAAAGAGAATTTCTAAATACCCTAATGTCTTCTAACTTACTTCTATTTCGTCTTTTCGAAGCTGGATATTGTAAAATGGTTTTTAGACCTTGAGATACTTTTGCTTGAATGTAAATTGGAGTTGCTCTCGTGTCTTCGCTGACTAAGTCCGCACCAGTTAACTGTTCGTCAGCATTCTCTAAATAATAAAACCGCCCGATACGGTGAGTAAAACAACCTAAATATCTTGCGATGTCAATTTCGATAAGCTTCTCTTTAAAGTCACATCTTAGTTGATAACTCATTATTTCTTGTCATTTACAGCGAACCTACCAGCTATTTAAGATCTCTTCTACGTGCACACACATAATGTCTAATTATCGTAATATTCAATTAATTCAACAAATCCTTGATACAACGGCTATCTACCCCTTGCCGTTTATATCTTCGTCATATCCAACCTGCCAAAAAAACATATCCAAAATTTTCATGACTGGGTAGTACCTGCCTGCTTTATCTTGAACATTTTGCTGTGCAATTTTTACTTCCTGATAGTTTTTATCCGCAAAATCAAATAACTCTCTAAGAGAAGCCGCGTCAAAATTTCGGTATTGCATGCCTATTATTTTCAAACCTGTTACAAAGTACCGGTCGTATGCAGGGACACAGCCAAACGACCCAAGCATAATCTTACTCAATAAAGTATCTGTCGGTGATATAGCCTTTTCCTCGCTGCCGGACCTAGTAAACGGTATCGCCTGGTAATGTGCTGAAAGCTTCTGCTTTAAAGAAATAATTTTATCGATGTGATTCTTCGTGACTTCATTTTCTTGACTACATTTCAAAGTAGTCCATTCGTTAGAGAATAAAATATCTACGGCTCCGCGATGAATGAGATGATTTTTCTGCAGCAACCCGCCTGAGCCACGGTACATTCCCCAACTAGCTAGATAAAAGGCCAATTCAAGAGCATGACGTTCATTTTTTTCGGATTCAGCAAACGCGTGATGGCAGTGATCCCACGATCTATAGCGATGAAATTCATCCCTAACTATTTGATCGATATATCGTCGTATTACCGGTTGAATTTTCATGTATGTTAGTTTCCCCCCAACGCCTCGCGCACCTCACTCGCATCCCCGCATGCCGCCAGCGGAGGTTGTGCCGCGAAAAGGAAAGTCAATTTTCGGTGGATAAGGTTCACCGCTAATATATAAAAATCCGGCATTCCCCGCTTTACGGTTTCCCGTAAATTTCCGGGCCGGGCTTTTTTCAAAAACAGAACGTGCATGCCCGAAACTTGGATGCCCGTTTCCGGTCACCGGCTTTTTCTCAGCCTCTCACCGCACAAATCGTGGATATCCGAAGCACCTGCGTGCGGTTATACAACACTGGCCGCCTGGCTGGTGCCAGCCTGCTGCCAATCCTAATGTTATCGGGCGGTGCTAATAAAATTGTAGCATTTTTGAGCCATAGACTGAATTCTCACCCGTCGCAAAGGGTAAGATCTAATTAGTGTATTTTTTGTGAAATTTTCGCATGCTTTCTCTCTATTGCCTAGCCTACCAATTAAAGAACCGTGCGAATACTACTTGATTTTAATTAGTACCGGTTTACTGTCACTAATCCAAAGCTTTCTATATTTATCTGGCACGTATGTATTCAGAATATTGACTATTTTTTCTGCTGTCTCGTCATTCGCATTAAAAAGGTCAAAACTAAGTTTACGTCCTTCGGTTGAAAAGGAAAGATCGATGATTCCGCCATTCATCACCCCCGGATTTGATTTATAAACCGAGTCTCCTTTTATCTCCCTCGATATATGTACGATTGAATCAATTGACGAAGTTCGAAAAGTGCCGACCAAAATCGTGTCAACTTCCGGTTTTCCAGAATCCTTGCTTACCCACGCTTGTTCAGATGTATAAACAAGCTGATTACCTTTCACCCTAAACATAGGCTGCACTTCAAACATATTGCTTCCAAGTCCAATAGATATATACGACAACGTAAATAATAGTTCGTTTTCTGTGCCTGCTTGTTGGGCAAATTCGTTTTGTGAAATAAAAGTCAGTCCAATAAAAAAGATAAGAAGTTTCATACTATATAGGTTCTTTTAATACCGTTTCCATTTGAGGCATTATAAAATGCCAATTCGGAGTATTCCGTCCATAAAAGTCAAATTTCATGCTTGAGCAATAGATCTTTCAAAAGCTACTTAAAAAGGTGTCCGATAGAATGTGGATTTTTGATAATTTCAATACCTGCGTTCGCGTAGTCTTCATCAGGATTAGTCCTGTTAGTTTTTGGCAGCTTTTTGTCCTCCTCCTTGTGAACCCATACAATCTCCTGGCTTTCGAAAAGCTTCACCAATTCATCTAAAGTTTTGCCATTTTTTGCGACCTTGACTAAATCCCCAATCGGCTTTTTATGTTCATGCTTGAGCTGACACGTATTGCGATTTACTTGCTTTTCAAACCTGGGCTGCTCATTCCAACCTATAGTGAAAATATCCCCAAGATCATTATCAATTACATACTGCCTCGCTCGCGCACTTACACTTACAGGAATAAAGTCTCCGGTTAATCTAAAACACCGATCAATTAAATGTACCATACCGCTTTGTTGCTTCTTGAGAATAGCCTTACTTCTGCTGTCTTGAGGGAGGTCCAATTTCTTCTCAATTTTTAACAACTCCTGAATGGCGCACAGTGCAACTGTTGCATAGGGTGAGAAAATGTCATCGGCGTTCATACGAGTCTATTTTAATTGGCGGTAGTGATCGCCACTGACCCACCGCATTTGCTGTTCCCAAAACGAACCATGTATAGTAGGGATAGTCCCAAGTCGTATTCAAGTCTACGGAATTTTTTTTTCTTCAATAACCATCCCGTTCAGTATAAGTCAGTACTGCACAGAACAAGAGGAAAACGAAACGTTTTGTTTTAACGGAAGTTCCGTAAGCCCCGCTACTTTGTCCGGAAAATCACTGTATCATTATCGTAAAGTGGAGACGTAACGATCATTTCGGTAGCTTTAAGGGAAAGAATCTTCATCGGTAATGCATTTGCTTCGCCTTGCTTTGTGAGCAGAATTGATTTGCCATCAGGAGCCACCACAAATGTCAAAACTCTATCCAATACACCATTTTTATAAAAATAAACCTTCCCATCGTTGGAAAATTCCAATTCCGTGAGCTCATTCCGGGCCTGCATCCGCAAAAAGTTTTCCCTGCTTTCACCAATCATATCACTCGTCTTCCAACGTTGATAGATGTAGTGCTTTGCGGCTGCCGTTGGCGGGGTCATATTCAAAGACAACAGCGAAGGGGCACCATCGGCCTCTTTCCCTTTTAGATAAATTGAACGACTTTTCTCGAAATCGTCCAATTTCACAGGATGCAAATTTTTATACTGTGCATCAGAAACTGCTTTTAGATATTGATAGGTGCTTCCGTTAAATCGCCAAACCGGCACCGTCATCCCTGGTCCGGCTATTGAAAGGTCAGGATATCCATAATGAACATCGGGAATTGCACTGGCAATAGCGCCGCTCGTTTCCATTATCTTTCGGTAGTCCTGGTTATTTGTTTTACCAAATATTACCAGTTCCTGCCCTGCCTGGCCGGAAGTGAGATAATTGCCCCAATTGATAATCACTTCCTTTGTCCCATCCCCGTTCAAATCCACAGCTTCTGCGCTTGCCCCAAACGGATTTTTTTCAAAGCCCTTTTGAACAAATTGTTTCTTATCCTTTGAAACAGAAAGTTTCAACTCGCTAAAAATTTTTAACTGGTCCGTGGAAGAAATTTTATCCCTTATATCTTTAAACAGGAGCGCAGTTCCCACCAGTTCCTCTTCATTGGCTCCGACAGGGATGGGCTTCTGACTACCGCTGTCTTTTATATCGGCAACGGCAGGGGGGCTATTTTTTGCAGGTTGCCTTGTATAAATTGAATCAGAATTCATGAAGTTACGATCGTTCAAAAAGACGGTTGCATTGGCCCCACAGTCGGTAATGGGCAGGTAGCTGGAAATTATCTCCATGGTTGTTAAGTCCTTCCTGCGAACGGATATTTTCGCACTACATTCGTTGCTACGCCCTGGCGCCGGGATCGGCAGATCAAAAGTGAGGGTAGTGTCCCGAATATCGGCAAGCGCCTTCACCTTTTCATACCTGATAGTACTATCAGGAGCACTAAACAGGAAGTAATAGATTGCGGCTTCAAGCCGGCTATTATTGTTCTTTCCAACAAGCACCGATATTTTATATTCAGGCTTCCCATCTACGGTAATATAACCGGCCCAATTTCCGCCGTCAAAGAAATCTTCGGCTCGCTGAACAAATTTTCCCATCACAATTTCGCTCTTCATGCATTCCTTATTTGTTCTGAAGTTCACATCCAGTGAATCCGGAAAGCGCTTGTTCATACGCAATGTCAGCCAGCCGGTACACATATTTCCATCGCCGGCGGGAAGACTGAGATTCGCGTATGCCATGTTTTTTTGCTTGTCGTAATCAAAAACGATGGTTTTATTTAAAATTAGTGACTCAGCAGGATCGCTTTTATTGACGGACAACTCGCCGGAAATAATTTTTTTTTGAGGATTGAAAAACCTGACGCTGATCTTGTATTGAAGCGCTCCATTTACTTTCATCGTCCCAACCCAAAGGCTGCTGAAATCATCTGAAGTTTGCGCACGCGATTTGAAATTTAGCAGCATTGGAACTAAAAATAGAAAGGCGACAATCTTTCTCATTCGAACAATTTTGGTGCGTTTTAAATTTCGCGAAGATTTATTGGAAAATCAAATTCATTTGAGGTCTTTGCTGATACAGTCAGGATCCCCCCCAACGCTTCGCGCACCTCAGTCACATCACACAGATGTCCGCAGCAGAGGACCTGCCGCAATAAAGAAGGCTGAATTTTGGCGGACAAGGTTTTAGCTAATATATAAAATCAAACGATTTCCACAATTACGGTTTCCCGTAAATTTTGCCGGAGGCCGCCCCAGGCCGGGGTTACAGCAGGTTGTTCTGCCAGCACCATACCCGCCCACGGTCATGCAATTCCCTTACCGCCACTTCCTGAATTTCAGTATCTTTTCTATTAAATTGAACTAGTATGGGTATCCACCCCCTCCTGCTTCTCGCCTTCCTGCTACCGGCAGCAGCTACCAACCCAGCAGGCACCAGCCAGCCGCCACTTCAAAAAACCATCACCATCCACCTCTCCGGCAATGGCGATATCTTCATAGACGGCGTCAAGCTTCGCGCAGACCAGGAACTGACCACCGAACTGCAAAGCCGCCTCTGGAGAAGCTACGTCGGCAATGGCCTCATGCCCCAATCCATCCACCTGGAAACGGAACCTGGTATAGGAGCAGCCGCCATCAACGCCGCGCATGATGCCATCGTGAAAACACAAACCCTGGTCCGCGACCGCCTGGCAGTAGACAAGTACAAGCAAGCGTATAAAGACATCAGCACCCGCAAACAGGAGAAAATAAAGAAGAAATTCCCGGTTCTTTTTCAAACTGATTTTTAAACCGCATTCCATGCCTCGCCAACGCCTTGTCCTACTCCTCGCCATCTGCCTGCTTGCCCTGCATGCGCCGGCACAAATTGTAAATATTGAAAGCGCCCGTATGCAGTCAGACACCACGGGCTGGATGGGCGGTGCCAGCCTGGGCGCCACCGTGGCCAACAACGGCACCAAAATCTTTATCCTCAACGCAGATGCTCATGTACAGTATAAAACCAAAAAAGACCTATGGCTCCTGCTGGCCAGCTCCAACCTGCTGAAAGTAGAAGACCAGAATTTTCTCAACAATGCCTTCGCCCACCTGCGCTACAACCGCAAGCTGAACAACTGGCTGCGGTGGGAAGCATTTATCCAGGAACAGAATAATTCCATAACACAAATTGACTCACGCTTCCTGCTGGGCACCGGCCCACGCTTCAAGATCGCCTCCACATCCATAATCCGGTTTTATGCCGCTACGCTCGTGATGTATGAAAATGAGAAAGAAGCCACCACGCCCACCGTAACGCACAACGATATCCGCGGCAGCAATTATATTTCTTTCACTATTACTCCTACGCCTACTGTAGAGATCATCACTACTACGTTCTACCAACCGCTTCTTCGTCAATGGAGTGACTATCGTGTGATGAACCAGACCGGCATCGCCGTAAAAGCAAGCAAACATTTTGGTCTCTCCATCAAAGGCGCCTTCCTGCATGATAGCCACCCCGCAGGCACGGCACCCAAAACCACCTACACCATTTCGTCCGGAATTGATTTTTCCTTCTAACCAACACAATATTTTACCTTTAGCAAAAACAGATGCGCATCATCGCCCCGGCTATTCTCCTGCTCCTGCTCTTCCCATTCCGCTCCATTGCACAATTGCCGGAAGGCTGTACGCAGTTTATGCTACGCGATAGTGTACGCGTTACGATTGATCGCCCGGTGGATGCTGCGCGCAAGAAACCCACCACCATTATCTTTTTTGCATTGCCCAATGGCAATACCACGGAACAAACCATGGGACGCCGGATTAGCGAGGGAGAAGACTGGCATTTTAATATCCAGCATATCCGCGCACAAACGCTTTTTATCCGCCAGCAGGATCCTTCGCGCAATTACGTAGTTATTTACCTGGAGAATGGCTACAAAGCATGGCCTGCGTGGAAACAAAAACACCCGAACTTCCGTACCATCATCCCGCGTATTATAGATACACTTGCCGGGCTCATCCACGCCAAACACAAAACCATTTATCTAAACGGGCATAGCGGCGGTGGCAGTTTTATCTTTGGCTACCTGGCAGGTATTAATAAAATTCCCAAAAACATCAAACGTATCAGCTTCCTGGATAGTGATTACGGGTACGACAGTACTTATTATCCCAAATTCCGCAACTGGCTGCAGACGGTAAAAGGATCCGTGCTCAGCGTATTTGCGTACAACGACAGCGTAGCGTTGTACAACGGAAAACGTATTGTGTCTGATACCGGTGGCACCTGGTATCGCAGTCATCTCTTTTTGCGTCACCTTTCGCAAGATTTTCATTTTAATACCACGAGAGACGATAGTATCATTATTCAAAAGAGTGATGATGCCCGTATCCAGTTCTTCTTTCGCACCAATCCGAATCGCCTCATTTTTCATACACAGCAGGTGGAGCTGAATGGATTTATTCATTCTGTCTTTTGCGGAACGCCATTTGATTCGCGCGGTTATACCTATTATGGATTGCGAGCGTACGAAGCGTTGATCCCGAGGAGAGAGAAAAAAAGTGAAAAATGAAAAGATAAAAACTAAAAATGCAAAAAACAAAGAACGGTTCTCAGCGTTTTCACTTTCACATTATCCCATTACCGACTTTCTTGCATTATCGAATCAGCGAATCACTGTTGTCCGGGGAAAATGAAAATTCAATCCGGTTCCGTTTCACTAAACTGAATGTCAAGGCTTATTTACTCCGTTCGTTGTCTAAAATAAAAAGCAAGCCCCTTATGCAAAAAGAAGGTTGATTTTGGCTGTCCGGTAAAGTTTTATCCGGGCTTTAGGGATCGTCAAATCAATAAGGGTGTATTGAGCTATTTTTTGTAACGCTAAGGCCGCAAGGGTTTCGCAAGGGCCGCAAGAGAAAGTCCTTTCTCCGCAAATCGTTCTCACTATTTTAACGCACTCACTTACTTCGGCTGTCCGGTAAAAGTCTCCCTTAATATCGGCGATTTGAAGGTTATTGAATTGTATTTTAACCTACCAGTTGCGGCGGAGGCGCCTTCTTTTTGTGCGGTTCCGCGCAGCGGAATGGCGCTGCCAAGCACAAAAAACAGCGCCGGAGCTGCAACTCGGCCCGCCGGCCGTGGAGGCAAAAAAGCCGCAAGCAATGCGAGTGCCCGATTTCGTGGGATATGCCAAATTTTTCCCGGACACTAGTGATCAGCGAATCGTCGAATTATTGAATTAATTAGCACATTTTCACATCAGCACATTAGCACATTTTCCTCCATTATCGAATCAGCGAATCGCCGAATTATAAATTTAGGCGCGACCGAGGAAGCTGTTGGCTGTAGCAATAACCTGCGCCACCTCAATTTTTTCCATGCATTTAAAATGTCGCAATGGGCAGCGGTTGTAACCGATCTTGGAGCAGGGGCGGCACCAGAGTTTTTTCGTTTCAATAATAGCATCCGGCTTTTTGCCGTGGTTGGCTAAAAAGTTGCTTCCGTAATAGGGATACATGCCGAAGGCAGGCACCGTATTACCCCAGATGGAAATGATCGGTCGCTTATAAGCGGCCGCAATATGCATCAGGCCGGTATCGTGCGTAATAACGAGTTTGGCTTTTCGTACGAGATCTGCGCTTTCATTGAGGCTGAATTTGCCGCAGGCATTGTACACCTTCATATCGCCGGCAGCGGCAATTAATGCAGCATTGGCAGCATCTTCCTTTCCTCCCAATAAAATAATGGGATGATCCATCTGCTCACAAAATGCTTTCCATTTGTGCACCGGCCATTTTTTGGTATTGAGCGCAGCACCAATGACACAGGCAATATAACCGGCATGATGGGAAGCGGGTATATCATGCAGACCCACTTCTTCTTCTTTGGTAATAAAATAATCAAGGCCGCCGCCGTCGTTTTTCACACCAAACGATTTTACTGTATCCAGGTAGCGATCAACAATATGCTTATCCGGCAGTACATTGATCTTGATACTGGTGAGCAGGTATTTTTCAATATTGAGTTTGTGAAACGAAAACGACGGCACACCCAATTGCCGCTTTAGCCGCAGCGTTTTTACATTATGGTGGAGGTCAATGATGTAATCATATTGTTCCAGTTTTAATTCTTCTACCATCAGCTCCCAGCTATGCGCCAGCAGGTGTATTTTATCGATAAATGGATTATGCGCCACTACAGGAAGGAAGTTTGCGCGGGTGAGAAAATGAATTTCTGCATCCGGCACCTGTTGTTTCAGGCAGCGCATTACGGGTGTGGTGAGCACAATATCACCAATGGAGGAAAAACGTACAACGAGGAATTTCATACGCTACAGGATTCAATTGCAAAGTTAACAAGCAGACCTATTAATTCTCAACGTAGTCCAGGTCTTTATGATAGGTTTCTTCCGTAAAATATGCCGCTACCAACGTGACTGCCATTACAATAATGCCCGTCCAGATACCAGCCTGCACAATAGTGAGGCCGCGGCTTTGCTGGAAGTAATCACGAAAGAGCAGGTTGATCAATGGCAATGATCCACGCACTACATTCGGGATGGTGGTGGCAGCGGTAGCACGCAGGTTGGTGCCAAACTGTTCTGCGCCCATCGTGATAAAGATGGCCCAGAAGCCGGTGCTAAACCCCAGCAATGCACAGGCAATGTACATGGTGGTATCATTATGAATAAAACCGCCGAAGAAATAAAAACCCGATAGAATCGTAAATGCGTAATACAGATAGAGCGCCTTTTTCCTGCTTTTGAACCATTGACATACAAAGCCCACCATAATATCACCAATGGCGATGGCAGCATAGGCATACATGATGGATCGGCCGGAGTCTACATGATTGGGGCCGTAAAACTCATTGGCAAAGCGATTGCTGAAATTAACCAGTACACCAATCACAAACCAGGTGGGCAGTCCAATAAGAATGGCAAGAATGTATTTGCGGAATCGCTTTCCATTCTGAAAGAATTTGAGAAAATTGCCGCGTGATACGGCAGTTTGTTTTACCTGGTTAAAGAGTCCGCTTTCCGCTACGCGGATGCGCAACACCAGCAGCATTACGCCGAGCAGCGCGCCGATCTTATAACAAAGCCGCCAGTCGTCGGTAAGCCGGAAGGTGAAGTAGGCGGCTACCGCGCCCGATAAACCGATACCGGCCACCATGGAGGTGCCGATGCCGCGTTTATTTTTGGGAAGTAGTTCTGTAACGAGTGTGATACCGGCACCCAGTTCACCGGCGAGGCCGATGCCTGCTGCAAAGCGAGCGTAGGCATATTGATCTACGGTATGTACATATCCCGTAATAAAATTGGCGATGGAATAGAGAACGATGGAACCGAAGAGCACGCTGAGGCGTCCCTTTTTATCGCCCATAATACCCCAGAGCACGCCACCAATGAGCATGCCCCACATTTGCCAGTTGATCACTTTGGTACTCGCGGCCAGCATGGCTGCGCCGTTGGCTTTGTCTACGCCCAGGGCCACCAGGCTGGGCTCCCGCACAATGGTAAACAGGAGCAGGTCGTAGATATCAACAAAATAACCCAGTGCAGCTACAATGACCGCAATACCCAGGATGGAGGACTGGTTTTTCTGTTTCATACCGATCAGGAATTGCCGTTGGTATCGGCAGGCTTTTTTTGAAAGAAGAGTTTATATAATACTGGCAGTGTTGTTACCAGGATGATAATGATGGTAATGGCTTCAATATGATCTTTCAGGCTAAAATTAAATTTTCGTTGCACCCATTCTTCCAGGAAGTAGCCGCCGAGCATCATGGAGGAAACCCAGCACACGCTGCCGACAATGTTGTAAAACATAAAGGCGGGTCTTGGCATTTTCACCACACCGCCTACAATGGGAGCAAAGGTGCGGATGATGGGCAGGAATTTAGCCAGGAAGATCGTGGCCTTGCCGTATTTGGAATAAAAATCGGTGGCGCGTTGCAGGTGTTTGCGTTTGAAAAGCCATGTTTCTTTTCGCTCGTAGAGCAGCGGACCAGTCTTTCGCCCAAACCAGTACCCTACCATATTACCCAACACAGAGGCGAGGATAACGAGCAGGATGATGGTGATGTGTGGCCAGCCAAAACCGTGATCTGTATCTTGTGGTAATCCGACAAACTTATTAGCGATCTTGGTGAGGTATAACCCGGCGGCAAACAACAGCGAATCTCCGGGGAAGAAGAAACCGATAAAGAGACCTGTTTCTGCGAAAATGACGAGCAGGAGGATGTACAATCCCCCGTAATTAATAATCCAATCAATAAAACGCTGCAAAAAGCCGGCTTCTAACAAATCAAAATGCATAATTGAATTTATTGCTGTGGTTGTTCATGTGCCAGTTCACCTTCCCATTTGCTAACGGCCGAGGTGGCCAGTGCATTCCCGATTACGTTGGTAGCGGTGCGGAACATATCACAAAAATGATCAATTGGAAGGATAAGGGCAATACCTTCCGGTGGAATTTTAAACATGGCGCAGGTAGCAGTAACTACCACCAGCGACGCGCGCGGTACACCGGCAATCCCTTTGCTGGTGAGCATTAATACCAGTAGCATGGTTAATTGCGTACCCAGGTCCATGTGGATTCCATAGGCCTGTGCAATGGCGATGCTGGCAAAGGTCATGTACATCATGCTGCCATCCAGGTTAAAGGAGTAGCCGAGTGGTAATACAAAAGACACCACTTTATCCTTGCAGCCAAAGCGTTCCAGTTCTTCGGTGAGTTTTGGAAAAACGGCTTCGCTGCTGGTGGTGCTGAATGCGATGAGCAGTGGTTGTGCAATGCGCCGCATCAGCGTGCGCAGGCGACTGCCCAGGATAATATAGCCAACAAACAGGAGTACGATCCAGAGGCAGAGAATGCCTACGAGGAAGTACAGGAGGTATTTGCCATAAAAACCGAATACGGAAAGTCCTTTTACCGCAATTACGGCGGCAATGGCGCCGAATACACCCAGGGGCGCAAAGTTCATCACGTAGCCTACCATTTTGAGAATGATATGTGAGGCGGCTTCCAGCGCGTGGATAACGGGTTTGGCGTAATTGTGCAGGGCGGTGGCGGCTACGCCGAAAAAGATGGCGAAGATGACGATCTGCAGGATCTCGTTATTGGCCAGGGATTCAAAGATGCTTTTGGGAAATACATGGTCAACAAATTTGGCGAGGGAGAATTCCTGTGTTTTGCCGATCAGGTCTTTGGCGCCCGCGGTATCGGCGCTGCTGAGATCGATGGCATGACCGGGTTTAAAGAAATTGACGAGTACAAGGCCGATGAGCAGGCTGATGAGGGATGCGGAGATGAACCAGAGCAATGCTTTTCCGCCTACGCGGCCAACGGTTTTGAGATCGCCCAGTTTGGCGATGCCCACCACGAGTGTGCAGAATACGAGTGGTGCGATGATCATTTGCACCAGTTTGAGGAAGATGGTGGTGAGGAGTTTAATATTGTCCGAAAAGGATTTAATTGCCGCAACTGTCATTGTTCCTTTTGCGGCTTCTTTCTTTACGCCTTCCAATCGATGGCCAGACTGG
Organism: Bacteroidota bacterium; assembly: GCA_048498035.1. GTDB lineage: Bacteria > Bacteroidota > Bacteroidia > Chitinophagales > Chitinophagaceae > CADEDV01. The sequence continues at coordinate 131,401 of JBEHYT010000010.1, read as the reverse complement.
GTCAGTATGGGTGGAGTGAACCGAATATCTTTATTTGAAAAAACGACTATATGATCGGGGTTGGCTTCGCGATGGTGGAGATAGTCTGCGGAGTCTTTAACAACATCAATATATTGCCAGTATAACTGGCCGCCAGCCTTGAGTTGAAAGGAGTCGAGCCCAACGAAGTCTTTATTGGAGGTATAATTGACGTCTTTACCCTGGCCAAACTGGTTGATGAGGTATCCCACTGCAACTCCGAGTACCATGGCCACCAGGATATATAGCGTCAGTCTGTTTCCTTTCATACAGCGTTTATTATCAGCTTAAGAAGGCCGAAAATCGGTAAAAAAAGCCAGTCGCGAAACTTTTGCCCTTTAATTTGTCCGTCCGTGTAAAAGATTTGAATCCGGGAAAGGAATATTTCTTTATTTTACCGCCTTGTTGCTTCTATTCATTTCAAAACCAAGCTAATTATGAGTTTATTCGCGAAAAAACCAATCGCCTCGCTGCTGAATGACGCGGCGGACGGCGACAAAGGCCTGAAGCGTACCCTTGGCTCCGGCAATCTTATTGCATTAGGCATTGGAGCCATTATTGGCGCCGGTTTGTTTGTGCGTACGGCGGCTGCGGCTGCGCAGCATGCGGGACCTTCTGTAACCATTGGTTTTATTATTGCGGCGGTAGGTTGTGCATTCGCCGGTTTGTGCTATGCAGAATTTGCCTCCATGATACCCGTGGCAGGTAGCGCCTATACCTATTCTTATGCTACAATGGGTGAGTTCCTGGCCTGGATTATCGGTTGGGATTTGATCCTTGAGTATGGAGTTGGTGCAGCAACGGTAGGTATTGCATGGAGCGAATATTTCAATAAGTTTCTTAACATTTTTGGGCTAAATATACCCTTTCAATGGTGCCATTCCCCGTTTGAACACGATGCAGCCGGTGTGTATGGCATTATGAATATTCCTGCTCTTTTCATTGTATTGGCATTAACGATGGTATTGATCCGTGGAACGAAAGGATCTGCCTCGATAAACAGTATCATTGTTATTCTGAAAGTGGCGATTGTGCTTATTTTCATCGCGATTGGATGGAATTTCATTCGTCCTGAAAATCATACACCGTTTATCCCTGATCCAACGATGTATGAAAACCCTCAAACACACGTAAAAACCCATTTTGGAGGTATTATGGGCATCCTGGGAGCTGCCGGCGTGGTCTTCTTTGCCTTTATTGGCTTTGACGCGGTTTCTACGGCGGCGCAGGAAGCCAAGAATCCCAAAAGGGATATGCCTATCGGTATCCTGGGTTCACTTGTTATTTGTACCATATTATATATCCTCTTCTCGTATGTGTTAACCGGGGTGGCAAGCACTGAAGATTTCAGAACACATGGTAAAGAAGCTTCCGTTTCCTATGCTATTGAACACATGAAGGGAAGCGTGGTGAATGGTGTTTGGGTGGCAAAATACCAATGGTTGTCTGACCTGATCACCGTAGCTATCCTGGCCGGCTTCTCGTCGGTGATCCTGGTGATGTTGTTGGGACAATCACGCGTGTTCTATTCTATGAGCCGTGATGGACTTTTACCAAAAGTATTCTCCGATGTACACCCGAAATACAGAACTCCTTATAAGGCCAACTGGGTGATCTTTGTCATTTGCGGATTGTTTGCCGGATTTGTGCCGGGCGATATTGTGGGTGAAATGACGAGTATCGGTACCCTGTTCGCATTTATCCTTGTTTGTGCGGGCGTTTGGATTATGCGGGTAAAACATCCCGAAATTCCGCGAGCCTTCCGGACACCGATTGTACCGGTAGTGTCCATTCTCGGTATTTTGGTGTGCGGCGCCATGATTTTTGGCTTGGGATGGACGAACTGGGTGCGGTTGATTGGCTGGTTGCTGATCGGGTTTGTGATCTATTTCGGCTATAGCCGAAAAAATAGTAAGATCGGTAATAACTAAGATGTTGAATATAATAAAGAAACCCGCCGAATGGCGGGTTTCTTTATCTAAATAGTGCAATTATCAGCTACTCTGATAAGAAAAAACTCAATGATAAACGCATGTTATAAACGGTCTATAAACTCTCGTATTCTTGCCAGTACGATTTCAAAATGTGGTTGTCCCTTATAATAAAGCGCACTGGTATTTTCATATCGTTTCTGGAATTTTTTCCGGATTATCGTATCGTCTAATAGGAAGGCCTGATTACAATTAACAGGAATTTTAAAATCATCACCCGGAAATCTTCTTTTTTTGTGCTCATTATATTCGGGTGTGCCAATAAACTTCTGAACCGTCGCATTGCTCAATAAGGAATAAACATCATAATACTGGCGCATATAGTTTGTTGTAATCTGACCAGTTTCCATTTCTTTTCTGAACTTAGTGGCAATTGTTTGTAATTTTTCGACAAATGTGTAACAGGGATCATAGCATAAAACATCAACAGCACGATTATCCAAAATATCCACACCAGGCGTGCTGTAAGCTCTTTCATAAGCCCAGGAAGTAATGGTAACCGGCATGTTTGGTGATACATCATCATAACCGGCTTCCAACAGGATCCCGTCTTTTACTCCTTCAATTTGTGCTGTTTGTCGCTCGTAAATAAGCCTTATGCCTCCACTATTGTACCTGCTTTTATCATCGAAGTCTGTATCCCTTGTTATCTCTATAATTCCGTCAATTGATATTTCTTTTGCCAATTGTTCATAATAACTTTTCTTTTTTTGAATGTTATTGACATTTTGATTTTTTGGATTTTCATTGATCCCAAGTTCTTCTGGCGGATTTATATGCAGATCAATATCTTCAGAAAAGCGATCTATCAAGCCAAAGCCTTTTGACAGCGATGTTCCTCCTTTTAATTGAAACCGGTAGCCTTGCCTTTTCAAGCCATACAAGCAATGCATAATCCAATAGTCTTTTTCGATCAGCCCGCGGTCAATACCTGTTTCCTCCCAAAGAATGTTCAGAAGACCCGTAAATTCAGCATGTTGATGTAGATAAATAGCTGCCATCCTAATCTTCTAACCAGTTATAAAATTTCTTTTTTGTGCCTATAGTCCCGAAAGCGTTGACAATTTGTAGTAATTTCTTCTTATTCAATTGCATGACTTTGCTTTGAACATTTGCCAGAATCAACGGGTGACTTTCCTCAAGTTGATTTAAATTATTAACAAGATCAACTAGTAAAAACTCCTGTGAAACTTTATTAGGAACGAAAGGCTTCCGAATGAACCGAAAATTCCGATTACCCAATTGAAATACGCCGTGACGTTTTTGGTTGTATACTCTCCTTTCATTATATAATTGAGTAGTACCAACGCCAAGTGAATTGTAATCATTCGATGATACTACTACGAAATGATCGTCTTTCAGAAAAGCTTTTATAAGCGCTTCCTCATCAGCCGGCATTTTGCCAAATACGCTTTGGGTGGGAACATAATAAAGCCCGCCGGCTAGTTTTTCCAATATACCAGACTCTACAAGCTGCGCTAAATGACGGTCCACTGATGTCGACCATTGTTGAAGGTCGGCGCGTCGATACACCTTACCTTTTTTAAGATGATTCTTCAAATGTTCTGCTGTCATGGATACAAAATTATGATTTTAAACAAAATGAATGAATTTTTATTAAAAAATCATGCAAATATTTTTTACATTACACTGATATTAAACTAATTACGTATAAATTTTTCACGCTCAACGACTGCTTCTTAAAACAAGAAATTATTTATCAATGATAATGAAGCCTGATCTTTTGATAAAATCTCCCTGGTTTACAATAGCAAAGGAACGCAGGTTTTTAGGCTGCAAAGCAGTAAATTTGCACTCCCAAATACAGCTCCTAAACCTCATTTTTTACTATGGGACGGATTTTTGAAGTACGTAAAGCCACCATGTTTGCCCGTTGGGACCGCATGGCCAAACAGTTTACCCGGATCGGGAAGGAAATTATCATTGCCGTAAAGGCCGGTGGTCCTGACCCCAACTCCAATGCCGCCCTGCGTCGTTGCTTTCAGAATGCCCGTAGCGTTGGAATGCCCAAAGACCGCGTAGAAGCCGCGATCAAGCGCGCCCAGGGTAAGGAAATGACCAATTTTGATGAGATCCTGTATGAAGGATATGGTCCACATGGCGTAGCCATCCTGGTAGAAACGGCTACCGATAACCACGTTCGTACCGTTGCCAATGTAAAATCACACTTTAATAAAGGCGGTGGTTCATTGGGAAATAGTGGCAGCGTGGCGTTCCAGTTTAAGAAAATGGGTGTATTTAAACTGAAGCCTGAAGGGTTGAACACAGAAGACCTGGAGCTGGAGCTGATTGATTTTGGGCTGGAAGAACTGGGTGAAGGCACATCTGAAAATGGCGACCCGGTAATTGTAATACGCGTTGGCTTCACGGATTTTGGAAATATGCAAAAGGCGCTGGAAGAACGGAATATCAATCCGCTGAGCGCAGAAACAGAATGGATCCCTTCTGTAACCGTACCTGTTACGGATGCACAGGCTGAAGATGTAAGTAAATTAATTGAACGCCTGGAGCAGGATGATGATGTGCAGAAAGTGTTTCACAATATGGGATAATCTAATTCGGCAATTCGGTAATTCGATGATTCGGCAATTATAAGGCGTGAGACATGTTGTTGATTTGACTAACCCTCAAAGAATGCGAAGAAAATTCGAGTTTTAACTTTCACATTACCACATCAAAAATCTCTTCGATTATCGAATCAGCGAATCGCCGAATCATCGAATTAATCAGCACATTTCCACATCTACACATTACCACATTTGTCTTCCATTATCGAATCAGCGAATCGCCGAATTACTGAATTAGCCACTCAGTCATCTTCCGGCGGACAATTACTACCTGGTGTTGTCCAACGTTTATGTGCTTTCCACAATTCCTGCTCTGCAGAATAAGAAGCGCCAAAGAAACTAAGCGTGAGGCCCGCCACCAGTTTGCAACGCATATTTCCCATCTGGCAGGGTGCATAGGTATCCACCTGTGTATCCACGGCAGTATTTAGTAAGAAGTAGGGCACAATTACTTCTCCAAGTGAAGCAATCTCAAACCGCGGAAATTCAACGCCCATGCCGATTCCATTTCCCATCATAGACGCCGAGAGCGTTTCACCCACTACCTGCATCGTGTTGCTGGTTACATCCCCATCTGCCGATACACTTCCTCCGGCATACCGGAACCCGATATTGCTATCATAAGTAAATTTAAAATGTCCCTGGCTGCTGGCACCCTGCCCGATAAATGGAAATACCTTTACGTTTGCTTTTGTCTTAAACATAAATGGAATGCCGCCAATCAACACCGGGCGCTCAAACATCGTCCAGGGAATATTGATCAGTTCTCCATCTTCACCCAATTCCACAGCGGCAAACTGCACCTCCACCTCACCATGAAGATTCTGGTTTTGCGAGCGGAACAATTGCAATTCTGAATTTTCAACATCGAGTTCCGTTTCATTGGTATAGTTGCTCACATTGCCCTTGAAGGTGATATTCGCCGAACTTTCCTTGCGCATATTGATGTCATAGTTCAGCTTCTGTCCACTTTCCGGCTGCAATTTGATCTTGATGTGATAGCCCGCCAAATCTCCCTCCCACGACAGGTTTTGCGACATACCCGCTCCCCTTCCGCTTTGTGCATAGGTCATATTGCCAAAACTGAGATGAAATTTATTCAGGAGCGCTGTAGCATTATCTTTCCAATCGTAGTGTTCCCTGAAATGAATATGGGCATCGGAGAATACGTCGGTGAAATTGCAGTGCTCTGTATGCACCACGATCTCGTTTCCCTTTTTTTCAGTGCCAACAATTTTTCGAACGGAATGGTTGCGGAAGAATACAAATGCGCCGGGCGGCAATTTCAATACACTTCCGGCGGAAGCGGCAAATACATAATCGCCTCCCTTCATATCTGCGGAGCGGAGTTGGTTCATGTCTGCATCCGGCACTTCCATGGCGCCAGGTTTCAATTTTACATCACTCGCCAGCACTTCATCCGGTGCGGATGCGGCCCATTGTATACCGGCGTCCGGGTCTTTGGCGTAGATCGGGTTGCCGCCGTTGGCAGAAGGGCCGGCTCCTTTATTGTTGCAGGAGATGTTTGGCTGAAGAAAAACCAATAGCAGCAATAACGCGGTAGCAACGGGTTTTAGCCTGGAATAAGGTTTCATATGCAGACGATTAAGGATTATGTAGAAATTGACAAGCGTTCAATGGTCATTCTCCAAACCCGGGATTTTCACAATCCACCAGTTTGGCGCTCCGGTATTCAAACCGGATCTTGTCGCGGTTAAAAAACCATGCTTTTACGGCTTTGCTGTACTCAGAGGTAACAGGCTTCACCAATGCAATTACAAATGCATTGTCTTGCTGGTATTCCCTGCAGCCCGCCGTTCGCAATTCATATCCCGGCTTTACGTTTTTTACTTCTACTACGTCAAGGATCTGGTGTACGTCACTGGCGGTATCTTCCTGCTGCGCAAAAAAAGCGATACAGGTAGTTCCTTTTTTAAACACATACGCAGAAAACCAAACCGGGTCACTAAGCTGCGACGATAATGTTCCTTCCATGAATGTCCACCCTTTCAATTGGGGAATATTCCGGCTGTCGGTAAACGTAACACCTACCAGTTTGGCTGAGCCACCGGCATATTTATTCTGCGCAGCGGCGCAAAAACCGGAAACAACAAGTATGATGATTGCTATGAAGCGAAGTAACTTTTTCATTTCTTTTTGCTGGATGTACTAATGAATAGCGGTCAGTTCCGTTCTCGTGGTTACTGTACCGGCATCATTATAAGTTTCGGATTTTACCAGGCCGGCTTCGGGTGAAAACCAGTCGGTGGTGTGCTTGGTGCGTTCAGACACTTTTTTACCTGCCATGGAAGTAGTGGTTACCTGGTCCTGCGTGATCTTCATACAGGCCCAGCTGCCGCCTTCCGTTTTTACATTTTCCACGGCGGCCACTTTGCGATTGGTCACTTTACTTACAATATCCATAAATGCCCTTCCCTGCATCTTGGAATGGATTTCAAAGCTGGCGTCTTCCAGGTCGTCTCCTGGTTTGGCTGATCTCGGCAGGGTAAGATAGCCTTGTTTCACGTCCATTTCAACGCCGGGTTGTTTAAATGCCGGACTATCAAAAATGGAGTTGAGGCTGGAGTACACTTTATCGCCCGTGCATTTATAAGATCCGGAAATCGATTTCCCATTTACCGTGCTGGTATAGTCGGCAACCAGCGTTCCGTCTTCATTCCGCACATCGGTGATCTCGCTTCGTGTGTTGGCGGTTACTTTACCGGTACTGTCTGAAATCCTGTATTCCATTACCGTTCCTTTTTTGAACCAAAACAAACTGGTGCAGTCGCCCCCGGTGGGTGTTGCTGCCATCACGGTCTTATCAGCAGGGGCTGCGGTATCGGCGCCATTGGTTTTTGTATCAGCTGCATTGTTGCAGGCAGTGAAAATGATAATGGCGACAGGAAGTATTTTTTTCACGGTTATCAATTTAAAAAATGAATAATTAAAGTCCTATCAGGATGCCGTTCGACATATTATTGTTCTCATCTATTTCCGAGATGGCATTCCCGATATCTGCTTTTACGCGGAAATTAAAGCGGTTGGTACCCAGGTTTGCCTGCGGAATTTTAAATACGTATTCCCGGCTAATGGCTTGTCCGGGTTGAATGGAAGCTACCGGCACGGTTTCGGGAACCAGCGTCCATCCCGCGCCCGAGGCGGCGGTGGTGGATTGAAAATAGGATCCCATTTTGCTGGCGCCGGCATCAAGTTGGCCGCTGTTGCGGATGGTGACATTTACACGTATGTACGCCACTTTATTCCGGACCTCGGTAGATACCAGGTGAATGTCTGTAACCTGCAGATCCGCGGGCTTTAGCTGTTGGATATGCGGCGTGGGTAACTGGTTGGGTTTACCAATGGGCTGTTTGGGATGCAACTGGGCATGAAGTATGGCGGTTGCAAAAACAGCGGCGGCAAAAAGGATAAGCTTTTTCATTGTCAGAAGTTGAACCTAAAGTTGCAACAATTCGGTAGTGCTGACAATTACACATTCGGGTAGGCCGCGGGAGAACGGGGAAATCCATTGAATGAGCGACCTGCTTAGTCCAGTCGTACAATCTTGTGCTGCAATGCTTTTGCCACAGCTTCTGTGCCGCAATTAACATGTAGTTTGTGATAGATATTCTGCAGATGTTTTTTTACGGTATCAACGGACACGTGACTTTTATCCGCAATCATCTTGTATGAATTGCCCCGCACCAGGAGTTCCAGGATTTCCTTTTCCCGGGGCGTGAGATTGAATTGCTCACTTGTCTTCTTATTCTCGCGAAAAAAAGTAAATACTTTTTGTGCAACGAAGGGGCTCATGGGAGCGCCGCCCTCAACAAGTTCCTGCAGCGATTGAATTAATTTTTGGGGAGATGTATTTTTTAATAAATAGCCGTCTGCGCCTGCGCAGATGCAGTCGAAGATGCGGTTATCATCATCAAAAACGGTGTACATTACCACTTTAATATCCGGGTATTCTTCCTTTATCGCTTTTACGCCTTCAATGCCGCTCATGCCGGGCATATCGATGTCCATAATAACGAGTTGCGGCAATAGTGATTCCATCTGCTGCCGAACCTGCGTGCAATCCGGGAATGCGGCTACTACATGAAAACCGGATCCATCCGCAAAGAGGAGTTCAAGTGATTGACGGAGGCGGGCATTGTCTTCGTAGATAACCAGCGATGTTGCCATATCGTCTAAATTAGATTCCTTCATTTGATTTCCAATTACCTTTTTGGGTAGGCCGTTAAACGGCCACTTCCATTGTTAAAGTTACAGTACTTCCTTTTCCCGGGGTGGATTCCACCTGCAACTGACCATTCCATTTTTCCGCACGCTGCCGCATGTTCTGAAGTCCGTTGCCGGTGCCGCGGGTACTTGGGTCAAACCCTTTGCCATTATCTTTTACCAGCAACACTACTTCTTTCTCCAGGTAGCGCACTTCTACCAGCGCTTCGGTTGCCTTTGAATATTTTACAAGGTTGTTCACTGCTTCTTTAAACACCAGGTAAAAATCGCGGCGTTGTGCCATTGGCATTGTCAGCTTATTTGTTTCCGGGGGAAAAAGGAGTTTTGCCTGTATATTTCGGCCGTCGAACATATCAGCTGCGTAGCGCCGCATGCGTACAAAGAGATTGTCAAGGTCGTCATATTGCGGGTTGATGTTCCAGACAATGTCTGAAAGGGATTCGCTGATGCGCTGGATATCATCACCGGCTTTTGCCAGGTAGCCCGATGCTTTCTCCGGGTCCGACAGGTTTCTGCGGGTCAGTTCATTCAGGATATTGATATTGCTGAGCGAGGCGCCGATATCATCATGCAAATTGCGGGAAATATCATTACGGATGGTGAGGAGCTGGGCCTGCTGTTCCAGTTTGCGTTTCAGTTTATACCGGTTAAACAGGATCAACCCCAATATCACCAGTAGTACTGTACCTGCTATCACCACATTTCTCAGTTGCTTTTGTGCTTTCAGTTCACGCTCCCGTAATTGTTTTTCCTGGTTAGAGAGTTTTAATTCCTGTTCACTGTTTTTGGCCAGCAGTCCCTGTTTTTCCAGTTCTTCTTCCTGCTTTTGAAAGGCGGCTTCCTGTAGTTCCTGTTGCTGCGACAGCAGGCGTATTTCATTTTCTTTCCGAAGCGCCTCAGCTTTGTTTCCGTCGATGGTAGCTTGTTGCTTTTCTATTTCCAGTTGGCGAATACGTTGTTCGGTATTGAGTCGCGCAATCTCATTGTCTTTTTTTTCCGTTTCATATTTAGTGCGGATCTCTTCAATACGTGCGAGTGTGCTGGTGGTGGCAATGCTGTCCCGGTAGCTGATGTATTTGTTATAAAAACGGTATCCTTTTTCGAAATCATTGTGACCGATGTAAAAATTGCTCAGCATCTGGTAGGCATTACCGATATTTTCTTTGTTGTTCAGGTCTAATGCCAGGTTGAGTGCTTTGTTGTAGTAGTTAAGAGCGGTGATAGAATCCTTTGTTACATTGGCAAGGTTACCGGCGGCGGCATACAAGCGGGAAAGAAGTAGTTTGGAGTCGGTTTCTTCCAGCAGGCGGATGGCTTTGGTCTGCCATTGGAGTGCGGTGGAAAAATCTTTTGTCCGGCTGTAATAGGCGGCCATGCCGGAATAGGCACTGCCCTGGATCCGCAGGTTGCTGGTACGGTCTGCATATTGCACGGCGCGTGTAAGATGTTGCAGCGCCAGCGGAAACGAGTCCCGCAGAATATAAAGCTGGCTGATGTTGAGATTGGCAATGGCAAGTCCTGACCAATCGCTGCCACGCTCCCGGTAGCCGATGCCGGTTTTTTGATAGGCGATCGCATCCGGCACGCGGCCCATCAGGTAATACACGGAAGAAATATTGCTATAGGTTTCACCAAGGCCGGCAGTGTTACCCACCTGTTCATACAGGCGTAATGATTTGAAAAACCAGTCGATCGCTTTTTCCTTATCCCCGGATGCCAGGAAAACGGATGCCATATTGCTATAGACTTCGGCGGTTTTACCAGATTTCTTTTTTTCGAGACCGTAGTCGAGCGCCTGCTGAAAATTCTTTTCAGCCTCTTTTAGTTTGCCTTGTTCTGTATTATATACGCCCGCACGATTCCAATAAGCAATGAGCAGGGCGGTATCGCGCACTTGTTGCGCAAATGGAAGGATCAGCGAATCGTAACGCCGCATTTGCGCCATTTGTCCGTTGCGCAGCGAAATTTCAGCCAGTTGATCATATCCGTGCGCCTGGCACCAGGTGAAGCCAACAGCTTTTGCTTTGTTGACGAGGCTATTTACGATATTGGTAGCTGAATCATAAGCCGCTGCAGACACCAGGTTTTCAATGCGATCCAATTGCCGCGCAGCCTCTATGGAATCTGATATTGAATAGCGCTTCTGGGCATGCGTTATTCCTGCAAAAAGCGGGCAGATCAACAGCAGGAGTTTGAAGCGGAGCATGAGGCAGTTTCAATTTGGTGAAAAGGTAGACGAAATCCGGCATACCTTTATGAAAAATCCATTACACTTTCGTGTAGTATGCGCTTCGCGCGAAAATCATGAATACCTCTTTTGAATACCCCATTGTGTTTTTTGATGGCGTTTGCAATTTATGTAATCGTGCTGTTCAGTTCCTGATTCGCCATGATGCCAGGAAAAAGCTGCGTTTTGCGCCCTTGCAGGGCGAAACGGCAAAGCGGCTACTGGCGAATGCGGAAACCATTCATACTACGAAACTGGATTCTTTTGTGTTGCTGGAAGGAGATCGTCTTTCCACCCGTTCTACCGCGGCGTTGCGGGCGTGCAGGTACCTGGGTTGGTTTTGGCGCCTGGGCTATTATGGTGGAATGATCTTCCCACGTTTTATCAGGGACGGCGTTTACAATTTCATTGCACGGCGACGCTATCGCTGGTTTGGCAGGAAAGAAAGTTGTATGATTCCCACGCCGGAATTGCGTGAGCGCTTTCTGCCCTGATTTGTTTTTAGTGCAGTTCTATTTCTCCTTTCATATAAAAAGCGCAGCGCCCGCCCATTATTACGCGATCGCCTTTCTGTTCACAGTAAATTTCACCGCCGCGTTTGGATAACTGTTGCGCCTTCATAGTGGTCTTTCCGGTCTTCTCATGCCAGAATGGAATTAGTTGCGAGTGGGCCGATCCTGTTACCGGGTCTTCATCCACACCAACAGCAGGTGCAAAAAACCGTGATACAAAATCGATCCCGCTTTCTTTGTTACCCGGTGCAGTAATGATGAGTTTTTCTCCCGTTCTTTTTAGTGCAGTAAAATCGGGTGTGCAGGCGGCAACGGCTTTTGCATCCTGGAGTTCCACCAGCATATCGCGGTGGCGATAAACGCCCAGGATTTCCTGCTCTCCCAGCACGGCTGTCAACCATTCGGGATAGTCGGAAATACGTTCGGGTTTCCAGGAAGGAAAATCGAGATAGATGATATCGCCTTCGCGGTGCACGGAAAGTGGGCCGCTTTTGCTGTGAAAAACGAGTGTGGTATCATTATACCCCAGGAAATTCATCAGTACAAATGCGGAGGCGAGTGTAGCATGGCCGCAGAGATTAATTTCCGCCTCCGGCGTAAACCAGCGAATGTCGAAATCATTTCCCCGGGGAACAAAGAAAACCGTTTCTGAAAGATTATTTTCCATCGCCAGTTGCTGCATCAGGTCGTCATTGATCCACTGCTGAAGAGGGATTACGGCAGCCGGGTTGCCTTTAAACAACCGTTGTGCAAATGCATCTACCTGGTAAAGATCAAGTTTCATGGCGTTGTTTTTGGGTCGTAAAATCGCGGCAATGACAATTTATAACGGAAAGCCACTACCCTTACTGCAAAGATAACGCCGATGCAGATGATGCGCCCCATTTTGGCATCGAGATGAACAGCCTGGAAGAGGAAGTAGCAGGCGCCACCGATGATGCAGGCCATAGCGTAAATTTCTTTTCGAAAAAGGAGTGGCACATCGTTCAGCAATACATCGCGGATAACGCCGCCAAAGCAGGCGGTAATGGTGCCGAGTGCTACACATACTGCCGGACTGAATTGTTTTTGCGCAGCAATTTCAATACCGACCACTGTGAATAGGCCAAGCCCCATCGCATCGAAAAGAAAGAGTGCGGTATTGAGTTGTTTTAACAACCCGCCCAGTAGCATGGCGAGTACTGCGGCTGAGAAGATCACGATAATGGATGTGCCATGTTGCAGCCATCCCACCGGCAGGTTGCCGATCAGCACATCGCGAAGTGTGCCACCGCCAATGGCGGTAACAAATGCGATAACCAGTACGCCAAATGGATCCAGCTTTTTTTCCATGGCAAGAAATGCTCCTGACACGGCAAAGGCAAATGTGCCTAGAACATTCACCATGTATAGAAATTGCGTGGGCATCGGTCTTATTCGCGCATCATTTCCCGGATAACGGCTTCTATTTCTTCGGTGTTGGGTTTGCTGAAATAGTCGCCATCACTGCCATACGCCGGGCGGTGGGCTTTACCTGTAATGGTGCGGGGCGCCACATCCAGGTATTTGTATCCGCCTTGCTCTTCCATCACCTTATTGAACATATAACCTGCGGCGCCGCCGGGTACATCTTCATCCACAAATACGATACGGTTTGTCTTTTTTAATGACTCCAGTATCCGGTGATGCCGGTCGAATGGCAAAAGTGTTTGTACGTCTACGATCTCACAGGAGATGCCGAGTTTATCCAATGTTGCTGCTGCTTCCTGTACGATGCGCAATGTAGATCCGTAGGATACGATGGTAACGTCTGTTCCTTCCCGGATTATTTCCGGCACACCAAGAGGCACTGTGTAGTCGAGCAGGTTGGCCGGCAGTTTTTCCTTCAGGCGGTAGCCATTCAGGCTTTCGATCACCATACCGGGATCATTGCTTTTGAGCAGGGTGTTATATAAACCTACGGCTTGTGTCATATTTCTTGGTACACAGATATAAACGCCGCGGAGGGCGTTGATGATCATTCCCATGGGTGAGCCGCTATGCCAGATGCCTTCCAGGCGGTGGCCTCGTGTGCGGATGATGAGGGGGCAACTTTGCTGGCCGGCGGTGCGGTAGTGAAGTGTTGCGAGATCATCACTCAGCGGTTGAAGGCCGTACAGCAGGTAGTCGATATATTGTATTTCAGCTATTGGGCGAAGGCCACGCATAGCCAGACCTATCCCCTGTCCCATAATCGTGAGTTCGCGGATACCGGTATCAAAAATGCGATCAGCGCCGTGTTTGGCCTGTAGTCCGGCGAAGCCCTGGTTCACATCGCCAATCAATCCGAGATCTTCTCCAAATGCTAACACTTTTGGATTGGTGCTAAACAGTTGGTCGAAGAAGCGATTGAGAATTTCGTAGCCGTTGATCATGGGCGCATCGGCGGCAAATTTCAGTGGAGTGGCTTCTACGCGAAGGGCACTTTTGGCGCCTTCATTATAAAGATGGGTGTTGAAGAGTTTATTATTTTCTTCCTGCAGATCACGGTAATAATCGCGAAGCCAGAAAGCGGCATCGTGATCGCCTGCCAGGTCGAGTGCAGCGTTGATCGTTTTCATGATATCCCGCCGAAGTGGTTCGCGGTTGGATGAAAGTGACGCGGCCAGTTTGCGGAAGCCGTCTGCCTTGTCGGGAATGCTATTGACCAGGTTACCGACCAGTTCCACCACGCGTGTGCGTTGTTGGCGGATGGGTGCCTGGTATAGTTCCCAGGCTTCATTTTTTCCTTTTCGTACTTCTTCCTTTGCTTCTTCCTGTACTTTATTCAGTTCTTCTTCGGTGGCCAGGCCGGAGCCTACCAGCCATTCGCGCATTTTGCGGATGCCATCCCAGTCACGTTCCCAATCCAGGCGTTCTGTGGATTTATAGCGTTCGTGGCTGCCGGAGGTGGAATGACCCTGCGGCTGGGTGATCTCTTCTACGTGGAAGATACAGGGGATGTGTTTCTTGCGGGCGAGACGGATGCCTTCTTCAAAGGCTTCGCACATACCGGCGTAGTCCCATCCTTTTACAGTATAAATATTGAGACCGTTGCTGGAATCGGTTTTTTGAAAACCCTGCAGCACTTCGGAAATGGACTCTTTTGTGGTCTGGAATTTCTTGGGAACGGAGATGCCATAGCCGTTGTCCCAAACAAAGATCGCCAGTGGCACTTGCAATACGCCGGCGGCATTTACGGTTTCCCAGAAATGACCTTCGCTGGTGGACGAATCGCCGATGGTGGCGAAGCAGACTTCGTTGCCATTGTTGGAAAGGCCTTTCAGCTGTTGTACCTGCTTCACTTCACGAAATACTTTGGATGCCTGTGCCAGTCCGAGGCTTCGCGGCATTTGTGCGGCCGTGGGCGCCATGTCTGCGGCGGTGTTCACCTGGTCGGCCAGGTTGAGCCATTCTCCTTTTTCGTCTGTATTGGGAGTGGCGAAGTGGGCATTCATCTGGCGGCCGGCGCTAAACGGATCATTATTAATATCAGGATCCGCATAAAGCTGGGAAAAATACTGCTGAACGTTCGTTATTCCGGTAGCAAAAGCGAAGGTTTGGTCGCGATAATACCCACTCCGGAAGTCGCCGGGTTGGAAAAACTTGGCCATGGCTACCTGGGCTACTTCTTTCCCATCTCCGAAAATGCCAAACTTGGCTTTCCCGGTAAGGACTTCTTTTCTTCCTAAAAGGCTGGTTTCCCGGCTAATACATGCCACCCGGTAGTCGTTCAGCACCTCGGTGCGGAAACGCTCAAATGACAGCTTTTCGTCGGCGGGCAAAGTCGTTAGAGGAGCTTTTTCCATGTCGCAAAGATAGCAGAATCAAGCCCATACAGGAATTTTAAAAAAATCCACAACTGGCTGCAACCCATTTGGCCGTTCTGGCATCTTTGCCCTAAATTTGATACCTGCAAAATCAGGCAGTTATGAAAAAAATCCTTTTATCCCTCTTTGTAATGGGGCTTTTTACCGCCAGTTATGCACAGGTGGTTACGTCTTCTGTGCCCCAGGCTCAGGTTGCTCCGGTGCAGGCGGCTGGTGGTGATATGTTGAAGTTTAAAGACGACATTCATGATTTTGATGAAATTCCGCAGGGCAAGCCGGTTTATTATGATTTTTATTACACGAACCTGGGTGTGGCGGATCTGAAGTTGGACAATGTGCAGGCCAGTTGTGGCTGTACAACGCCGGAATGGAACAAGGATCCTGTAAAACCGGGTGCTACGGGGCATATCAAAGTAGGTTTCAATGCCTCTGCTGCAGGTTATTTTGAGAAGTATATTACCATTACTTATAACAACACATCACAAACAAAACAGATCCGCATTACAGGCACCGTTTGGAAAGCTCCGGATGGTTCCGCACCTGTGAACACGTCTGTTGACTTTTTGAAAAAACAAACAAATTAAAATTACAATCATGAAGAAGATCGCCTTATTCGCTACTGCTTTTGTGCTTAGCCTTGCTGCCATGTCTCAAACCAAAGCTGATGACATGATTAAAGTGAATGAAGACACGCACAATTTTGGTAAAGTAAAACAGAACGTGCCGGTTACCTATTCATTTGAAATCAAGAATGTGAGTGATAAGGTTGTAGTGGTAGAAAATACCTGGGCCAGTTGTGGTTGCACTACTCCGGACAAGATCACTGATCCTATTGCGCCCGGCAAAACAGCAAAATTGAAAGTGCAGTACAATGCAGCGGCAGCAGGTCCGATCAATAAAGATGTATATATCAAGATCAGCGGTGTGGATCAACCGAAGACTGTACATATTACAGGTGAAGTGTTGACGGCTGAAGCGTATGAAGCCTGGACAAAAGATCACAAGGAATAATTCGTTGTACAATAGCTTTTAACCACTGCCCCGCCCCTGGCGGGGTTTTTTATTGTGGGAGGTTTTGCGTTGTTGATCACTGGAATAGCTGGTGAAACAAACAGTCAGATTTGGCTTTTGTAGCGCAGCATATCTTTTTTTTCGCGGTAGTGGCGTTTGTTTTCACCTGGTTTTCCTTTTGTGGTGGGGTATTTTTACAGCGTCTGAGGCCAATGACATTTCTTTCGATTGCGGTTTACGGAAGCAGGAGATGATTCCTGTGAAAGTGGGTTGAGTAAAAGCAGATTGTGTGGTGTTAAAACACCACTACGGGAAAGCTTTGGCAAGACAAAAAACGGTGGTGGAAGGAGGGGGAGGGAGGGCCCCGCCAGGGGTGATGTTCATGTTTTGAAGAATATTCCAGGAAGCTACATATCGAATGACGCCCTGGAATGTTACTTGCTGCCATTCTATGCCCCAATTGCTTCATTTCAAATTGTACACTTTGTACAATTATTCCATCAATACTACATATTGTACAATTAGATTTTGTATATTTGTAGAAGCTATTTGACAAGGCGGGAAAGCATAATTTTTTAAATACATATACCATGAAGAAAGGCGCTAACGGATTTAAAGACCCAGGCATTTGATACAATGAGAGTAGGGCTTAAAGAAGTGGAAACCGGGGATTTCGTGAATGGACTGATCGAAAGAAGTTCGAGAAGACCATTACCATCCCTGCATGATGAAGAGTGGAAATTTGATTTTGCCAGGTTGAGCAGACAATTGCGAAACGCTTCCACTTATGTTTTAGTTGCGGAAGATACCCCTCAAACTATAGAGGGATGTTTAATCTTTCAGTTGATTGATGGGGTAATGCCCTATGGCGCTTACCTCGAGGTAGCCCTACATAACAGAGGCGATGAAAAAAAGTATGACTACGTTGCGGGATGCCTGATCGCTTACGCCTACCAACTAAGCCTGGACAAAGGTGTGGGGGCTTACAACGGTCAACTTTATTTCATCGTATCGGAAGCGTCCAAAGAGGACGAGGATTATTTAAAGAATCATTACATCAATCATTATGGTGCCGAAGAACTTGAAGACGGTTCGCTCAGGATCGATGATGAAAGTGGTCCCGCGCTGATTGAAAAATACCTGAACGAGGAGCAGGATACCACAGACGTTTAAATTAAGAAAACATAAACTCAACAAATACTAATACCCAAATATGTCAGAAAATAAGAAGGCAAAAACTTTCCGGATGGAAATAGGCCTTCGGGAAGGTCAGGAATTAAGTGAACAGCGAATAGAACGAATGAAGGCATCTGCAAGAGAGTATGACAGCAAGCGTACTCCCGAGCAGCGTCGGAAAAATGAAATGGCGGCTATCCGTTTTCGAATGGAGCAGTACGCAAGTACGGCGGAGCATCAAACGGAGAAAGAATGCACGATCGAAGATTTCGTTGCGCTCTACCTGGCCACGCTTAACATTACCTTCAAGATGTTTGCTCATGCCATTGATTCCAGTGATGCGAACCTGAAAAAATACCTGAAAGGTGAGCGCAAGTTCAACGAAGACCTTGCCTGCCGGTTTGGCAAATTTTTTCACGTATCCCCCCTCACATGGATGCGAGTGCAGCACAAAAATGACCTCCTCCGGCTCAGCCGGGTCAATGTTGAACGACATTACCGTAAGTACGACTATGAGAAAGTAGTCGGGTAATTGATATAAGCCACCCTGGAAGGGGTGGCTTTTTTGTTTGCTGACTCAATTAATTTTGAAAACGCATTTTTAGAGCGGAAGTTATTTTTCAATTTGTACTATTTTAAAATCGAATCGCATAATCCTCGGCTCCTGACCAAGCCCGATCAATGCATATTTGACCCTGTTTGATTCAAAACTTTTTATGCGATTTATGAGTGAACGTCTACAACCCGCAGTATCTACAAAAGCAAGACAGAGTCTGATTTTAGGTCTTGGAGATTGTCTAAATAAATTTACAATTCCTTTAGCCGGGAATGTCTGTGCTGCAATAGCAGTTGTAAGAGTATCTTTCCTAACCGGAGTTTTTGCCAGTGTCTCTACTTTCGTCAGGTATTCATAGTCACCTGAATTGTTTCTCTAATTCGTTTTGCTGCAATAGAAACCTGTGCTGCAAGATCACGTGTCGTGTTGAAAAACCCTTTTTTGAAATGAGCGAAGAAAATTTTATCCTGATCTTAGAGGAGGGTATCGCAACACTCAATGTTTTCAGGTGTAATTGTAGCTAACCCTATTGTTCCTGGCTTATTTCCCCCAAAAATTCCCCGGCGAAAAAATACCCGAAGTCCCAACCACGCTTACCTGGAATGGGGAAACTAATGCCCCGTCGTTGCCCGTTGCAAACCGGTCTGACAAGCCACATTCTCCCGGGACGGCATTTTATCCACACCCGCTAATCTAATCACATGGCTGTCAATACAGCCCATCCCCTCTTCCCTTTTTCCGGCATAGATTTTACTGCATTGCTTTCAAATGCTTGCATATGTCTAACCTGTCATTATTCAAACCCGAGGCGCTCCCGGAGCGATTTTCTGCACTAAACGACATTCTTCAAAATTCGTATCAGCAGGCAAAAAAACAATTGCAAGACAGCGCGCACATGATCCAGGGCGGCATTTCCATAATCCGGGAAGAGATCAAAGACATGTACGACCGGGCAGAGACATACGTTTCTAAAAAAGTGGTGCTGCCTGTCAATAATTTTCTAAAAGATCATCTTACCATCGAGTCCGAACTGCAACTGGAGTTGGTTAGGGCACAGTTCCACGAAGCGCCTTTTTCAGACATCACGTTCATCAGTGGTCATTTTATGGAAGAAAACTATTGATCAATTCTCCTGCATATATTTTTTAAAAGCAGCGGTAGACTCGATGTATTTAATAATATCCGCCTGCAATTCCTCATTTTGTCGCGCAGCGCCGTTCTGCGATGTAAAATAAATTACATAGAAGCGATTATCGCGGAAGTTGAATGCAGGATCACTGATGTCCTTTTTTGAAATGATAATGGCAAAGAGCTTCGACTTGGCCCTTGATTGATCATCACCGGTAGTACCCGTTTTTGCATAATAAAAATAGCCCGATGATGGCAGCAGGGCGCCCAGCCTGGCGGCGGTGCCATGCTTTACGGTTTCCTTCAGGCCGGCAAAAACCCGTTCGCGTACCAGCGACAGATATGCCGGATAGCCTAATTCCGGCGTAACATCAAATGCATGGTATGCAGGAGAACCTGCATACGGGTTTAACGTCAATGCATAACCGTTATTTTCACTGGCAAGTCTGCCAAACGCCTCCAACATTTTCACAGGTGGTATTGCTACCTGGCTGCTCCCCTTAACATGACCACGGAACCCGGTGGCGAAAATATCATAGGGAATGCGGTGATCCATACCCGGTGAACGCTGATCAAAAAGAGCATATTCCGGTAGGATAAATCCGGACCTTCTGCCGCTGGTTCCAAATAAAGCAGAATCAAAGGGCGTTGCAAATGGTGCATATTGGGAAGTCGTATCTTTCGTATAGATGCCATAGTTGTTCCACAAACCAATAGAGACAAAAGAATTGGGTGATCCAAAATCAGCACGGCCGTTACTGTACCCGGGCCAGTTGGAATAGCCATCCAGGAAATACGACCGACCACGATAGGTAAACCAGGGCCAGTGTACGCCAGCATCCGGGTTGTGATTTTTGAAGTTACTTGCCAGCAACTGGTTCACATCCTGCTTTGGATACGAGCCCAATAACAACACATTGGAGTGATAATAATTATCTGAATAGCGCAGGTAATCGACAACACTGCTAATCCGTCCATTGTTCTTTTCAAAATCATACTCCGCCACTTTTTCACCACCATAAAAATGCTGCTTCCCGGAAAAACCTTCCACTGCCAACTGATCCCAATCAAAATTCATTTGAGATGCAACAGAGGTGAAGATGATCGGCTTTAAGGTAGAACCCGGACCGGGATTAAGACGCAACAGGTTGATATTTCCGATCCGGCGCCGCAACACTGATTGCGGCACATAGCCTTCCTCGCCGCGCGTGGCCTTCAAAAATCCATTTTTATCATTGGGATCAGGACGTGCAGCGTCTTTAATAAAGTCGATAATACTGAGCAGCCTTCCATTGCCATCGGCTACTGTTACACCATACTCCGAGAGATGACTATACGCTGTATCCCCTTCTATTGCTACCGCTATGCGACTATATAATGAATCCATTAGCTGCCGGTCTAACGAAAGGAATACATTCTTGCCTTTCTCCTGGTCGGCGGCAATGCTTTCGGAGAAATTGCGCGCCCAGATCAACCTGCTGCCCATCGGGTAGGCATAGAAACGGGCGCCATTGACATAGTAGTTCTTCATAATTGCATCCGGTTCCACTACCAGTTCCTGCGCTCTTCCACCAACGGTGATCGTTGCCCGCATAGGATTTCTCATTACCAAGCTATCGCCAACGGCCAATTGTAATTTTTGACCATCGCAATATCCTTCCACCGCGGTACTCGAGCGATTGATCAGCAGCAAACGACCCGTTTTGCCATTGGCATGAAAATATAAACCATCATGTTCCCATTGGCCATCCGGCATATTTGCATCCAGCCGGTAACTTGCCAACTGCTGCGTTGCATCATCCCAGATAGCCAGGTTATACCGGGCGCTATCTCCATAAACACTGCCCGTCCAGCTCTGGCGAAGGTGCGGCGGCGCATCCACTCTGAAGTAATTGGCATTGACAGCCAGTTGCGGAATACCGGAATGCAAATCCAGGAACATCAACCGCTGCTCATGCAGGTGTACCGCATAGGGCGAATTAATATAGTTTTTTGTTTCGGCAAGTTGCAGTGCGGTACCATTTATATCGCCCGCCGAAAGGCGTGCGCGAACTGAATCACAAAATAAGCGGTCGCGAGTAGCAACACTTTTTTTTCTGTACAGGTGTGCGCTGTCAAAGTAATCCCAGATTGGCTGCAACTCGCGTTGTACATATTCGTCCAGTCCATTAGCTATCCCATCTACATTGAATTGCCTGTTCTTATTAAACGAAGGTTGAACAAAAACTAACAGTAGTGCAAAACCTACAAAGGTGATGAGGCCCGGGATCAATTTCCGCCGGTTGGCATAATATTCCTGTGGTATTTTTGTAAACAGGAATACGGTAAGCAATATGATTACCGATGGCACCAGCATAGATTGCTTGGAGAGAATACTGCCAAAAGGAAGATCCTGTCCGAAAAATATATACTTCCCGGTAGCTGCAAGAATTACCAGCAAGGCGCTCACAAACAGGTAATTCATAATAGAAAATCCGGTGGTAATAGCAGGATAATGCTGGTTGGTTCGGTTGGTAAGATCCGGGTAAAGCTTGTAAAATGAAGCCAGCAACACAACCGGCAGCAACAGAAGGAGCACATACAGGATCACCGCTGCTTTCCCATGTTCTGCAAGTAAAAAGCGACTTGCAACAAGGTCAGTGGCCTGCGCGTTATACCGTGCGCCTTTGTTCTGTGGTGCATGCGGCAGCATATGAAAACCTGCGTGGTCAACGGCAGGATTATTACCATCGTAAGTCAATGTATTGATGAACCACTGATTTTGCGCTGCGCGAATAACAGGCCCATAGCCATCCCCCTCGGTGTATGCTTTTTCCATCACTTCTTCCGGCGGCATTACCTGTACATCAACCCGGTAGCGGGTTACAGCCACCTTATTCATAAGCCAATGACGCGGAAGCAAAAGAAATACCGCAGTAAACATACCGGCTGCAAGTGCCAGGCTGATCATCCACCTTCGCCGCGCTTGTGCCGCAAATACACGGGTAATAGCAACAGCGGTGAGCAACGCCACCAGGCCATAGCCGAGCGGGAAAAAAATACCGGGGCGCCGCAGCAGGAAACTAAACACATAAGGCGCATATAGCAGGCTACCTACAAAAAGAGTCAAATAAGCAAATCCCATCACCATGAAAAGTCGGGCGTTTCGTTTGCTCCCGGCAGAAAGACCTGCAATAGCATAGTTGCTGCACAAGAACCCCTCATTAAACAACAGGAAATTCAGGAATACGATGGAAAACCCGATGTCAATCATCGCCAGCACCGCCAGCAGGGGAACAGACAGCAGGATTTTTACAGGATTGCTAATCAACAGCGACCCGGTGCTTAGGGTATTTAAGCGCCACCAGCTTTGCGTGGTGTCTTTTACCAACGGGGAATACCGGTACGAAATAAATAAGAAAAGAAAATAGGCAACAATTAACCCAATTGCCAGATGGCGACATACACCGGAATCAAAATGACTAACCGCCGCAAACAAAAACACGCATAATAAAATGGAAAACCACCCTAAAAATAACCAGGTCTTCGCCGAAAATTTTCCCGACGTCAGCAACTGGTGTGCAGGCAGCCCTTTTGAAAATCCCGTAGCCATGTTACGACTTCGCTCAATACCACCTGGAAATTTGCCAGTATAAAGTCCGGCCACAACAAACACAACTCCCAGCAGCAGGGAACAGGCAACAATGATAAAAAAATTGGAAAGGCTGTTTAACTGTTGCAACGAGGGAAAATCGAGTGAATCAAAAGGTGGAAATGATTTATATCGCCAGTAAAGAAAGAAACGGGTGGTTAATAATACAACGGTTATACAGGCAAAGAGTTGCCATACCCAGCTTAGCCGATGCGGCGGGCGGCGTATTGCCACAACAAGCACACAGAGGATAAAGAATAACAAACTTCCAAAAATGAATCCCTGCCATATTACCGGCGATAGCTTCCATCCACCAAGCTGCCAGCTAAATGTGTCCCGGATACTGAACAACCAGTTGAAAGCGCCGTTGCGTGCAGGCAAAACGAGATTCCCGGCTTGATAATTCCAGTTTACTGTATCGCCGGAAAGCACGCTGCAATGTATATCCACCGGTGTATCTCCAGGAGCCTGTTGATAGTTGAGTAAAACCGGGTCAAATGCATGCTGCGCATTATGATCTTCCGGCGAAAATAGAAATCCCTCACGGAAAACAGGTGCCATCTGAGCAAGATCTGCCGCATCTGCCACCAGGAATTTATGTACGGCGGGCGTTGCTGCAGAAACGCCCGCTTCCCGCGAAAGCGGGTATGATACCGGGTATTTATTTAAAAGACTAACAACATCGCGATCTGCTTTTACAATATATTGATCACGATTGTTGCTGAAAAAACCGAGCCCCCAGGCGATGGTATTTCCAGACGGTACTGTACCTGAAAAACCGAGATCATTCGGTTGTATCAATTTTGATCCCACTGCAACACCGGTAACCTGCCTCACCAACCGCGATGACAAATAGAACACAAGGGATCCTGAATCTTTACCCACTTTGCTTCTTACCAGGTAAACACCACGGAGAGCAGCAATCAATGCATTATTCGCATAAGCCGTTGAAGTG
The DNA here is from genome assembly GCA_048498035.1 of Bacteroidota bacterium. Classification (GTDB taxonomy): domain Bacteria; phylum Bacteroidota; class Bacteroidia; order Chitinophagales; family Chitinophagaceae; genus CADEDV01. Next base: position 107,536 of record JBEHYT010000010.1, on the reverse strand, counting down.
ATAAATGCAGGTTCCTCTCCAAAAAGAGTCCAGGCCGTAATACCCCTTCGGACCGGGCGCTGGACGGATATTTTCATCGTATCTACCTGCAGGTTAAAATAACCGTCTTTTTCTGCACCGATATCCACCTGCATGCCCCCGGCATTAAATTGCAGCGACCCGCTCTGTGTTGGAAACTGGGCGGATATGAGTTGGTACACACCGTCTTTGCCCGTATAAAAAGGCTCTTCCGAATAGGATGAAGACACCAGCGCGCCATCATTGCCGGGTTGAACTACAAATTTACTCGTCGCATTATCACGGTCGAGACTCGTATCTCCATACCCCAATTCAATACTTCGGTTTATACGATAGCCATCCTGCTGAAGAAAGTAGTGATCCAGGTTGGTGTACGTTCCCAAGGCAGATGGCGCATGAAAATGAATCCATAAAAAACTCATACAGGCCACAGACAGCAGTGCAAACAACCAGGGAAACCGCTTTTTTATCAACGCAGACCTGGCAAACTCCCGATAATACAATATGCCATAGATCACCAGCAATACCACGGCCAGGAGGTATAAAAAACTCAAACTTGTAATGAAGGATAGCATATTCAGGATTGGTTCAGGTTGGTTTCATCAAACACAGGATAGCTTAATTCAGAAACTCCCAGTTTGTCCAGGATCATACGCATCACCAACGCGCGACTTCCATGTTCGCGGTTGAGCTTTTTTAGCAGCTCTTCATCCAACGGTACGTTGGCACGAACGCCCTGCATCCGGGCTACCATTTTTCCACCAATGGCTAATTCGCCGGAACGCAGGAAAAGGTATTCACTGTAAAACAAAGCAAGCGACAGTAACAGGTTGGCCGCTTCCAGCGCTTCCTCCTTCCGCATACGTGCGGGATGATTTTTATTGGCATCAGTGATCACAAATACCGGCTTTAAAAAATGATTGTAGGCATATTCCGCAAAGGAACGTTCTGTTTTTACCAGGTCCACCAGCAATTCTTCTTCAGACCGTGTGCGATCATAACCGGGATAATTCCGGATCTTATAGGTGGCCATCATTTCCTGTTTCAGCGCTTCAAACGCATCAAGCCGCGCCTGCACATTCACATTTGCTTTTGACCCCGCAGCTGCTATTCCACCTGCTGTATTTTCCCTACCGGCTGTTTTTCCATTCGCCTGCGAACGCACTTCCGCCACCAGGTCCCGAAGCTGCCTGCTTGTTTTATTTTGTTTCCTGAAAACAACTAATAGAACAGTAACTACCAACGCCAGTGTGGCGCCGGCCACGATCCAGACACCTGCCGGTATTTCTTTTTTAACAATGGGCTGCGGCATCACTACGGGCTCTGCCGGAGGTTGCTGTGCCAGGTAGGCATGAATGATCGAGTCTACCTCCGACTGCAAGAGCACCGGGTTGCGGGTATTCCGTTCAAGCGGCGTGAGCGTGTCAACAATCCGAAGCTGGTGCTTACCCGGGTTTTGGGCCTGCAGGCAAAGAGTACCTGCAAGCAGGAAAACAACCAGTAAATTTTTTTTCATCATTGTAGCGTTAGAATTGAAAAAAGTGAAGAACCGTTTTTCGTTTTTTTACCGGCTGCCTGGCAGTATCTCTTGCACGATCCTGCTTCATATCATTCCAGATACTTTCAACAGAAGGAACTTCGCCCCCGGCAACGGGGAAAAGCGAAAGCGTCCGCAGATCCTGGATCGGCGTGTACGTATCCGCCGCAGGCGTAAGTACACTATACAACGAACGCACATCTTTGACCTGCTGGTTTTCCAGCAGGCGCAGGTAAATATTATCGCGCGTAAAATAAATATCAAGGGATTTATTTTTAAACGCCCGCAACTGCTGGTTGTTTCGTTTTACCACGGCAGTATTATACAGGATATCATTCCCTGGTTCGATCTTGATGCCCCGGTAGAGAAATAAATTATTGTTCAGTACGTCCCGGTTCCGGGAAAGACCTTCGCGTTTGTCCACCGGTATCCCTGTAAAATCCGTGATCTTATATGCACCGGTGAACGCCCCGTGAATAGCAACATTTTTATTGTTTACCGAGCGTCCTGGTATTACAGTATGAATTTCCATCTCCTGCCCCAGCAGGTTTTTCAGTGCCTTTTCCACCTGCACCCTTAGTGCTTCAAAATAAAAAGCACGGCCGCTGAGCATGATCACCCGTATCCGTTTGCGGATATCCTTTGTAGCAACATCTTTAATGCTGGCCACGATACATTGCACAATGCACTCCGTAGCTTTCTGAACAAGCCCGGTAATTTCATCATCCCAGCGAATATTCCGGTTTCGAAGAATATTGTCTGCATACGGCAACAATACCGCCGGGTTTTTATACAGGTTGCCAACCGTCCGTTCCGAGTTCAATCCCGCTTCCGTAAGATTTGCATATTCAGAAAGGCCTACCACCTGAAGCTGTGCATATCGCTTTTTTTGTTCTTCAATAAATTGTAAAAAATTAAGTACATCCATCGTCAAATTCTGATCCACCACGTGCCGGTGAATAAAGTCACGAACGGATAGCTCATTGTTTCCCGGGATGGCGCGCAGCAATAGCGTTAGCAGATCTTCCGCAAATGCATACGATAAAACATTTCCTGCACCGGCAAAACCTGTTCTAAAAAAACTGGAATAGTTTTCATTATCATCAGCCAGCAACATCGATATATCCGTTGTTCCCTTACCACAATCAATCACAAGCGCTATCTCCCCATTGGCAAGTTTCAGATCTGCGCCGTGCGTTTGCTGGTAACCCATAAAAGCAGCATCACTCTCGGAAATCGTTTCGTATTCAATAAATACCTGCCCTTCCGGCACCTGCAGCGATAAAAGAAGCGCACCTGTTCTGCGGCGAAGTTCATTGAGCAATTCAAACACTTCGTGCTGCGTGTAAATATTCGGTACCAACAAAGTAACCACAATGCCTCCGTGCTGAAATTCGGGTTTGGTCCGAATCATCAATCGCAGAATACGCAGCAACACCGCACTGATTAGTTCCTGTTTATGGCTATGAATGTTATAGTCTTCGGTATGCTCACCTACACGCAACTGAAGACTGCGTTCGATACCCAGTTTCAGGTTGGGGATAATCTCGTAATTATCCCTGAAGTCAACCTCTGTCACTGCTACCTCCCTGCGACCGATAAATAATCGCACTTCATCATTTAGCAGATCATCGGTAAAGTTGAACGGGAAACCCTTGCGTTGGTCTGCAGTGATATTTTTCCGGATGGCATAAAACGAGCGGAATAACAGCGGCTGTCCCGGCTCATGGTTCAAAAAATCATCCCGCCGCCAGTTGTTGCCGCCTCCGTTGTGATTAAGCCTGCTAAGAATATTTTCCAGCAAATCATATTGAACGAGCGCAGCCTGTGGACCACCGTTTTTATATCCCACCTGGCTGGCTTCGCTGCCAAAATCGATCACCACGCGCTGGCAGGCCATAGCGCTGGTGATGCAAAAATCAAAGAGGCCCGACCATGTTTGGCCATCGGTGTCTTCATACGTGATCCGAAGGCGAAAATCAGCCATTGCCACACGGGAGCGATAGTAGCCGATGGAGATTCGCTTCTGGCTTTCCTGGTAATCCAGCCGGAGCCCGCTGCCAGGATCATCAAACGGCTCTACCGAAAATCCCGGCTGCCGCCGGATGCGCAGTTCAAATCCATCTGCCAGGCGATGCATGGACAAATGGCATTCGCGAAGCGGCACATCCTGGCGGGTATCCGGGGCCATCTGGTTCAGCACAATGCGGGCAGGGTCTTCAATGGTTAGCAACGGCGTTAGTACGCGGTTGTCTGCCGGCACCACAAAATTGAAATCGGGAGCAGGGTCAGGGTCTTTTTCTGCATCGCTATCGAGGCGCGCGATAAAATAGCGATCACTTCGGATCAACACAGGAAGATAATATAGAGCCATGGTGATGTATTAACGGTTATTGAAACTATTTGTAAAACCAACGATCGGCCAGGTTGCCGTAATTACTTTGCTTATCGATGGTATAGAAAAAATTAAACGAACGTGCCCGGATGGATTGAAATGCCACAGCCACACTATCTCCTTTATATAAGGTATCCACCGTTCTTACCACCGGCGCCGTATAACCTACCTGATTAAAATGAAAAGTGTCTGAAAGAATCTTCTGGTGATCCCGGTACACTGACAGCCGAACGATGGCTTCGTCTACCAGGTACTCCGTGGCATTATCCACTGTAATACGTATATTATGAAACCGGATACCCGCCGTACTGCTGTCCCGGCTGGCGTCTAGCTTAAGCAGGAATTGCGAAGGCCAGTCGTTACGGAGACGAAGGTTGTTGCGGGTCATTTTATCCAGTTTCTGACCGCGCACGGATTCAATAAAATTGATAATGGAATCAGTATCCAGGTAAGGCGCATTGGCCGGGCGGGCAGCATCCATTTGCAGTGCTGCAACTCTTGTCCATTGAACACGTGTAAAATTATAAACCACCAGCAGCGCCAGCAGCAACAGGATAGGCACCAGGGCTTTGCGCCAGGGAATGCCCGACCTTGGCTTTGCTACAGGAGTGGGGATGCTGACTGGCTTATCCGATTTCCGCTGCCGGCGGAATTCTGCATATGAAAGCCAGGAGGAAGCGGGATAAACCCATATCCTGATTAATTCGGGACGCGGTGCGGAACGGATCAGTTCTTCCAACTCTCTGCCTGATGCTACTTCTTTGACCCCGGATATTCCGTCAGTGAAAAGATATTTTTCCATTGACTGCTGAAACGATGGTTAGTGGGTAGAAGTGAGCTTATGGGCAAATGGTTTGTTGCAGGTGAAAATTACAGGTGAATACAATGGGAACCCAATCCCGGCAGTGGTTACAACATTTTTTTATGAAAAACCGGAAAAACGGGCTTCGTTTAAACAAAACTTTTACATCACGCACATACTAAAGCAGAAAACTGCAAAAAATACCGGTCCGCCAACGCTGTTTCAGCCAGCCAACTTTTGATTTGTTGACATACCTTTGCAATATGCTTACGATTTCACAACGTGGCCAGCAGATGCCACCTTCACCCATCCGGAAACTGGTGCCCTTTGCCGAAGCGGCCAAAAAGAAAGGGATTAAAGTATATCACCTCAACATCGGTCAGCCCGATATTGAAACACCCCCTGCCATTATGGACGCTGTTCGTAACGCGCCCATTCATACGCTGGAATACAGCCACAGCGCCGGCAACGAAAGCTACCGGCGAAAACTGGTGGAATATTACAAAAAAGTAGGGATCGACATTAATTATAACCAGATCATGATCACCACAGGCGGAAGTGAAGCCATCCAGTTTGGCTTCTTTACCTGCTTCAATCCCGGCGATGAAGTGATCATTCCCGAACCATTCTACGCTAACTACAACGGGTTTGCCTGCGCTGCCGGTGTAACCGTAGTGCCGGTAACGGCACGTATCCACGACGGCTTTGCACTGCCCCCTATTGCAGATTTTGAAAAACTGATCACGCCCAAAACCCGTGGCATTATTATCTGCAGCCCCAACAATCCTACCGGCTACCTCTATAGCCGTGAAGAAATGGAAGCACTGAAAGATATCTGCCTGCGACATAACCTTTACCTCTTCAGCGACGAAGCCTATCGCGAATTTTGCTACGATGGGAACTACGTAAGTGCCATGCACCTGGATGGACTTGATCAGCATGTGGTATTAATGGACACCATCAGCAAACGTTATAGCGCCTGCGGCGCGAGGATCGGCGCGCTGGTAACTCGTAATAAAGACGTGTATGATACTGCCATGAAATTTGCACAGGCGCGACTTAGTCCGCCCGGCCTTGCCCAAATAATGGGCGAAGCAGCAGTAGACCTGCCCGACAGTTATTTTGATGCGCCAAAAAAAGAATACCAGGACCGCCGTGATCTGCTCGTAAAACGTCTCAATGCAATGCCCGGCGTTTTTTGTCCTAATCCTGGCGGCGCCTTTTATGCCATCGCCCAATTACCAATTGATGACAGTGATCGCTTTTGCCAGTGGCTGCTGGAAGAATTCTCACATGAACAACAAACCGTAATGCTGGCGCCCGCGACGGGTTTTTATGGTACACCCGGCCTCGGCAAAGACGAAGTACGGCTGGCCTATGTACTTAACCTGGATGCAATTAATGCAGCCATGGACTGCCTGGAAAAAGCATTGGAGCAATACCCCGGCGTTACTCACCGGCAACAAGCAGCCTCTGCTGCCCATTGATTTTTATTTACATCATTTACAAAAAACCTTCCCGCATTCGCCGGAAGGTTTTTTATTGCAATAGTTGCTCCATGAACTTCTACGGGTAGTAATTGACTATAAAACGATTCCCGAGACGCGTTTTCGGAACAGTTTTGGTAAAGGGAAAGGCAACTCAACTGTTCAAAAAAATCCTTGCTGAATTGTTCACCCGCAGCAACAGCCGCGGAAAATCCAGCACCATGAAAGGTATTTTTTGCCTGTTACCGGTAGCGCTCCTATTAACTGCCTATTGCTGCGCACAAACAGTTCCGCTACATGAACCCGATTATAATAAGCCAACTCTTTTCTCCCGGCTTCCGGATACCATTAAAACAACAACAACATTGCTATCGCATATTTGCGAAAGTGCTAACCAAAGCGATGTGGCTGCGAATGTCGGGAATGGGTTCGCCATCACCGGGCGGGTAACGTCCACAGCGCGATTTGCCCTTCGGCAAACGGCCATTATAGCGGCGAGTAATTATGCAGGCGCAGTGGTATCACTATCACGACTAACATCACCAACTGGTGAAACTGTTTTTAAAGGACGCATATTCAGCTTTGCCAGCATTGATGCCTACGAGCTGAAAGGATCCGGAGAAAATTACCAATGGGTCAAAACAAGTCTTTATCGTATTGTCAACGAATAATCCACGAAAACAGGAAACCACTATGAAAAAGCTTTACCCTCTTATCCTCTCCACAGCTATATCATTTTTTTATTGCAGCGCAGCGCAAGCGCGCGAAAATATTCCAACGCTTAACAGCTTTCCTGCTGCACACAGTGTTATTTTTCTTGATTTTGACGGGCAAACAGTTAGCGGCACCGACTGGAATGTAAATGGCGATTTTGAATGCGCGCCCGCCGGGATTTCACCCGAAAATATTCTTCTCATATTCAATCGTGTTGCGGAAGATTACCGGCCATTCACTATTAATATTACTACCGACTCTGCGCGGTATTGGGCAGCGCCGGTTGATAGCAGAACCCGGGTTATCATCACCACCAGTTCCGACTGGTATGGTGTAGCCGGTGGTGTGGCATTCACCAATTCATTTGGCTGGGGTACAGATACACCCTGTTTTGTATTTTCACAACTACTCAATTTTAATGTAAAAAATATTGCCGAAGCCTGTTCACATGAAGCAGGTCATACACTGGGACTTTGGCACCAAAGCCTATACGACGACAATTGCAACCGGATTACGGAATACAATCCCGGAACCGGTAGCGGAGAAACAGGATGGGCGCCGATTATGGGAAACAGTTATGGACAAAATCTAACGCTGTGGCACAATGGTCCCAACCAGTTTACCTGCTCGCAACCACAAAATGACCTGGCAATCCTGACTGCAAATGCAACCGTTCAATACCGGGACGATGACTACGCAGACGACTTTGACCATGCGACGACCATTGCATTTACTAATAGCCAGTTTACGACAGACGGGATCATTGAGCGCCCCGGGGATAAAGACCTTGTTCGCTTTTCACTGGCGGGTACCGGCAGATTAGTGGTGTTAGCAACTCCCTATCACATTGGAGATGGAAATGCCGCGGCCGACCTGGATGTGCAACTTGAGTTGTACGCTTCCAATCAACAACTAATAGGTTCCTATAATCCTGCAACTCTTTTAAGCGCTTCCGTTGATACATTTTTGCAGGCGGGTACTTATTTTTTACAGGTACAGGGAAAGGGGAACCAGTATGCTCCAGATTATGCCTCGCTTGGATCCTACACGATCACGGCCGCATTCAGCAGCGAAGTAATTCTGCCAGTACAATCCCTACAGCTTTCCGGAACGCTGCAAAATGGTGCGCATTCGTTGCGCTGGACCATTATCTCCGATGAACCCATTGAACAACAGGAATTGCAGGCATCTGAAGATGGTATACAGTTCTATACAAAAGCAATATTGGATGGAACGTTACGCTCCGGCAATTGGCAACCTGGTTATCCTGGTAAAAATTTTTATCGCATCCGTGCGGTTACTGCCAGTCGGCGGGACTATTTTTCAAATATTATTTGGCTAAATAACAGTAATGGAAAAGGCGCACCGGTTATTGCGGGCAACCCGGTAAGAAACGGGTTACTACAGGTGAGCGCTGAAGCTGCGTATGATTATTCCATTTTTAACAGCAACGGGCAACTAATGTTGAAAGGAAAACTGGATGCAGGTTTTACAACCATCCAGCTTCCCGGAGGAGAAAATGGAATCTTTCATATTCGATTTACCGGTAATAACACTACCTATAGCATTTCGTTTATGAAGTTGCAATAGCTGTTTGCAGGATTTTGCCGGTGGAGAACCAGTTGTTTTTGCGGCTGAATACGTACTTTGCTGTTCTCATCTGAACAATATGAATCGATTTTTTTTCCTGGCCACGGTCCTGCTTTTTTGCGGGCAGTTACTGGCCCAGCAGGTATTGCCTTCTTATTATAAACACGATAAAAAACTGGATGCGCAACTGGCCGCCATTGCCCGGGAAACGCAGTTGGACAGTGTATTTGATGCAGGTGAAGACGGTCCTGAAACGATCTCCTTTGCCGTAATCGACTTTACGGGCAAAAAGCCTGTGTTTGGCGGCGTGCATGCCGACAACCTGATCTATCCTGCATCCGTGTACAAGATGTATGTGGCGATGGAAATATTGAAACAGGTAAGCGAAGGAAAATATTCGCTGTTTACGCCCTATGTAGTGCATGCGCCGAACGATGCCGACCGCGCCCGGGAACTGGATTTTGATCCACGCCCGGTATTGCAGGCCGGCGATACCGTTACGATCAATTACCTGCTGGACCTGATGATTACCCGCAGCGATAATTCAGCAGCCAACTGTCTTATTGATGTAGCGCGCCGGGAAAATATTAATGCTACAATTCATTCCTTCAACTGGCAGGGCAGCGAGGTGACGCGCAAATTTGTAAAACGAAAATTTGAAGATCCTGGTTATGATACTATTCGTGGTACGGAAACCTGCGCACTCCATGCGGCTGATTTTATGTACAGGATTGCTACGCAACAATTGGTAAATCCATGGGTAAGCCGCCAGATGGAAGTATTGCTGGGTCGCCAGTTAGACACTACTAAACTGGCCACCGGTTTGCCACGCAATGCAATGTTTTATCACAAAACGGGTTGGTGGAGTATGTACACCAATGACGTTGGCTATGTAAAAACCGATAAGCTTAAATATGTAATTGCATTGTTTACACCAGTCTGGGAAGATCGCGTCAGGGCACGCATGAAGGAGGTGGCTGAAAAGGTGCAGGCGTTAATAGAGGAACGTCATCGCTGACAATCCCTACCAGTTGGTTTTCAAACCGGTACGAAGCCCAAACAGTGAAATTTGAGCTAAAAAAGCACACAATTCTTTTCGTAATCCGGCGTGAAATCTCTATTTTTGCCGCCCCAATGCCGGGGTAGCTCAGCTGGTTAGAGCATCGGATTCATAACCCGAAGGTCGGCAGTTCAAGTCTGCTCTCCGGTACAAAGCCCAAATTCTGATGATGAAGAGTTTGGGTTTTTTTTATGCCCTCAGCATCCGTTTAGTCTTTCGTCAACAATTCATGCCGCTTTTGATGTCGGCTGATTGTTTTTAACGCTCTCAATAAATGGTTGGATCTTCGCCCATACCGACCGGCGGGCGAGGAAAAGATGCAATTGGCGCTCTTCTGTATTCTTCAGAAGGATTTTATCACGCCACCGGAAACAGCCTGCCAGGGTTTTATAAGCCTTTGCAGAAGCGATCTTTTGCGACGCAAGCAGAAGCGAACGGTTACGCAGCAGGTAATCAACGTAGTAAAGTCTGCATTTGCCGTCTGGCAACATCTCCACCTGGTAAACAAACCGCCAGCCTGTATAAAACCGGCTAACAACAGTCAGGGATACGCCAATCAATACGGAAACAATGAATGTTCCCCTGCCTACCCAGGAACCAGGAAAGCAAAAAAATAACACGAGGGCTATCACAAAGAACAATTCCCCGATATAATAAGTAAATAAAGCTTTTATCCTGTTTTGCCAACCTGGCTGCATATCCATAAAGTTAACAAAAATCATCGTCCTATAATCCGCAACAGTTCCTTTTTGTAACCCTCAGAAACAGGTATGGAAACACCTGCAATCAAAATTTCATCCCGCTCGATACTGTCAATTTTTCCAATATTTACCATATAGGAACGATGCACCCGGCAAAGTATCGCCGGTGGAATTTCATCTTCCAGTTCACGAAACGTTTGCAGCGTCATGATCTTCCGGTCTGCCGTGCATACTCTTCGATAGTCACGCATACCTTCGATATACAAAATATCTTCGAGCGCCACGCGCTCCAGCCGGTATTCTGTCCGGATAAAAATGGATTTCCTTTCCTCCCCACCCCGTCGTTGCTGAATGTTGGCCCTGGCTTTTTCCACCGCCTGTACAAAACGCTCCAGCGTATAAGGCTTAAGCAGGTAATCCGTAACCTCCAGTTCAAATCCTTTTACGGCATATTTGTCATAAGCCGTAGTGATAATTACCTCCGGCTGCACTTTCAATGACTCCAGCAATTGAATTCCCGAAATATCAAGGATATTGATATCCAGGAACACCAGATCCACTTCGTTTGCCTGCAAATACAACATCGCTTCCAGTCCGCTGGCAAAAACAGCTTTGCAGTCGAGAAAAGGAATTTTCCCAACATATTCGCGCAAGCGCGCCTGCGCCAACGGCTCATCTTCAACGATGATGCAACGGATCTGCATGCAGCATTAATTTTAACTGAACCCGGTACCACGCTTCATCTGCATCAATTTGCAACTGGTGCTTTCCGGGGTACGACAAACGTAGCCTTTTTTTCAATAATTCATTCCCTAATCCACCCTCCCCGTGTTTGCTATTCTCATTATAGCGATAGCGGTTTTCACAGTAAAAAATCAATTCCTGTTCTATCAAGACCACCCTGATGCGGATTACACAACCATCACTTATACCGGCAGAATGTTTAAACGCATTTTCAACCAACGAGATCAATATCATTGGCCGCACCATCACAGCATCAACATCACCGCTCACTTCAAATTCCACATATTTCGCATTTGCCGTACGTATTTTTTGAAGCTCCACATATTGCCGGATATAGCTGAGTTCGCGCGCCAGCGCCACTTCATCAGTTCCTGCTTCATACAGTGTAAAGCGAAGCATGTCAGACAACTGGTTGAGATAACTGGAGGCACGCGCCGCATCCACGCCAATCAATATGTCGATGTTATGAATGGTGTTAAAGAGAAAATGCGGGTTGATTTGCGATTTGACCAGGGCAAGTTCGGTTTCCAGGTTCTTATTCTCCAATTCCTTTTTTATCCGGATATCAGCATACCAACTGATGAATCCACGCATCACCATGGCGATGATTCCGTTGATAGCCGCCAGCACCGATAGGAATGCAAGCATGCCCAGGATATCCGAAATACCCGGATTATGCGTTTTCCCCGCCACTAATGCCAGCATCCACACCATGGCCACGGCGCCACTCAACACTACGGTGCAAATACCCGATAGCAAAAGCTTCAACAAACGCTTTGTTTGCAGAAACCGGGGGAATAAAATGCTGTAAAAAATGTAGAAGGAAACAACAGCCGGCAATACAGCGATAATAGTAAGCGGAGAAAGAAAAAGCGTTCGCACCAACTGCAACATCGGCACATGCTGCCGGTTACTGGCAATAAGCAGGAACAGAAAAACCAGTAACAGGTACATCAGCCAGTAGCCAATATGCAATAGTATAACAAATGCACGCCGCATCCAATTAACCTTTTTGTTGCCGGAACCGGAACAATATATATCCGGCTGCGATAAAAACCATGAAATACCCGGTAGCGAGTACCGAAACCGGGATCGAACCCATTTGGTCTCTGCGCAAAAATACCAGCGATGCATAAATGTACGGAATTGTATAGCCGTATTGCCATGACAAGGCGATCATCGACAATACATATAAACCAAAGCCAATGCTGAGGGGAATGAGAAAATTCCGGAAATGAATGCTCAACAGGTATTGCAAGCCCACAATGGGCAAACAGGCAATTGCAAAATGGGCAGTACCCACTATAAATAACCGGAGCGGAAACGGTTGCACAGGCCAGTGCACACCGGGCACCAACAAAGAAGGTAATATTGCTGCGATGTAAATAGCCGCGACAAAGAAGATAAAAAACATTGCTACCATCACGAGCAATACCAATAGCTTGGCAAAGTAAAGTTGCGCGAATGACTGCGGCAACACCAGCACCTGCTTCCATGTATTGTTCCGATACTCGATCTGCGCCACCAGGCTTGAGGCAAACATAACGCCAACGGGAAGTACAAAATTGGCCATAAACTGCCAACTACGGTAGTACCAAACATTCCAATAGTTGGGCTGCAACACCGACTGGCGAAGTTGATCCATGTTTCGAAAACTGGCCAGCAACAACACAGTTGGCACCAATACGGCGCCAATTACCACCAACCAGTTTGCAGGTGTATTTTTCTTTTTTAGCCATTCACTTTGCAGGCTCCTGATAAAGATGGCCGTCATGCGTTTGTATTGATAAGGTTCATAAAAATAGTTTCCAGGTCGTCTCGCTGCCGCGCAAGCTGATACACGTTAATATCCCGCGCAACCAATTGCCGGTTGAGGGCCGCCAGTTCCGCATCTTCAATTGCGGGAAATACAAGTCGCCCGTTGTCTACCACGGCTGCTATATTTTTTTCGCGCAACAATGCAAGCGCCTGTAACGGCTGATCGGTTTCCAGCAGGATGCGCATTGATTGTTGCCGGCGACTGAGCAATTCCTGCATACTTCCCTGGAAAAGCAATTTACCTTCCTGCAAAATGCCGAGATGTGTTACCAATCGTTCCACCTCTGCCAGCAAATGACTGGAAACAAAAATGGTTATGCCCTTTTCGCGATTGATGGACTTCAACAGTTCGCGTATTTCCACAATTCCATTGGGATCAAGGCCGTTGGTGGGTTCATCAAGGATCAGCAACTCGGGATCGGGAAGAAGGCTGATCGCAATACTTAACCGTTGCTTCATGCCCAGCGAAAAATGGCGCACACGCTTGCGGCCAACATCCGCCAGGCCCACCCATTTCAACACTTCAGGGATCCTGTTGGCCGGGCAGTTGTACACACGGCGAAATACCTCCAGGTTGTCTTTTGCGCAAAGATGCCCATACAGGGACGGCGCTTCCACGAGGGAACCGGAACGTTGCAGGATTTGCCGGCGATGCGTTTGAAGAGAATAGCCCAGCATTTGTACCGATCCGTGTTGTAGATGCAACAGGCCCAGTAATAACCGGATAGTAGTTGTTTTTCCGGCACCATTAGGCCCAAGAAAGCCAAAAATGCTGCCCTTCGGGACCTGCAGTTCCAACTGGTCAAGCACCGGGCGCCCATCGGAAAAAACGTGTCGAAGATGGTGTGTTTGAATTGCGAATGACATAGTTATTTGCTCCAGAGATAAAATTATTTACCTGGCCTGGCTATAATTCCTATGATCCTGCAAAATGGCCGATTTTATCCGCGAAGCGGGTTATAATAAAAAAAGCTCCGGGAAAAACCCGGAGCCCACAACCCCCACGGTGCATACAATTAACAGGCGATCTCAACGGCTCCTGGACTTAACTCATAAAGATATTTTTCCTTCAACCACGTTACGCTGCCTTTCGCGCAGCGGATAAACCAGAAAGCCCGCACTACCTCTATGGACAGTACAGAGAGATTATCCCTGTTCTTTTTTCCTTTCACAATGCCTGTTATGTATATATAATTTCCTTTATCGCGTTGAATCAGGCTTACCGTTTCAGAACAATCTTTGGGAACAGAAGCGTCATTTTTAACCAGGCAATGTAACCTCGTCTCATCAAATCCCGCTCTGGCGGGCAACAATACACGGTTTTTGCGGGAATTCTTGGCAACGCCCTGCTCTTCCATCCGTACCAATCCCAACTGAATAGAAGCCGATTTATTTAATATTTTCTGCAGAATTGCACTCATAGCTGTTATGCTTTTTGCGTAGAATGAAAACGATCAAATACAGATTTTTCCTCGCGGGCAACAGCGATATGCTTTAACACCCAGCGATAACAGGTTTCCAGCTTTTGTTCAATCCAGGAAAGCGGGCGACGCGCTTCCATGTCCGTATATTCAATAGTCTGCATTGCCATACGGATCAGGATGGGTTTGTTGCCTTCACATTCGCCGGTATAGTTTGTATTCATCACTACAGCCTTCCCACTCACCTCCACATTGAAATATTTTCCTTTCTTGTAAAAGAAAAGGCGCGCAGGAAATTCCTGTTCACACTCTTCAATCCGGACCGAAGGCTGTGAACATACAAACCACAACTGGCCTTCTTCATCAATTTTAAGTAAATGAATAATCCCGTTGGGAATTTTAACCAACGTATTATTCATCGTGTACATCACGGCGCTACGGATCTCGTAGATCTTTTCGCGGATAAAATCAAGGTTAGTGTCCATCGTTGCCATAACAGAAGATTTTGCTACCAGGAATAATTCAAAAGCCAGACCAATTCATTTAAACGGGCCGCGTGGGATAAAACGGGACATTTCCGTGCAAGACTTTCCACAATAAGTCTACACCCGGATGGCATTATTTTTTCCTGTTTCAGCTGTATACGTATAAACCCTAGTGTGTTATGGAACGAAAACCAAGCCCCCGGCAATTAAAACAAGCAGCCCGCGACTGCCGCCTGGCGGCGGAAATGGCTAATCTTACCTATGTAACGGCAAACATGGCCGGCATTGCCCGCGAAGGCAAACCCGGTCATTTTCAATATACTTACAAGGGAAAGCGCGTAAAAGACGGAAAAACACTTGATCGCATCCAGGCGTTGGTACTTCCCCCGGCCTGGACGGAAGTCTGGATCTGTACCTCTGCCACTGGCCATATACAGGCAACCGGTATAGACGCACGTGGCCGCAAGCAATACCGCTATCACAGCGGTTGGAATGCCCTGCGTACCCAGACCAAATTTCACCGCCTTACCCAACTGGGGCAAGTATTACCCCGTTTGCGGCGACAACTGCGGAAAGATATGTCCGCCCCGGGCCTCACTGCGCAAAAAGTCATCGCCACCGTCATCAACCTGATGGAGGAAACCTATATAAGGATCGGCAATTCCGAATATGAAAAACAATACGGATCCTATGGCCTCACCACTTTGAAAGACCGGCATGTGGCCATTCGCAAAGATGAACTGCGCCTTTGTTTTCGTGGAAAAAAAGGGGTTGAACATGCCATTACTATCCGAAACCGGAAGTTGGCGCGAATCGTAAAACAGTGCCGTGACATCCCGGGAAAAGAATTGTTTCAATACTATGATGAAAATGGTGAACGAAAGAGTATCGACTCCGGTGCCGTAAATCAGTACCTCCGAGATCATTCCGGGATGGATATCACTGCCAAGGATTTTCGCACCTGGGCAGGAACTTTAAAAGCGATTGAATGCTTTAAAAATCTGCCAAAGCCGGGTAATGCCACTCAATTGAAAAAAAATGTGGTGTCCATGCTGGACGAAGTGAGTACAAAATTGGGCAATACGAGAACCGTTTGCAGGAAATATTATGTGCATCCCCGGCTGATACAATTGTATGAAGAAAATAATTTCGAAAAATGGTTACGCAATACTCAGGCTAAAACAGGGCTTACAAAAGGTGAAGCTGTTTTAATGCATATCCTGGAACGCGCAGCTTAGTAAGGGACAATGGGTTTCTGGTATGGTTTTTTTGGAATAAAGGATGTAAAGATTGTTGCAGATGATTGGCAGCATTTTATTTAATGTAAAATTCATTACCATGAGTGAAAAAGTGGCCGAGGTATTAAACGACCTCATTGAAATCAATAATGATCGTGTAAAAGGATACGAACGGGCTGTGCAGGAAACTGACACAAAAGACTCAGATCTGCGCGCGCTGTTTGAACAAATGGCGGGTGAAAGTCGTCGCTATGCAAATGAGCTTTCCCAACACGTAGCCGTATCGGGTACAGAACCCGCCGACGGCACTACTATGAAAGGGAAAATTTACCGCGCCTGGATGGATATCAAAGCAGGCTTTAGCGGCAACGACCGGAAAGCAATTCTCGCCTCCTGCGAGTATGGGGAAGATGCAGCACAAAAAGCATACGAACAGGCCCTTGCCTCCGAAGCAGATTTTTCCGTGGAAACAAGACAATTGATCATGGAACAAAAAATCTCCCTCCGGAAATCGCACGACAAAATCAAGCGCATGCGTGATGCGCAGCCCGCATAATTCAGTACAGGTAGCGTCGCCTGAGGCGCTACCTGTTCATTAAACCTGTCTTATTCATCATAAATCATTCAATCTTCTACCATGAAACAAAATTCAACACTGGCCGATATGAAGTCATTGGCCGATTGCATCAATAAAGCCATCCAGGAAGGATATACCGAAGATTTTAAAGTAAATGAACGTGGTATGCTCTCCCTGCACCAGGAACGCTTGTATCAACCCGAAAATATACAGGTGACCAACTTCTACCGCTTTGAAGGAGCGAGTGATCCGGCCGACAATTCCATCCTTTACCTGATTGAAACAGCAGACGGCGTTAAAGGAACACTTACCGACGCATACGGAGCTTATGCAGATCCGGCCGTATCAAAATTTATGGAAGAAGTAAACGAAATTCATAAAAAAACAAGCGGAAGTGAACACGGTTCAAACCAGTGATGCATATATCAAAGTGTGTCTGCGGGCCTGGTTATTTTGCGAAAGCTGTATCCAGGCGGAGACTTTACTGGAAGCGCCCAATCAACAATTGATAGAAGGCTGCCACCGTTGCGCCCACTCCTGCCTTGCGGTTATTACCGGATTGATCAATAAAAAGGAAATGATTACCGACGATGTCTTCCGCTGCCTTTTATATTGCAGATCCTGCGAAACGATCTGTGAGGGCGCTCTTCGGACGGAAGAGGTACAAAACTGTGCAGAAGCCTGTCGCAACTGTGCAGATCATCTTTCTGAAATCGCCTGGTATTTCGGGCTCAATTAGAAATGAAATTTTTCCAATTTCTTTAGTAATGCCGGCATATTAATGCCGGCACCCAACGCACCCTTGAATAGATCACCTTTCCGGCTCACCCGTTTCTTAATGGTATAAATAGTGAAATCAGTTGGATGAAGTCCTTTCTTCAACTCTTTCCAGTCTAACGGTGCCGATACACATGCACCTTTTACCGGCCGCACACTATAAGCAGAGGCCAACGTTTGTCCCCGGCTATTTTGCAGGTAATCAATATAAATCTGGTTCTTTTTGCGTTTTGACAACGAGCGCTCCAGCGTGGTGAATGAAGGCAGCTGTTGCTGTACCATTGATGCCAGCACATGCGCAAAATCCCTCACTTCCGGGTAACCATATTTCGCCTTGCAGGGAATATATATATGTATGCCGCTTGCGCCCGAGGTTTTACAAAACCCTTTGGCGCCAATACCTTTCAACAATTCACCAATCACCTTTGCCACTTCAATCACCTGGTCAAATGAATTATTATCCGAAGGATCAATATCCAGCACGAGGTAATCCGGCTGATCCGGCTTTTTAATAGTAGAATTCCAGGGATTCATCTCGATACACCCCAGGTTGGCGATAAAGAGCAGGCTGCTTTTATCATTGCAAAGCAGATAATCAATTTCCTTGTTGTTGGATTCTGAATGAACCTTTGCGGTTTTCATCCACGACGGTGCAATGCTTCCGGCATCCTTATGATAAAAACCTTTGTCGCGAATCCCGTTAGGATTTCTTTTCAGCGACATCGGCCTGTTTTTGAGATACGGCAGGATGTAACGGCTCATTCCCTCGTAATATGTCAGCAGATCTCCCTTGGTAATACCTTCGCCCGGCCAATAGATTTTGTCCAGGTGGGTAAGTTTAAGTTTTTCCATCGTTCTTTGTCTTTTTAGGATCAGCAATAACCTGTTTTACAGACAGCATTTTTTCCGATTCCTCGGTAATAGCGGCTGCTTTTTTTTCGGGTCTTAGTCCCTTAAAAACCGGGTGCCGCAAGATACCCTGCCGGGTAATTTCCGTAAAATTCACTTCGCACACCAGTTGCGGTTTGATCCAGGTTACTGTACCATTTACAGGAATAGGTTCGTCTACCGGAGGCCCGGCCGCTTTCAACCGTTTCATTTTTTTCATCAAGTCTTCCAGTGCCTTTTCCGTAAATCCTGTGCCGGCATGCCCGATATAATGGAGTTTTTTTCGCCTGTATTCTGCCAGCAGCAGCGATCCAAAATGAGAACGCGATCCTTTTGGCGCTGTGTAGCCAATGATAATAGCTTCCTGTGAGCGGTGATTTTTTATCTTTAGCCAATCGCGCGTGCGAACGCCGGGATAATACAGGCTATCCTTGCGCTTGGCCATCATCCCCTCCAGGTTCTCTGTTTTTACAGCTTTGAAAAAATCATTCCCATTGGTTTCGATATGTGTGGTATAACGAACCACCGGGTTCTTTTTTAAAATACGTTTCAATATTTTCTTGCGTTCCAGCAGCGGCAATTGTGTAAGATCTTTCTTTTTGCAGGAGAGAATGTCGAACACGTAATACACCAGCGAACCGCTTTCTCCGTTTTTTGCATAGCTCTGCAACCGTTGAAAATCCGGCTTGCCTTGCTCATCCAGCAACACGATTTCTCCATCCAAAACGGCTTCCACGCCTATTTTTCGCAGGGCCTTTGCTACTACAGGATATTTACCGGTAAGTGAGAGCCCGTTGCGGGAATACAACAGCAGCTTCCTGCTACCGGTTTCCGCTACCGCGCGATAACCATCCAGCTTCAGTTCAAAAATCCATTCGCTATCGCTAAATGGTTTATCAACCGAAGTGGCCAGCATAGGTTTAATAAAATCTTCTATTTTCCGTTCCCGTTCCGCCATACTATACCGTCAGCTTTTTTTTGAAGCCTTTTTCTTTTTCTTTGGCGCAGCCTTCGCTGCGGATTTTTTCTTTACTGCCTTTTTTGCATTGCTTTTTTTCTTCTTTGCAGGCTCAGGGTCTGCCAGTTTTTCGCTATTATAGTGGCGATGTACTGCATAGTCATCATTGTGCTTGATGAGTAACCAGTTCTTATCGTCTTTTTTCAATCGCACCAGTACAAAACCACCTTCTATTTTTTCTCCTTCCAGGATAAATTTCAGCTCACCCTTTTTGATGGCATCCAGCGCTTTTCGTTCACTAATCGGTTTGGTATCTTTATCCACCGGCACAAAAAGTCCTTTATCCCATACCTGCACCGTACCGGCGCCATAATTTCCTTCGGGTATTGTACCCTCAAAATGGATATAACTCACCGGGTGATCTTCTACCATCACGGCAAGCCGCTTATCCTCGGGATTCATAGAGGGGCCTTTGGGCACGGCCCAACTTTTCAAAACACCACCCAATTCCAACCGGAAATCATAATGCAAATGCGAAGCATTGTGCCGCTGCACCACAAACCGGAATTGCTTACTCTTCTCTGCTTTCCCCGCGGGTTCCGGCGTATTACTAAAATTTCTCTTCTTTCGATAAGTTGCGAGTGCCATCAGGATGCTTTTCGTTTAGAGCCGGAGGAAAGACTGGCCTTTAATTGAGACATAATGTCCCGCGTACGGGAATGCACCACCTTCATGTGTGCAGGGGCCACCTTCTTGCCTTTGGCTTTTTGTTTAATCAGTTTTAGCAGCTTTTCTGAATAGGTATCCTTATAAGCAGAAATATCAAATTTACCTGTCAACTGTTTGATCAGCGCCAGCGCCATCTTCATTTCGGAAGGCTTGGTAGTGGAAGCGGGGATTTTTAAATCTGCAGGATCCCGTATTTCCTGGTCAAACCGGATCTTATTCAGCACAAGCAGTTTGTCATGCGGTTTGATCAGTACCAGGCTTTCCCGGTTGCGCAGCACAAAACTGCCCAGCCCTACTTTCCCTGATTTTTTCAATGCATCACGCAACAATGCATAAGCACGAACACCGGATTTATCAGGCTGCAGGTAATATGGTACTTCATAATACATGGAATCAATGGCCGTTTCATCAATAAATTCTTCAATATTAATCGTCTTATTTTTTTCCGGGCTGGCCGCTGCAAAATCTTCTTCTGTTAATACCACATAGCGATCATCGATCTTATAACCACGAACAATGTTTTTCCAAGCCACTTCTTTGCCGGTATTGGCATTCACACGTTGAAAATGGATATTCGCGTGATCTTTTTTATCAAGCATATCCAGGTCCAGTTCACTACCCTGCACAGCGCTGAATAACTTAACCGGGATGTTGACCAGTCCAAACCCAATGGCTCCGCTCCAGATTGCACGCATAAGTTTTCTTTTAAGTTCGTACTATTTTTTAATACTTATTATGATCTGCGTCAGTTAAAAATAAAAAGGGGCAGCCCCGAAATCACGAGACGGCCCCACTTTTTGCTGATAGTTATTTTCGCGGTGTCCCGTGAAAATCAAAAAAAATCATAGGTATTCGGTTTGATATAGCGCGACCCCTGGTCGGGCATACACCAATTTTGGAACGGATTGTCTTTCGTTTCTTTTCGATTCCTCCGCTTGCGTTTGGGCCGTTGCATCTCCCGTTCATCGGGAGCAGCGATCAGCTTTAAATCAATGCTCTTGATAATTGCCAATTTCGGCTGATCCAACAGTTGCAAGCTTCTCTCATTATTCACCATCATCACTTATAAGGTTTATAGGTAATCAATTAGAAAATTCCGTGCCGTAAAAAATCATGCTTAAAAGGCGCTCCGCGTGATGGGAACGGGGAAGAAATTCTTCAACCACCGCCCCACTTTAAAAACTGGTATGGAAATTTCCGCACGTCTTATAAAAAACAACTATGCAAAAAAGTGGAAAGAAGCGGCCCCTGAGGAAAGCACAACACCAGCGGCGGCCGGGTGTACAACAGGAAATGAAACCCATACCCGTAACCGATGATCTCTCGGTGGAAGGCAGCAATAAATTAAAAAATAAAGTAGCCCTCATTTCCGGCGGAGACAGCGGCATTGGCAAAGCCGTAGCCATCCTTTTTGCCAAAGAAGGCGCCGATGTTGCTATTGCCTACCTGGAAGAACACCGGGATGCAAAAAATACCAAACGTATTATTGAAGAACAATATGGGCGAAAATGCCTGCTGCTGCCCGGCGACCTATCGCGCGAACGGCACTGCGAAACCATCGTCAGGAAAACGGTAAAAGAATATGGGAGAATAGATATCCTTGTAAACAACGCAGCTATACATTACGAACATAAACGATTGGAAGAAATCACCACCCGCCAGCTCACAAAAACCTTTGCCACGAATATTTTCTCCTATATCTGGGTTACCCGTGCAGCGCTGCCCCACATGAAAAAAGGAAGCGCTATCATTAATACCTCCTCCGTAACCGCTTACCGCGGCAGCCCGGCACTCATCGATTATTCCTCCACCAAAGGCGCCATTGTTTCATTCACCCGCAGCCTTTCGGCCAACCTGGTAAAAAAGGGCATCCGCGTGAATGGCGTAGCGCCCGGACCTATCTGGACTCCCCTGATCCCCGCAAGCTTTAAAGGGAAAAAAGCAGCACGCCACGGCAGCGACGCACCGATGCAGCGAGCCGGTCAGCCTGTAGAAGTAGCGCCCAGCTATCTCTTCCTGGCCTGCAGCGATTCCAGCTATATTTCCGGGCAGTTTTTACATCCCAACGGCGGCGAAATAATTAATGGTTAGAAGTTATGCACAAAAAGAGGTGCTGGCATGGTTATCGCACTTTACTAATCGAATCTCAGACAAACGGGCATTATCAAAGAGCAATCCAAGAAAAAACCCGGATGAATGAGAAACAAGGGGTTTTGGTTTACGCCAAAACCCTTTTTTTTATTAAAACCTGAGATGGGATTGTTCCAGCCAGCTATAAGAACCCGCCCAGTTGATTTGCTCTGGTGGTGGAATACTGCCAACATCCAGCATTATTTTTTCACCCGTGTACATCGCGCGATAGATTGCGTCAATTAACAGCAGATCCCGTTTTCCCATTTCGCCGGATACAAGTGACGATTTATTTTGATGAATAGCTATCGCAAAATCATCAAGCTGCTCCACCAACGGATCAACAGCCTTTTCCCGCAATGGCCCTTCGGGCGAATAGCCCGCAAAACCTTCATACGAAAAAGCCGGTGAAAGACCCATCTCGCCGCGACTGGTAAATACCCGCAACTCGTCCATTTCTTCTGCATAGGAACAGCTGCAGTCTGCCAAAACACCGCCGGGAAATTCCAATTGAAAAAACAGGGATTCTTCCACACTGTCAAATGCTGAGGGACTGCGTTTCTCTCCTTCGCGCGCCGAAACTGCTGTTGGATTTTTTCCCATTACATAAATGGCCGCCTGCAGGCAATAAATCCCCAAATCCATCAGGGCGCCACCGCCCGATAATGCCCTATCATTTCGCCAGCCCGGTTCCCGGGCGATAATGCCCCGGCGGGCAATAATATGCTGAACGGGTCCAAATACCTCGTGAGTCGCCAACCGCATGATCTCGCGGTTGAATGGCTCAAAATGGAGCCTGTAACCGATGGAAAGCAATACGCCGGCTTCCCGGCAGGCATCTATCATGCGGTTGCAGGCTGCAGCACTGGTCGCCATCGGCTTCTCACATAATACATGCTTGCCGGCAGCAGCAGCCCTGCGCGTCCACGATTCATGCAGCCCGTTTGGCAATGCGATATAAACATAATCGATAGCCGCATTTTCGGCGCACTGATCAAAGGTTTCATAGGTATAACAATTGCCTTCGTCCAGTTTATACTTGTCCGCATACTGCTTTACCTTTTCCCGTGTATCAGTTACAATAGAAACAAGCCTGCAAAACCTGCTTTTTTCAATTGCCGGAATAAGTTGTGTTTCCGTAAACTCTCCGATGCCCACAATGGCAAGTCCGCATCTGGATGATCCTGACGCTTCGTTTGGTTTCCCCTTCATGATTTCACTTTCAAATGAAGTATCAAAAAAATTGCCATAAACCGGGGTGGTTTTTCACCATGTCAACGTAGATAGTTTTTCCCCCGCCGGGGAGATAATTGAAAAAAACAGGGATAAACGGGCGTGGCAGCATTCTTGCTGCTTTTAACAAAAACAAATTATTATGAAACTACTGGCAACTACCGGATTACTGGCGCTGGCAACCCTTGCAATGGCGGCCTGCAACAATAATACGAAGGACGCAACGGATGTAGCTGATTCAACCAACGCAGCTAAACGTGATATGGCAGACAGCACCGGCATGTATGCAGCCGATGCCGCAACAAGTGATTTTTTTGTAAAAGCCGCCGACGGCGGAATGGCAGAAGTACAATTGAGCCAGGCTGCTGAAAACCAGGCGAGCGACAAGCGCGTGAAGGCACTGGCCAATATGCTGGTGCAGGATCATAGCGTTGCAAACGATCAACTGAAACAACTGGCAGCCCAACGGAATGTAACACTCCCGGCCGCTATCAGCACCGAACACCAGAATACTATCAATGATATTACAGCAAAAAAAGGATCTGCATTCGACAAAGCCTATGTAAATCACTTAGTGGATGCCCACAAATCCACGATCGATATGTTCAAAAAAGCATCTGACGATGTAAAAGATGAAACGGTTCGCAACTTTATCAATGATATGATCCCCAAATTACAGGGACATCTTGACAAAGCCGAAGAACTGCAAAAAGCACTGAAATAATTAAAGCGATGGGCGAAGGTTAAGGCTGAATGGTATGGCGATATGTTCAGCAGTGTGATTAAGGATCATTTCGGCCGACTTCCTGCCCATCATTTCAAAATCGGTAGAGATGGTGGTAATGCCGTTGAGGATTAATTTCTTCAGCGGCGTTTCATTATAAGAAATGACACCCACATCCTGGCCCACCTGCAGGCGGCCAGCCATGATCTTTTCAATCAGCACCACCAGGTCGTCTTCCATCAGGTTAATATATACTTCTCCCTTCTGTACTTTTTCCGCACGGATATCATTTACAATTTTATAACTGAACGCATACTGATCACAAAATGCGCAAAAGCCCTTCAGTATCTCATCCGGGTAATATGTGTATTCCGGGAAAATAATCTTCAGTGTTTCATACTTCTGCAATTGCGGCAACGCCTGCTCCAGCGCATTGTAAATATCCTTTTCAAAATCTTCGTACACGGCTGCGTAATCTCCATCCACTCCCGGCACCAGCTTATCCATCAATACCAATTTTGATTTTGGAATGCTGTTGATCACCTCGTGCACATTTTCCACCGTATCCAAAAAGTGTGGAATAATAACATAATGCGTATAAACCTCTTTCTGGTTCGCCAACAATTTTTTGAAATGAGAATAATCGTTATTATAAATGTAAAAATCTACCCCAGCAAGGTCTCCCAACGTAGCAACAAATGAATCGTAAATTATTTTTTTGTGCGCGCTGAGTTTGTTGAACAACAGGAATATTTTCAGCGACTGGCTTACTTCGGTACTCCTGATAAAATAGCCTTTTCCGGGCACCGATCCCAGGATACCCTGCTTTTTCAGATACTTATAACCTTTCTCCGCGGTATCTCTTGAAATTTCAAACTCAAAGCTCAATTCATTGATAGAAGGCAGCACGTCATTTTCCTGTATCTTTTTCTCACGTATAGCCTTAATAATGCAGTTGGCAAGCTGCAGGTATTTAGGCGTGGCAGAGTAAAAATCAATGTCCACATATTTAACAATGGGCGACTGCTTCATACTGGTAAACAATTGATGGCTTTCCGCCCGCGGGCGGAAATGGGTTAAATACGGGTTGCAATCTACAACGAATTAAGTATCAAACCATGACAGGGCATGACGGCTAATCTGCCACCCCCTGCTATTTTTAATTTCCATTCAGCTTTGCCATAAGAAAATAATTGTATGAAATTTGAAATCCTTCTCGGTGTCCTTTTCCACTTTATAGGTGGGTTTGCTTCCGGCAGCTTTTATATGCCCTACAAAAAGGTAAAAGGCTGGCATTGGGAAAGTTACTGGATTGTAGGCGGCATTTTTTCCTGGCTGATTGTGCCGCCGCTGGCAGCATGGCTTACCATTCCGGGTTTTGCAGACATCATTTCTAATACTCCCACCACTACCCTGCTTTACACTTTTCTTTTTGGTATTCTATGGGGTATTGGCGGTCTTACCTACGGTCTCGGCGTTCGCTACCTGGGCGTTTCCCTGGGCAGCAGCATTATCCTTGGTCTATGCATGGTCTTTGGCGCCCTTATCCCCTCTGTATATTACCAGTTTTTCCCGGAAGCCGGCAATGATACCATTGCTGTGCTGGTTGGAACCGCATGGGGAAAAACGGTGCTGATTGGACTAGCCACCTGTGTAGTGGCGCTTATCATTTGTGGCAAAGCGGGCATGATGAAAGAAAAAGAACTTGGCGGCAATACCGCAGATCCACACGGCGTATTGGCAAAAACGGAATATCGTTTCGGGCTGGGTATGCTCGTAGCTA
Source organism: Bacteroidota bacterium (assembly GCA_048498035.1). Taxonomy (GTDB): domain Bacteria; phylum Bacteroidota; class Bacteroidia; order Chitinophagales; family Chitinophagaceae; genus CADEDV01. Next base: position 81,727 of record JBEHYT010000010.1, on the reverse strand, counting down.
TCGTGTCAGGTATCCTGAGTGCCTGCTTCAATTTTGGCCTTAGCGCGGGCAAGCCTATGGCAGAAGTTGCCAATGAAATCTGGACACAGGCACACCCGGGCCAGGGAGAATTTCTTTTTCGTAACAACGTAGTATATGTTGTGGTGTTGTGGGGTGGATTGCTTACCAATCTCACCTGGTGCATGGTGCTCAATGCGCGCAATAAAAGTTTTGGCGACTACAGTAATAAAAAAACGCCCCTGTTGCGCAACTATCTTTTTGCAGCGCTGGCAGGCACCACCTGGTTTCTTCAATTTTTCTTCTATGGCATGGGAGAAAGCCGCCTTGGCAACGGTGCCAGCTCCTGGATCCTCCACATGGCTTTCATCATTCTTGTAGCCAATATGTGGGGACTGGTATTGAAAGAATGGAAAGGCGTAAGTAAAAAAACAAAAACTACCATATTCATCGGTATCCTGGCCATCATCATTGCCGTACTGATAGTAGGATATGGCAATTCATTAAAATAGAAATGCCGGAACGGCATCGTGAAAAAAAACAGTTATGTCAGCAGCAGCAACAAAAACATTCAAACACGTGAGTTATTTGTGGGATGAAGCAAAAGCGGCCTCCCTGGCGGGAGATGAAGTGGCGCTTCTGATCTATCGATCCAATCTGCTTGGCACCGATCTGCGCATTACCAATTACGGTGGTGGCAACACATCCTGCAAAACCATAGAAAAAGATCCGCTTACCGGCAAAGACACTGAAGTAATGTGGGTAAAAGGTTCGGGTGGCGATATTGGCACATTAACCAAAAGCGGGCTTGCAGGGCTCTATGTAGAACGCCTGCTGGCTTTGCCACAGGTGTACCGCGGCCTGGCCCACGAAGATGAAATGGTAGCGCTCTTCAACCATTGCATTTTTGACCTTCAATCCAAAGCGCCATCCATTGATACGCCACTGCATGGCTTTTTACCCTTCCGTCATATTGATCACCTGCACCCCGATGCCGCCATCGCCATTGCCGCTGCAAAAGATGGTGAAGCTATTACAAAAGAACTCTTTGGCGGCGCCATCGGCTGGATACCCTGGCAACGACCTGGTTTTGACCTCGGGCTAAAACTTCGCGCCTGCCTGGATGCCAACCCCGGCATCCGTGGCATCATGCTGGGATCACACGGTCTATTTACCTGGGGAAATACAGCCTACGAATGTTATCTCAATTCATTGGAAGTAATTGAACGCTGCGCAACATACATCGAGGAAAAAGCGAACGGCAAACCTGCATTTGGTGGTGAGAAAATAAAAGCGTTACCTAAGGAAGAGCGCCTTCAGCAGGCAACTGCATTGGCACCCGTGCTGCGTGGATGCTGTTCTTCCCAAACCCACATGCATGGGCATTTTACAGACAGTGATGCTGTATTGCAATTTATAAATTCAAAAGACCTTGACCGGCTGGCGCCGATGGGAACCAGTTGCCCGGATCACTTTCTGCGAACCAAGATCAGCCCGCTGGTGCTTGATCTTGCGCCCGATGCAGATCTTTCCAACCTGGCCGCACTCAAAGAACAACTGGCGCCGCAATTTGATGCCTACCGGGAAATGTATAGCAACTATTATCAAACACACAAACATCCTGACAGCCCTGCCATCCGTGATGCCAATCCCGTGGTAATATTATACCCCGGTGTCGGGATGTTCACATTTGCAAAAGATAAGTCAACCGCAAGGGTTGCAGCAGAATTTTATGTAAACGCGATTAACGTGATGCGCGGCGCAGAAGCCATTTCATCTTATACATCGCTGCCCCGCCAGGAAGCATTTGATATTGAATACTGGCTGCTGGAAGAAGCGAAGTTGCAACGAATGCCCAAACCGCGGGCACTGGCTGGTAAAATTGCACTCGTTACCGGCAGCGCCGGTGGCATCGGGAAAGCCATCGCCAAAAAATTTATAGAAGAAGGCGCCTGCGTTGTCCTCAACGATAATGACGCCAACCGGCTCGAAGGCGCAAAAGAAGAATTCAGCAAAAAATACAATAAAGATTTTGTTGCAGCAATTCCCCTTGATGTAACCGATCATCAGCAGATCAAAAATGCTTTTGCACTCGCCGCGCTTAGTTTCGGTGGTATAGACATCGTAGTAAATTGCGCCGGTCTTTCCATTTCAAAACCCATTGAAGAACATACTGAAAAAGACTGGGATCTTTTATATGACGTATTGGTAAAAGGCCAGTTCTTCGTAACCCAGGAAGCCGTTAACCTGCTTCGCAAACAAGCGCTGGGCGGCGATATTATCAATATCGTCAGCAAAAACGCACTTGTGTCCGGCCCCAATAATGCCGGTTATGGTTCTGCCAAAGCTGCACAAACACATCTTAGTCGCCTGAATGCGGCAGAGCTGGGCAAAGATCATATTCGCGTAAATGTGGTGAACCCAGACGCCGTGATCAGCGACAGTAAGATCTGGGAAGGCGCCTGGGCCGAAGGCCGCGCAAAAGCGTACGGCATCAGCGTGGCAGAATTGCCGGCCTACTATGCAAAACGCACGCTGCTGAATGAAGTGATACTTCCCGAAGACATTGCCAACGCCTGCTTTGCACTTACCAATGGTTTACTCAACAAATCAACCGGTAATATTATTAATGTTGACGGCGGTGTAAGCGCATCATTTGTACGCTGATAAAACCGTTGTCCGCTTATTTCAGTAAATTGACGGTGTTGAACCGGTAAAAAAAACTGTATGCAGATTGATCCGCAACGTATTGCCAACCACAATGAAAAACATATTGCCACACATCGCCAGCGGCTGGCGCAGTTGGAAGATCTGACCGGCAATACCCGTGCAATTATTGAAAAACTGAAAGCCTTCCAGGTGGCCATCCCGAGCTGGGCCCTTGGCGCAGGTGGGACACGCTTTGGCCGCTTTTCCATTGGTGGCGAACCCGGCACCCTCGATGAAAAAATCACCGATGTTGGATTACTGCATGCGCTCAACCGATCCAGCGGCGCTATCTCCCTGCATATTCCCTGGGATATTCCACGTGACCCGCTTGCCACCCGGCAACTGGCACAGGAATTTGGCATTGCCTTCGACGCCGTTAATTCAAACACCTTCCAGGACCAACGTGATCAGCAACACAGTTACAAATACGGCTCATTACAACACACAGATCCTGCCGTGCGGCAACAGGCCATTGATCATAATATAGAAGTTATTAAACAGGGCGCTGCCCTGGGATCTACATCACTTACCGTTTGGCTGGCAGACGGGTCTTCCTTTCCAGGTCAACTCAACTTCCGCAAGGCATTTGCCCGCACACTGGAAAGCTTAAAGGAAATTTATGCCGCACTGCCCAACAACTGGAAAATGTTTGTGGAGTATAAAGCGTTTGAGCCGAATTTTTATTCCATGACGGTGGGCGATTGGGGACAATCCTATCTCTTCGCATCGCAGTTAGGTCCAAAAGCGTATACGTTGGTTGACCTGGGACACCATTTACCCAATGCCAATATTGAACAGATTGTTGCTACCCTGCTGGCGCAGGGGAAACTGGGCGGGTTTCATTTTAATGATTCCAAGTATGGGGATGATGATCTTACCGTTGGCAGCATTAATCCCTACCAGCTTTTTCTTATTTTTTATGAACTGGTAGAAGGCATGGACGCGCGAAAGATGGACCACGCCAAAGACCTTGGATGGATGATAGACGCTTCCCACAACCTGAAAGATCCGTTGGAAGACCTGCTGCAATCAGTAGAAGCTATCAAGATTGCTTACGCACAGGCGCTGCTGGTAGATCAGCAACAACTGGAAACAGCGCGCGAAGCAAATGATATTGTTGCGGCGCAGGAAATCCTGCAGGGCGCTTTTCGTACAGACGTACGGCCACTGCTTGCCCAGGCAAGGTTGGAACTGAATGCCGCGCTGGATCCGCTATCACTTTACCGCGAACTACAGGTGCGCGATCAACTGATCCGGGAACGAGGCCAACACACTATTGCCACAGGCCTCTGACATGAAAAATGTGATCGCCATATTTGACGTTGGAAAGACCAATAAAAAACTGTTGTTGTTTGATGAAGAGTATGAACTCGTTTTTGAGCGCATAGCGCGATTTATAGAAACAACAGATGAAGACGGGTTTCCCTGTGAAAATATCGAAAGCCTGCGAAGCGCCGTTACTGACAGCCTGCAGGAAGCGGTAAAAGACGAAAGGTTTGCCGTAAAAGCCGTCAACTTCTCCGCCTACGGAGCCAGTTTTGTATATCTTGATCAACACGGACAGGAAACCGCACCCCTCTACAATTACCTGAAACCTTACCCGCCGGAACTGCTCCGGCAGTTTTACAACAGCTATGGCGGGCAGGAAGCGTTTGCACAACAAACAGCATCGCCTGTATTGGGAAATTTGAATTCGGGTATGCAACTGTATCGCATCCGCTATCAACAACCTGGATTATTCAAACGCATTCATACTGCACTGCATTTACCACAATATCTTTCCTGGCTGTTGTGTAAACAAGCCTGCTCTGATATCACCAGCATCGGGTGCCACACCAATCTTTGGGATTTTTATAAAAAAGATTACCATCATTGGGTAACCGCTGAAGACGTTCTTGGTAAACTGGCGCCCATTGCGCCTTCCAATGACACCGTAAAAACCCATTTTGCAGGAGCAGAATTACAGGTTGGCCGGGGACTACATGATAGTTCAGCCGCGCTCATCCCCTATCTCGTTAATTTTAAAGAACCATTTCTACTACTATCCACTGGCACCTGGTGCATCACACTCAACCCGTTTTCGCATCTTAGTCTTTCTGCGCGGGAACTGGAGCAGGACTGCCTCTGTTATCTTCAATATACCGGCCAACCGGTAAAGGCAGCCCGACTTTTCGCGGGGCATGAGCATGATGAACAATGCAAACGCATTGCTGCTCATTTTAACCTGGACGCGGCATTCTATCGCAGCATTTCATTTGATCCGGCTCTTACAGTTTCATTGCAACAACAAGATTCGGATGCACCGGTTTCCCTGGAAGCATCGGCATTTCGTATTCGGGAACTGTCATCGTTTGCATCCGCCAGCGAAGCCTATCACCGGCTGATGCTTGACATTGTAAAGCAGCAGGCCTATTCCACATCACTGGTGATGGAAGGAAAAAAAGCCACGCGCATTTTTGTAGACGGCGGATTTAGCAGGAATGAACTGTACATGAACATGCTGGCTGCCGCATTCCCGTTTATGGAGATCTATGCCGCCTTTATGCCACAGGCATCGGCGCTGGGCGCAGCCCTTGCTATTCATCCCGCATGGAATAATAATACGATCCCCGGTGATCTTATCGAATTAAAATATTACGCCGCAGGCGCCCACGCCTGACCTGCTATTCTTCCCGGTAATAATAAGAACCCCGGAATGCAAGCCGGTACTTCTTTAGAAGTTGCACCGGTTCCTTTTGCAGCGATAGCACCACGGAGTCCATCGCTAACCTGTTCGGGTTCACCACGGGGCGTACAAGGGTTGTGTCGGGGTACAGGTAGATCAATCTCAACTTACGATCATAGTTGAACTTACCTTTTGTGATGAAAGGAAACGGAATACTTTGTTCATAGCTGAAACTGCTGTCGCCAAAATCAAATGTGGTAATTCCTGTTTGCGTATTTCGCGGGGCGATGAATACAGCATTGCTGAAAGCACTCCGGTTAAAATACCGGTGCGCACAGGAACTAAAAATAAAGGCTGTAAGAAACAGGGCCAGGTAGTATTGTTTATTCATAATTACCGATCACTCAAAATACAAAAACGATTACAACGTTTGCTTTTTGTGGTGCAGGATTTTCCCGCTATCTTCCACCAAACCCCAAAACCAATGCATTACAAGGGCTTTTTTGCAGCAACGGCTGCACTTTTTTTGCTGGCAGGCTGCCATAGTGCGCGGCTCAATCAAAAAGGCAGCAGCGCTATCAAACAAATGGCCCTGCAAGATGCAAAAGACGCAGCCGTGCAATATCAAATCCTTGCAAAAAACAGGCCGGTTGGAAAATTTCCCAAAACCTGGTACGATGATAAACAGCAATATGAATTCAGCAACTCCGGCTGGTGGTGCAGCGGGTTTTATCCCGGCACACTGCTATACCTGGCTGAACTGACAAAAGACGAAAGCCTTACTACCGAAGCACACCGCGCCATGGATTCGCTGGCGCGCGAACAATTCAACACCCGTACCCACGACCTGGGATTTATGATGTATTGCAGTTTTGGCAATGATTACCGCCTGCATCCAACCGATGCCACGAGAGCCATATTGCTCAACAGCGCCCGCTCTCTTGCCACGCGTTTTAATCCCAATGTTGGCTGCATACGTTCCTGGAATTCAAAATCAGGAGAATTCCTGGTGATCATTGATAACATGATGAACCTGGAATTGCTTTTCTGGGCCACCAAAGCCACCGGTGATTCTTCTTTTTATCGCATTGCCGTTACACATGCAAATACCACGATGAAAAATCATTTCCGCGACGATTACAGTTCTTATCACGTACTTAATTACGATAGTGCTACCGGCGCCGTGATCCAAAAACGCACCGCACAGGGTGCTTCCGACCAATCGGCCTGGGCACGCGGACAGGCCTGGGGCCTCTATGGTTATACGATGGTATACCGCGAAACGGGTGATACAAAATACCTGGATCAGGCCATGCATATCGCCAACTTTATCCTGCACCATCCGCGCCTGCCGGCAGATGGCATCCCGTATTGGGATTTCGACGCTAAGGGCATTCCCAACGCCCTGCGTGATGCATCGGCGGGGTCTGTCATGGCGTCTGCTTTGCTTGAATTGGCCCGCTATGCGCCTGCAAATGCCTCCAGGGAGTACCTTGCAGCGGCAGAACGCATTCTCCAAACACTTTCCAGCGGTACCTATAAAGCCGCACCGGGCACCAATGGCGGTTTTTTAATACGCCATGGCGTTGGAAATATGCCTTCGAAAACGGAGATCGATGTGCCTCTCAGCTACGGCGATTACTACTATGTTGAAGCGCTGCAACGCTACCTGCACTGGTATTGATGATTGTTCTGCGTTGTGTTTTTATGCAATTTATTAACGCCGGTTAATTCCGGGTTAATGGCGCCCAAATACTTGCTGGAGCAGGTAGAATCAGGGAATTTAGCCTTGCATTCGTTGAAAACAAAGCGCAGATGAACGGAAAAATTGTACTGGCCGCAGCATTGTTACTTACTACTGGAATTGCCTTCGGACAATCCACCGCTTCACGGGCGGCAGGTAAAACGCCGCATGTTACGAGGCTGGCAAATGTTCATCCGGAAGCAAAAGATACGGCGCTGAAGACCAGTTCACCGGTTACCCGAAAAACACCTGTAACAACGGCGCAACCGGCAACGAAGCCTCCGGCCATTCACCGGAAAACGCACAAGACGCATAAACCTGTTATTCATACAAAAAACTGATTATCAACTCTGTTGGTTTTGTGGTTTCACTTCAGACGGCCTCTCCCCGGGGGCCGTCTTCTTTTGTACCTTCATCTTCGTTAACCCGCCATTAACAAATGTTAACACCACATATTCAAATGACTTTCAATCTTTGTTTTAACCTAAAGCTATGGCCGGATTTGTAATTCGTTCCTCCACCCTCCGCATCGGGATTGTGATCAGCACGGCAATCATCTGCATCATCATGGTTTTCCAGTTGATATGGTTCAGGAATGTCTACCGCGCCCAGCAAAAGGAATTTGATCACAGCGTTATTAAAGCGCTCCGCGGCCTCTATGAAGATCTCGATATCAAGGTATATGACACAGCTCCTCTTAGCGAATTGATTGAGCGCCCCACCCGCGATCTTTTTATTGCACGTGCCAATCATGAACTGGGTACCGACAGCCTCACGCGGTTTTTACAATATGAACTGGAAGATTTTGAAGTGTTCACCGTTTGCCATGTAGGACTGTATGATAAAAACCAGAACCGGTATATCTACAAAACCGTTCTTGAACCACCCGGCGAACGAAAAAACCCGGTGGCAGATGTTCCCGGGTTGCAGCGGCCCTTCGACTGCATTGTACTTTCTTTTCCCAACAGGGAACGTTTTATTCTCTCGCAAATGAATTTCTGGATCATCACCAGCGCAGTGCTGTTGCTGGTGCTTATCCTGCTCAGCGGAAGCCTCTATTATTTTTACAAACAAAAATTCCTGAATGAAACGCAGCGCGATTTCATCCACAATTTTACCCATGAATTTAAAACACCTGTTGCCGTAATGGGGCTGGCGGCAGAGGTGCTGGAAGATCCGGCTATCGTAAACAAACCGGAAAAGCTCAGCGTATATGCCGGCATCGTCAAATACCAGTCGGGCTACCTGCATAGCCAGATAGACCGGTTACTGCAATTTGCATATACGGATTCAAGGCATATTCATTTACGCAAAGAAGTGGTCAATTTACATTCCCTTGTAGAAGAAGCGGTAGCCAACCTGGAGCCACTGATTGCGGAGCGCAGTGCCGTACTCGGCTATGAGCTTAATGCGCCTTCCCCATTTTTACAGGCAGATCGCGGTTATCTTCTTATCGTGATCATCAACCTGATTGAAAATGCCATCAAATATTCCCGCGAGCCGGAGATCCTGCTGCAAAGTTCCAAAACCGAAAAATACATCACCTTGGCTGTAAAGGACAACGGCATTGGAATGGATAAAAAACAAGTACGTCAGATATTCAAACGTTTTTACCGCGGCCAGCAGGGCGAAACGCATAGTTCAAAAGGCTTTGGAATAGGGTTGGCGTTTGTAAAAAAAATAATGTCGGCACACAATGGAAAAATTCGGGTTGAAAGCGAGCCCGGCCGGGGAAGTCGCTTCATTATTCAACTGCCAATTTCATAATGTATGCAGGAAAAAACAACTATTCTGATTGCAGAGGATGATCTCCAACTGGGATTTATTATTAAAGATTCGCTGGAAGAAGCAGGGTTTGACGTTATCAATTGTCCCGATGGGGATACAGCCTGGGAGCATTACCAGCGTAAGAACCCGGATCTGTGCATCCTGGATGTGAATATGCCTTATAAAGATGGCTTTAGCGTGGCCAGGAAGATCCGGCAAAAAAGTGATCGCGTTCCCATTCTCTTTCTCACCGCCAAATCAACCGAGGAAGATAAATTAAAAGGCTTTGCGGCTGGCGCCGATGATTACATTCTCAAGCCGTTTAGTATTAAAGAATTGCTATCTCGGATCAATGTATTTCTCCGGCGTAATAAAATGCTGGTGAAAGAAAGCCCCAATGAATTTAAACTGGGCAAATATACTTTCAAACCGGGCGAACTTCTTTTGCAAAGTGATGGCGAAAAGATCGTATTAACGCAGCGCGAAAAGGAATTGCTGGAATTCTTTTGCCAGCACCCCAACAAGGTATTACGGCGGGAAGAAATTCTTTCTAATGTTTGGGGGAAGAATGATTTTTTCCTGGGTCGCAGCATGGATGTATTTGTAACACGCATCCGTAAGCACCTGAGCGGGGAAACCGCAGTACACATTGAAACGATTCATGGCACCGGCTACCGCCTTGTGCTGGAATAAGATCATTCGCTCAATAATCGCTGCAAAGCAGCAGCCACCTTTTCTGCATTGGGCAACATGGCCTTTTCCAGCTCGATATTCATAGGTACCGCTGGCAGGTTTAATGCTCCCATTACAACGGGGGCCACATCCAGCCACTGGAAACAGGCAGTTGTAATGCGACCGGCTAATGCTTCTGCAAAGGAATTGTTCTGTTGTTCTTCCGTAAGCACAAGACATTTTCCATGTGCTTTTACACGTTCAAATACCAGTTCCTCATCAAGTGGATAGAGCGTCCGGAGGTCAATGATCTCGATGCAGCCGGGAAATTGCCGCGCGGCAGCTTTTGCCCAGTACACACCCATCCCGTAGGTGATCACAACACAACTTTCTCCCGCATCAATAGCTTTGCCCGTGGCAAGTGCTACCTGGTTAGCCTTTCCAAACGGTAATATATAATCCCGGCTTGGCTCGGTGGTACGAGCATCTTCGGTTCCCGGTACTTTACTCCAGTAAATGCCCTTATGTTCCAGCATCACTACCGGGTTGCCATCATAAAATGCGGCCTTCATCAACCCTTTCATATCCGCGGCGTTAGACGGGTACGCCACTTTAATACCCTTTACGGAAAGCACAGTAGTTTCTACAGACCCGCTATGGTAAGGACCACCGCCGCCATAGGCTCCAATGGGCACACGCAACACCATGGAAACGGGAAACCTGCCACAACTCAGGTAACAGCTTTTGGATAATTCGGTTACCAGTTGATTAAAGCCGGGGTAGATATAATCAGCAAACTGCACTTCCACGATTGGCTTAACTCCTACTGCATTCAAACCAGCGGTGGAACCAACGATATAAGCTTCCTGGATGGCGGTATTGAATACACGTGTATCGCCAAACCGCTCAGCCAGTGTTGCCGCTTCGCGAAATACGCCGCCCAGTCGCCTGCCTACATCCTGCCCGTATAAAATTGCTTCGGGATGATCTTCCATGATTTCACGCACGGCAAAGAGCGCCGCATCCACCATGATTATTTTTTCTGCACCTGCAGGATTTCGTTCACCTTTTTCAACAGTAACGGGCGTTGGTGCAAACACATGACTTTCTACCGCCGCAGGATCTGGTTCCGGGGCAGCCACTGCTTTTTCAAAATCGGCAGCCACGAGCGCGGCGGCTTCATTTTCCAAACTTATCAATTCGTTTTCCGCGATCCCCAGCTCCAGCAGACGTTTTCGCAACTTCGGTCGCGGATCATCAGCCATGTGTAATGCCCAGTCTTCTGCAGTACGATAAAAATCTTTGCGCACACCACTGGTGTGGTGGCCAAGTAATGGAACACGTGCCTGCACAAGCCATGGCTTACGTTGTGTTCGCACTGACGCAATTACCTGTTGCAGCGTATTGAAAGAAGCTTCAAAATCGCTACCATCTACCTGCACGCGGTTAAGTCCTTTGAAACCGGCAGCAAATTCCCAGGCGTTCATGGCGCGGGCTTCGCTGGCCGTTACGGAAATGCCCCAGTTGTTGTCCTGTACAAGGTAAATAATCGGCAGTTGGTGCAACACTGCGAATTGCAGGGCTTCACTCACTTCACCCTCCGTCATACTGGCATCGCCAAGTGAGCAAATAACAACGGGATTTTCGCCATTCGGCCCCTTCTTCAGCTGGGTGGGGTCTGTTTGTTCCCAATAGCGAATGCCCTGTGCTATGCCGGTGGTGGGGATGGCCTGCATACCAGTTGCGCTGCTTTGGTGAATGATTTGAGGACGGTTGGTACCGCGGTAATTAGGGTGCGAGTAATATTCACGACCGCCGGTAAAAGGATCATCTGCCTTTGCCAGCAGTTGTAGCATCAGTTCATAAGGTGTAAATCCCAGGCCCAGCAGCAGGCTTTCGTCTCGGTAATAAGGGCTGACAAAATCAATAGGTAGCAGTTGCAACGCGGTAGCCAGTTGAATAGCTTCATGACCACGCGAGGTGGAATGAACATATTTACAAATAGCGCGGTTTGCTTCATACGTTTCTGCCATCACCCGGGCCTGGCACATCAGGCGGTACGCCTGCAATGGTAGTTGCTGATCATTCATACAGACAATGCAAGCGCAAATTTAAGGGATGCATCGTACATACAAACAACTGTTCAGGTAAGTAAGCGGCTGTAAAAAAAAAAAACCACCCGTGAAGGTGGTTTATAAGCAGAGCAGTTGGTTTAGGTACCAGCCGTTTTGGCCGGAACACTTATTTTACTTCAAGAGATAACATGCTTTCGTCTTCAATAAAGGCCTCCAGTTCATCTCCTACCACAACTTCACCTACGCCGGCCGGAGTGCCGGTAAAGATAACGTCTCCGATGTTGACAGAAAAATAATTTGAAATATAAGAGATGATCTTATCAAAGCTGTGCAGCATATGACTGGAATTGCCCTGTTGCACAAGTTCCTTGTTTTTATACAGGCAAAAATTAATGTCTTTTTTGTTCCGGATATTGGTAAACGGTATCCATTTCCCGATAACAGCAGAGTTGTCCCAGGCTTTGGCTTTTTCCCAGGGAAGTCCTTTTTGTTTTAATTCCTGCTGAATGTCCCGCGCTGTAAAATCGATACCTGCGGTAACGGCATCGTAATATTTACCGGCAAATTTTTCCTGGATGTATTTTCCATTTTTGCTGACGCGTAAAACCAATTCGCATTCATAATGCAACTCGTTGGTAAACTCCGGGTAATAAAACGGAGTATGCGGTTGCAACATGGCGCTTTTAGGTTTCATAAATATCACGGGATCGTCAGGGATCTCATTTCCGAGTTCCTCTGCGTGAGCCACATAATTTCTACCTACACAAAAAATCTTCATAAACAGTAAGAGTTTAAATTAAATACATCGGATACACCTCGATGCGTTGATCCCATATATCTACTGGCTATCAATATGTCTATTGGATTGTGGGCCGAAAGTTGGCCGGGGGCACTAAAGTAAGTAATCCCCCGGATTTCTCATAGTGTATACTCTTTATTATTTACTTTGTTCATAGCCGTTGCTAAGCCTTGTGTAGCAAAGTCTTCTATCACTTCGGCAGCCGCGTCGATCTTTAGTTTCACCAGGGGTTCTTCTGATCTTTCCCAGCGGCCCAGTACAAATTCGGCCTGCATGCCCTTAGGGTAATTGTTGCCTACCCCAAAGCGGAGGCGGGGATATTCCGTGGTGGCCAGCAATTCCTGGATGCTGCGCAAACCATTGTGTCCACCGTCGCTGCCGCCGGGCCTCACCCGCAGTTTGCTAAGGGGCAATGCCAGGTCGTCCAGCACCACGAGCAGGTTGGCCGGAGCGATCTTTTCACGATCAAGCCAGTATTTTACTGCCTTGCCGCTCAGGTTCATATATGTAGTGGGGAGAATGCAGACAAAGTTGCGTCCCTTCCACTTTACGTCTGCTACCCAGGCATGTCGGTCTGAGCGGAAAGTGCCTCCGTGTTTTTGAACAAAGGCATTTACCACGTCAAAGCCGATATTGTGGCGGGTGTGTTCGTATTCGGCGCCTGCGTTGCCCAGGCCGGCAATAAGAAATTTCATGATCAGCGTCAAAGTTCGGGATGCATCCCCGGGTCACAAAAAAAACCCGTATCGGGGATACGGGTTGAACCAATAGTTTACAGGTATTTATTTCTTCGCAGCGGGGGCGGCAGCAGCGGCAGGAGCGGCGCCGGCAGCAGGTGCTGCAGAAGCTTCTTCCTGTTTCAACTGACGTGTCATTACCACAGATGCGATAGGAATACGCGGGGAGTTCAGGATTTCGTAATTGTCGGCCTGTACATCCTCTACGCGGATATTACCGTTCAGTTCCAGGTCATCAATAGGCACTTCAATGGCCTCTTTAAGATGCTTGGGCAATGTTTTTACCTTCAGGGATTTCATTTTGGTAACCAGCTTACCGCCGTCTTTTACCCCTTTTGAGCTACCTACGAATTTCAGCGGAATGTCGGCGATCACTTTCTTGTCTTCCACCAGTTCCAGCAGATCGATATGGATCAGCGCATCAGACACTTTGTCAAACTGCAGATCTTTCAAAATCGCACGGTATGTTTTACCATCTACCTGTACGTCTACCAACTGGAAGTTAGGCGTATAAACAAGGTTTTTAAAAGCCGCAGCAGGAGCTGTAAAATTAACCTCCTGGGCACCCCCGTAAATTACACCAGGCACGAGTCCCTGAGAGCGGAGTTGACGGGTGGCTGATTTGCCGAATCCGGTCCTCAGTTGTCCTTCGATTGTAATTGTGTTCATTGTATATTGTTTAAAAAATTACGCTATTTATCGCGGCGTTGGGAATGGATAAAGAGACTTGTAATACTCTTGTTTTCAAACGCATTCCGGATGGCTACCGCAAAAAGTTCCGCCACTGATATCACTTTCAACTTTGCACTTTCTCCACGCAGTGGTATTGTATCACATACAATTAATTCTTCCAGTACGCTGTTGTTGATATTTTCATAGGCTTTTCCACTCAACACCGGGTGTGTGATCAGGGCCCGAACGGATCTGGCTCCTTTTTCTTTCAGCAAACCGGCGCTTTTTGCCAGTGTGCCGCCCGTATCACAGATATCATCAATAATCACGATATCTTTATTCGTCACATCCCCGATTACCACCATGCTGGCGATCTCATTAGCCCGTTTCCGGTGCTTATCGCAGATCACCATTTCTGCATTAAAATAACTTGCGATTTCCCGGATGCGGTTTGTTGCGCCCACATCAGGGGCCGCAAAGGTAAGGTTTTCCAGCCGGAGATTCTCGATATAAGGGATAAAAACTGCGTGGCTGTCCAGGTGATCCACGGGAATGTCAAAATAACCCTGGATTTGGGGCGCATGAAGGTCCATGGTAATGACCCGATCTGCACCGGCAGCCGTTAACATATTGGCAACCAACTTACTACCAATTGCTACGCGTGGGCGGTCTTTCCGGTCCTGCCGTGCATAGCCGTAATAGGGTATCACGGCGATCACTTTGTAGGCAGAGGCCCTGCGGGCCGCATCGATCATCAGGAGAAGCTCCATCAGGTTTTCAGCCGGGGAAAATGTGCTTTGTATGAGAAAGACATAGTCTCCGCGAACGCTTTCCAGGAAAACGGGGGATATCTCCCCGTCGGCAAAACGCTGAATATTAATCTTACCTAATTGAGTACCAAATCGTTTGCAGATTTGTTCGGCAAGCTTTTGGGAGCCTGTACCGGCGAAAATTTTGGCTGATTCCATAGCTCAGAAATGTGCGGCGAAGATATTACTATCGCCGGAAAGCCATGAGTACAGGCCTAAAAAAATTCAAGATTCCTGCTAGCGCAATACGATGGCCGCTGTAGAATTGGTGGCAGGGACCTGATTGGCGGGTAGGGCCGACTGGCTTAAACCTTTGGACGGACTGGTATTGCAACTGTAAAACAGTGCGGAACAGATAAAAATGGAGAAAAGCAGTACTACGATGTACACGCCGGCAAAGAAGAGCACGGGATGCATGGCTCCCATGGCGGAAAAGGACCTGGTTTTCATAAACATTGGTTTTAGTTTTTCTATAGGATGGATTGCAACGGGCTGTTTGGGTCTTACCTTCGTTCAGCAGGATAAAAATAGGAAGGGAATGGGGAGGATGCAAGAGCACAAGTACTCAATTAAAAACTGGGCAAAAGACGATCGCCCGCGGGAAAAATTACTATCCACAGGCGCTGAAAACCTCAGCAATTCGGAATTAATAGCCATTTTATTACAGAAAGGAAGCCGGGAAAAGACGGCTGTAGACCTTGCGCGTGATATTTTAAGGCTCACCAGCAACAGCCTGGAGGGCCTGGCGCGGATTACGGTACCGGAACTGATGCGCGTAAAAGGGGTGGGCGCCGTTAAAGCCATCAGCGTTGTGGCGGCCATGGAATTGGGACGGCGGCGGCAGGTTGAACAGCTGGCGCCTGCCACGCATATTGCCTCCGGCGCTGAAGCAGCCCGTTTTCTCCAGGCCCGTTTTGCCGACTATCGTCACGAGGTTTTTGGTGTCATTTATCTCAACAGCGCCAATCGTGTTCAGCAGATCGAAATTATCAGCGAAGGAGGAATGACGTCCACTGTGGCGGATCCACGGATCATTCTCCGGCGTGCGCTGGAAGAGGATGCGGTAAACCTGATCCTGTTTCATAATCACCCGTCCGGCTCGTTACGGCCCAGCAGGGCCGATGAACAGCTAACGCGAAAGATCAGGGACGCAGCATCCCTTTTTGATATCCGG
This sequence comes from Bacteroidota bacterium, assembly GCA_048498035.1. Taxonomy (GTDB): domain Bacteria; phylum Bacteroidota; class Bacteroidia; order Chitinophagales; family Chitinophagaceae; genus CADEDV01. The sequence continues at coordinate 65,907 of JBEHYT010000010.1, read as the reverse complement.
ATGCTGGACCATGTAATAGTCAGCCGCCTTGGCTTTTTCAGCTTTGCGGATGAAGACCTGTTATAGTTTCAGACTAACGGTTCAGTTCAAAAAAGATCACTTTTAACTGATCATCGCGGTTCATCGTTAACCCGTCAGCGTTTGATACAGATGAAAGATCCTTCACAGAAGAAAATTCCTTTACAATAGCAGGAGCGGTAGTTTTTAGCTTTTTGATTTTTTGTGTAGTTGAGTCGGTGTAGAAATAATCGACTTTAATATTGAATTGTTTCAGGTCTGCCTCAACGATGTTGTCGGTCACCAGGCCGAGTTCTCCGGTATATCGCTTATAAAGTTTGAACCTGCCGCTGCCGAATAATACCTCGTAATAATTTTTGTCTTTTGCGCCAATGTTTGGCCCATATATAAACGTTACATCGGTTGAAAGCCCTGCCTTCACATTCGCACGCAGCAGGAACGAGTCCAGGCTACCCGGTGTTTTCACCAGTTCGTTGTCCGGGTTTGCAGTTGAGTAAAAGGCTACTTCCTGGTTATAGATATTGTAGCTCAACTCGATATTCTTCGCTGTTTCCGGTTTAGAATAAATGTTACCCTTGTTTTTTTCACCAAAAAGAAATGGACTGCCAATAACTTTATAATTACCAACCTGGCGATAGGAATTGGCTCCTTTTTCTACAAGAATTCGGTTGTAAGCCTGGGCAGGATCTACATACGATGCCTGCTGCGCTGTAGCGGCTATGCCAGCAATAAGCGCAAGGGCAAGGGAAAGGTTTTTATACATATAGAAGGTGTTTTAGGTTTGACGTGGGATTGGGGATCACGCTTGCGCGTTAGGTCCACCGAAATTCATTGGAAAGGAAACTTCTTCCAGGTCTTTGATTACTCCATTGGCAGCCTCGTATCGCGCTATATTGTCATTGAGCGCTTTCATAAATCGTTTTGCGTGTTGTGGCGTCAGGATGATCCGTGCCTTCACTTTGCTTTTGGGGGTACCTGGCATCACGTTCACAAAATCAACTACAAATTCTGCATGCGAGTGTGTGATGATCGCCAGGTTGGCGTAAGTCCCCTCGGCTACTTCTTCAGAAATTTCAATATTGAGTTGGGGCGGGGTCTGTTGTTGCTGATCGCTCATAACGTTAATTTAAACAAAAATAGCCATTCCCACAGGATACGAGCGGGGAAATCAACGAAGGAGAATGTGAAAATTTTGTTGCGTATTCGCTTTGCCGTCACCCTTCATCCAGGACCGACTGCGCCTGAAAGATATAATGATTTCATCTAATTCCTAAAAAAACTGCCCCGCTTACAGGCGGGGCAGTTTACTAAAATTGCTGAGCGAGGATTAGTCGCGTGGTCTGAGATAAGTAAGTGTATCCAGGAATCCTCTCAGCGGATTTCCGCTGTATTGGAAATACAGGTACATTTTACGGTTTGTAGGCGTTGGATCGTCTACAAAACGGCTCACGCCACCATCAGATCCTGTGTAGAAACCGATAGGCACTGCGCTGCTCAGGTTATAAATATTTGTTGCAACGTCTGTTGTAGTGTTGAAATCTACGGCCGGGGAGATGTCGGCACCGTACCAACTCAGGGAGTTGTTAGGTCCTACACCGATCGGGTGACCAGTAGAAGCAACATCCTGCCAGTAAAATTCAACCGATCCGGGCCCTATAGTCACCATATCCATTTCTGTATCATATTGATATGTGTAGGGAGAACGGGTATGGTGCCCTACCAGTCGGTACACGCCATCATATTTGTTCTTGATCGCAAATCCGATCACGATATCCTTTTGATTAGCTGCGATCTGGTAGCCCTGATCAACCGCCGTTATTGTTAAACCAACACCGTATTTCAGGTTCGGATCAAGCGCGATTGAATTTTTCACAGTAACGGTGATATAATCAGTGATCTTGGCTCCAGCAGGTACCGTCATGTTAAGTGAACTTACAGTAAACGTGCCGTTAGGAAGTGGAGTAAGACCTGCATCAGTAACAAGATTCTGATTTACCGCGAGGGTGATATGAACGTCAGCCGCAGGATAACCATCTTCTTCCAGCGTCAGTTTTGTCGCATTCACGGTTAGATCAGCGCTTTGGCCGGTAATACCAATGGTTACCGGACTAGCATCGGCTTGCGGAAAAGCAACACCCTTTTTCTCTTTGATCTGGATGCCGTACTCCTGCGCTTCGTAACCTTTGTCTTTCAAACACCCGGTACCGCCGATAAGTAAGGCGCATCCTAATGTTAGATATAGAAATGTCTTTTTCATAAACTTTGTTTTAATCAGTTTAATTTAAATCCCAGAATATCCGTGAGGTGAATACGTTGATTGTTCCCTCTGCAGCTACATTATCAGCATTATAGTTGTATTCAGTCTGCGGATAGAAAAGGCGCACCGGAATGCTTGTCGCTGTACGACCCGGGTCAACAGACAGGGTCGGACCAGGGGTATAACCGCCACCGACACCGTAAACAATTCCCGTTCTGCGATAGTCGGTCCACAACTCAAATGCATCAATCTCATTTAATGCGAACCATTTTTGAGAAAGAATCGTGTACAAACCACCGGGAGGTCTTGAACCGTTGGCGGGGGCAGTGATATCTACGTCTGAGAAAGTGGCGTTATAAGCAATATACGCATCTGCCTCGTTGTAGGCATCCGGGATACCGAGCCATTTGAAAGAGTCACGAATTGCGGATGTGAGCAGGGTTGCAGCAGTGGGTCCAGTGGTAATCAAACCGCGCTGGCGGGCTTCTGCTTGCAGGAACAGGCTTTCAGTGCTTGTGAATATCCATGCTGGAGAGGCTGCTCCGTTTGGAGAATAACCAATGCCGCGAATACTGGATAGTTCATCACCCGTAGGGGCTGAACCACCTGAAGGTGTACCAAATACAATTCCCTGGTGTCCGCTACTTGGTGCTTTGTAAAAATAGTCGATGCGGGGGTCGCCATCTGCATCATAGTAGTTGATCGCGTAATCGCTCGCACGCAGGTAATCGCGCTGATTAGATACACCAGATTCGTTGGTCACGTAGGCACGATAATAAGGTTGCGGTTTGGTACCGGTAAATCCGGGATTGATCATTACTGACTCATCAGCACCCAGGTAACCGGACCCATCAGCTGTAATCTTTGCCATCTCAGCGGCAACATCGATGCCTGGAGCAACCGTTTGAGTCGCCACCCCATTATAAAGATGCAGCAGCATACGCAGGCGAAGTGTATTAGCAAATTTCCTCCATTTTGTCAGATTGCCTTTAAATGCAAGGTCCGAACTGGAAATGTCAGGATTTTTAGCCGGATCTGTTGGTGTAGTTGGACTAACATCAGACAGTATAGCCAGGGCTTTATCCAGGTCAGCAAAAATGCCCTTGTATACATCAATACCCTTATCATACTTCGGAGTAGAAACAGCAGTTCCCTGGAAAGCCTCTGAATAGGGAATGTTGCCATAGATATCTACCAGGATCTGCATATCAAATGATTTCATGATCCGGCCGATCGCTTCGTATGTTCCTGCACCGCTTTCCATTGCCTTTGTGATCATCAGGTTGTAGTTGTTAGCGTTGGCATAGAAGCTATTCCAGATATTCACGTGAAAATCATTCGTGAACTTATAGGTTTCTTCCTGGGTAAGCGATTGGTAGGAACCGGAGCGCGCACCATGACCCATCCACCATTCCAGGAACCATGTGTCATTTACCATGGCAAGGGCGGTAGATTGAAGAGCTCCGGGTAATAATACCGAAGCCGTAACCGACGCATCCGTCACATCGTCCGGATTGGCGTTGATGTCAAATTTGTTCTTACTGCACCCCGTCACCGCAACCATCGTCGTTGCCGCTATTGAGGCCGTAATGATTATATTTTTCAATTTCATAGTATGCTAGTTTTTAGACGTTAGAACTTAAGAACCAGTGATGCACCATAAACACGTGTAGGAGGAGCATTGTATGCAGTACTACGACCTGTTGCGTTACCGGTATAAGCAGAGTTTCCGTTTCCACCCTGGAACTCAGGATCTGTCCATTGGTTAGACTTCGGAACCCACATCAATAGGTTTCTTCCACTTAATGTGATGCTTGCGCCTTTCACAACGTTGCCTACACGACCGCCAAATACTTTGTTGGTCGGGATGTCATAAGTAAGAGAAAGTTCACGCAATTTCCAGAAAGAACCGTCAGCCAGGTAGTTAGTGATCACCGAAGTGTTCAGGTCAGTGTTGTAGAACAGACGGCCATAGTTTGTTGTGTACACATCTGTGTTAGTCACATATTTACCAGTTCCGTCATCATACACGGAATTCGGGAAGACGAATGCACGACGGCCATTGGCTGCAGAACGTGCAGAAATACCGTTGTCATCAAGGAATCCACCCAACTGATCAGCTACAATCTGGTTACCACCACGGTAATCAGCTACAGCAGCAAAACTGAAATTCTTCCAGCTTACATTCAGTGTCATACCGATCAGGTCTGTAGGAGCCGTGTTTCCAAACATAGTCAGGTTTGGATTTTGTGTAGGCATACCTGTAACCGGGTCAACGATTACATGACCCTGATCATCACGGATATAATCCGGCAGTTTGAACTTATAGGCAGATTGACCTACAATTACATAGTTGTAGTTACCGATACCCAGTTCATTTACACCACCAACCAGTTCAGTAACCTTGTTGGTTTGTTTAGTATAGTTCACTTTATAATCGATCCGAACGTCACCGAGTTTTACCAGCGGCGTCAGTTTCAGATCCAGTTCCAGCCCTTTATTAGTAAAAGACGCAGCATTTTGACGAGCCGTTGTATATCCGGTCGTATTGGAAAGCTGTACATCGATCACCTGATTGGTATTATCCTGGTTATAATATGTAGCCTCAAAGTTAATGCGGTTTCTTAGGAAGGCCATTTCCAAACCAACTTCACGGTTCAACACAAATTCAGGCTCGTAGGTAGCCGCGGGTGTTGTGGAGGTTGCCTGGAAACCAAGGATATCTCCATACGGGAAAAATGTGGATGCAGCAAACGTGCCTTCAAAAGCATAAGGTGCAAGGTTCACGTTACCAGTTTTTGAAATGGCACCGCGCACTTTCAGGTAGCTGATGGTTTTACTGTTCTTGATAGAAGGCACCAACTCACTCAGCAAAATTGAAGCACTAACGCCCGGGTAGAAGAATGCGATATCGCTTTTCTTGGTATACGCACCGGGTTTTTCAAGACGGCTGTCAAAATCATAGCTGGCAGTTGCTTCTACGAAAGCCCAACCATCCCAGTCAAATGATGCCCGACCAAAATAACGTTCAAGTCTTGAGTTTGTATTATCAACGGAAGCTCCAGGTTCTCCTAAGTGAAGTTGGAGAGTCAGTGATTCGGCATTACCCAGGTTACCCGAGGTCGAAACTCCGGTAGCGGTAGACTCACGGTAAGACTGACCTACCAGCACGTTTACCCCCAATTTGCCAAACGTCTTGTTCGCATTCGCAAAAACCTCAGATGTCAAACGACGACTTGTGGAATTACCATCGCTTACAGCCGCAGTAACATTTTGTACACCATGATCCCTCAGCGAATTGTAGAATGTTGTGTACCCATAGTTAAATGCGCCTCGTGTAGAGCGGCCGACAGCATTTGCAAAAGTCATACCTGCCCGATACGTAAATGACAGCCATGATGTCGCTTTGAAATCCAATTGGGCGGTACCAAGGAAATCGTCTTCTCTGCCTGTTGAACGATAGTTGTCAGCGGCGAAATAAGGCGTTTTTCCGTTATTATCCAGGTATGGCGTATAATATCCCTCAGGAGTACTGAACCAATCCATGCTAGGTTTAGTAGGATCTTCACTATAATATGCTCTCCAGTTTTTAAACTGGCTCAGATCATAGTTACCCGGTGAACCAGTTACCGCATAATAAACAACCTGGTTATTATTAGTCACATTGTACTGAGATTGCGTATAACGCATAGTAAATCCGGCTTTGAACTTGCCGTATTCTTTTTCCGAACGGATGTCTACCGAACGACGATCGTTTTTATCGCCGGGCATAACCCCTTTGATAGACACATTCTGAGCACTCAGGTAAAAATCACCAACAGAGTAAGAGATATCTGTTTGATTGGTAATACCCTTATCCCAGAAATTCCGGCGACCATTTTTATTATATGCGTAAGGCATCATCAGCTTTTCACCGTTAGGTCCTGTTTGACCAAACTGGCGAATAGAACCATCAAATTCCGGTCCCCAGCTTTGTTGCTCAATCGGCTCAAAATCTCCATTTCCAAAAGCATCCTGGTTATAACCACCGCCAAAACGAGATTGGAATTTTGGCAGGTAAGAAACCGTTTCCATTTGGAAAGTGTTGCTTACAGTGATCACAGGCCGACCTTTAGAGCCTCTTTTCGAGGTAATCACAATCGCACCGTTCACACCATCCGGACCATAGATGGCAGTTGCAGACGCCGATTTTAGGATCGTTACATCTGCAATATCATTAGGGTTGATAGTACTCAGGTAACCTAGCGACAGAGGAATACCGTCCACCACCAGCATCGGCTGGTTATTACCGGTGAGTGAGCGGATACCGCGAAGCGTAATACGCGTATCGGCAAATACACCGTTATTGGTAGTAGAAACGTTCAAACCAGATACCTTACCGGTAAGACCATTTTGAAGATTTACTACTTTACCCTGCGTAAGCTCGGTTGCCTTCACTTTCGCAGTAGAGTAACCAATTTCTTTGGACTGACGCTGGATACCAAGGGCCGTAGTAACTACTACTTCCTCCATTTCCGTAGTCCTTGTTTTGAGTGAATACGACTGAAAGGCAGTTCCAGCTACAATAGTAACGGGATCAAATCCGGCAGAAGTGATCGTAAGACTTGCGCCCTCTTTTACTTTGAGGGTGAAATTACCATTGGCATCAGCCTTAGTTGCGTTTTGAGTTCCAGTTTCCAAGACAGTGGCGAAGGGAATTGGAGCCCCTTTCTCATCCTGAACCTGACCCGTGACCGTGCGGGTCTGCCCAAATGCTATTGCTGAAAATAGCAATAGCATCATGAGTAATGATGCAGTTTTTCTCATGTTAACGTTAATTTTTTGAATTAAAAGCATTGATTTTCAGCGAAAACCGTCCTTAATCAATGGTTAAGGCATTAAAAGAGACATCTTAACCGTGAATAATGCTGCGCCAAAATAAGGTCTTTTTTTAACAAAAACTTAAAAGCTCCAAAAAATATTAACGCTTGTTAATTAGTACTAAAGTGTTCTAATCAGTTGTATACGCCAATCCCCAGACCAACTAAACGGCTTACCAAAACCCTCCAATTGCCTGGTTACCGCATATCGAACAGATATATTATTTTTTTTATTTATGTTTTTTCCTATCACACTGTATAGTTTAATTCCCTGTCCCCACAGAGCAGTCATTCCATAACCATATTTCAAATCTGTTTCATACGCATAAATCCGTGTAGCATAATCCTCCGTGTCAAAGCCCGTTATTCTTGTACTGCAACTCCATCCTGATCGTTTGGATTTCCAGGTAATATCGCCGTACACCAGCCAGCCTTCTGCACCCCCGCTTTCCTCCGCTTCAGAAAATACATTCGTATTGCTGCCTGATCCATTATCCTCAACCAATATCCCCCACTCCGTTCGAAAACGCAATAACATCCGCTTCCCCGCCTGCAATTCCGCATGTATTCGTAAACTCTTTCGTCCGCCACTTTGCAAATCATTCATCTTCGACGCCGCTACCAGCTTATTTGCATCTTTCAATTTTGAACGAAACCTGATCAGCAGGCTGGCTGTCCGGGAAGGCTTGTACAAAAGTTGCAACTGCCAGTCGCGTCCGCCGGAGGGACCATCAACGCCATATTTCAACCACGGAAATTGAAAGAAATCGATATATCCCGAAAGCGTCACCGCCGAAGACGGGCGAACGGAAATGCCCCAATACACAGCCCGTTCATTTTCAACCGATGTATTTTCCGTGAAAGCGCTGGCCTGCACAGCCCGGTAAGCCGGGGAAATTCTCCGTACCACCACACCAATGTCCACTCCGCCAGAAACACTGGCAAGCATTCCCCCAATAAAAGCGGGCTTCAAATGCCGGTCAAGCGCATATTCACCAAAAAAATGCAGGTTGCGAATCGTCCAGGCAAAATCAACACTTCCATTAAACCATTTATTCCCCGCAATCGAATAAAGATTATACGGCTGTGCCGATTTCTGTATGGGAAGCGAAAACTGGTAGTATATAAAATTGGCCGAAACATGTCCCGGCTTATACCGAACAGTACAAGTAGTTCCCGAGGAGAACTGCGAAACATTCCCCTTTTTTGCCGATTCGGCAGCAGACCGGTGCAAACCGGAAGTTAAAAAAGAGGTGATCGCATTGTTCCCTTCCAATGTATCAAGATTGGCATCCAGTTTTCGAAGCGACCCAAAAAAAGTCCATTCCAGGTTGTTAAGCACAACCGTAGCACCAACGCCTCTTTGAAAATTGTATTCACCCGAAGAATTATATGGCTTTAACACAGGAGATTGATGCTTTAGTGAAACCATGTCGGCCCCCTTGCCAAACGATAGACTCTGCCATTGAATCAATCCCTGGCCCATATTGATCGTAAAATCACCCAGCGCGAATGCATGCAGTGCTCCGATGTTGCGCGCAAAATAATGCACTGAATAAAAATCAAAACCAGCACGCTGAGCGCCTCGCAAAAAACTTTCTCCAGCGTCTTTATCGCCCAGGATTCCATATTGCAGCAGATTTTTATACGTATACCGGTAGCGAAAAGAAACCCGGAAGGGATTTCCTAAAAAAGCATCGCCACCATCCTTTGCCGAAGCATGTACAACGCGTAATACGACCAGGCTGTTACCTCCTTTTAGCCGGCTTTTTAAGCGTTCCGTTAATGGCTGATCATTATTCACCCTACAGTACGGCATCAGTTGACGAATGATGTCAGGATCCCAACCAGGTACCGCCTGCAGTTCATAGATACTGATGAGCTTTCCCAACACTTGCCGGTAGCGCAGCAACTGAGCAATCTGCAGGGCAGATAACATGACAAGGCCCTGCAATTCTTCCTCTGTGGCTGTGTTCAAAAGCAGGGGCGACTTCCGAAACCGATCAAGGTCCAGCAAAAAACCATCATCTTCTGTTCCTGCATCATTTTTTTCCGCCTGCAATTCCAGTTGTTGTTGCAGCTCAGTTGTTACCTCCTGGGCTGTCACAGTACCAAAAATTGTATTCAGCAGTATTATTCCTGTCAGCAAAATTCTTCTTATCATAAGGCATCAGTTTTTTTCTCGGCCATGAGGAAAAAGCCGGGTGAGAATCCAAGTTGCGGGTGAGATGTGAACCGGATGCCCGTATGCAGCGATCCCAGGTGAAAGCGAACCGCCGACCACCAGCCTGTGCCGCCATCAATTCCAAATTCAAAAATGAATTGTGACAGGGCTTCATAACTCACCGCAGCCTTCAACTGCGCGGCTTGTTGAGCTGAATGCTGTACTGTAAATGAGCATATAAACGGGTCTGAAGGCTGGTAAGCGAGCGTAAACGATGCAGCAGCAGCCATGTTACCCCGATAAACAGCGCCAAAGTTGCGCAGCACAGCAACTTCAAGCCCGGCCCGAACCTGTGCCGAAAGCGAGAAAATAACGGCCGGTTCGGCTCGCAGGCTAATCGCCTGGACGGAAGGATGAGTTCTTTCAATGGTGTAACCAATTCGACCACCCACGGCTATCTTGTTGCCTGCCGCACGGCCAAAGCCAATGGAAAGACCGGAAGTATTGGACAATCCAAAGCCTTCATACCGGGCAGCAACAACCAGCTTACATCCCGGCAGCGAAAATCCCGCGGCAGCCGTATAACGGCTCAATTCATTGAGCATAAAAGGCCTCGACGCCAAAACCCCAATCGAAGCGGATTTCAGACCTGCAATGGCGGCAGGATTATCCAAACAACCCATCAGATCCGTTTTTTTACAGAAAACGCGTGCCCCTGCCTGAGCAATTCCAGCCAGCGCACACCCCAAAAAAAATAATACTCCTGACCATCTTTTCATTCCTTCCTGCTTTTTAGCAAGGTAGCAGCCGCACAAAGCGATTCCCGGTGAAAAATCCCATTTATAACGTGAAAATTCCCTTTAAAAAAGTATGTTTAACCTCCGTTACATGCAACCGCGGCGTACCTTTGCGGCATGGAAATTTTAGATGGTAAGCACGCATCCCAGGTAATCCGGGACGATCTCAAAATGAAAGTGGCGCAACTTGCCATTGAAGGAAAAAAAATACCGCACCTGGCAGCAATACTCGTCGGTAACAATGGCGCCAGCGAAACTTATGTTGCATCCAAGGTAAAAGCATGCGAAGAAGTTGGTTTTAAATCCACATTAATACGCATGGAAGCCGATATTTCAGAAAACAAATTGCTGGAGCAAATCGAAGACCTGAATTCTGATCCTGACATTGATGGCATCCTGGTACAACTGCCGCTTCCCAAAACGATATCAGAACAAAAAGTGATCGACACCATTGATCCCGGAAAGGATGTGGATGGCTTTCATCCCGTAAACGTCGGGAAAATGGTATTGGGACAACCCACTTTTATTCCCGCCACCCCGCACGGCATTATGCTGTTGCTGGAACATTATAAAATTGAAACTGCCGGAAAACATGCTGTTGTGATTGGACGCAGCAACATCGTAGGACGGCCTATGAGCATCCTGCTCAGCGGCAGCGGCAGCCACGCCAATGCGACTGTTACAATTTGTCACTCTAAAACAAAAGATCTCCAGGGATACTGTTTGCAGGCAGATATTATTATTGCTGCTTTGGGCAAACCGGAATTTGTAACCGCTGACATGATAAGGGAAGGCGCAGTTGTAGTTGACGTAGGGATCACCCGGGTGGCTGACAGCAGCCGCAAATCGGGATTCCGGCTAAAAGGAGATGTACATTTTGAAAGCGTTGCTCCCAAATGCTCCTGGATCACCCCGGTACCAGGTGGCGTAGGGCCAATGACCATTGCCGCTTTATTAAAAAACACCTACAGTTCCTGTATGGTAAAAAATTAAATGGCTGCAGTATGGTCCAGGAACAAACCGATCGCTCAACCGCGCTTCCAGTAATGGAGCACTTTTTTACCATCCAGGGTGAAGGATTTCACCAGGGAAGAGCTGCTTATTTTATCAGGCTGGGAGGATGTGATGTAGGCTGTGTATGGTGCGATGTGAAGGAAAGCTGGGATGCGGCCGCACATCCGTTGATGGACATACAGGAATTGGTGTCGGCAGTAAAAAAAACGCCTGCAGAGCTAGTTGTGATTACCGGCGGTGAACCATTAATGCATCCGTTGGATGAACTTACCGCCGCTTTACAAAAAGCGGGTCTTCAAACAAATATTGAGACCTCCGGATCACACCCGCTTTCCGGATCCTGGGACTGGATTTGTCTTTCTCCAAAGAAATTTAAAGCGCCGCTTGAAAATATTATTCCTCTTGCCAACGAACTCAAAGTTGTTATTTATAATAAGTCTGACTTTGAATGGGCAGAACGTTATGCCGCAAAAACAGGCGCTCATTGCAAACTTTACCTGCAACCAGAATGGGGAAAAGCCTCGTCTGTTATTCCATTGATCGTTGCGTACGTAAAGGAACACCCCCGTTGGCGAATCGGTCTGCAGGTGCATAAGTATATGCAGGTTCCCTAAAGCTTCTGATATTGTGGGCCGACAAGGGAATAAATTCATTTCCGATTCGTTAGTATCCAGATAATTGCCCGTCTATGAAACGATTTATTTCAGTTACCCTTCTCTTCGCGCTTACCATCCCGTTTTTTTCACATGCCCAATACGATCCGTCAAAGATCAGCAAAAAGGCTGTCGGCATTTTTAATAATGCTTTTGAAAAATTGAATAGCGGGCAACCGGCCGAAGCGCTGGTACTTTTGCGTTCTGCCCTGGCCAAGGAACCCGCCTACCTGGATGCAATGATGTTGACAGCAAGCATTTACCGCGAACAAAAAAAATATGACTCCAGTGTGTCATTTTATGCGAAGGCATTCCAGTTGGATTCTGCGTATGTCCGGGACTATAAACTTAGCTATGCTACAGCCCTGGCCGGCACTGGAGCATTTGAACAGGCGCTGGAATTGACAAATGCGGTACTGGCATCCCCCCGCCTGAATCCCGGCACCAAAAAACTGGCTGAAAGCCGGAAACAGAATTTTGAATTTGCTGTAAAAATGGGCGTCCATGCAGACTACACATTTAACCCCGTTAATTGCGGTGACGCGATCAATAGCAGCGAATCTGAATACTTTCCTTCGATCACAATCGATAACACGGAATTTGTATTCACCAGGAATGTAAAAGGCCGAAATGAGGACTTTTACATTAGTCACCGCGATAGCGGTAAATGGGCCCCGGCCACACCCATGACCGGCAATGTGAATACGCCGGAAAATGAGGGAGCGCAAATGATCTCACAGGACGGGGAGTGGCTGGTTTTTACCGGGTGCAACCGGAAAGACGGCATGGGAAGTTGTGATATCTATATCAGTTTCCTCGAAAAAGGAACCTGGACACCCGCCGAAAATTTGGGTCCGGAAATCAATTCGGAATTTTGGGAATCGCAACCCTGCCTTTCTCCTGATAAAAAAGACCTCTTCTTTGCAAGTCGCCGCCCTGGCGGCTATGGCGGCAGCGATCTGTACGTTTCTCACCTGAAGCCGGATGGTCATTGGACTACACCCGAAAACCTGGGGCCAGACATCAACACGGCAGGAGATGAACAATGTCCTTTTATCCATGCCGATAATCAGACTTTATTTTTTACATCTGACGGTCTTCCCGGTTATGGCAACAAGGATCTTTTTTATACCAGGAAAAATGGTCCGGATAGTTGGATCACACCTGTAAACCTTGGCTACCCGATCAATACCATTGATGAAGAGGGAACTTTATTTATTGCTGCCGATGGAAAAACGGCTTACTATACCAGTGATAGATCAGATACCCGCGGCGGGCTTGACATCTACCAGTTTGAACTACGTAAGGATCTACGACCCCAAAAAACACTGTTTGTAAAAGGAAAAGTTTTCGATGCAAAAACCAAATCCGGGCTGGCGTCCAGTGTTCAATTGGTAGACCTTGACACACGGCAGCCATTTTCTGACGTGCTGACAGACGAAGATGGCAATTACCTGGTGACGTTGCCTACGGGGCGGAATTATGCGTTTAGTGTAAACAGGAAAGGATACCTGTTTTTCTCCGATCGGTTTCTGCTGACCGGCGAAACGGGCGATTCTGCATATCAAAAAAATATACCGCTTCAACCCATTGAAGTAAATGCGGCTATTGTACTTCAGAATATTTTCTTCGACGTAAATAAATCCGATCTAAAGCCCGCCTCACAGGTTGAACTCGATAAAGTAGTGCAGTTACTGAAAGATAATCCGGGTCTTCGTATTGAAATTAGCGGCCACACCGATAACCAGGGTAAACCGGCAGACAACCTCTTGCTCTCCAGGAATCGCGCGCAAGCGGTAGTGGATTATCTTACCTCGAAGGGAATTGCCGCAACGCGGCTTACAGCGAAAGGCTATGGAGAAACGCAACCTGTGGCTGACAATGGAACGGAAGAAGGTCGAATGTTGAATCGAAGAACGGAGATGAAAGTAATTGGCCAATAGGAAAAAACCGTCACAATCGTTTTTTTTCACCTTGAAAGGGAATCGCCGGGTTCTATTTTTCCGGCATGATGAATAACGACCTTTTTTACCAGGTTGCGCTTACCCTAATTCCAACCATCGGACCTGTTCAGGCGCGTATACTGTTGGATCATTTTGGAGAGGCATCAAAGATATTTAATGCGCGGCTTTCGCAATTGAGAACGATCGACGGTATTGGTGAGATCAGGGGACGACAGATTACCAATTTTTCTGCTTTTGGTGATGTGGAAGATGAACTGGCATTTATTGAAACAAGAAAAATCCGCCCGCTTTTTATCAGGGATCCGCTATATCCACAGCGTCTTCTAAATTGTTACGATCCGCCGATATTGCTGTATTACAACGGGTGTGCAGATCTGAATCCTTCCCGGTCTGTTGCCATTGTCGGAACCCGTAAAAACACCGAATACGGGCGCACCCAGACGGAAAATATGATTCGTGACCTCGCCTCTTATGGATCACTGGTGGTTAGCGGTTTGGCGTTTGGCATTGACGCGGTTGCGCACCGAACGGCCCTGGAAGAGCAATTGCCAACCATAGGAGTTCTCGCACACGGGCTGGATATGATCTATCCTCATCAGCACCGGGCCTTATCTAAAAGTATACAGGAAAAGGGTGGCTTACTGACTGAATTCCGCTGTCAGACTTTACCCGACAAACACCATTTTCCATCCCGCAACCGTATTGTCGCCGGGATGAGCGATGCTGTAATCGTGATGGAAACTGGTATCCGCGGGGGAAGTATGATCACTGCTGAACTGGCTAACAATTACAACCGTGATGTTTTTGCGTTGCCCGGCCGGGTTACGGATGCCCGTAGCGCCGGGTGCCTGTCTCTCATTAAAAACAATAAAGCCATCGCGGTGACGGATGGAGAACAAATTGCGACCCTGATGGGATGGAAGCAGACCCCTCGAAAAAAAGAAGCGCAAAAATCTCTTTTCGTGGATCTGACGGCCGACGAACTGGCATTGACTACCCTTCTCCAGGCAAACGGTAAAATGCATATTGACGAAATCAATACCCACAGCGGTCTTAGCAGCACCCGGATTGCCGCGGCTATCCTCGGTCTTGAACTAAAAAACGTTCTTTGTACCTGGCCCGGGAAACTGTATAGCCTGGATTAAACCCACCATGAACAACTACATAAATTATCATTAATTCCCGACCTTTACGCGAGATGAGACTGCTTGTAATCATTACCTGGCTTGGCCTGTTGGCTGCTGCAACGCACGTGCAGGCACAGTCGTCGTGTACGGCAATAGGACAAACGCCTTCCTCGGCGTTTCCTGTTTGCGGAAACACCACATTTACACAAACTACTGTTGGACTTTGCGGAAATACCAATATGTTGGTTCCGTGTAATGACAATGCACTCTTCCAGGATAAAAATCCATACTGGTATAAATTCACCTGTTTCGTTGCGGGTACACTCGCGTTCGAGATCAAGCCATTTACCAACTCAGATGATTACGACTGGCAACTTTTTGATGTAACCGGACAGTCACCCAACGCCGTTTTTACAAACAGTAGTCTTTTTGTGGCCTGTAACTGGTCGGGAGATCCTGGGCCAACCGGTGCATCTGCCGCGGGCAATACGCTTATCGGCTGCGCCGGGAGTGGTGTATTCCCCTTTAGTAAAATGCCTAATCTCATCGTTGGTCATGATTACCTGCTGCTGGTAAGTCATTTTACAAATACACAGAGCGGATATACACTAAGTTTTTCCGGCGGAACGGCCAGTATCTCAGATCCCCTGCAGCCGGCGCTTGTATCCGCACGTGCCAGCTGCGATGCCACGCAGGTGACCATCATTGTAAATAAAAAACTGAAGTGTAACAGTCTTACGTCTTCCGGTAGCGAATTTTCAATGTCGCCCGCCGTACCAATAGGGTCTGTCACCGGCTTATACTGTTCCGGCGGATTCGACTTTGATTCGATCCAACTCAATTTCAATACTCCTCTTGCACCGGGTAATTATACCACCACCATCGGCGCCGGTTCTGATGGCAATACGCTACTGGATATCTGTGGTACACCGGTGCCCGTTGGAGATAATGTTTCATTTACAATTCCACCACGTATTCCCATTCCGATGGGAACTGCCGTTGGCCCCTCTCCCTGCACGCCAACACTTGTACAGGTGAATTTTCCCAACAAGATCCGCTGCAGTTCTATTGCCTCTGATGGAAGCGATTTTCTAATTACCGGACCCGCAGGCGTAACTATTACCGGAGCGTCCGCCGTTTGCGATGCGAATGGACAAACCAGTTCTATTGCTATACAGGCATCTGCACCTATTGTAGCCCCGGGAAACTACCAGGTTACAACTGCTACGGGAAATGACGGAAATGTTTTATTTGGCACCTGCAATGAAGTAGTACAGGCTGGTCTGTCGTCCGGCTTTTCCGTGGTTGCGCAAGGACCCGTAGCAATGGGAACTGCTAATAATACTGAATGCGCTCCCGCTAGCCTGACGCTCCGTTTTGCAGAACCTATTTTGTGTAGTTCAATAGCCGCCGACGGATCCGACTTCGCGATCTCCGGTCCCTCCGCTGTTACAATTACCGGTGCTACAGCAACCTGCGATGGAAGCGGGGAAACAACTGCCATCGTTCTGCAGTTGGCCACCCCTATTGCAACAGACGGCCAATACCAGGTAACATCTCAAGTTGGCACTGACGGAAATGTATTGATTGGAGAATGCAGCCGTCAGTTGATGCCAGGCCTGTCCAGCAGTTTTGATGTACCGGTTGTATCACCGGCAATTATTACTGGCATCGATCCTCCTGGCTGCAGCCCAACAGTGATCACGCTTCATTTGGATAAGCCGGTGACCTGCGCTTCTATTGCCCCCGATGGAACAGACTTTTTCATAACCGGTCCGGACCTAGTAATCATTTCGGGTGCAGGTGCAACTTGCGCCAGCGGTAGTACTACCAGCATCCAGCTTCAACTGTCTGCACCTATCGTTAAAGGAGGTAATTATCAACTGCATTTGCAATCGGGCAGCGATGGTAATACGCTGCTCAGCGAGTGCCTCCGGCCATCGCTTGTTTCTATAACTAATTTCCAGGCGGCAGACACCGTGTCGGCCCATTTTACCTACATAACGCAACAACTTTCCTGTGTTACCAACCATGTAGAATTCACCAACAACGGCGGGGCCAGCATCACCAAGTGGAGTTGGACGGTCAATAATTCAGCAGTGGGTACCAACCAACCCTTGTTTGTTACAGATTTCCCCGCAACCAGCCAGCAAAATGTTGCCCTGTCAGTAAGCAATGGCATTTGTTCGGCTACTTACCAGGAACAATTGGTATTTAACGACAGGGTAATTGCCAAATTTTCAGCAGACTCAGAAATTTGCCCGGAAGATTCGCTGAAGGTCACCAATCTGTCAACGGGCCCGGTGTCGATCTGGCAATGGAGCTTCGGTGATGGACAAACAAGTTCAGCACAAAACCCACCACCCATTCATTACCCGGTCACTTTGCAGGAGTCGAACTATGTTATTTCACTTACTGCAACGAGCGCCAACGGTTGCTCTGACCGAAAAGTTGCGAATGTAAAAGTGCTCTCGAACTGCCTGATTGCTGTGCCGTCAGCATTTACACCGAATAATGACGGGGTAAATGACTACTTCTTCCCCATCCATGCATTTAAAGCTACCAATCTTGATTTCAAAGTATACAACCGGTGGGGGCAACTTGTTTTTCAAACAACGGATTGGCGCAAAAAATGGGATGGCACTTTTAAAGGCGTTCCGCAGGCATCTGATATGTTTGTATGGACGTTACAATATACCGACAGCCGGAATGGGCAACCGTTCTCGCTAAAAGGCACGGTAATGTTGATCCGCTGAAAAATCGTACGCCATCGCTTTCAGTATCAAGAATTCATGCTTCAGCCACTCCTGTTCAAAGGGGCGGTTAAAAAAATAAACCTTAGTTGCTAAAACCTTACGCGTTCACATGCATCGGAACGAATTTCAACCCTGGCGCGCCGCTATCATCATTGCCGCAATTTTTGCGTTGAGCTGCGGACGACCGGCAACTGATAAAATGCCCTACCCGGATGTTGCCGAGCAGCGCAAAGCCCTGGTAAATAAACCGACTGTAGAGCCCGTTCGCATATTGGATAGCGCACAAATAATCCAGGACCTTGCTTTTTTAGCTTCGGACAGTTGTGCCGGACGAAAACCCGGAACTCGGGGTCACCTTTTGGCAGAAGAATACATCATCAACCGCTTTCGCCGGGCTGGTATAGACAGCTTTGGGAATTGGCGGCAACCTTTTGAGTTGGCGGACGGCGGTGTTAAAGTATCCTGTAATAACCTGCTGGGCTATGTGAAAGGAACAACGCAACCTGATCAGTATATTGTTATCTCCGCACACTATGATCATCTCGGCGTTTTGGATGGCAAAATTTATCACGGTGCATCAGATAATGCCAGTGGTGTTGCCTGCATGTTGGGACTGGCCTCTTACTTCAGTCAACACCCCCATCCCTACTCCTTGTTGTTTGTTGCATTTGATGCTGAAGAAACGGGGTTGAATGGCGCCAACTATTTCGTTGATCATTTACCCGGCGTACTGGAATCACGGAATATGCTGCTCAATCTTAATATCGACATGATTGCCAGGAATGACCGGCATGAACTTTTTGCCAGCGGCTTATATGAATTTCCTGTTTTTCGCCAGGTAATTGACGCCGTGCAAAACAGGACCAATACGCACCTGCTGATGGGTCATGATTATGGCCATAACCACGATGACTGGACCAACCAGAGCGATCACTATGCCTTTTTTATCAAACACATCCCTTTTATGTACCTGGGAGTGGAAGACCACCCGGATTATCATCAACCCGGAGACACGTTTGAAAAAATAAGCAAGGCCGATTTTATCGAGAACTGTAATCTATTGGCGCTCATCACCGAAAAGCTGCCGCCACCGGGATTACAATAGCAACGGCAGCCGGAACCGGAAACCATTTTTTCATGTGCTGTCGGCAGACTATCTTTGCACATGGCAACAAGAAATACCCCTCCCTCCGCCCGCCGAAGCTCCGGCAAAGTTTTCATTGAAGGTTTAACATTTGACGACGTGCTGCTAATGCCCGGTTACAGCCAGGTACTCCCGCGCGACGTATCAATCAAAACAAGACTTACCAGGGACATTTCCCTGAATGTTCCATTCCTGTCTGCCGCAATGGACACCGTAACAGAGGCGTCGTTGGCAATTGCGCTGGCGCGCGAAGGCGGTCTGGGCATTTTACATAAAAACATGAGCGTTGAAAAACAGGCCGAGCAGGTCAGAAAAGTAAAACGAAGCGAAAGCGGCCTGATACTCGATCCAATCACACTTACGGAAGATGCTACCGTGGGTGATGCCTGGAAACTTGTTCGCGAAAACAAGATTGGCGGTATCCCAATTGTAGGACGCAATAATAAGCTGGTAGGTATTCTAACCAACCGGGATCTTCGTTTTGAAGACGATCCGCGACGTAAGGTGAGCGAAGTGATGACCCGCGAAAACCTCATCACTGCGCCGGAAGGAACCGACATGAAAAAAGCAGAAGTAATCCTTCGCCAGCATAAAGTGGAAAAACTACCAGTGGTAGATAAACAGGGAAAACTGATTGGACTGCTTACCTACCGGGACATTCTTCAGCTCAAAAGTTTCCCAAATGCCAATAAAGACAAATTCGGACGCCTCCTGGTAGGCGCCGGCATCGGCATCACGCGCGACCTGATGGACCGTGTATATGCATTGCAACAGGTGGGGGTGGATATTGTAGCGCTGGACAGTGCACACGGTCATAGTAAGGGCGTGATCCAGGCATTGAAAGATGTAAAGAAAAATTTCAAAAAACTGAATGTAATCGCAGGTAACGTTGGAACAGCAGAAGGCGCAAAAGCCCTTGCTGCTGCGGGCGCCGATGCCGTGAAGGTGGGCATTGGACCCGGTTCTATCTGCACCACCCGTATCGTGGCCGGGGCCGGTGTACCCCAACTTACTGCCGTAATGCAAGCCTATTCAGTTTTACAAAAAATGAATATTCCGATTATTGCCGACGGTGGTATCCGGTATACCGGCGATGTAGTAAAAGCAATGGCGGCAGGCGCCGATTGTGTAATGATGGGAAGTGTGTTTGCAGGCACGGAAGAAAGCCCCGGCGAAACCATTATTTATGAAGGAAGAAAATTCAAGGAATACCGCGGCATGGGTTCACTTGGCGCTATGGCTACCGGTAGCAGTGACAGGTACTTCCAGGACGTGGAAGATGATGTAAAGAAATTTGTGCCGGAAGGAATTGAGGGACGTGTTGCATACAAAGGATCCCTGAAAGAAATTATTTACCAGTATGTAGGCGGTCTCCGCGCAGGTATGGGCTACTGCGGCGCACGATCAATTGAAGAATTAAAACAAGCCCATTTTGTTAAGATCACCAACGCGGGCATGAGAGAAAGCCACGCACACGATATTGATATTACCAAAGAAGCGCCGAATTACAGCAGGCGCTAAAGAGAAAAAAAGACCGGCAACCCGGTCTTTTTTTATTCCCACGCTCAATAATCACTACCCACAACTTCAAAAATAATCACCTGTGTACGGTATGCTTTTACATGATGGCCATTCTGGTATGCAGGCACCCATTTTGCCTTGCGGATAACACGCATCGCTTCTTCTTCCATTCCATAACCATTATTCGTTTTAGCCTCCACGTTACTGATATTTCCCTGCACGTCCACAACAAACTTGATCTCCACGCGATACCTGCCCGCAGGAGCATCTTTGTCAACCGGCACTTCCGGACGTAAATTCTTTCGCAAAAAACCCTCCCAGTTGCCATCATATTTTGCTTCAATCTCTACGATGGGCACAATTTCATTGGGGTCGTAATCAGGTTTTTGTTCTATGATACCCGATCCATTTCCCGGGGGAACCGGCGGCCTGGTGAGGTCAGATGGTGCTCCGTCTACATGAACATCTCCAATCTGGACATGTTCCAATGATGCATTTTGCGGCGGCGGCGACAGTTGCTCATCATCAGGAACGATTCTTGGCGTAACATTTTTCTCAATCGCTACCGGCGGAGCCGACTCTTGCGGCTTAGGCCGCACAGGCTCGGGTGTTTTTGGCGGCGGTTTTGTTTCCGTTACCTGGTGAATCTCCACGATCGTATCCTTATCCGTAATCGCCGGCTTTGTATTGTTCCGCATCGCCAACGCGGTGCCGCCAACAACCAGCAAAACGCCTGAAAACATAATTAGCAGCGCCTGCTTCACACGTCGCGGATAAGTAACTCTCAAATCATAAGCACCATAGGCTTTGTTGCGATTGTCGAAAATAATGTCCAGCAAATCAGCAGTCAGAATTTGATTCTTTTCCATAACTTACTTTTACAGTAAGACTGCCTTCCCTATTTTTTTTCATAAAGATTTATTTTTATGGAAAATAATACGGCAAGCGTCACCACCAGCTTTTAAACCATGATGCCCAACCGAATATGAGATCATTAAAAAATATTACGATTGCTTTAGCAGGCGGCCTTCTTTTCTGGGCAGCATGGCCGGTTTCTCCCTTTACGATGTTGATATTTGTTGCCTGGCTCCCACTTCTTTTCCTGGAAGAAACAGTTGCCAGCAATCGAAAATTCTTCGGCCTCATCTATTTATCATTCCTCACCTGGAATATAGCCACCACCTGGTGGATATGGAATGCATCAGCGCCGGGCGCCATGGGCGCATTTTTGGTAAACAGCCTGCTGATGTGTATCCCCATGCTCTGCTTCCGCCTTGCAAAACGAAAATTGGGAAAAAAAATCGGATGGCTGGCATTCATTAGTTTTTGGATGGGGTTTGAATATTTTCACCTGCACAACTGGGGACTTAGCTGGCCCTGGCTCACGCTGGGAAATGTGTTTGCAATGCAACCGGATTGGATTCAATGGTACCAATATACCGGAACAAGCGGCGGCACCTGCTGGATTCTGTGTGTAAATATTCTTCTCTTCCTTCATTGGCGACAATCGCGCACTAATGGCGCCCGCAGAAGTTTTCGCTTTCTTTTGCCGGCGTTGATCATACTGGCACTCCCTATTTTCCTGTCTCATTTTTTTCTTCGAAATGAAAATACCGGCACCGGCACATCAAATATAGTTGTAGTACAACCCAATATAGATCCCTATGAAAAAACAACAGGTGCAGCAGGTTCGTTTGACGCACAACTGGAAAAACTAATCCATTGGAGCGAAACACAAATTGATCAAAATACCAGCCTCGTTGTATGGCCCGAAACGGCGCTTTACCTCGACAATGGATTGGACGAAACCGAATTGACACGGAAAAATTTCTTTCTCAATCCACTTTGGGCATTCCTGGACAGGCATCCAGGCATTCAATTATTTACAGGCATTGAAAGCTACCGTGCATTTGATCATAAGACCGGCGTTTCTGCAAGAAACGTTGGAAACGGCTATTTTGTTGAATCCTATAACGGCGCTACCATCCTGGATACGGCTGGTGCACATGCTTTCTATCACAAATCAAAACTGGTGCCTGGCGTGGAAACACTGCCCTGGTTTCTTCATTTCCTGGACAGCTGGTTTGAAAAATTTGGAGGCACCACCGCCGGCTACACAGCACAACCAGAACGCACTATAATACCAGGACCAGACGGATTTCTAATTGCGCCCTCCATTTGTTACGAAAGCATTTATGGAGAATTTATGCGCAGTTATATCAAAAACGGCGCAAACCTGATCTGCATCGTTACCAATGACGGCTGGTGGAAAAATACGCCCGGGCACCGGCAACACATGAACTATGCACGGCTCCGCGCCATTGAAACACGTACCTGGATCGCGCGAAGCGCCAATACCGGCATCAGTTGTTTTATTGATCCAAACGGAACTGTTATCAATGCAGAACCTTATGATACAGCGGCCGCCATCAAACTGGTTGTGCCAAAGAGCACAACAAAAACTTTTTTTGTTCGCTATGGAGACCTGCTTTCCCGGCTCATGTCGGTAGTGGCTGTAGCATTGCTGTTGTGGCTTTTCACCCTTTGGATACTGAAAAAATATTTCAAGCATAAATTCCCGGGCTTACAGCAAAATGACTAAATCTTTTACCTATACCGGTCTGCCCGTTCATTACCGCGTAACGGGTTCGGGGAAGCCGGTAATGCTTGTCCATGGCTTTGGAGAAGATAGCAGTGTCTGGAGAAAGATCGAACATCAACTGGCGGAAAAATACCGGCTCATTATCCCGGATCTCCCGGGCTCCGGGCAATCAGCGTCTCTTCCATCATTGCACATGACGGACATGGCCGAAGTGCTGAATGAAGTCTTGCTCCGCGAAGAAATTTCCCGGAACAACCCGGTAACCATGATCGGGCATAGCATGGGAGGATATATCACGCTCGCTTTTGTATCACGGTATACCCACTTATTAAACGCATTTGGTCTTTTTCATTCTTCAGCATTTGCAGATACAGCAGAAAAAAAAATGACCCGGCAAAAAGGCATCCAGTTTATTGAGAAAAATGGCGCATTTGCATTTTTAAAAAATACCACACCCAATCTTTTTTCACCACAAACACAGGAGCAGTCTCCTCAACTGGTAAATGAACAGGTTGAAACGTTACGTGATTTTTCGGCCGCCACACTTATAAAATATTACGAGGGCATGATGGCCAGACCGGATCACACTGTCTTACTACAACAAACACCGCTACCGGTATTATTCATCGCCGGGAAATACGATGCCGCCGTGCCTTTTGAAGATAGCCTGAAGCAATGCCACCTGCCGGATACCGCCTATTTTCATGCGCTGGAAAATTCAGGTCACATGGGTATGCTTGAACAACCCGCGCTGTCGGTTTCGATTATAGACGATTTTTTAACAGCGATAAATGCTGAAACTGATCGTTGAAAAGAATATTTTCTCGGCAGCAATTCATTCATCAGTACTTTTAAAATTGCTAGCCTGCGGCCAACGAAGAAACCAGCTTCCACAATAGCTTATTTCCAAACACAGTTTGCTACCTTCGAAGCCATTCAAAATTGTCAAAAAATGCCTGTTGTTTTTATTACCGGCGCAACGTCGGGTTTTGGCGCGGCCTGCGCCCAGAAATATGCCAGTAACGGTTATAACCTGATTCTTAACGGACGAAGAGAAGACCGCCTGGCGGCCCTTGCCGATGAGTGCAGCAGCAAATTTGGCGTACGAACGCTGCAACTTCCTTTTGATGTGAGCAACCAGGCTTCCGTTTTTAACGCCATCGCTTCGCTGGATAAAGAATGGCAGCGTATTGACATCCTGGTTAATAATGCAGGCCTGGCCCTGGGGAGGGACTATTTTGAAGAGGCGAATCTTGACGATTGGAATACCATGGTGGATACCAATATCAAAGGCGCCATGTATGTGGCCCGCGCCGTAACACCACTGATGGCAGCGCGTTTTGCCAGCGAAGGTATTTCCGGGCACGTTGTAAATATGGGCTCCGTAGCAGGAAAGGATATTTATGAACGGGGAAACATCTACTGCGCCACTAAAGCCGCCGTAGACGCTATGAGCCACGCAATGCGGATTGACCTTTTACGGCACCAGATCCGCGTTACCGCCATCCACCCCGGCGCTGCTGAAACGGAATTTGCACTTGTGCGTTTTAAGGGCGACGCAGCCACCGCCAAATCCGTTTACAAAGGTATTCAACCACTTACAGCAGACGACGTGGCTGATGTAGTGTTCTATTGCACCTCGCTGCCCCCACACGTCTGCATCAACGACCTGGTACTTACCTGTACACAGCAGGCCGACGGCATCTACTTTAACCGGGATACGGCTTGACATCTGTCAATATTTATTGCAGCAGTCGTTGATTTCCACTATTTTCAGGGTAATAGTCAAAACCATTCCACCCATTGGCCTGATCCTTGCGTATGGACCCTTAGAAAATCTACGTGATGAACACAGATTCCGGGTCTAAAACTTTTATTACTGTAAAGGCTTGACTATTTTTATGTTATACGTCCGATTCTATACAAAGACCCTTATGAAAAAGCCGTCCCTGTTAACCCTGTTATTTTCCCTTGGGCTGAGTGCCATGACACACGCCCAGGATGTGATCCGTCAGCAATCCTGTTCCAACGAAATGATTTCGCACCAGGCAGACAGCCTGAAATCCGCCTACTCAAAAGAGGGCTATGTTTTGTTGAGAGAAGCCTCCATGACCATGGAAAGCGAATTTGAAATGCCCGTGATTGTTCCGCTTACAGAAGGCAGTTGGTATAAATTTGTTTTTATAGGCGATTACACATCCCGTTTGTATGAAGTGAGAATGTTTGACTGGAATGAGCGCCAGGTTATTTTCCAGCAAAAACGATGGGGAGATGTAGACGGGAACATTATCTCGTATTCCTACATTCCGAAGTTCTCTGAATTTCACATGATCAAACCAGTGCAGGTAAATAAACAGAAAAAGAAAAATCTCTGCGGTTATGTAATGATGTTTAAAAAAGCACCAACTCCCGGTGAGAATGCAAATGAAACCGCCTCTCTTGGTAATTAAAAAAAATGTTTCCTATAAAGAAAATCCCCGCCATTGTGCGGGGATTTTTTATGCATTCACTAAAACCAGATTATCTGGCCGGTATCGAATCTTTTTATTGGGCAAGTGATATTTGGATCTGAACGCCGCCTCTTGTATTCGTAATAGGGAACGCGTTACTGATCTTCGGAATATTGCGATTCTGTTCAAAATACAATTTAAGGCTAACCCTGCTGTTCAATACATAATCGATAGAAGGCGCTATTCGGATCACCTTCTGACCTGCCGTACCATAGCTGGTTCCAGCATCCAGTTTGCTATTCGCAGTGGCATCATCCCTCAAACTGAAATCCATTTTAAACGTAACATCATTATCCAGTTTCATCTTACCGATTTTCCTGATAAGCGGGAATCCTTTCTTTCTCCAGTTAAATCCAAAACTCACCTCTGTGGAGCGATTTTCTGCCAACTGGTAATCGATCAGGCTAAGACTTAACTGGCGGCTTTTTCTAAATTCAAATCGTGCCTGCATCTGGTTGGTGAATGTCATATCCAGCTCAATCAACGGATCAAACGCTTCCTGGATCGTAATGTTTGGCACCAGGAAATACGGGATATAATTTCCAGAGAGCGTATCGCGGAAATACGGATAGCCGATGTGGTTAGGATCAAGGAACAGCAACGCCGTATTAAAACTGTTCATGCTCAGCGTACTGTGATAGCCATGCCGGATCGTAACATTGGTAAAGATTTTTTCCAATCCTTTCACCCGCGACAATCCATTATAGGTAATCGTCCAGTTTGGCTTCGGCATAATCCCCGAGAACGGATTCGATTGCAGGTTGGGATTATTGTTTTTGATCAGGTTGATACTCGTAGGATCTTTACCTGTATACGCAGCCAGGAAGGCCGGTATCACCACATCCTGCGCATATCGGCCGTAGCCCTGCACATACCCGTCCGCATCAGTTCCGTTTCCGGATGCATAACTATTAATTCCTTTCAGCCGCTGTGACAGAATCAGCCGGTTGGCTTCAAAGGTTTTGAACGTTTCTGTAACCACGTTGGGATCAAACTTGGTAAACAGCGTTTGATAAGAAATATAACTTACCGAGAAACTTCCCAATGCATACGGGTTCAGTCTCGTAAAACCAACATTGTCCACCTTACTGGTGTCTTTGTACAGCTCAGAATAACTCTTCTCAAATGTTTTATCCAGGTTGATATCAATGTTAAAGTCGCGGAACGGGCTTACCTGCGCTGTAAGGTTTAACCGTTGTGTATATCGCTGCTGGATCATGTCAGACACAAGGGTGTCTGCCGATAACAAGCCCCTGGCGGCAAAGTTGTTGATCCACGTAGTATCTGGTTGATACCCAAAAATAAATCCAAAACCGGGTTCCCCGCTCTTCGGATTGTAGCCAAGCACGCGGGTGCTGTCCATGTATCCCGGAAGTGTTGTTCCAAAATCCTGCGAGTACTGGATGCCTACCCGCTTGAGTGAAGTAAGGACTTTGAAAATTCCTTTTACTACGCCGCTTACCTCTGGTAATGCATTCGGATCACGCACCTTTTTGGGCTTCTTGCCAGTTGTGGTGTCCTTTGGCATGTTATTATTTCGCTGCGGTGGCGGCGAATAACTATATACCGCGCGCAGGAATTTAGATTTGTTATACAAATCCTCAAAACGTAATTCGCCGGTCAGGTTCCTGGTCTGTGTATTAGCGATCGTATTTCCCAGGTCGGCCACAGATCGTGATAATAATGATTGTGCCAGCCAGTTGTACTTGGTGTTGTAGGTTGCCCTAAGCGTTGTCCAGTCAAGCAACGGCAATTTCTGCAAAGGCACATTGTATGTCAGCGTTACATCCTGCTGGTATTGTGTATTCCGACCTCCTTTGAAAAGATTTCTTCGCACAGAATCCTTTTCCGCTTTTGTATCAATGCGGCCAAATGGCTCATCAATCCGGGCATTATTGGTTGCATTGAAATCCAGCGACAGCGACCTGGTCAGGTTCCATTGAAGGATATAATACCGGTCGAACGTAAAGTATTTATTAAAGGTTTCCGGGATTTTATAAGGTCCGCCACCAAGGTTACGAATGCGGGTAGCGCCAAACTGCCTGAAGATATCAGCCTTGAACGTTAATTGAGACGGCGCATAATTAAAGTTAAAATCCTTGATCAGGCTCAGCCAGCGAGACCTGGAGTGGATCAGCTTTTTGAACGGCTCAATAAATTTCTGTTGCGGAGCATAATTATACCCTACCGCACCGCGCGTTCGTCGCAACAAATCACTTTCAATCAGCGGATCGTGGTGCGTGGTTTCAATATAAGAATACGTAAAGTCAAAATTGCTCACGCTCCATATCTTCGGACGTTTGCCATCTGTTTTTATCTTTTTCGCATTGGTTACGTTAAACGTTTTGATGGTGGTGATATCCTGCGATTGTGAGCGGATTGAATCCCTGTCTTTAGGATCGGCTGCGTCCAGTTTATCTTTCAGTGTAATGTCTTTGGCAAACTGGTCGTATTGCGGCGTACTGCCCGACTGGCTGATACCTGCATATACGGGTAATTGAACTCCAATCTGCTTGGGAAGAAGTTTGCCCGCATCAATATTGGTAGATACATCAAATGTATAAGCGTTATCCCGGCTTCGTTCATTTACTTTTTGTTCCAGCGTTCCCCACCCGGTGCTATGTGCTGATCCGGCCACGGTAAGCGCACCCAGGTCACCCATTTTCAAATCCACTCTTCCCAATGCGGCCCACCCTCCCTTCTGATCCAGGTTGGAGAAACGAAGTTCGTTGAACCACACTTCTGCGCAGGCAGTTTTGACCCCGGTGTTTTCTACCGCCATCAGCATACCAGATACCTCACCGAGGTTAGGATTTCCAATCACGCCGTAGCGTTTCCCATCCGGACCGGCCTCACTATAATATGCAGATGGTGATACCCCTGCTTTATCCCTTCGCAACTTCATGGCTGGAAGATCCTGCAAATTAAAATCAAGATTATTGAGGGCCGGCCAGATAGACAGGCTGTCCATCGCGCCGAACGGTGTTATTTTTAATGGTATTCGTATCTCATAATAGTTCGCCTGGAAGTCACTTCCAATTCGAACCACACCCGTCAGGTCATTATCCCTTACCTGGGAAGCTCCGCAGTTGGCGATGGCTTCGGCGTGTATGAACATTTTCAGCTGGCCATACTGCCGCATGTCCATATTCATCGTTTTGAACACACCCCGTGCATCTCCATTGTTAAGATCACGGATCTGCACACTTAAGGCCTGTTCATTCAGGTATAACTGCACATTGTTATTACTAAGTTGTTGCTGCCGCTCAATACCCGGTGGTATGCGATATGGGATCGGCTGGCGCGTATCATTCTCCTCCAGGTTTACGGCAAGCGTATTAACCGTTGTAGGATCATTTGCCGGCAGGTTCACATAGTTACCGGATGTATCAATATCGTATTTGAATTTTCTCCATTGGTTGCGAACCAACTCCAGTTTACCAAATCGTACCACCACCGAATCAGTGAATCCGGTCAGGAACATCCGGATAAAGCGGATTGATTTGAAATCCGGGATATTTCCAACTTTTAACTGGTACTCGGCAATCGGGATGCGGAAGAGATACCATGTTTCCGTACGTGTGGTATTATTAGCCAACTGCACCGGAACAACCCGTTTGTCGGTAATAAAATTCGTTCCTACCGCCATATTAGGCTTCAGGTCTACGCGGTACTGGAAATATTCCTCTACTTCATTCAATGTATTATCGCGGTTCAGATCCTCTGCATCGGGATATTGTGTAAACGCATTCACGTACTGGTCGCCAGAGGCTGCCACCGGCGAGTTGCCGCTTGGATTATTAATATCCTTATAGCGGCCAAGAATGCCCGTATTATCATAGCTGGGATCACGATAGGGTTTGAAATTATCCAGTGAAGGATCTTTCGTTGCCTCCTGGTAAACGGTTGAGCCCGTGCCAAACGTGCTACCCAATGTGTTGATATAATTTGAAAAACGCGTTCTTTCTTCATCATCACGCAAGCCATCAAAACCAACGTCCTGGTATTGACGATCATCGGTATTATTACTAAACGCATTTGTTACCTGCAACGGATTGGAAGGCACTTTACCCCACACGGTAGAACTATCTACCGGAGATGGAATTGTAGGCGTGGGCAATCCATTTTCATAGAAACGCTTTCCGTCTTTCAATACATCTTCTGACACGTTCCCCAGGTTAAAATACAATTGTCCGCCTGTGGAAGAAGGATTATTGATAAATGGATCCTGAGCCCAGAATTCAATATATTCTACGTTGCCCGTTTCAAAATCAATCTGGTCAATGCTCCGCATGATGCCACCCCAGGCCTGTGCAGGATTGGTCAGTTTACCCTGCCCATTGATACGCGACGAGCGTGATTCAAAATTATAAGGGCCCCGGTCTGTTGGATAATACGCCAGGTCGAACGTAGTCAGCAATCCCTGCCCCAGGTCGAGTGTCCTGTTCGGGAATATTTCCTGCTGGAACACCTGCCTTGTTTCCGGCTTCGACAATTCATCCAGGAAATTCGGAAGATCGCGAAGCGGGTTGGTGGTATTGCGCTTTTCCTGCAATACCGGCTCAATATTATACCAGGCCAGCTTGGCGCGGTTAAAACCGGATGTGGAATCATTATTCAGTGCCGATTCCGGGAACAACGGCGCTGCGCCACCTGGTCCATTATCTCCCTGCGGAACAGAAGCCAGCGTCCAGTTGATCAACGGGAAGCGCAGATCGATGGATGACCGCGTACCCTCAAAATCATCAATATAAATTGTGGCATCCTTGCCTTTCCCAATCTGCTTCGCATAACCGGGATCCAGCACCGCAGCTTCTGCATAACCGGTTATAGACGACATCTGCTTGGTAGAATAGAACGGAAGTTTATTCAGGAATTTC
This sequence comes from Bacteroidota bacterium, assembly GCA_048498035.1. Taxonomy (GTDB): domain Bacteria; phylum Bacteroidota; class Bacteroidia; order Chitinophagales; family Chitinophagaceae; genus CADEDV01. The sequence continues at coordinate 35,641 of JBEHYT010000010.1, read as the reverse complement.
GTCAGTCCGGGCCAGTCACTGTGATAATCCGCATCAACGCCGTACATACGGTTTCTAACGGGATCCTCACCATACGACTGCTTAATAAAGAAAGGCCGCTCACTCAACTGCATGATCGTTCCGCCAATCGTTAGCTTTTTATTTGCCAGGTAATCGAATCGTAACCCGAGAAAACTTTTCTGTTGCAGCCCATACGAAGCCTGGTTCTCAAACTGTATATTAACCGGGATACCGGATGCAAGTATTGCCTGGTTGGTTACGCGAAGCGTTCCCAGGTCATAGTTGATCTCGTAATCAACATTCTCCTGCAGAATCTGGCCACCTGCCGTTACCGTTACCGAACCACGTGGTATATTATAACCAAGCTGGTAATCGCCTGAAGCGGTCGATTTGGACTTACCGGTGATCTTAAACCGGTCCAGATTGGCATAGGTTTGCGCGATCGCTTTAATTGTATCGTACAACGGATAGAACAGGTATTTGTCACGGTCTGCCTGGTTGGCGTAGATATAATCCAGATCATGCCCAAATGGTTCCAGCACCGGGAAGATGATGCGGCTTTGCGACGAAATAACAGTATATCCTTCTACAAAGTCAAACTTGCCATCGGGCTGCGGATCGTTCTGGTTATTAAGCCGGTCAAGGTGCAATAGCGACAACAGGGGTTGCCCCTGGTATTGTGAAATAACATCGCTTGGCGGCATATACACTTTATCACCCAGGCTCGGCTCTTCATAGCGGAGGTTGAGGTCAAAATCCTGCCGCTCCAATTGACCAAATCCAACGGAATAAACGTTCTTCATCATCAGGTCCCAAATGGGCAAATAGGTACGCTGTGATGTTGCTTTCAGCATTTTTACAAACAAAACCTTCTGTGAATTACCGGTTGAATCCGGCGGCACATCCTGTGAAAATTCACCTACCTGGTACACTTTACCATTGTACGTGTATTGAAATGCTACGCCCAATACTTCTTCCGGCTGCAGTGGTTGGTTCAATGAAATAAAACCCACTTTGGGGTTAAAATAATATTCAGAAGGCTGCAGTTTGTGAGCAAATACTTTTTCAAAGTCCTGTACCGCTTTCAGGTTATACGGCGCTGAAGTAAGCAGGCTTTGCACCAATGATGAATTGCGGGTATTGGGATTGGCCGTAATGTCCCGGTAAAGACTATTCGCATAATTCTCCGGCAAACGGTTAGGATCTCCGGGAGTACCGCTATAAGGATTTCCTTCGCCCAAATCTGCAAGTGCAACAATGTCCCGGTTGTCTGTTGGAATGCCAGAACTGCGGTTCGTTACCCATACTTCTACCCGCAGTATCTGAACCTGTGAGTTTACAATTGGCAATTGAGACATTGCCTTGTTATAATTATTCCGGAAATACTGCGCCAGCAGGAAGTGCCGGTTTTCATCATATTCATCCGCCTTCAGGTCAAATTGCTGAATGGCAGCGCCTCCCTGCAATCCCACTGACTGCCGCTGGGAACGTTGCGAAGCAATGGCTCCTGTTACATACAACTTACCAAACTGTAACTGCGTTTTGATACCAAACAATGATTGCAGACTGGGCATCAGGGTACTCTTCGTTGTAAAGTTTACCGTACCTGCCTGGAATTGCTTCAGTATCTCATCCGGCCGCCCGCGGTAATCCAGCTTTAACTGGTTTTCAAAGTCAAAATTGGACAGCGTATTGTAGTTAATCGGAAGGTTCAGCTTATTACCAATCTTTGCATTGAGTTGCAACTGCGTGGACATGTCAAAATCGAAATTGCTGTTTTTACGAGCACGTTCCGGCAGTGTTGGGTTGGCGATATTCTGGCTTTGAAAACCGGAGAGAATGGTTACAAAACCATTGGGATGGATGTCGATCGGTACTTTACCGGTTGAGTCGATTCCCATCATCCGGTTAAACCAGTCGTTGTTGACCTTGAATTTAGGACGGGCCAGGCGGCGATTCAGGTTCGACAGCAGGTTTGCCCGCTTTTTAAAATAATCTTCTTCATCTTTCCGTCCCTGGAGGTTGATAAAATCAGCCATTGAAAATGATACCGGCGTACGATAGTACTGGTTGCCGATTTTCTCCACCACATAGTATTGTTTGGTGGTGGGATCATATTCAACGGTGCGTTTTAGATAACCGGTATCCCGAAAATCCATGCTGGAACGTCCGGGATAGCTATACGGATCTCCGTAGCGATCTGTAAGGGGAAAATGCAGCGAATCCGACTGTGCAGCTGCCTTCTGACGAAAAGCAGTTATTAACACAGCTATGCATAGCAATGTACGGAGGATATGGGCAGTCTTAAGGTTCAATGTTCTCTAAATCAATTAGTTTCTGGAAATGGTTCTTCTACAGGGTACGGAGTGCTTTCTTGATCAGGTCCTCAACTGACAACTGTGGCTCCGCGCTAATCGTCTTTTTTAGGGCCTGTTCGGCCGCCTGTCTGCTGATGCCCAAAGCCGTTAGTGCAGTTAACGCATCTTCATGCAAAGTATTGTTTTTCACGGGAGAAATATTTGCCGAAACCGGTTGTTTGGCCAATTTATCACGCAATTCCAAAATGATCCGTTCTGCTGATTTCCGGCCTATCCCTTTGATGGCTTCCAGGGCCCGCGCATCGCCCTGTACAATGGCCGTCGACAGCTCGTCGGGCCGCATATACGAAAGCATCATCCGGGCAGTGGAAGCTCCTACTCCCGACACGCCCAGCAGATGCAGGAACATCTCCTTTTCCGCCAGGTCAAAAAAACCAAACAGGATATGCGCATCCTCCCGCACCAACAGGTGCGTGTAAAGAACGCCCGCTTCCAGCCCGCGGATATGCGAATAAGTATTGAGACTGATCTGCACTTCGTAGCCAACTCCTTGTACATCAACATGTACCACAGCCGGACTCTTCCATGCGAAAGCACCTTTTAAATACGCGATCATAGCTGCGAAAATAAGCGAATTCGTCTATGCAGAACAACAAAACCAATGCTACAGCAAACCGGCTTTACGGTTTCCCGCAAAAGACCGCATCCGGCGGTGCTGTTTTACACGTTCCGCTTTCTCCTTAACTTTGAGGCCTTTAGAAAATAACGACGCACGATGACCAATAAAATAACGGCCGCTATTACCGCGGTGGGCGGATATGTTCCCGAAGAGCGACTGACCAATTTTGACCTGGAAAAGATAGTGGACACAAACGATGAATGGATCCGGACCAGGACCGGTATCGAAGAGCGACGCATCCTGCGCGGAGCGGGAAAAGCTACTTCCGATATGGTCGTTCCTGCCGTTCGGCAGCTCTGCGAAAAAAGAGGAATAAGCCCTGAAGAAATTGATTGTCTTATTGTTGGTACGGTTACGCCCGATATGGTGTTTCCTGCTACCGCAAATATTGCCTGCGATAAACTGGGCGCCAAAAACGCCTGGGGCTTTGATGTAAGCGCTGCATGCTCCGGGTTTCTCTACTCTCTTACATTGGGCGCAAGCCTGGTTGAAAGCGGCCGCTATAAGAAAGTAGTTGTTTGCGGCTCTGATAAAATGAGTTCTATTATCGACTATTCAGATCGTACCACCTGCATCATCTTCGGTGATGGCGCCGGCGCTGTTTTACTTGAACCCGGAGAAGAAGGTTACGGCATCCAGGACAGCATTCTCAAAAGCGATGGCAGCGGCTGCCAGTTCCTGCACATGAAAGCCGGCGGTTCGTTAAAACCAGCCAGCATAGAAAGCGTTACTGCCAAAGAACATTTTGTGTACCAGGAAGGACAATCGGTGTTCAAATTTGCAGTGAAAGGAATGGCTGATGTAAGCGCTGAGTTGCTGGAACGCAACCAACTTACCGGAGAAGATATTGCCTGGCTGGTACCCCACCAGGCCAACCTGCGGATCATTGATGCAACAGCTAACCGGATGGGATTACCGAAGGAAAAAGTGATGATCAACATCCAGAAATTCGGTAATACCACTGCAGCAACAATTCCGCTTTGTCTCTGGGAATGGGAAAAGCAAATGAAAAAAGGCGACAATATCGTGCTTGCCGCATTTGGCGGAGGGTTTACCTGGGGCGCTACCCTGGTAAAATGGGCCTATAATTCCTGATCTCTGTTTACCGGTAATTTTTAGAAAGCCGCCAGGCTACAAAATCTGTCGACGGCAATTTGGTGGCACCCGCCTGTCGCAGCAGCGTCACCAACTGTCCGCGATGATAGGTATCGTGATTAAACAGGTGCATCATCATCTGGTACACCGGCAGCTTTACCTGCTCCCGTTTATTATTTCGGTATTCAAACACATGCGTCAGTATCGGCTCGCTTACGCCATCCAGGTAACTCTGCCACAGCTTTGCCTGGCTAAGCAGTCCATCAACAGCATCCTGTGTGGTGCCGTGGAAATGTTCACTGGGACGCATTACATGTTCCTGTAATTTCATCCGTTGCCACCAGATACTTTCAGCATCCCAAAGATGGAGAATGGTGCGCTGTATACTCTCAAAACTGCTGTTCACCTGTGCCGTAAGTGATTCTTCCGGCAACAACAATGCTGTTTCAAGAATACGCTGATACGCCCATACATTATAATATGCCAGTTGTCGAAGCAGTTCTTTCATTCTTCCCGCATTTAAGTAGCTTTGAGCAGCTTTACAAGCGCAAATTTCTCATTACATTCAGTCAACATGGATAAAAGTTTTCCACTATCTGGTTGGAGCTCCGCTGCAGTACATGCAGGACATGAGCAGGATCCGCTCTATGCCCACCTGGTTCCCATCTATGCCAGCAGTACATTTGTATATGACGAAGCAGAACAGGGTATGCGCCGCTTCAGCGGCCAGGAGCCGGGTTATATTTATTCCCGCTGGGGAAATCCAACGTTTTCAGAAGCTGAAAAAAAGATAGCTGCACTGGAAACCTTTGGCCTCGAAAAAGATGGAAGTCCGTTGCAGGCGCGCAGCCTTCTCCATGCATCAGGCATGGCCGCCATTACTACGCTGTTGTTATCTAATCTCAAACCCGGTGATAAAATCCTTACCCATTATTCACTTTATGGAGGCACCGAAGAAATCATGTGCAGGATGCTGCCCGCCTTTGGTATTGGTGCGGTGATCACAGATCTGCGGGATGTGCAAAAAGCAGGTGAAGCACTAGCAAAAGATCCTGCCATCCGGATGCTGTACCTGGAAACACCCGCCAATCCAACTATCCAATGCGTAGATATTTCTTTGCTCACTTCCTGGGCAAAAGAGCAAGGACTGATTGTAGCGGCAGATAACACCTTTGCAACACCTTACCTGCAGCAACCGTTTCGCTTTGGTGTAGATTTCATTGTCCATTCCACCACCAAATTCCTGAATGGACACGGCACATCCATTGGCGGTGTATTGGTAGGCACTGATCTTGAATTCATGAATAAACGGGCCTATTCAACGGCGAAAACGCTGGGTGGAAACGCAAATCCTTTTGATGCTTTCCTGCTGATCAACGGGATGAAAACGCTTGAATTACGAATGGAGCGTCATTGCGAAAATGCGATGACCATTGCAAAATACCTGGATGAAAAAAACGAAGTGGCGCGTGTAAATTATACAGGTCTGCCACATCACCCGGATCATACAGTGGCATTAAAACAAATGAAACATCCCGGCGCTATGTTGTCGTTTGAGTTAAAAGCAGGGCTGCAGGGCGGTATCGATTTCATGAACCGGTTAAAAATGTGCACACGCACCGTTTCACTTGGTACCTGTGATACATTACTTTGCCACCCGGCTTCCATGACGCACTACAGCGTTCCCCGGGAAGAAAAAGAAAAATACGGAATCACCGATGGACTGATCCGGATGAATGTGGGAATTGAAAATGTGCAGGATATTATTAACGACCTGGAACAGGCATTTAACAGTTGACAATGGAAATAATAATCAGACGCGCTACGCGCGAAGATGCCCCGCGCATGATGGAACTGATCCGCGAATTGGCCGAATATGAGCGCGAGCCCCACGCAGTAACCGTTAGCATGGAACATTTTGTTGAAAGCGGCTTTGGCAACCAGCCGGTATGGTGGGCATTTGTTGCAGAAACGGATGGTGTTGTACAGGGATTTGCGCTGTACTATATACGTTATTCCACCTGGAAGGGGCAGCGGATGTACCTGGAAGATATCATCGTAACAGAAGAAGCAAGGGGAAAAGGTATTGGGAAAAAACTGATGGATCAACTGATCGAAGAAGCAAAATCCAACAATTTCAGTGGCATGATGTGGCAGGTGTTGGAATGGAATGAACCCGCGATTAACTTTTACAAAAAATACCAGGCAACACTCGATCCCGAATGGATCAATTGTACACTTTCATTTACGAATTAAACCATTTGTTCAGGTGCGCCATGCTGATCACTTCTGCGCGCGATTGCACATGCAGTTTGTCGTAGATATTTGCAATATGTTTACGGACAGTCAGCACACTGATCGAAAGTTCGGTTGAAATTCGTTTGGCGTCCCAGCCGCTCACCATGTGTTTAAGTATCTCTTCTTCCCGCGTGGTAATCATTTCCGGCAACGCATTCTTAGAAGGAGTTACTTCCGTAGACAAAGACGCCCTGCTCATTAATTGCAGCGCTTTACGCGCGATGGCAGGGCTCATCGGCGCCCCGCCAAATTCAAGCACATTCATAACAGCCTCCTGCAACACCGCCGCCGGCTCATGTTTTAACAGGTAACCCGAAGCGCCGGCTTTGATGGCTTCAAAAATCTTCTCGTCATCATCAAATACAGTCAGTACGATAAAGTGGATCTGAGGATAACGCGATTTAGCAAGGCGGATCGCTTCAATCCCGTCCATGCGGGGCATTTCCAGGTCCATAAAAATAACCTGCGGTGTTTTGGCTGCCGGCAATCCTTTCAATTCTTCCAGGCACTCCAGGCCATTGCCTGCAATAAATAGCACCTGCATATTACCCAGCAGTGCAATTTTTTGCAGGAAGGTATTGCGATTAACGCTGTTATCTTCTGTAAGCGCGACAGTAAACATCATAAACCTGGTAAAATTAACCGATCGGATGATTCCAAAAAATAACTAGTTTGTAGTAGGAGAAACCCATACCGTTGTTCCGCCACCTGCCGCATCTTCCCAGCGGATCGTCCAATTTGCTTCCTTCGCGCGGCTGCGCATATTATCCAGGCCATTGCCCGCCAGGTCCCTGGCACTCATTCCTTTTCCATTGTCCTGTATAAATACTTCCCAGTGTTCCCGACCGCGGAAAAATACAGTAATTTTTCGTCCGCCACTATGCCGCAACGCATTGTTTACAGCTTCCTGGATAATCCGGTACAGGTGAAAGGCCTGGGAAGCGGGCATCTGGACGTCAACCGGGAGGTCCTCCTCCACTTCCAGTTCAACTTCCGGGTAACTGCGACGAAGTCGTTGTGTAAATATCTTGATCCGGTCGCTGACTGCAGTCAGCGAGAGTAATTCTTTTTTTAGTACCCAAATCGTGTCATTCAACTGGGAAATGATCGCATTGGAGTTGTCGCGCAATTCGTCAAAAGCGATGGCAGACCGTTGATCATCTTCCTTTATCTGCAGGTAATGAAGGTTAGACGACATGGATGCGGCGTAAACACCCAGGCTATCGTGCAGGTCGGCAGCAATTCGCTTTCGTTCCTGTTCTTCCGCTTCGTGTATTGCGCGTGCAGCATCCTGGCGTTGTTTTTCCAATTGCGCATGTGTACGTTGTTGCTGGCGTTTCCGGTAATACAGGAAGCCGAGCCAGGTTATTATTGCGGCCATCAGGCCGATAATTGCCGAACCATACAGCCAGTAATTTTTTCGGGTAAGGCTCAGCTTTTGCTCAACAATTGTCTTTTCGCGCCGCTGCGCGTCAAATTTTGCCTGCGTTTCAGCAAGCTGTTTGGCAGAGTTAATATTATTAAATGAATCTTTCAGTTCGATGATATGCTCCAGTGTTTCACCATAATTTTTTGCATTGCCCGCGGCTTTGTAATTGTCGGCCAACGCCTGGTAGATCATCAGGAGTTGCGATGACAATCTTTCGCGCTCGGCAATTTCAATTCCTTCGGTGCACAGCCGGATTCCTTTTTCAGGCTGGTTATTGGCGGCATAATAGCTTGCCAGGTTAGCCATATCAAACACGGTGTAAAAGGGATCGTTGATCTTTTTACGAATATCAACCACTTCATGAAGCGGCGCTTCCGCGAACTGGCGTTGGCCGCTGTCAATGTAAATTTTCGCCTGTATGCTCAGCGCCGTAGCCAGGAACAGCAGATTCTCATTGGCCCGCGCATCATTGATGGCGATATTGATGTATTTCACAGCTGAATCCTGCCGCCCCAGCGCATTGTAAGTGGATGCAAGATTGCTATACAAAGCGCCATAATTAGTGTAATAGTTTCTGTTGGAAGACGTTTGCAGCGCCAGGTAAAGCCATTGCAGGGCCTCACGGTATTGACCCATTTCCATCTGTACCCAACCCACACCGGTACGCGCCTGTATCATTACCAGCGTATCCTTCATAGACCGGGCCGTTTCTATCACTTCCGTTAGTTGCGACAACGACCGGGAATATTGGCCGGCGCGGTCCAGCACCTTCGACCTGAAAAAAAGATAGGTCAGGTAATCAGCCTCGCTTCCTTTCTTTGTTCGGTATTTTTTGATCAGGTTGTCGGCAATCTGGAGTGCGCTATCCGCTTCATTGACCCGGACCAGGTAAAGTGCCCACGAATACTGCAGTTGATCTGCACGTCGTTCATCCGGCTGCTGTCGCAGGATAGTTGTGGCCTGTTGTAGATAAGGAAGTACAGAATCGGGATTATAATTCTGGTTAGACAGCATGTAGATGGCGTTAAACTTCTGTTCGCCATCCGGTAAAGTATGTATTACGCGAAGCAGGCTATCGATCAGCCGGGTTTGCGCGCCTGCAGACGTTCCGAATAATGCCATCCCTATCAGCAAAATCGTTCGCATGGTAATATGGCAGTATCCGTTTTGTAAGGGAAAACCTGTTTAGCTTACTCCTTCCACGGTTACCGTCTTGTCAATTTTTTGGATCAGTCCCTGTAATACTTTTCCGGGACCTGCTTCGGTAAAATGGGAAGCGCCATCCTGTATCATAGCCTGTATGCTCTGCGTCCACCGTACGGCGCCTGTTAATTGATCGATCAGGTTTTGTTTGATCTCTTCTTTGTCCATCACCGCCCGGGCTACCACGTTCTGGTATACGGCACAGGTAGGTGTATGAAACTTGGTATTTTCAATAGCAGCCTTCAATTCTTCGCGTGCAGGCGCCATCAACGGCGAGTGAAATGCGCCGCCCACTGGTAATACCAGCGCCCGCTTTGCACCGGCTGCTTTCATACGTTCACAGGCTATTTCGATTCCTTTTACAGATCCGCTGATTACAAGTTGCCCGGGACAATTATAGTTGGCAGCCACTACTATTTCGCCTGTTTCCTGCTGCACCTCCTTACAAATTGCCTCTACCTTTTCATCTGCCAGCGCCAATACTGCGGCCATGGTGGAAGGTTGTGCTTCACAGGCTTTTTGCATCGCTTTTGCCCGGATGGCTACCAATTGCAGGGCATCATCAAAACTGAGCGTTCCGTTTGCCACCAACGCGCTGAACTCACCCAGCGAATGACCTGCAACCATATCCGGTGATGCAGATTCAATACTGCGATAGGCAATCACCGAATGCAGGAAAACAGCAGGTTGTGTTACATTGGTTTGCTTCAGGTCATCTTCCGTTCCGGAAAACATGATATCGGAAATTCTAAAGCCTAATACATCGTTGGCTTGCTCAAAAAGTTTCTTTGCAAAAGCACTCTGCTCATAATGACTCTTACCCATTCCCGGAAACTGGGATCCCTGGCCGGGAAATACAAAAGCGTGTTTCATCGTATTCTTTGGTTAAACCAAACAAAAATGCCGCAAAGGTTTTAAAAAGAAAAATCTTTGTGGCATTCTTCGCAATAATATTGATAATCAGCTCAGACGACCGGTAATCAACTTCAAAAATTCACTCCGGGTAGAGTTTTTTTGAAATTCGCCGTCAAAGGCGGATGTGGTGGTTGTGGAGTTTTGTTTTTGTACACCCCGCATCATCATGCACAAGTGCTGGGCTTCAATTACCACGGCTACGCCCAAAGGATTCAATGTTTCCTTGATGGCGTGCATGATCTCCACGGTCAGCCGCTCCTGTACCTGCATCCGGCGTGCATATACATCCACTACCCGTGCTATCTTGCTAAGCCCCGTAATCCAGCCATTGGGAATATAAGCGACATGCGCTTTCCCAAAAAAAGGCAACATATGGTGCTCACACATACTGTAAATTTCAATGTCCTTCACCACGATCATCTCGCTTACCGGTTCATGAAATTTTGCCGAGTTGAGAATGGCATGCGCATCCAGTTGGTAGCCCTGCATCAGGTACTGCATCGCTTTGGCCATTCGCTCCGGCGTTTTCAGCAAGCCCTCGCGTCCCGCATCTTCTCCCAACAACTCAATTGCCTGGCGATAATTATCTACCAATCCTTCGGTAATGGCAGCATCATAATGCTCCGTCTTCTTATAAGCCATTTTATTCTTTTTTGTTAACGACCAACAGGATATTCCACAAAGTTCCGCGGTGTTTCATACAGGCGGATATGCAGATCTTTCTTTTTGCTGATATGCGGTCGCAACAGGTTATAAATAACAATAACAATATTTTCCGCGGTCGGGTTCAGATTTTTGAACGCCTCTGTGTCCAGGTTCAGGTTCTTGTGATCAAACCGGGAATGAATTTCCCGTTTGATCAGGTCACTCAGTTCTTTAAGATCCATCACATAGCCGGTCTTCTTGTCCGGCTTGCCGGTTACACAAACTTCCAGTTCATAATTATGACCGTGGTAATGGGGTAATGCGCATTTACCAAACACTTCCATGTTCTTCTGATCATCCCAGTCGGGATTAAACAACCGGTGGGCCGCGTTGAAGTGTTCACGCCGGTAAACGGCAACTTTTTTACTCATACTGTCAAATTACAAAATTTCACTGGCACTATCGCTGCAATGCAACAGTTGCCCCGGTAAAAAGTTCAACGTCTGTTGTACCTCAGTCGCCAAAATACTCAACGTATATACGAGGCGTCTCATACAGGCGGATGCAATGGAGTTGTACGCCCTGCGGCAGGTGTGGCGCCAGTTCATTCCAGATGCCAATGGCCAGGTTCTCCGTACTGCACATTTTTCCATGCATAAAATCCACATCCATATTCAGGTTGCGGTGGTCCACCTTTTCAATTACCCGGTCGCGGATGATCTCACTCAATTGTTTTACATCAAAAACAAAACCTGTATCCGGATCAGGATCACCTTTCACCGTTACCAGCAACTCATAATTATGGCCATGCCAGTTGTCATTGGCGCATTTACCAAAAACGGCTTCATTTTTTTCGTAGCTCCAGGAAGGATTATAGAGCTTGTGCGCAGCGTTAAAATGCTCAGATCTTGTTAAGTAAACCATGCTTCACTTATTAAAGCCCCTCTCAGCATTGGGCGGATGGGCTGGGGCGCAAAGGTACGAAAAACCGGCTAAAGGGATGCTTCAAATCAACAGAAGCAGGTGAAATGGGCTACTTTTGCAATATGAGCATACTGGTTGTAGCCGCCACCCCGCTTGAAATTGAGCCCTTTCTAACCGCTCACCGCACACAGGAATATCCCAATACAGACGTACTGGTAAGCGGGATCGGCCTGGTAGCCACCACCTTCGCCCTCACCAGCCAGGTTCGCCTCAAACGCCCCCAACTCATCATACAGGCCGGCATAGCCGGATGTTTCAACAATACTATTCCTACCGGCACCGTGCTTGCCATCCAGAAAGACCGCCTGGCAGACCAGGGCGTTGAAGAAAACCGGCAGTTTAAGGATATGTTCGACCTGGGCCTTGTAAAACGCTCAGCGCCGCCTTTTCAAAACGGTTGGCTGGTAAACCCGCTTCCGCTCAGGAAAATAACCGGTCTGCGATCGGTAAAAGCTATTTCTGTAAATACGATCACGACCTCCCAAAAAATGACCAGCTATTACACTACAGCTTTTCAACCCGTAACGGAATCGATGGAGGGCGCCGCCCTGCACTATGTTTGCCTGCGGGAACAAATTCCATTTATCCAGCTACGGGCAGTTAGCAATTATATCGGGGAAAGGAACAAAAAGAAATGGAACTTTATCGATTCGATTAAAAATCTCAACAAAACGCTCCAGGAATTGTTATCATCACCAGTCATTATTTCAACTTTACAATCGTGACATTCAAATTAGGCTTTTCTCCCTGTCCCAATGATACGTTCATCTTTGATGCGCTGGTCAATAAAAAAATTGACACGCTTGGCTTCAACTTTGAACCGGTACTGGAAGATGTTGAAACGCTAAATCAGTGGACCCTGGAAGGCAAACTGGATATTACAAAACTGAGCTTCCCGGCTTTTTTTCAAGCCACACATCTTTATACACTGCTAAATGCAGGAAGTGCCCTTGGTAAAGGCGTTGGCCCTTTATTGATCAGCCGGGAGAAAACAGATCCGGAAGCGGAAAATGTGGCTAAAAAAACAATCGTGTTGCCCGGTATAAACACCACGGCACATATGTTATTCAGCTTTGCATACCCAACGGCCATCATGAAAAAATTCATGCTGTTTTCCGGTATCGAAACAGCGGTATTGAATGGCGAGGCAGACCTGGGAGTGATCATTCATGAAAATAGATTTACCTACCAGCAACGGGGGTTGGAAAAGGTGGTGGATCTTGGCCAGTATTGGGAAGAAAAGATGAATGCTCCCATCCCGCTGGGCGGAATCGCGATCCGCAAGACTGTTGATGTTTCTATTGCCAAAAAAATAGATGGTCTTATCCGAAAGAGCCTCGAATATTCATTCGCACATTATCCCGCCATCACCAACTATGTAAAGGAACATGCGCAGGCTATGGAAGAAACGGTGATGCGCCAGCATATCGATCTGTATGTAAATAATTATTCCGTTGATCTGGGTGCAGAGGGCCGGTCGGCAATACAAACGCTATTTGACGTTTACAGGCGTTTACAAACTGCTGGTGCACCTTCAGCCTCTACTGCTTTATTCCTGGATTAATCTTTCTGAATCAAATTATTTTTTCAGCGCTTTCTGGTACACTTCAAGGCAGCGCTTCCGGGCAACATCATGCGCAACAATCGGCTGCGGGTAAGTCAGTTCATCCAGTTCAGGCACCCATTTGCGGATATATTTCAAATCAGGATCAAATTTTTGCGTTTGGAGGTAGGGATTGAACACACGGAAATATGGTGCGGCATCACATCCTGTGCCTGCTGCCCATTGCCAGCCGCCATTGTTGGCAGCCAGGTCATAATCCAATAATTTTTCTGCAAAATATGCTTCGCCCCATCGCCAGTCAATCAGCAGATGTTTGGTGAGAAATGATGCAACCACCATCCGTACGCGATTATGCATATATCCTGTTTCATTCAACTCGCGCATACCCGCATCTACAATGGGATAGCCGGTCAGGCCCTGTTGCCAGGCCTGGAATTCCTTTTCATTATTACGCCAATGAATAGCGTCATATTCCGGACGAAACGACTGCTTTACTACCTGCGGAAAATGCCAAAGAATCATCTGGTAAAAATCCCGCCAGATCAATTCATTCAGAAATGTTTCATTCAACGCCCCTGCTTCCCTTGCCAATTCCCGAATGCTGATGGTGCCAAAACGGAGATGAACACTCAATCTTGAAGTGCCCCGTATCCCGGGAATATCGCGCGTCTTGTTATAGGTGCGGATAACAGATTTTTCCCAATCCGCCGGCGGAAAAGTCACCCGCATCTCGCTAAATCCCATACTTTCCAGTGATGGAATGCGGTGTGGCGCATGCGCAAAAAAATTGCGGAAATATTTCTCGTTGGGATAAGAGCGAAAATAAAAAGGCTTCAACAACGATTTCCATCGCTTTGAATATGGCGTAAATACAGTGTAAGGCTTACCATCATCTTTCAACACTTCATTCTTTGAAAAAATAACCTGGTCTTTATACGTGTAAAATGGAATAGCTGACGCTGCCAGCATTTTTGCTACACGCGCATCCCTTTCCTGCGCATACGGCTCATAGTCTTCATTGGTATATACCGCAGCCACCGGGTAATCATCCAGCAACTTCCTGAAAATAGCTTCAGGCTCTCCATGCCGCACGTCGAGCGTGCTGCCCAATTGCTCCAGCTTCTCCTGCATTTCCTGCAACGCCTGGCGAATAAAAACAAGTCGTGCATCTTTTTTTTCAGCAAGTCCATCCAGGATGGCCGTATCAAAAATAAAAACAGGCACCACCGGCATACCCGATTTAAGCGCGTGATAAAGACCGGCATTGTCGTGCAGGCGCAGATCCCTGCGAAACCAGAAAAGAACAACGGGAGATTTCATGATCGTAGTGGTTCAAAAAGCAAGCCACTTACCATGCAGTTTGAACCAACTGCCGGAAGAGTTGCCGGGCAAATGTATTTGAATATTGCTTGTTACCCAGCTGTTGAACCCAACGAATTCCGCGAATGGCATTGGTTAAAAATACCTCATCCGCTTCCTGCAACTCATCTGTTGAAACTATTCCTTCTTCCACCTCCAGATGCTTCAACAAATAGGCGCGCATTACACCAGCAATTGGTCCTTGCTGCAATGAAGGCGTTTTTATTTTCCCATCTTTCACAATAAAAAGATTGGCAATGGTACTGTCTGCAACCGTGCCATTGGTATTAAGTACCACAGCATCATTCCAGCGCTGCGCTTTTGCAAACCGCGCAGCAACACTATACAACAGGAAATTGGCTGATTTAAGCCTGGAAAAATCGTCTACAGATTTTTGTCCCTGCGGGAAAATGCCAATTACAAGACCATTCTCATTAAATCCACTCGCCGCTTGTTCCAGCGGCCAGCATTCAACCAGGTATTGACAGGGTCCGGGATCATCATACAATCCACCCTGACCGCGGCTCACCGATAAGCGCACACGCGCCAGTTGCTCACAGCCATTGTCTTTACATAATGAAAGTATCTCCCGCAACAAAGACTCCCTCGTCAGTAATACCGGAACACGAAACCCGAGCAAACGCATGCCGTCAAACAACCGGTTAAAATGAAGATCGGCCAGCGCAGCCTTTCCATTTACCACCTTTATTGTTTCAAACAGCCCATCACCATAGCGGTAGCCCGTATTGGTTGCCGCAAGCGCCGGTTCATCTGCCGACATCCGTCGGCCATTCACGCAGATCCAATTCATAAATTGAAAATAAAACAAAAATGCCACCCGAAGGTGGCATTCCAAATGTATTCAGTAACGCAGGTCATCCTTGCTCTACCAGGCCAGCCTTTACGGCATACATCACCAGCCCGGCCATTGATTTGGTTCCTGTTTTTGTTTTCAGCTTGTCGCGGATCGCTTCCACGGTACGCGGGCTCAGGTCTACAATGTCTGCAATTTCCTTCGTGCTTTTTTCATCACACATCAGTTTAAGGATTGTTACTTCCTTATCCGTGAGTTGTACTTCCGCAGGTGCCGAAGCTTCCGTAGTACGCTTGGTGCGCAAACCGCTCAGCAGCGCCTTATTCGTAAGTTCATTGAAGTAAAAATCATTCTCATATACACCGCGAATGGCTTCATAGATCATTTCTGAACCCGACTCCTTGGTTAAATAGGAGTTGGCACCAATTTCCATCATTTTAGATATAACGGAATGATCGTTGTGCATAGACAACATAATTACTTTAACACCGGGATACAGTTTTTTGATCTCCGGCAACGTAGTAAGGCCATCCATGATCGGCATTTGAATATCCAGCAACACCACATCCGGTTGGATATGACGAAGCAGGTTCAGCAGCTGCATGCCATTTTCGGCTTCAGCAACCATCTGGATATCTTTTCTTGTAGAAAGGGAAGATTTTACACCCGTGCGGAAAAGGGCGTGGTCATCAGCAATTGCAACCCGGATTACGGAGTTAGTCTCGTGATTTTTCATTGGATTCACTATTAGTTTTTTTGGATTTAGAGCTATTCTCGCATCAAAGATGGAAAAATACCGTTACATCTCACATAGTGAAAGTACTTGATTTCGTATTTGTGGAAAGTACCAATACTGGAAAGGGCTATCGGAACTTTACGATCCTGTTTTTGACATTTTACGATACCATCAGTAAATACCATATACCCGAAAAAGGGCAGTTACCCTCTTGTGTGCATTAAGCCCCCGATGTATTTTTGCTATGAAAGTTGATTGTTACGGACAAGTCGCATCCTATTCGTCCAATGTCCTAAACCGTCCAGAAAATTTATTTCCAATCCTTTGAAAGACCGCGCGATTTCTCCCCGCAATCAACTTTTCTTTTTTTCAATGGAGCTCCCGTTTTTAAGCATCCAATCACGAGAAAGAGAAACCCAATCCGAAAACACTGTCCTTATGAAAATCCACAACTAATTACCTTTTTCTTTCATAACAGTAACGTCGACACCCCGGTCCTCATAACGCCGGGGTTGTTCTTTTTTAGCCCCCCTGGTAACTAAACGACAACTGTATCACGGGTTCCCGGAAAACAGCCTCACCTCGTGTATTACAAAACCGGAAATAGGAGGTCCTGACCTGCAGGCGCTGGGAAATATCAACTCCTACCCCTGCCGCAACGCCAAGCAGCACCGGGAAAAACCTGGTTTGCAGGTAATCACTAAACAGCCATTCCGGCGCGGCAGAACCAAACAAGCGTAAACTACACCAGCAAATTCCCGGGTCTTTTTCGCGTCCTTCTTCCCAGGCTGCCGTCATCCATATTAATCCGCCGCCGGCCAATGCATTCACAAAACGGTAATTCACAAAAGCCGCCGGATCAAAAAGATTTAACAGGCGCACCGCGCCCTGCAGCTGCACACGCAGGTTTCCATCTCCCGTCAACCGCCGGTCTCCTTCTACCCGCATATTTAAAAGTCCACCCGCCGGGTTAACAAGCAGTGAAACTCCTTCATCATGCAATGGGTATCCTGCAAGAGCACCTGCCATCACGCCGGTTGATATGGAGAGCGGTAATCTTCTGCCGCCTGGCTTTCCCAAGTACAATTGAAACAATCGCGCGCTGGCATTCATCTGGCCACCCTGCAGGATATCTAATGTGCCTCCAGCAAACACATTGGATGATCCTCGCGCTGCTTTTGTCATTAGATCCAGCGAATCTGTCTGCGACAAGGCAGCCACAGGTACAACAAATAACAGCCAGGCGCCAACAACTACCCGGCGAATGGGCTCAGTCCGTTTCCCTATCCTTGTCATTTCAATCCCTTTTCACTGGCTTTTCGCCTCCTCTTTTGAAATAGCGGACATTTCTTTCAGACACGGCATGTACGAGAAACAATTGGATGCGACGCTTACCCGGTTGCTGTACCAGCCTGCAAAGGGCGGCCAGTTTATGCCCTAATTCCTGTTCATCAATAGCCAGGAACCAGACAAAAAGATGGTAGTCGGCCGCGGCGCTAAGCGGCAGCGCCACATCTTCATCGTATGCATTCATAACCGGGTATTTTTCTAAAAATGAAGAAAGCGTTTCCCCGGAGGTATCGCCAGCAACCCTCCCAGCGCCGAGTTGTTGTGCATAGGCTTCCAGGTTAGCGAAACAGCTGGGAGGCACCTGTACCGGCTTCCCGTTGCGATCAAAACAATGGATGGCCGGTAACGGAACAGGTGGCCTGCCGGCAGAAAAATAGATGACCGACGAATTTTGAATACCTGCATTCTCTAAAAACCGGCTGATCTCCTTATACGAGGCGCCGGGTATTCGCTCGTCTTTTTGTTTACAACAAAAACCTGTGACGATAAAAATGATCCATGCTTTCCACATACTTCAGTTATTATTAAATAAGAACTATAAAACGATGGAGGCTGGTAGTATTAATTCTTACGTATACCCGGTGTAAAGGTCCAGTAGGCAATATTGCCATCGCGGTACAGAGGATAACTTCCACGAGGTATTATATAGCCCATCTCTCCTTTACCCCGGTACAATCCAAGACCGCGAACGATATCGGGCGGCAACACAAACTCACGTTCCAATTCAAAGGTTGATGCGCCATAAT
Organism: Bacteroidota bacterium; assembly: GCA_048498035.1. GTDB lineage: Bacteria > Bacteroidota > Bacteroidia > Chitinophagales > Chitinophagaceae > CADEDV01. The sequence continues at coordinate 17,506 of JBEHYT010000010.1, read as the reverse complement.
TTGCCTTTCGCCGTTCAGGTACCTGGGTAAGGTCTACCGCAAACGTGATCCCGCTTTCATTAACACCTATTAATACTGGCTCCTGCCCGGGCTGAACGGGGATTTTTTCAAACCCATGTTTACCGGTCCGGTCACTAAGCACACTTCGTAACTGGAAATTGAGAATTGTTTCAATCCGGCAGATCCCCGACCCCGGGTGGCAGGTGATCATATCACTTCCTCCCCAGGTGATCAACCCAAAAAGAATATTGGTGCCATTGATATGCGCCCGCTCCATATATCCTTCGGAATATGTGCCTGTAATGGTAACACCAAAGAGGTGTATCGAAAAAGGTTTATCACGTTGTGAAAGTTGTGCGCCCGCTCCTACCGAGATAACAAGTGTGATAACAACAATAAATACCCGAATCAACTTCATATATATATTATTTATGCCTACTCTTCTGATATGCGGTTTTCAGCTTTCCCCGCCACCGGCCGTTGTGATTATAAAAATACATCCGGCACCAAAGGGCTTCCAACAGAAAAAAACAATAAGAAAATGGTATTTCCTGAACTTAAATCAGGAAAAAACGATAAGAGATTTCACTTAAAAAACGCACCCATTTAACCTGTTACGGGTATCGTGAAAAAAAACATTTTTATCCGTTTTTTTCCCGGAGCACCAACAATGCATTTCTGAATTGAAATATCTACTTTGACAGCAAATCAGGGACGATGAATTTGCTACATCACATCCTGGACGAATTGGGAAAATCATACTACACCGAGCTGATCCTTTGGCTGGCGGAACTAACTGCAGTAACCACCGGCTTTATCTATGCAAGAAAACAACAGGCAGGCCGCTTATTCACGGGCTACCTGCTATTTAACTTTATTGTTCTTACCATTGACCTGTTTCACGCTGCCACCGCAGATGCAGAACATGTGCTGGCAGACCGCTTCACCATCCGGCTCAACGTGATCCTTTCTGTTGTGGATGTATTTATTTATAGCAGCTTTTATATACTTCTGCTGCGCAGCAGGGCTATCACACGCATTATTCGCGCGGGCGCAGGAGTTTTTATTGCCGGAAGTACAATCCTGGTAGGATGTTATTACCGTAGGATCGACGCGCCAGCGAATGACACGGTTACCAAGCTGTTCTTTATCGCAGGCTTTCTATTATTACTACTGTGTTGCATGGCTTATTATTATGAGCAAATGGTCTTCCCTGGGCGCCAGTCACTTGCTTCACGGCCGTCTTTCTGGATCACTACCGGCATGTTTTTTTATACCTGCGTTTCCCTGCCTTATTTCCTGGTCGTTAATTATCTCCATGCCAACAACTATACGTTTATCAATCTTTTGTCTGCCTTGTTTTTTGTGCTTCCGTTTGCTGTAAACTCATTTTTTATCACAAAGGCCTTTTTATGCAAAAAAATCCTGCTGACATAGCGATCTTCCTGGTGGGTGTAATATTGCTGGTGTCCGTAATGATGGGTTTCCTGCTGCTGATCCTGAACCTGGCGCGGAAGAAGCACCAGGTTTATGAACATACATTGCAACAGGTAAAGCTGGACCATGAAAAAAACCTGATGGCGGCACAACTGGAGATCCAGGAACAAACATTTACCGCTATCTCACGGGAGATCCACGATAATATCAATCTTTCCTTAACACTCGCCAAGCTTCATCTCAATACGCTGGATCAATCCCAGGCTTCACTAGCCGAAGAAAAAATAAAATCTTCCATCCATTTGGTGGGGCAGGCCATTCACGACCTCAGCACTATTTCCCAGCACCTGAATGCCGATAAGGTGGTTCAATTGGGACTTACTGCCGCCATTGAGGATGAAATTAACCAGGTGCGCAAAACCGGCATCTTTAATATTCATTTTGAGTTAACAGGCACGCCTTGTTTTATGGATAGCCAACGGGAAGTTATTCTGTTCCGGATTATACAGGAATCGTTTAATAATATTATCAAACACGCCGGCGCCAGCGAAGTAAAGGTGACGCTGCATTTCAGCAATAATTCACTGCAAATGACTATTTGCGACAACGGATGCGGCATCCCGGATATGAACCCGCTCCTCCTGCGCCGATCAGGACTCCGTAATATGGAGTTGCGAACAAAAATGCTCCAGGGCACCATGTTTATTAATTCAAAAAAAGGGGATGGTACCGCCCTGGTGTTCACTATCCCGACCAGTTCATATGAAATCAAACAATCCATCCATTCGCGTTGCGCTGGTTGACGACCACCAACTACTGCGAACCGCATTGGCAAGCCTGATTAACGGCTTCGACAATTGCAAAGTAATTCAACAGGCTAATTCCGGGCAGGACCTGGTGAAAAGCATCTCCACCGGACCACCGCCAGACGTTGTGATCCTGGATTTGAACATGCCGGATATGAATGGCTTTGACACGGCCACATGGCTGTATCAACATCATCCCGCCGTTCACGTACTAATGCTAACGATGTATGATTCAGAACTCTCGCTCATCCGGCTGCTCCAGTGCGGCGTGAAAGGCTTTTTGAAAAAAGATGTACACCCGGATGAACTGCGATTTGCTATTCAGTCGGTAATGCAGGCAGGTTACTATTATTCAAATCACACCACGGGCAAGCTGGTAAGCCTGTTCAGGAACAGCAGTGACGGGCAAACCACGGTGCAGCGTGCCATGTTATCCAACCTGGAATTAGCATTCCTGCGGCTGGTTTGCAGTGATCTTACTTATAAGGAGATTGCGCAGCGGATGACACTGAACCCGCGTTCTGTTGACACCCTGCGTGACCAGTTATTTACAAAAATGGATGTGAAAAGCCGCGTCGGACTTGCTATTGTAGCCTTACGGCACGGACTGGTATCACTTTAGATCCGTGTGGCGAGAATATACACCCGTACATCGCCGAGGGCAAATTTCTTTCGGCCGGGGATGCTGTATGCTTCTTCCATCCGGAAGCCGGCAGATTGCAGCAGGCGTTCCATTTCTGAAAGGGAAAATATATAATCAACCGCTTGCTTGGTTTCAATTTTGCCGGCTTCATCAATAATCATCTGTTCGGTTTCAATACGGGTGGGGTTGAACAGGTATTTGCATTCAGCAATCAATTTCAGGTTGTTGAGTTTACTCCAGGCGCGTTCGCGAAACTGGGGGATGGCAATTTCTGCAATCGACCAGCTATTGATCACCAGCGACGCGCCGGGCTTAAGACTTGCCGCCGTACTAACCAGGATATGGTGAATTTCTTCTTCAGAAAAGAAATTGATACTGTTTCCCATGCAAATGGCAAGATCAAAAAGATCGCTTGTTTTGAACGAAACAATATCCGAAGTTACTACGGTTACCGGAAGGTGTTCGGCCTCGGCAGCTTTGCTGATTTCGCTGGTATATGCCGGCAGATTGTCTACTGCCGTTACCGGGATGCCTTTCGCGGCCAGCCCCAGTGCGTGCCGCCCGTAGCCGCACATCATGTCCAACACGCGTGAAGAACTGGTTAGACCAAAGCGACTTATAAGGTAATCAACTTCTTTAGCTGTTAATTCAGCCGGAATGATGGCTTTCCAGATGTCTTTGTAAAGACCGTCGAAATAAGTATCATTTATATTGCTCATGGCAGTGATTCAAAAAACTAATCGAGGAGTTTGTTTCGCATGGCGTACATAACCAGGCCGGCGATGGTTTTAGCCCCCACTTTCTGTTTCATATTCTGGCGGATCGTTTCGATAGTGCGCGGGCTGAGAAACACTTCTTTGGATATGTCTTCCGTGGTTTTGTCTTCGGCAATCAACCGGAGGATCTTCATTTCCTTTTCGCTAAACTTAACGGGGTTGGGATAGAATTGCCGAACAGATTTCTTGTGCTGTAATTTGAGAAGAACGGCTTTGTTCACCAATTCGTTAAAATAGAAATCGTCGTTCATGCAGGTGAGAATAGCCTGGTAGATCTCTTCGGGGTCTGTGGTCTTGGTGAGGTAGGCATTGGCGCCCATTTCCATCATCCGGGTAATCATCTCCTGGTCGTCATACATAGTAAGTACGATGATCTTAACAGACTCATATTCCTTGCGTATAAGGCTGATGGCATTGATGCCGTCCATTTCCGGCATACGAATGTCCATTAATAATACATCGGGTATCTTCAGTTGAAGCTTATGCATAAGGTCTTTACCGTCTTCGGCTTCCCAAAGAATTTTGAGGTATTCTTTGTCTCTGAGTGCCATCCGGATTCCATCCCTGAAAATCTTATGATCATCGGCGATAGAGACCTTAATCTGCTGTGCAGTCATTTTGCGTTGGTTTTACGATAAAGGAATGCCGGGAGTTGGGAAAGCCCGACTTTTGTTGGATCCCGCGTAAAAGTACTCAATTTTGGCATTATAATCCGTTACATATTTTTTTATCTGATTATTTTTCACCCGGTTAGTAAGAAGTCGGCAAGGAGGCATATCGTATTTTCCCGGTCAAAAAAAACGGGTAAGATTCCGAAAGGGGCCGTAAATACCAGCGATTTAAAACCGGGCATTACTGCTCTTGTCCACACCCGGATGTGGATATAGTTTTGAGGCAGGTTGATTGACCGCGGATCCGCCCCTCAGCACATCCAATGTCCTTGTCCGCCAAAAGCGGAAAACCGTCCAAATTGAATTTCCAATCCTTTGAAAGCCGTAGCGAAATCCAATGTCAATCAACTTCTTTTTCCACGTTTAGGGGTTATCCACACCCCCTCCTACCCGGGGCTTTGAGCACCGGTTTTTATCCACAGCAGTTAATAAATCGGACTTTTCCGGGCGTTTTCCTGGTAAACTTCCTATTTTGACAACCGTAAAAATACGGTGTTTTACGAGAATTTATACGTGATTTTGGATAGTAAACATACCTCGTAATATTCTCGAAAGTCAATACCACAGCGGGTTTCATCGGATTTTAAGGGATTCCCTTATTGTTTTAAGGGTTGAATTCTCTGCTAATAACTGCAATTTTTACATCTCAAATCTGATTTGAAAGGCACTGTAAAAAACACGTTACTGTTATGAAAAAGAATTCTCGCCAAATCATCTGGGATGATGTAATCGGCATCGACTGGGCTGAGTAAGTGAATTTCACCCGTTAATCGGGTAGAATTACTCGGAAGATTATTAATTTACTAAAAGGTTTTCTATATTTGGACAAAATCCAAGTTTATAGAAAACCTTTTTTATTATATCTTTCTTTACTCCTTTCTGATCCCGATAGGAGTGTACTTCCTGGTATTCAATAAGGTAAAAAGCAACCGAATCTGTAATATCCTGTTAGTTTATTCGGTCATTTTCTTCCTGCTCAACCTTTTTTTCAAGACCATCATCCTGTCTATTCCCCGGGAACTGCGTCAGTATTATTATTTCGCATATACCCTGTTGGAGTATGCCTGCTTTGCATCGATCTTTTTCCTCATCGTTCGTAATAAGTCGGTAAAAACCCTGATCCTGGTCTGCTCCTGTTTCTTTGTCCTGTTCCAGATCTACTACGTGGCAACGTTTAAAACCCGCGTAATCGACAGTGTGCCGATTGGTATTTCCACCATCCTGGTGTTTGTATATGTGGTAGCGTATATGATGCAGGAATTTCGATCGGCGCAGAATGAAGTGCTGTATGAAAAATACACCTTCTGGATTTCTGTTGGCATCATGATATACCTCGGGCTCACCTTTTTCTTTAATATCCTTGCGTATCATATAAAGTTGAGTGGCATCACCAAATATTGGGATATTACATTTGCCTTCGACATTATTAAAAACGGGCTGTTTGGACTGGCAATTTACCTTGCGACCCGGCAGAAACAAAAAAGCGCGGTGGCCAAAACTGCCAGCATCCCCTTCCTTGATATGATTTAAAACACGAACCTGTCTTTAATATTACCGTATGTTTTTTCTACAAGCAACCAGTTCATCCACCGTTTCCACCGTGCTGTTTTTAGGCACGCTGGGCATGCTGGTGCTTACGATCAGTCTTGTCGTTTTCATCATTTTCCACCAACGGCGCGTTATTCGTTTCCAAAACAAACTGCAGCAGATGGAGCAGGAGCAACAGAAAATACTGCTCAATGCCTCCATCAAACTACAGGAAGAGGAACGTCAACGCCTGGCGGCCGACCTGCACGATGATGCGGGTCCGTTGCTGGCCACCGCCCGACTGTACCTGAATGAGAACCTGGTAAACCAGGATAAATCCACCCAGTTGCAATCCATCTTCCAGGCCCGGCAGATCATTGATGATACTATCCAGTTGATTCGTAATATCAGCCATAGCCTGATGCCGCCTACGCTTAAGAACTTCGGCCTTGAATCTGCCGTAAATGATCTTTTCCAGAAAATAAGCGGCTCGGGAACAATTAACGCAAGCAGCCGTTTTCACGAATACAAAGACCGTTTGAAAGGTGAAAAGGAATTGATCATCTTCCGGATCGTACAGGAACTGATCAATAATATTCTCAAACACAGCAGCGCCAGCTTTATTCACCTTACCCAAAACGTACACGGTGATAAATTTTATCTTCGCATACACCACGACGGACGTGGAATTGTGCAGGCTGATTTTGACAAGCTGAACAAGAGCACCGTGGGACTGGGATTAAAGAATATCAGCAGTCGCCTGCGCGTGGTACAGGGAAGTATCAATTTTGAAAAAGACATTTCGCAAACGTATTATAAAGTAACAATCGAGCTGCCGAAAGATGAACCATATCAGTGAGTCTTATCCACCCGACGGACATACTGAGAAAAAAAGTTAATTTTGTACACTTAGATAGCAGATATCATGGGACCCATCAAGGTAGCTATTGCAGACGATCATAAGATATTCAGAAAGGGTGTCATCCTTTCCCTGCGGCCATTTACAAATATCAAATTTGTACAGGAAGCCGAAAATGGCGATGAATTGTTGAACGGCCTTCCTGAATCGCAACCGGAAGTGGTGTTGATGGATTTGCGCATGCCGGGTAAAGACGGTATTGAGGCCACCAAGATCATCAGCAAACAATTTCCGCATATTAAAGTACTTGTGCTGAGTATGTACGAGGACGAGCGGTTTGTTTATCACCTGATGGAAAATGGCGCCAATGGTTATTTGTTGAAAAATGCAGAGCCACAGGAAATTCGCCGGGCCATCATGGAAGTATTTGAAAAGGGATATTACCTCAATAATTTCGTGAATCGCATCCTGCTTAAAAAATCCCACTCCAGGCAAAAAGTAGTGCCTTCTCTCAATAACGAAATTACGCTGAGCGATAAAGAAAGAGATGTGCTCCGGTTTATCTGTATGGAATTTACCGCCCAGGAAATAGCTCAGAAAATGGAGATCAGCCCTCGAACAGTTGAAGCCATTAAAGACCGGCTAATGGAACGATTTGGAAGTAAAAACACCGCCGGACTTGTATTTTTTGCGGTGAAGAATAACCTGATCGATTAAAAAGCCATTTCAGGTACAGAGGCGGGCACTACCAGTCTCCCGGCCGTTTTACTACGAATCTCTTCTACGCTTACACCAGGCGCCCGTTCCAGCAAGGCAAACCCTTCGGGGGTAACGTCCAGCACCGCTATATCGGTTACAATTTTCTTTACACAGGCTACGCCCGTTAATGGAAGCGTACAGGCAGGAAGCAATTTGGATTCCCCTTTCGGGTTACTGTGCATCATAGCAACGATAATATTACGCGCACTTGCAACCAGGTCCATCGCTCCGCCCATTCCTTTTACCATTTTGCCTGGAATTTTCCAGTTGGCAATATCACCGCGGTCACTCACTTCCATAGCCCCTAATACCGTTAGATCTACCTTTCCTGCCCGGATCATCCCGAAACTCATTGCAGAATCAAAAAAAACGGAGCCGGGCACTGTGGTGATGGTTTGTTTACCGGCATTGATCAGGTCAGGATCTTCTTCTCCCTCCCATGGAAACGGTCCCATTCCCAGCAATCCATTTTCGCTTTGCAATACCACATCCATCCCGTCCGGGATATAATTGGCCACCAGGGTAGGAATACCAATACCAAGGTTTACATAAAAACCATCCTGTAGTTCGCGGGCAATCCGTTGCGCAATCTGTTCTTTTGTAAGTGCCATGCGTGGTTATTGATGTTTTCGCGTTGTTCGTTGTTCAATTCTTTTCTCATACCCGCTTCCCTGGAAAATGCGGTGTACATAAATACCGGGGGTATGAATCTCGTTGGGATTAAGCTGACCTGCAGGAACCAGTTCTTCCACTTCTGCAATGGTAACCCTGCCGGCCATGGCCATTAGCGGGTTGAAGTTCCTGGCTGTTTCCCGGAAGACAAGGTTTCCCTGCGTATCTCCCTTCCATGCTTTTACAATCGCAAAATCTGCATCAAAAGCATATTCCAACAGGTACTCTTTTCCATTAAAGGTCCGGGTTTCTTTGCCGGCGGCAACCTCCGTACCTACACCTGCGGGCGTAAATATTGCAGGCATGCCGTATCCGGCAGCCATGCAACGGGTGGCCAACGTGCCCTGCGGGATCAGTTCCACTTCCAGTTCCCCGCTCAGCAACTGACGTTCAAACTCTGCGTTTTCTCCCACATAAGAAGCGATCATCTTCCGTACCTGCTTTTGCTGCAGCATCAGCCCAATACCAAAATCATCCACTCCTGCATTGTTGGAAATACAGGTCAATTCTTTTATACCTTTTTTTACAAGGGCAGTAATACAGTTTTCGGGAATGCCGCAAAGGCCAAAACCGCCAAGCATAAGCGTAGCGCCATCAGGAATATCATAAACCGCTGCAGAAGCGTCTGGAACAACTTTTTTCATATAGCAGGAATCTGCTGCAAAATTACTGAACTTGCCCGGAAACCACGTCCCGCTTCTTCAATTGCCTGATATGTTCGTCAATATCCTCCGGGTCTTTAGGACTGGAATCACGCACGGCTTTTCTGAATGATGTATCGATGAGAAGTTTAGGTGTAGCATAGAGCTCCGCCTCTTTTTGTGCATAGGTTTGAATGGAATCCAGCACTTTTTTCATCAGGTCGGTATGCTTCATATAGTAATCCAGGCTTTTCCGGAAATCAGGCTGGGTAACGTTGTGAAAGTCCAAAACGCGCTGAAATACCTGTTTTTGTTCGCTGCCCGCATTCAGGCTTGAATCTTTTGCCAGTACATAATCTTTTACAAAAAAATCAGCACGCATAAAATCCCAGAGCATGGCTTCCATTTTTTCCCGGGGAAGAATACCAGAAGGCAGCCTGTCGCCAGAGCCGCAGGAAAAAAGCAATACAGACAATACCACGTACACAACAGCTTTCTTCATCATCGTAACTGGTTATAGGACTCCGTGTTGGAGATGTCGAGGCGAGTGAGAATATCCCGTGCCCGGTTCTTGAGTTCAGGATCCGCTTTGCTGAATACTTTCACCAGTTCATTGCTCTTTCCCTGGAAAAAGAACTGGATCAGCATGGAATTTGGGTTTTCAGCGTTGATCGTATTGAGAAAGTTAAGCGCATTTAAAATGCCGGTTCTGCCATCTTCTTCGCGCTCAGCCATCAGGTCGAAGCCATTGCGATAATAGCTATAAATCGCATCATGGATCAATGCAAACCGGTTGCTGTTCATATTCTCCACCAGCCAGTACCGGTTGCGGAGCCCTTCGTAGGATTTCCAGCCGGTGATATCTTTCGCTTCAGGTGCATTGTTGACGATGTTCCAGGCCTTTTTAAAATAGGCATCGCCACCCCGGAGTGAAAATGAGTCATAATCCATGGCCAGGATAATATTTACATAATAGGCAAATACTGCAGTCAGGTTGCCCGCAAGCGGATCTGTGCCCTGCACGCGGTTTTCATTAAACTCCACGGGTTGAAACTCCTGGTATCGAAAGGTTACATCGTCATCCTGGAAATTGATAATAGGCGAATCATACGTACTTCCATACACCGGTCTTGCGGCTTGCACGGTCAGCTTTGCTTTATAGGTGTTATTACCCAGTTCCTGGTCGAACGTGAGCAGGAAATTGCATTGAATTTTTTCATTGCTGGCAAACACATCTCCCGTCCATTTACGGTTGTTAAGAAAATTGGTAAGTGCAGTTTGCAGGGTGTTGAAGATCTTTTTATCAACGCTGGAGCTCACTTTACTGGTTACCAGTGTTACCCGGGCCTGAATTTCCTGGGCCTGTGAATGGCTGCAACAGAACAGCAGCAGAAGAACTACCCAGCAATTTTTACGCATAATAGAGCTTTGTTATAGTATCAACAATATCTTTTGCCACGCCCGATTTCGGTTGCAGCGGAAAGGAATACTCCTGGCCGGAGCGGCTGAAGATCGTTATTTTATTTGTATCATGTCCAAACCCCGCGCCTTCATCCCGGATCGAGTTTAAGACGATCATATCTGCATTTTTTGTCTTCAATTTCTCCAGGGCATATTCCCGTTCCCGGCTGGATTCAAGTGCGAAGCCTACCAGTACCTGGCCGTCCTTCTTCTTTGTTCCGAGTTGTTTCAGGATGTCGGTGGTTTTATGAAGTTCTATTTGCAGTGACGTTTCTTTCTTTTTAATTTTTTCCGATGCTACGTTAGCCGGTGTATAATCTGCTACCGCGGCGGCCATTATGGCAAGATCTGTTTCCGGGAAGGCTGTTTCACAGGCTGCCAGCATTTCCGCTGCTGTTTGCACTCTTACCACCGTCAAAGCCGGTGATGCAGGAATTGATAGCAGGGATGGACCCATCACCAGGGTAACAGTTGCGCCGCGCTGTGCCAGTTCCTGTGCCAGGGCCAGGCCCATTTTACCGGAGGAATGATTACCTATAAAACGAACGGGATCAAGCGGTTCGTATGTGGGACCTGCGGTAACCAGGGCTTTTTTACCAGCCAGGCTGCCGGAGGCAGAAAAATGAACTTCCAGGAAATGTAAAATCTGCTCGGGTTCGGCCATCCGGCCGTCGCCAAACAGGCCGCTGGCCAGTTCACCTTTTTCTACCGGGATCACCTGGTTTCCGTAGCTGCGGATGCGTTCCAGGTTGGCACGGGTGGCGGGATGGTGCCACATATCCTCGTCCATTGCCGGTGCCACCACCACCGGGCAGGTGGCAGAGAGGTAAGTAGCCATCAGCAGGTTATCACAGGCACCACTGGCCATTTTAGCGAGCGTATTGCAGCTCAGGGGCGCTATTACAAATACATCGGCCCATCGGCCCAGGGCCACGTGATTGGCCCAGGTTTGCTCTTCAAAGAGGTCTGAGAGCACTGTATTTTTAGAGAGGGTGGCCAGGGTAAGGGGTGATACAAAATCCTTTGCTGCGGGTGTTATGATCACTTTTACATCGGCGCCAGCCTTTACCAGCAGGCGAACCAGCAGGATGGCTTTATAGGCGGCGATGCTTCCGCTGATGCCCAACAGTATTTTTTTGCCTTTCAGCATGATTCAAAATTACCATTTACAGCCCTGATTTTGAATACAGGGCGCTGTTTTCACAAAAATAAAAGACCCCGCGGGGCGGGGTCTTCAACTATCGTTTAAAGCCTTGTTTTAGCTAAATAGTTCGTCTTCGCTTCTGCGGAAGTACACTTTGTCTTCCAGGAATTCCTGGCTGGCCAACAGTGCCGGGTTCGGCATACGCTCATACGCCCGTGAAATTTCGATCTGCTCCTTATTCTCATGGATCTCTTCCAGGCTGTCTGTATGGCTGGCAAATTCTTCCAGCTTGTTATGCAATTCCTCTTTGAGGGAAATATTGATCTGGTTGGCACGTTTGGCTACAACCGCGATTGATTCATACAGGTTGCCGGTCTTGGATTTAAAATCATCAAGACTGCGGGTTTCCACGTTGTTGGTGATACCGGCACTAAGCTGACGTCTTAACTTGCTCATTGCTTAAATGTTTAATATTTGTTTGCGATTGTTTCAGGTAACTATCCGCTTCCTTTTTCAGCTTGCTGTCAGGAAAACGGTCGGTAAATTCATTACACTCATTGATCACACGTTCAAAACGCTCCACTTTCTTCTCTTCAATGCTCAGTTCTGCGTAGCGAAAGTATGATTTGATGATCATTAGCTTGTAAAGATCACCGTTGGCTGATTCCGGGTAGTCGTCCAGCAGCGTGGTAAACGTTACACCTGCCGCGCGAAACTGCCCGATATCATAATAGAGTTGTGCGCTTTTATGATCTTTTTCTTCCAGTTTATGGCGACATATATCAATAATATCATTTGCATCTTTTACCCGTGGGGAGTTGGGATGCATATTGATAAATGTTTGCATGGATCCCATTGCTTTGATGGTATTGGTTTGATCCAATTCCGGCTTTGGCGATTGTTTGAAGTAGGAGTAGCAGCGCATATAATCCACTTCTTCAGATCGCTGGCTGTTGGGAAATAATTCCAGGAATGTTTTGAACAGGTTTTCCGAGTTCATGTAGTCTTCCTGGTAATAGGCACAATAAGCGTATTTGTAATAGATATTTTCAAACTGGTTGGGTACCGTACGGTAATACGGCATAATATCTTCAAAAATGCTTTGGGCTTTGGAGTATTTCTTTTTTACAAAATACTGTTCGGCAATTTTCAGCTTGTATTCCGGGTCAGGATTCTTCAGGATCTTGGTCATGCTGTTTCCACCGCAACTGGCCAGGAAAAGTGCTATTAATACTACTGAAATAAAACGCATAAGGGACTGCAAAGTTAATAGATAGACGCAAAACTTTGGGAAAAAAGATAAGGCACCAAAATGCGCTTGTTAAGGTTTTGATAAAGAGTGATTTAGGTGCTTTTGCGGCCGATTTTCGGGGCATAAAAAAACCCTCCCTGTAAAGGGAGGGTCTATCAGCAAAAAGTACCAAGAGAAATATTAGTTCTTACGCAGGTTAGGGAACGGAGGAGTAACCTGGTTAGGTCCATCTTCACCGTCGTTAGCACCGCGCAGGTCAACTGTGTTGCAATCGCCATCTTCACCATATTTGAAGATAAAGCGGTCAGCGCTAAGGCCTTCTTTTTCAACCAGGTAAGAGATTACCTTGTTTACGTGATCCCAGCTCAGCTGTTGTTCTTTCTTGCTGGAAGAGCAGTAACCTGTTACTACTACGCGGCACTCAGGAGTGTTGCGCAGGCGTGCAGCCACTGTAGAAAGTACAGCTTTTGCATCATCACTAAGTACATTGCTTCCGGCTTTGAATGAAACGCTAGGCAAAGGACCCAGTTTTTCAGCACAAGTCTTTGTAGGAGGAGGAACTACAGCGCAACCATCGGGGCATGGGCATTTACCAACACCATCAGCATCAACAGGTTGACATACTGTAGGAGTGATCAGTTCTTTATCCTTACAATCAGGTACACCGTCACCATCAGTATCCTTACTTACACCATGGCTGTCAACAGGGCAACCTTGTGGAGTTTGCTCCTGGTCGAACTGGTCAGTGATACCATCGCCATCGCTATCAGGCAGAACTGGTTTCGGCAGGCGCATCAGGCGCGGGTTGCGGATTTCGCTGTAAGCGTAGTCCAGCGGGTTCAGCCACCACAGCGGCTCAACAGCTTTAGCACCCAGGTTGATGTTCAGACCTACTGAAGCAAAGTTGTAAGAATCAAAATCACGTGTCAGCACAGCGTCGCCCATAGCGTGCTCTTGCCAGCGTTGACCATCCAGGAGGTCATCCTTGATGAACGTTACGCGGTCTTCGATCGCCAGGTTGAGACGGTTGCTGAGTTTGAAAGCGATACCCATACCTACTGTACCAGAAGGTTTGAATGTATCACCAAAGAGTTTAGGACGGCGAGTACCCTGGCTTTCAGCCGGAGTTTCGTAAGAATCGTCCATCATGTCTTTCAGCGCTTTCTTAGTGTCTTTACGGTTTTTGTAAACGCCACCGCTGATGCTGCTGAAATCATATTTTCCGCCATTCTCATTCAGGGCATTCACACGGGTATCATAAATAGATCCGCCGATACCAGCGAAACCATAAACGTTCATACCGGTCTTAGCCTTGTGAAAACGAATGTTGTTCAGCGTTACTACACCTTCCAGCGAAAGGTCCTGAACTTTTGTCTTGTAGTTGTAGTACACGGTCTCCAACGGAGCGTTGGGGTTACCGCCGTAATTGCCAAGGGAAGAAACGATCTGCCCTGCATTGTTGCGATAAGGAGCAGAGTAGCCATTAGCCGCCCATGCTGAGTTTTTCGCAAAGTTGCTGGATTCTACCCAGCTCAAACCTTTACCTTGACCGTACATGTACTCCAAACGCATAGAGAACACATAACCGAAAGCCTTACGTACGTGTACGCCAAAGCTGGGCCAGGTGATTTGTGAAGGAACGTCACCGCTAACATTCATCAAACCGGTTTTGATACCGATTTCCCACTGGTTGCGGGGTTTAGCGGGAAAATTTTCTGTACCCGCCAAAAACTGAGCATGCTGAGGCATCCTCTTTTGCGGGATTTCTGTTGAGTCATAAGTAGTTCCAATCTTCACCTGGGAAAATGCCGCCAGGGTAGAGAAGATCGCCACTACCAATAATGATAGATACTTTTTGCTTGCCATAACGAAGGATTAAGATTTAGAAAACAATGTCCTAATAAAACGCAAAAATATGACTTGAAGCTTAAAAACCAAATTTTTGCAAAATTTATTTAGGCGCTTTCTGTTGTTATTTTTCAATTACTTAGTCAACAAAAACGGTCATTTTGTTGCATCATTCCCGATTTATTTTTTGAGGCGTAAATTGCCCTTTTTTACTATGCAACTTCCCCAACACCTCATAAGTGCGGAGCTGAAAACGTTTGAAGGCCGGTTCCGGGAGGCCGTAAAAAGCCGCACCCCGTTGCTCGACCGGATCATGCGTTTTGTCGTAAAACGCAAGGGAAAGCAGCTCAGGCCTATGTTTGTGCTCCTTTCCGCCAAGCTCTCCGGGCCCGTTAACGACGCGTCCTACCGGGCGGCGTCACTGGTGGAATTGCTGCATACGGCCACCCTCGTGCACGACGATGTAGTGGATGATTCCATGGAACGACGGGGATTTTTTTCCACGTATGCCCTTTGGAAAGCAAAGGCGAATGTGCTTATTGGCGACTATTTACTGGCCAAGGGGCTGGATCTTTCGTTGTCGCACAACGACCACCGGGTGCTCCAATTGCTGTCGAATGCAGTGCAACAAATGAGCGAAGGAGAGCTTTTGCAGCTGGAAAAAGCCCGGTCCCTGAACCTGAAAGAGGATATTTATTTCGAAATTATACGGAATAAAACCGCTTCTCTCCTCGCCTCTGCCTGTGCTGCAGGCGCATGGTCTACCACAAATGACGACGCGATTACCGAAAAAATGCGACTTTTTGGTGAAAAAGCCGGGATCGCATTTCAAATAAAAGACGATCTTTTCGACTATGCCAGCGCCAACGTAGGAAAGCCTACCGGCAATGACATTAAAGAAAAAAAACTGACCCTGCCGATCATCTATTCCCTGAACAACGTGGACCGCGAAACGAAACGAACCATGATCCGGATTATCAAACACAATAATACTGACAGGGAAAAAGTGCAGTGGGTAATCCGCCAGGTAAACGAAAGCGGCGGCATCCGGTACGCCACGGAAAAAATGAATGAATACCGGGATGAAGCCCTCCGCATTATCCGGGAATTTCCCGAAAGTCCCATCCGGCAGGGACTGGAAGACATGGTGCGTTTTGTAACCGACCGAACCTATTAGGTTACAACCACCGATTGATCATTTTTATTGTACGAGCGGATGAGTAACAAGCGATGGAAGATCAGGGAAGCAGACCCTGAACTGGTAAAACGGCTTCAACAGGCACTGAACATACACCCTGCACTTTGTGAATTACTGGTACAACGTGGGATCCACGATTTTGACAGCGCCAAACATTTCTTCAGACCTCAGTTGGAAGACCTGCATGATCCCTGGCTGATGAAAGACATGGGCAAGGCCGTGGATCGCATACTCGCTGCATTTGATGCCGATGAAAAAATTCTGGTGTTTGGCGATTATGATGTAGACGGCACCACTTCCGTGGCATGTATGTACCAGTTCCTGAAAGGACTGCACGATGAAGTTGAATTTTATGTTCCCCATCGCTACCGCGAAGGTTACGGGGTGAGTAAGGCTGGCATCGACTACGCAAAGGAGAATAATATTTCCCTGATCATTTCGCTGGATTGCGGGATTAAATCGGTAGAGCTGATTGCCTATGCAAAACAACTCGGCATCGATTTTATTGTGTGTGATCACCACCTGCCGGATAAACAACTTCCTGCCGCCGTTGCCATCCTGAATCCCAAACAAGTGGATTGCGGTTACCCGTACAAAGAACTCTGCGGTTGCGGTGTTGGGTTTAAACTTATATCTGCCCTTACGCTTACATTGGGGCTGGAAGCCGAAGCAGCCACGCAATTTCTTGACCTGGTGGCCACCGCCATTGCTGCAGACATTGTTCCTATCACCGGTGAAAATCGAGTGCTGGCATTTTTTGGTTTGCAGAAGGTAAATGAGAATCCCAACCTTGGCATCCGCGCGCTTATTGAATTAAGCGGGCTTTCCGGCCCGCTCCAGATCAGCAACCTGGTATTCATGATTGCACCACGGGTAAATGCAGCCGGACGGATGGACGATGCCCGTAAAGCAGTGCAATTATTTATCGCAGACACGTACGAGGAAGCGCTGGAATATGGGAAGCTGCTGCACAGTGACAATACAGACCGGAAAGAAGCAGATATTTCAATTACCGCCGAAGCGCTGGAATTGATTCGCAATAATCCCGACTGGGCGCAGCGAAAATCGACCCTGGTATTCCAGGAACACTGGCATAAAGGTGTTGTAGGAATTGTGGCATCGCGGTTAATTGAACATCATTATCGTCCCACCATCGTGCTTACCCGTTCAGGCGAGTATGCGGCGGGCAGCGCCCGAAGTGTGCCTGGTTTCAATTTATACGAAGCCATTCATGCCTGCAGGGAACACCTGCTGGGCTATGGAGGTCATTTTGCCGCAGCGGGAATGACATTGGAATTAACACAGGTAGACGCATTCCGCGAGAAATTTGAAGCTGTGGTAGCTGCCACAATTCAACCTGAATTACTGGTGCCTGAAATTGAAATTGATGCTGCCATTGCCCTCAAAGACATTACCTGGCCTTTCTACAATATTATGAGCCAGATGGAACCATTTGGCCCGGAAAATCTTCGCCCGGTATTTATCTGCCGCGGCGTGAGCGATACCGGCGGTTCCCGCATCGTAAAAGATCAGCATATCAAATTCTCCGTTCGCCAGGGTGCAACAACCATCAGCGGTATTGGATTTAACCTGGCTGAAAAATTTCCACTGCTGCAACTTCAGAAGGAAGTAGATGTCGTGTTTCGAATCGATATAAATGAATGGAACGGGGAACGAAGTCTTCAAATACGTGTTCTCGACCTTAAATAAAGAGTAAAAAAAAGTCCCCGCCGCGGCGGGGACTTTTTCATTATAGGCCTGTGGGCTTATTGCACCAGGATCGATTGCGTGGCAACCGTGCCTGTTGAGCTG